>CP070732.1:957126-960746 GCA_020347565.1 Methanobacteriota archaeon | reverse complement strand
CCACAAGGATTCTCCTTGCTCCTGAGGTCGGTTGCGCCTGCATTTCACCTGTCGACATATTCTTCATCGTATCTCCCTCCTAGCCCATCGGATTGTCTTGTTCTGTCCATGTGTTTGGACTCGCGCTCACGATGCTAATGAGCAACATTCCCTCAAGTACGGAATGCACTTGCCCCCTATGGCCTTTTCGTGCCGACTTTGATATCAGACGTCTGACTCATTCTCAATCAGAGGGTTCTTGCGCCGAACTAGACTCTTGCCGGCCTTCCCTTCCCTGTTCAGGGTTCACTTGAAGTATCTTGTCAAACTCTCCGACGCTAATGGTCTCACAAATCTCCTCGGCGAATCGAACGTGCTCTTCGTCGTGGGATGCAACGCCGTCCTTGACCATATACGCACGGAAATCGCCGTCTCCAGCCCCGAAGTAGGTCGCCAGCGCGCACCCGCTCGCGCTCAGGCCTACAATCACTACCGTCTCGCAGCCCATTCTGCGAAGAGTCATATCCAGCCCAGTCTTGTTGAATGAATTGGCATAGTGTTTTGTGATTCGAAAGTCCTTCTTCTCAATCTCAACAGCCGAAGTGAACTCAAATGCATCAGTCCCAGGAGTTACTTTCCCATCGCTGCTCTCATGATACACCGCGACGATCGGATACTTTCTCTCCCTGAACCATCTGATGGCTGCGTTCATGACATCGAGGCGTCTATCCACCGATTCCCTGAGTTCAGCTGAGTCGTTCAGCCAGGCGTTCTGGATGTCTATGACTAGAAGTGCAGGTCTCATGTTGCTGCCAGTCCCACATGTCGCTAGTACTTCTTATGCGTTTTCTGCTTCCATTGTCCTCTCGAGACGGTTCGATCTTTGAACGAGATGTCTGGCTCCCGCGACCGGTCGCCCGCGCCGTGGGAGGTTTAGGTAGAGCAAACCACATCACTTTGTCCTTCTGGTAGTTTCGGTCCGTCAGCTTCTTCACATCCACTTGGAAGAGCCTCGACCTTCGCCACTGGGGAGAGAGCGATCCATGTCACAGATGCTAGCATGCCGATTCCAGCTATTAGGATGGTCATTCGTAATCCCACAATCTCGCCGAGGAGTCCTCCGATGACCCCTCCAATCGGGTAAACGCCCCAGACGATGAATCTCATGGTGGCGTTCATCTTGCCCTGAAGGCGGTCCGGAGTGATGGCCTGTCTGAGACTCACCTGATTCACGTTGTAGATCACGCCCGTGAACCCTGTCGCAAACCAGATTGGCATGAGCAATAGCAAGGCATTTGACGGGTACGCCAGGACTATGAGCATGCTTGGCACGCCTCCTAGGAATGCGGAGAGAATTATGGTCTTCCCTAGCCCAAGAGCCGCAACTATGCGCGAAGAGGATACTGCGCCGGCCACTGCTCCAAGCGCTCCTACTGCGAATACAGCCCCGATCCAGCTGGCGGACAACTCAAGGGTGCTCTCCATGAACAGGATGAGAATCGCATATGAGATGCCCCAGAAGAGATTGCCTGTCGCCGTACATCCTGCTATTCCTTTCAGCGTCTTGCTGGAGAGGACTACATTGATGCCTTCTTTGATCTCCCCAAGCACCGACTTGTATGTGTCGGCCCTTTGCACGAGCTCCTTCTTCTTGACTCGCAGGAGAAAGACGGCCGAGCCGAGAAACGACAAGGAATTGCCTGTGATAGCCAAAGGCGCTCCTATGGCACTCACCGCCAAGCCAGCTACGCTTGGACCTGCGACCTGAGAAGAGGCCCTGCTCGTCTCGAGCTTGCTATTTGCGTCCAGGAGCTCGGCCCGCTTCACCAGCACCGGCAAGTACGCCTGGTAGGCGATGTCGAAGAAGGCAGTGAAGGTCCCCGCGACGAACGCGACGCAGTACATGATCGGCAGGCTCAAGGCATCGAAGTACCACGAAACTGGCACCACTGCGAGCACGGCCGCCCTTCCGAAGTCGCAGACAATCATTATCGTCCTTCTACGCCTCCTGTCCGCAAGCACACCTGCCAGGAGTCCGAAGAGGAGAAAGGGCAACATCTCCAGTGAGAACAGGATTCCCATCTCGTATGCGCTCGCGTCTAGAATGATGACCGCTGCCAGAGGCATCGCTATCAGATAAAACTGGCTTCCGAAGACTGAGATTGTCTCAGCAGCCCAGACATTGAGGAAATCACGATGATTCCAGAGGGCGCTTCTGTTCGGCAATAAGACACCATCTACAGCTGACCGGTCGTCGAGTGCTCGATTGTGGCTATCCCTTCTCGACCTTCCCTGACAGAAGTCGTTCCCTGAGGGCGCTCAGAGTCTCGAGGTACTTCCCGAATTCCTGGTCATTCATCTTCATCATCATTGCATACTCCGCGAGAACATCTCCGATTGATGGGTCGACGTCGTCCATGTCGTAGATCTTCCCGACAACGTTCGGGTCTTGCCTTTGTCGTATTATGTCCTCTCCCAGCTTGAGAATGCGAGATGCTTCTTTATCGCTCAGATCGACTTTGAGGTCAAGATTGCCGAGCCCTTTCAGGATCTCGCGGAGCCATTCCATACCCTCGCATTCGCTTGCGCACAATCCGTTGACGAAGTGGAAGTACCCGGCAGTCGCCCGGTAGTATGATTCAACTACGTTCTCGATCCGCTCCTCTCTTGACACTTCCACCATGTCTGCTTTGCGCATCTTCCTGATGTGGTGGTATATGGTCTGAGGAGTCAACCTGAGTTCGCCCGCGATTTGGCTGACAGTCATCTCCTTCGCACGGAGCAGATATATCATCTTCATCCTGGTCTCGTCAGCCAGCAGCTGAAACGCGCAGGCGTCCCTGATGATCTTCCTGTCTTTCATTGTCGCACCTCCGATACGCGCCTCTTGTTCATACGGCGACTGCCCGCCCCTCCCGCTGTGTCTTCGTGAAGACAGCCCACGACACGCCGTACAGATGCTTCTTGTCATTCAACGGAATGAATCCTGACCACTCGACGGTCATATCTCTATCGGCCGCCCTCTGTCGAAGGAATCCCGGCGTTACTTCACGAATGTAGTCTAGCTTCTCCTTGAGCATTCCCTGTCCTTTGGGAGGGAAGCCTCTGCTGGCAATGCAGCCGTCACACCATCCTTCAAGCCACAAGATCGTGTCTCGTGCTTCTATCTTGGCGATGATCTTGCTGGGTTGCCCTACATCTGGCACGAGTTCCGCTACGAGAGTCAGTATGTCCTCGTGCGACGGACGATCCGTACACTTCATAGTTCCACCATTAATATGCTTGTATTACCCGTATGATATGCATATTACTATTAAAACATATGTCTTAATTGTCCCGTGTTATCGTCGAAGATGAGGCGCAGGGGCGCGGCGTCCTCGTGTCCGTCCTCTCGATATCGCTGGTAGTGGCGGTCGCCGCGTGGAGGAGGCGCACGAAGACGAATCCTTAGCCTGTGATTCCACAGGGCCGGATTCAAACCAATCATGCTGGTCGGAATCCAATCACACGAGGGAACCTCTCGATTGACCTCTATTGACATCGCCCGCTAACCTCTCCTTGAGCCGGATTCATACTTGAACGACTGGCCATTTTTCAATTTCGCGATTATAGCACCGAGCTAAACTCATTTTCAAACCTTT
>CP070732.1:954366-957026 GCA_020347565.1 Methanobacteriota archaeon | reverse complement strand
GCGAACACGCTCCCAGGGGTGCGGGATATGACGACGGGTTTCTGGCGACGGTGGCTCGTGCTCGGGTTCAATCGCGAGATCCCGGAGCACGAGCAGCGTCGAGGACTGGCGGAGGAGATCATCCGAGAGGAGCTCCCGGAGATCGCCGCCTGGGTCGTGGGCGGAGCTTCCGAGCTGGCAAGGCGGGGAGCGTTCGAGACCCCGAAGTCGAGCAAGGATGCCCTCGGCGAGTGGCGGCGGAGTGCAGATCAGGTCGCGGGCTTCGTCGAGGAGCGGTGCGTCGTGGGGGACGGAACGACGAGCGCCAGCGAGCTCTACATCGCCTATTGCCTGTGGTGCCAGCTCGCGGGGCATCGGCGACTGTCCCAGGTCAATTTTGGGAAGCGCCTGCGCCACCTGGGCATCGACAAAGTCCGTCGCTCGTCAGGCATCGAGTATGACCTGGAGCTCATCTCGTCGCTCTCGCTTGTCGTGTAGTGCATACCCTCATTCGATGCGGCTCTGCATGCCGCTGGTCCCGGGCCGAGCCGGGGCTCCCTCGGCGATGCCGATGCGGAGCTCCGGCTCGACAGGTTTCGGTCGATCTCGGAGAGGGAGCCGAACTGACCGAACGACTGAGAAACTCGGTCAAAAGGGAAACTAGCTTGAAGACTGAGCGCGGGAGCTAGGTGCTTACGGAACGGCTGAGATTGGAGCTATCCCGGCGAGACCGTAAGGAGTGTAGGTTCATGTATACATATGTAGGATACCCTACACCCCTTTTCCTGCGATAAATCAGAGGGTTAGAGTCCGAATGTAGGACATGTATGATTCTCCGGCATCCCTACAGCGAATTACAAAGGCGAGCTCGACTAGGCGTGTTTTTCAGTAGAGAATATGCCGGAGAAAGGTGCATCTCCTACATGGGCTATCTAAGTGCCCGTACTGGCTCGGGAAACGGCATGTAGGGTCTATTGCATGTGTATACATATCCCTACACCTCTTACGGTCTCGCCGGGATAGCTGAAATCTGAGCTGAGAAGTGGCAAAAGTTCCGACAGAGCACCAGGAACAGGTCGAGCTCGTGCGCTGGTTGCGGGCGCACGGGGTCTTGCATTGTCATGTGCCGAACGGGGGGAGGCGCGGTCGTCGAGAGGCGATCCGACTCAAGGCGGCAGGGGTCGAGGCTGGTGTGCCGGATCTGCTCCTGTTCGACCCTCCGCCGATCGGGGGCTCCTGTGGGGTCGCCCTGGAGCTCAAACGGCGGAAGGGTGGTAGGACGAGCGAGAAGCAAGAGAGATGGCTCCGAGAGCTGGAGGTCAGGGGATGGGTCGCCCTGGTCTGCCACGGGGCTAAGGAAGCGATCCGAGAGCTGGAGAGGCTGGGATATGGACGAGCTAGCGAAAAGAGCGATTGAGGAGAAGAGGCGATGCGAGCTCTGCGAGCTCTGCGAGTACCAGGACGAGGTCGAGGAGCCGCAAGCGGGGGCATGCGGCTGGCGAGTCGGCATGCTGCTCCGAGAGCATCGACCCTGGCAGCTCGGTGCGGTCCTCCAGGCGAGCCATATGGAGCCGCTGGGAGTCGTCTGGACCCTCCGAGCGACGGCTCCGGGGTGGCACAAGCTCCCTGGTCTCCAGGAGGTCGCACGGGGTCTTATGCAGTCGGGGATGGCGGTCCTCATCGTGGATTCTGATGGGGAAGTGCGATCCGTCTTCGGGTCCGATGCTCAGCTCGCTGCGGTAGATACCAGCGGCGGCGCAGACTGACATTCCGAGCTGGAGTCGAGCTCGATTCGCAAGTCCTCGACACCGCAGAGGAATCGGAGACCCCTGGACCGATTCCTCTCACCGAACTAGCATTGCCGAATGTCAGTCGGTGTCAGAGCTGTAGAGCTGGAGCTGGAGAAACCCCAGGGCGGGTTTTTTTCCAGCCCCCCGCCTCCCAGGTGCCTCGCGCATGAGGCGGGCGAAATCGACTTTTCGGTCAGATTAAAAAGCGCAACGGTTCCGGGCACTTACGCGGGAATGTCCGATAATGCGTATTATGTTAACTCGCGCGCCGATTTCGTCCTAAGTGCCTGGTATCACACGGGAAACGTGCCGAGAGCGCCCCAGGATTATCGACGTTTTCAGACCGGTCCGACCCCCAAAATGGGGGTGTGTGGCGTCTCAGAAATTTCGCCTCATACATGAGGGACTAATTTAATGACTGAGTTGTTCAATGCCTCTCAAGTGCCGATGCGTTACACGTCGCTGCGCGCGACCGTGTCCAGCGGCAAAGACGACTGGCGTACTCCTCGCGCTGTGCTCGACGAGCTCGACCAGGAGTTCGGGTTCGAGCTCGATGTTGCGAGCTCCGGCTCGGCTGCGGTGGGGGACGAGTGGTTCGGTCCTGGCAGCGCGTTGCAGGAGGACGGGCTGGAGCCCTGGACCGGTGTTCCGGTGCTTCGCCGCGTGGCGTGGTGCAATCCCCCGTATTCCCGCGCTGCGGGACGGGGGAGGGGCATCCTGGCGTGGCACGAGCGGGCATGGCTCCAGTCCCGCGAGGGCTGGACGACGGTCCTGCTCTGTCCGCCTCATCCGGGGCGGGGGTGGTTCCACAAGTTCGCCGTGCTAGCCGACGAGGTCCGGGTGTACCGGCGTCGGCTGGCGTTCATCGACCCCTCGACGGGCGAGTCGGTG
>CP070732.1:818612-954266 GCA_020347565.1 Methanobacteriota archaeon | reverse complement strand
CATCCTGCTGGCGGTCCTGGCGCTGGTGTGTTTCGCACTCCCGATCGACGCACAGGACGCTGGTTCTCCCGCCGGACTCGAGGGGATCCTCGTGGCTCCGACGCGAATCGTGTTGGGGCCGCGGGAGCGAGCCGCCAAGCTGACCCTGGTGAATCTGAGTAACAAGACTCTCACCTACCGCATCAGCCTCGTGAACCGGAGAATGACGGAGGACGGCGACCTCCAGGAGATTCCCCCGGACGAGCCCGTGCCGTTCGCGGCCGTTCGTCTTCTCCGCTACTCGCCCCGGCGGATCACGCTGGCGCCCGACGAATCCCAGAAGATACGACTCATGGTGCGCCGGCCTGCGGATCTGCCGGAAGGAGAGTACCGCTCACATCTGCTCATCCAGACCGAACCGCGCGCCGTGGCGGCCGGGGGCTTGAACGGCCGGAACGATACGTCGGAGCCTCAAGTCACCATCGGCGTCAAGACCCGTTCTGCGCTCACGCTTCCCGTGATCGTGCGACATGGTGACACCTCGGTCTCGCTAGCGATGGAAGACATCGCGCTCGTCGGTCCCGAACGCGAAGGGGAGAGTCCCAAGATCCGCTTCCTGTTACAGCGAGAGGGCAACCAGAGCTCCAAAGGTGACGTCACGGTCTCGCTCGCGTCGCCGCTGGAGGACCGCGCGGAGGTCGTCGGACTCCTGCGCGGCGTCGCGGTCTACACGCCGAACTCTTCCCGGTGAAGCAGCTTGGGTTCTGGGCGGCCGCAGGAGCTTCCGTGATACCGATCACCCTCGGCCTCGACGCGATGAGACAGCTGATATTCCCGGGTGGAGCCAGTGACGCCTTTCTGTCGGTCAACACGGAGATCATCATCCTGACATTCCTGTGTGTAGTGTTCGTCGTGCTCTCAAGATACGCACTTAGGTACATGGAGCGCCTCGGCAAGATAACCGGGAGGTTGACGCTCAGATGGCAGTGATGACCGACCTGAGGGTATTCAAGAATTCGGCCTGGCTAGGGTGGCAGATGGAGGCAAACTGGACGGACCCCTTCCTGTTCCTTACGTACTCCGTGGTCAAGCCGATAGCGGGCACGCTGATCCTCGTGCTGATGTACATCGTCGTCACAGGCGGCGAGACGCAGGGAGCGTACTTCTCGTACATGTACGTCGGAAACGCGTTCTACATGTTCGTTGCGGAGGTGCTGTTCGGCGTCACATGGGTCATACACGACGACAGAGAGCATTTCATGACTCTCAAGCAGGTGTACATCGCCCCGATGAACTTCTACGTCTACATCTTCGGAAGGTCCGCCATCAAGATTGCGATAACGACCTTCGGCGTGGTCATAACCCTCTTGTTCGGAGTCATCGCGCTGGGCGTCGGCATCGACCTCGCAGAGGTCGATTGGCTCCTTCTGGTCGCCTCGCTGGCCCTGGGACTCATCTGCATATGCATACTCGGACTTGCGCTGGGTGGGATATCATTCCTCACGGCGAAGCACAGCATCGGAATAAACGAGGGCCTCGCAGGCGTGTTCTATGTGATGTCCGGCGTTGTGTTCCCCATTACCATCCTTCCTGCATGGGCGCAGTCGATCTCGCGTGTGCTCCCGGTGACCTACTGGATGGAGGCCGTCAGGCGCGCCCTTGAACCGGGAGTAATGGAGGATCTCGTCGCGACGTCCGGATTCGACGTCACCGGCATGGGGGGCGTGAGCGACCTGACGATGATGGCCTATCTGTTTGTCTCGGCAGCCGTCTTCTTCATATTATCCTTAGGCGTGTTCAGGATCACCGACTACATAGCCCGGAAGAAGGGGAAGGTGGACTGGACGACCGCCTATTGAGGTCGACGTGGTTAGGTATTTCTACCGTTGTCCGCATGGAGGGAGCTGAAACGCGGATGCAAGGCCCGAGTGGGGTAGCTTGGATATCCTAGGAGCCTGCGGAGTTCCGGACTTGGGTTCGAATCCCAGCTCGGGCGCCTCCCGCTCCCGTTTCATGCGCGCATTATCCTGTCTATCTCCTCGGAGAGCGTGGAATCCAGCTTCGGCTCGTGGGCCTCGCCGAGGATTCGCAACGCCTCTTCGCGAGCATCTGTTATCGCGGCCTTCCGCGAGCTGGCCTCCAGCCTGCTGGACAGGGCTGCGCACGGGATTCTCGTGGCTACGGACTCCCCCCTGAACCTGAGGGACGTATGCCTCTTCGCTAGGAAGTTGCCGTCGAGCCCTGCGGCCTTGATGGTGTCGAAGGATATGGCGCCTTCTCCGAAGTCGAAGTCCCGCGCGAACTCCTTGGCCGCATCCCAGACCCACGCATCGAGCACGAGCTGCTCCAGCGATGCCCCGACCGCTTGATCCGTGCCTCCCAGCCCAGAGCCAAGATCGGAAGGGATGAGCGATTGGTTCGCGACGTAGGCCACGCCTTCCCATATGTTGCCGATGGCGACGGACAGGTTCTCCAGGCCGATTCCGGCAACCATCTTCGGCAGGCGGAGATATTCTCCTACCTGTCCCGCCGCTGCTCTGAATAGGCTCGTTTCGAGCGCGCCATAGTCGATGGACCCCGACTTCAGGTCGCCGGGGCTCGAGTCGCTGCTGAAGATGAACGGGGCGCCCTCCTTCGCCGCCTGTGTGACGATCAGGCTAGCGAGGTTCTCCGCTGTGGTTTGGGCGACGGTACCAGATATCGTGACAGGCGAAGTCAGGCCCGCCACTGAGGCGGACATCGCCACTATGGGGATGCCGGCTCTGGAGAACGCCACCTGGGCCTCGATCAATCCCCTCTCGAACGAGAGGGGTGAGATGGGACACTGGACGGCGGAGAAGATGGGCCTTCTAGCCAGGTTCTCCCCTCCATCCACGAGGGGACCTGCCATGTCCAGCATCTTCCTGGCCTGTTGCGCCGTCATCGCCCCCGACTGGATGTGCTTCGACGACCATTCAAGTGAGGTCTTGAACTCCACAACCTCCTTGATTTCGCTTGGTTGCTCCAGCGCGCCGACCATTGGCCAGAAGAAGTCAACCTGGGGCAGCTCATCGACGAGTATAGCGAAGTCTCTGAGGTCCTCCGTCCTGGTAGGCCTCCTCTCGTCCGTGAGCATGTTAACCAGGCTGACGCCCTCACCGCCGTTCGCTACGTACATTCTTCGCTCCTCGGACGGTATCGTTATGTCGTGCGATGCGTCCGTCCCTGCCAGGAGGACGGACTTCGGCGCGGCCTTGAGAGCCCACTTCACGAGGTCTTCCGAGAAGAACATGCGCTCCCCGTCGTCCGAAGTGCGAGCGCCGCTGGCCGCCAGCACGCGGGTCACCTCTTCGCTGCCTATCTTGACGCCCACCTCTTCGAGTATTCTGAGTGCGGTTCCGTACACCCTCTCAATCTCATCTTTGTCGAGGAACCCCAGCCTCGCCTTCGCCATGTATCACACAACCTCTTAGCAGGTTCCAGTGAAGCTGTCTCATTTCAAGAACCTTTTGGCTTCCAAGAAGAACCTTAATGAACGATCACGCCTTCCCAATCGAGAATCAGAGTCGCACCATGAAGGCAGAATGGAAGGAAGCCATCCAGCGGTTTCTGCTCAACAACCTCGGGCAGATGGAGCAGGAGGAGGTGGACGCATGGCTGGCAGGGGACCTGGAATTGGCGCCGCTCCTGGAGCCTCCGCTAAGGGCTCTCTACGAGCACAAGGGGAGAATACTAGCAGAGATGCACCAGATATCCCCTGCAGAGGTCTTCGACAGGTTCGAGCGTGAGCATCCAGAACTGGAATTCCCGGAGAGAAAAGGGGTGGTGGTCCGGATAGGTCACGAGCTTGAAGCCCTCAAGACGTTCATCGGGTCGCTCTAGCACGGCCAGATGTCGCCTCGACGGCCCGCCAAGACGCCTGTTAGCTCAAAAGGGTTATCGCCTGATAGTCGGTGCTTTCGAACGCGATAGAATGGATGACAGGCCCTGGGCAATGGCCGACTGTAAGAAGCGATTCAGGTCCAAGGTCAGGACTGCCGATGCGGCGGTGTCGACCATCAGACGCGGGGACAAGGTGTTTGTGTGCTCCAGCGCGGCTGAACCTCAAACGCTCGTTCAGGCGCTGATGGACTCATCAGGAAGGCCAAGTCGAATAAGGTCAAGGGCCTCACGGCCGAGGTCATGAGGGACAACGTCGCTATGATAGCGCTCATGCACAAGGCAGGAGTACCGCCGATGTCTACCCAGGTCGAGGGCGGATACCTCTTCACGATGGGTTTCTGAGCCAGAGGCTTAACTATCGAGTCGTGGATTACCGAGGGGGCGTTGAGGGATTGCTGCTTGGTGCGCACATTCCGATTTCCGGAGGGGTGTACAGAGCACCCGAGAAGGGCCGCGAGCTCACATGCGATTGCATGCAGATATTCTCTAAGAACCAGATGCAGTGGAGGTCGAAGCCTCTGAGCGATGACGATGTGGACCTGTTCAAGAAGGGCGTCAAGGAGCACAGGATCGAGGAGACGGTCATTCACGATTCATACCTGATCAATCTCGGAAGCCCGGATGTCGAGCTCCTGGAGAAGTCCCGGAAGGCGTTCCTTGAGGAGATGACCAGAGCGCACAAGCTGGGGGTGAGGCACCTCATCTTCCACCCAGGAGCACATGTAGGCTCGGGGGAGCAGGCTGGGCTGAAGCGCATCGCCGAATCGCTTGATTGGGCCATGAAGGAGTACGCGTCACACGATGTGGAGCCACTGCTCGAGACAACGGCAGGGCAGGGAAGCGTCCTCGGGCGCTCGTTCGAGCAGCTCGCGAAGATCATTGAGCTGATGGAGTCGTCGAGGGGTGTAGGCATATGCTTCGACACCTGTCACGCCTACGCTGCGGGTTACGACGTCAAGAGCAGCGGAGGCTATGAGGCGACGATGGCCGCCCTGGATGACATCCTCGGCATGGACCGGCTGAAGGCCGTGCACCTTAACGATTCGAAGGGGAAGCAAGGTTCGAGGCTGGACAGACACGAGCAGATAGGGAAGGGATACATCGGCCTGGAGGGCTTCAGGAACATCATGAACGACGAGCGATTAGAGGGTATTCCTATGGTCCTGGAGACGCCGGGAGGCGAGAAGCGATACGCCGGCGAGCTCAAGACGCTTCGCGCCCTCGTCAGGAAGCGCTGATTTCGAGGCTCGTACCGGAGCGCTCGACTATCTCCAAGTCTCCAGGTGGGAGCACCGACTGCACCTCCTCGATGGGGACATTGAACTCCTCCGCGAGTCTCTTCGCGAAGAGGTTCTTTTCGATATCTCCAGGCTTGATGACTAGGTGACGTGTGCAGGCGCGCTTGACGGCGCTGACCGGTCCGCACATGACCTTCCTCTCGCCTTCATAAGTCATCTCGCCGATGCCCAATCGTATCTCGGTCTTGGGAGCGTAGTTCCTCTTGCCTCTTATGACGAAGGCGCCGCGGGCAAGGAACTCACCACTCTGGGGAGTTTTGCTGACCTGTTCAGGGAGAACCCAGTATCCGGCCGCCGAACCGATTCCCGCGTTCCAAGCCTTCGATGTGGCCACCGCGAACTCGCATGCCTCCATCAACGTCGCCTCCGTAACGCCTTCCCTCATCTTCACGACGATGCTAGGCGCACCGTGGACGTCCGCATGCGCATACCTATCGCCGGCCTCGAGGTGCTTCTTCACCAACATGTCGTTGGTCCTCGCGTCCTTGCCTCCAAGGACGATGGCGCCTTCACTGGAGACGAACCATCTGAATCTTTCGAACCAGAAACGCTTGGTCGGCTTCGCCTTCGGAGCGCTCCTGGCCTCCGCCCTCTCCCGGTCCCGTTTCCATTCGGTCAGAGCGTTCCTCGTCTCCTCGAGCGCTGGAAGCACGCCCTCGAGCTTGCCCTTCATCTTCTTGCCCTTCTCGTAGTACCGTTGCGCGTTTGATTCGACCGTCCCGTTGACGTCGAGCTCGTAGACCGCCGAGTCGATCTCCACTCTGAGCAGCCCCTTCCTCTTGTCGAACGACAAGAACCCTGGGAGGTCGTCCAGTGCGTTCGCCTGGGACAACTTGTCCCTCGCCATCATCAGTATGTGGGCGATGTCGCCGTACTTGGCGTACATCGCATCGCCCGCGGCCTGTGCACCGACGCTCTCGTTCTGGAGCGACACGGCCGCCTCCTCCTGTTGGACGAGCTTCCTCTTGAGCTTCTCGATATCGTGGTCCTTCCCGTCGGTCGCTTTGGTCTTCTTCGGGCTCGGCGGGGGCATTCTGCGAACGTACTCCTCGATAGACTCGGAAAAGGATGAGAACTCCTCGATGTCGTGAGCGTCGTATATGCTCATCCTGAGAGGGGTGACGTCCACTTGTCCGCCCTTCCTGGTCACCACGAAACCCCTCCTGGACGTGCGCGCTTCCGCGGCGACATCCGAAATCGCTGTGGTCAAGGCAGCCGCCTCCTCTTCTGTAGCGTCTCCTGCAGGTTTGCCCTGCATCACGTTCGCCCTTCTGCAGATCTCCTCACTGTAGGTCCCGCCGAGATTAAGCTTCGTTGCCAGCGTTCTGACCAGGTCGGCATCGGATTGGGAGAGTATCGACAGCAGTTCGGGCGCGTCCAGCCAGGAAGGGTCAGGGATTGGCGGCGGAAATTCGAAGGGACGTTTGGCC
Source organism: Methanobacteriota archaeon (assembly GCA_020347565.1). Taxonomy (GTDB): domain Archaea; phylum Thermoplasmatota; class Thermoplasmata; order UBA10834; family UBA10834; genus UBA10834. Next base: position 947,638 of record CP070732.1, on the reverse strand, counting down.
CTCACATCCCTGTGGCGCCACGCGCGGCTCGTCAGCGGCTGGACTATGAATCCCTTGTTAACTAGTATTACATTGCCCTTTCCGAAGAGTTCCAGTATCAACTGGTAGCGTTCATCCTTCTCCAGGTCGATTACCACTATTCGGTCGAACCCCTGCTGCCTTATGCCCGTGATTGCCGCGTTGAGTATCCTCTTTCTGAGCATCATTGCGAAGTCGGATGGTTCTCTGGGCATCTCATCTGCCGACGCGGTTACGTATATCCACTCTCCGACCCTGAAGTGCAGAAACTCCTTTCCCGCGTGGGGACTTCTTGCGGCGAGCACGAGGTGCCGCGGTGCGGGCTGATACGCCTTGTCAATCCGCCAGCCTACGCACCTCTGCAGTTCGTTGACGATTGCCGCCACGTCGAAGCTGCTCAGCGCCTTCTTCATCTCCGCGGAATCCATTGGTCGCATAATAAATGATGCGCAGGCATGGGCGGTTTGAGAGCGGGCAACTTATTAATATTGAAGCCCAGATGCCATTGCGCGGCTCCGCAAGATGCCACTGTGGCTTAGGGGTATAGCGACGCCTTGGTAAGGCGTAGGTCGAGGGTCCGAATCCCTCCAGTGGCTCTCTTATTCTCACCGCACACCGCTGGACTGAGCCGTGGTCCCGCTGTCGGCTACTCCCTGTTCTCTCTGTCTATCTCCATCTCGAGGGCCCGGAATTCACGCTCTATGTCTGAGACGTAGTCGCCGGTCTCTGAGTCCTCCGACGCCGCCGTCTCAGACGCATCCTGCGCTTCGTTGCGTCTGGGACCATCTCTTGGGCCGTCTCTCATGTAGTATATCACCGGACCGGTGAGCGTCAGACCGACTATGTATATCGCGATTGACATGTAAGTTGTGGCCTGGTCCGCCGTATCCTCAGGATTCGCCGGCATGGTCCAGAGAAGCATGATCGATGTGATTACGAGGGCGGCAGAAGCTGCTGCCAGAAGCGCCGTTCGCATGTTGCTCGCCATTGTCCGTCTCCAGTCTCGATATCGCTGAACCCGCGAGATCAGAAGGCCGTCAAGTATCGCCTGTACCGCGAGGGTTTTCATTGTAGCGGAGTTAAGCGTATTTATCGTTTTCGAGGACTGTGGACGTCTCCGACGCCGACCTGCACGCTTCAGCCGCGCCTCCCGTCCATCGGAAACCGCTGGCACGCGTCCCCGCGGGCGGCGCGCTCTGGCGCGCGGACGCGTGACCCCGTGGCCGCACCGTCATATCTTAATACGACTGAGGCCAACATTGATTGGGGTACTCGAAGAAGGAAGGATGCGAAAATGCCGACCAAAGAGGATTCACGCGCACCCGCGAGTGCGAAACTCCGTGTCGTTGATCCCTCAGACGGCGCCCAGACGCCGTCTGACAGGGAGATCGAGGAAGTAGCGAAGAACCTGGACCTCTCCATCAAGGTCATAGGCTGCGGCGGGGCTGGTTCCAACACTGTCGACAGGTGCGTGAAATCCGGCCTGCGCGAAGTCTTCCTGTGTGCAGTCAACACGGACTCGAAACATCTTCTCAAGGTCAAAGCGCACAAGAAGCTGCTCATCGGCAGATCGCTCACGAAGGGGCTGGGCGCGGGGGCCAGGCCAGAGATTGGTGAGAAGGCCGCCCTCGAGAGCGAGGACGACATTCGAGCGTGCGTTAGCCAGGCAAATATCGTCTTTGTCACGGCCGGAATGGGCGGAGGCACCGGTACGAGTGCGGCACAGGTAGCGTCGCGCTTGGCGAAATCCTCCGGCTCACTCACAGTGGGCGTCGTCACCCTTCCGTTCAAGTCCGAAGGAGAGCTCAGGATGACCAACGCGATGGCCGGCCTGGGCAAGCTCGCCAGGGTCTGCGACACTACGATAGTGATTCCAAACGACGTGTTGCTGGAGCTAGTCCCCAGACTCCCTGTGGAGGCGGCGTTCACCGTAGCTGACGAGCTGCTCGTGCAGACCATATCTGGCCTCACCGAAATGCTGAAGGAATCGGGACTCGTCAACGTGGATTTCGCCGACCTGAAGACGATACTCATCGAAGGCGGCCTCTCGTTGATTGGCGTGGGGGAGTCCTCGCTGCGCACAGAGGAGCGATTGGAGGACGCCGTCGCCGAGGCCCTTGACAGTCCGCTCTTGGGCAAGATGGATTTGAAGGGCGCGAAGGGTGCGTTGGTGCGGATAGTAGGCGGGCCCGACATGAGCATCGAGGAGGCGGCTAGAGCCGCCGAGATGGTGACGGAGCGTATCAATCCCGACGGCAGGCTCATATGGGGCTGCTCAGTCAGGCGGGAGATGGAAGGGCTCGTCCGCGTGCTCATAATCGTCACAGGAGCACAGTCGAAGTACGTCTTGCTCAGAGAGGGAGAGGACCCCGTGATGTACCCCACGAACGTCGACTACCGTGGCAGGCTGAACATACCATCGTCACAGACGGGCGAGGACGAAGACAGCTCGATGTTCATCAGGTGAGGGGCTCAGATAGCGAGGATCAGGTTGGCCACCGCGCCGAATACCAGCGCCAGGAATATCGACGAAGCGGTGATGACCGCCATGTTCTTCAGGCCGAACTCCCTCGTGATCACGGCCAGAGCCGCCAGGCATGGCATGAAGATCGCCATCACGAGCGCGAACACGAACATCTGCTCGTTGGTGAGGGCCAGGGCGAGGTTGCTGGTCCCGAACAGTACCATCAGCATCTGAAGCGCCATCTCCTTCCGCAGCACGCCGAATACGAGGGCTACGACCGTGACGGCTGGCAGGCCCAGAACTCCGACCATGAACGGCTCTGACGGCTCTACGAGCTTGTCCAAGACGCCTTCGACCATCAGTATCTCAAGCACTATGCTGCCTGCCAACAGCAGCGGGAAAGCGATCGTGAGGAACTCGCCGATTCTGACGCCGGTCTTGCCGAGAGTCTGTCCGACGCTTGGCCATCTGAGCTCAGGTATCTCGAGGAAGAGGTGCGTGGGCTCGAACCGCATGATGCGATGGAGGACGAAGCCGAAGACGACCAACAAGGAGATGAGTATGGCGAATATCAGCAGAGCCCACTCCGGCCCTGCGTAGTTGCCCACCGTGCCTATGATTATGGCCGTTTGGGCCGAACACGGCACTGCCAGCGTGATCAGGATGGCCAGTATGAGCCTCTCTCTCCTCGAGCCTATCGTGCGCGTCGCCAGGATCGCCGGGACGTTGCAGCCGTACCCGACTACCATCGATATGATCGCCCTGCCGTGGAGTCCGATCCTGTGCATCACTCCATCCAGTAGCGATACGACTCTGACGAGATAGCCAGTATCCTCCAGTATCGAGAGCATGATGTAGAACACAAGGATGTAGGGGATCACTATCGCCAACATCGCCTCGATGCTGATGTACACGCCTTCGAGCGCCCCTTGCGCCATCTGGCTGTCCGTCCCTGCCTTGAGGTCGTCGAAGAAGCCCTTCGCGAGACCCTCGTACGATCCCACGAGCGCCCCTTCGATGAGCCCTCCTCCGAAGACGAGGACCAGGAAGATGGTTGCGAGCACCAGGGCGAGTATCGGCACTCCGGTCAACGGCCTGATGGTTATGTCCGATATCCGCGACCTCCTGATCTCCGCGGTCTCCATCTGTCGCACAGCGTCGTTGGCAATGCGACCCGCCTCTCCAAACCGGTCGCGCTGTATGTGGACAATTACGCTCTCGCCGTGCTGTCTTTCGAACTCTTCAGCAAGCGACTCCGCTGTGTCCTTGATGTCGCCGTCGACGCGCTCGAGGATTCCCTTGTCAGCCATCAGGATCCTTATCGCGACGGCTCGAAGGGGGAGCTGCCAATCCTCTTCGCGCAGCATCCCTGCTAGCCTGGAGATGACGTCCTCGGTGTGAGAGTCGTACCTAACGGAGAACCTGCTCCTAGGGCGCAGCTTCACCGCCGCGTCGAGCAGCGCGTCTATCCCTTCGCCCCTGATGGCTACCGTCGGGATGACTGGAATCATCAAGGTCTGCTCGAGGGCCTCGAAATCTATCGCGAGCCCATTCTTCAGTGCGATGTCGTGCATGTTCAAAGCGGCGACGACCTTGTGTCCGCTCTCTATCAGCTCGAACAGGAGCACTAGGCTCCTCTCCAGCCTGCTTGCGTCCACGACCGCCACGACGGCATCTGGCTTGCGAGAACGCAGAAGGTCCGTGGCGACCCTCTCATCGTCGGTGTTCCCAGATAGTGAGTAAGTGCCAGGGAGGTCGATGACATTCACGATCATCTCGCCGAGCTTGGCCGTTCCCTCGGCGTACTCGACGGTGGTCCCTGGGTAGTTTGCGCTTATGATCCCAACGCCGGTCAACTTGCCGAAGATCACGCTCTTACCGACGTTCGGATTCCCCGCGAGAGCTATCTCCAACCGAAATTCCCTCCGCTAGGCGGCCCTAGTCATGCAGAGCGTCCCGCCTATGCTCCTCGCGATGGCAATCCTCGTGCCCTTGAGGTTGACGATTATCGGTCCGTCCATGGGCAGCCTCTTCTCAACGACGACGCGCGTCCCAGGGATGAACCCCATTGCGAGCACTCTGCAGAGCTCCTCCTTGTTCTTCGCCACGAGGTGGGACACAGTGGCGGTCTCCCCTTCGTCCAGGTCGGACAATCTGAGCGTTTCCGCGGCGCACTCTTGACAGGTGATGTCCCTCTCGCACTTGGGGATGGGTCTTCCATGCGGGCAGCGCTGCGGATGGTTCATCATCTTGCACAGGACCTCTTCGGCCTCCTCGCTGAGAGCGTGCTCCATCTTGCACGCCTGGTCGTGGCCGGCCTCGACCCCGACGCCTACGATGTCGCTGAGAAACCTCTCCAGTAGCCTGTGCCTCCTGGCAATCCTCTTCGCAACGCGCTTGCCCTTGGGACTCAGCCTCGTGCCATGATACGGCTCGTGCCTGACATAACCCTGCTTGCTTAGCTTGTGAATCATCTGGGTTACGGAGGCCGGCGCAACGCCCAGCCTCTGGGCTATCTCCGTCGTCTTTGCAGCGCCCTCTTCCTCCGTGAGGTTGTAGATTATCTTCAGGTATTGCTCCGTTATCTCCGACGCCATCGGAGCAGGATTAGGCACACCTAAATTATAAGCTTTGCTATCGGGCTCTCATCTATATGCCCATCATGCTCAGGACGCGGCCGGAACGTGTCAACTCGTGTCACGTACTCTCTCGAACGACTCCGCTATCGCCAAGGGCGCCGGGCTTTCGAGCCTCCCGAACGCCTCAATCCTTTCGGCCACGGCCCTTGCGAGCGGTTCATCGTACGGTATTCTTCCAACGCATTCGAACCCCCTCTCGCGCGCCTCACGCTCGAGAGCAGAGGTCATGTCGGCGTTGATGTCCCATTTGATGATGAGGAGAGCACCTGCGATCCCGAACCCCGCTATGAGGTCCGCTATGCGTCTGAAATCGCTTACGCCGGAGGCCGTCGGCTCCGACACGACCACGGCCGCATCCGCTCCCGACGGGGCGGATATCACCGGGCATCCTATGCCCGGTGGACCGTCCACCAGAAGCAGTCCCGTGCCGTTCCTCTTGCCTATCATCCTGGCCTGCTGCTTCACCATTGCCACGAGCTTGCAGCACACCGAGTGAACTTCGAACCCCTTCTTCGTGAGTAAGTCAGATATCGTCCTGGTTCTCCCGAGAGGCCGACGCAGAAGGCCATGCCGAGCTTCCTCATGCCCATCTTCTCTGCAAACAGGGTGAGCTCCTCTATCCTGGTCATCTTCATGTAGTGTTCGGCTTCAATCTCCCCGGACACCCTCATCGAAGCGATCTCCGAAGGAGAGTACGACTTTCTCAGCCCCTCTGCTAGATCGTAGCAGTCCCTGCTCTCGCAGTGAGCGCAGTCAGATTTCATCCTCAAAGCACCGTCCATGCAATAGCCTACGTCCTTCCTGTCCTCAGCCATTTCCGATGTGGCTCGCGACGATCTTTCTTTGCGCGCGGCGGAGCACGACGTCCAGCGTCGCCTTCGATATCTGGAGTCGCTTCGCGAGTTCTTCCAACTTGACCTTCTTCGGTATGTCGAAGTAGCCGAGTTCGAAGGCGGTCTGGAGCACCTTCTCCTGCTCCGTCGTCAGCTCCCTCGCCGTCCTGAGTACGGTGACCTTCTCCACAGCGACAGTTGCACCCTTGCTCTTGAGGTCGTCAACGAGACGTGTCAGGGCAGCGCCCGTCGGGGCGACTATGTTCCACTGTATTCCCCCATCCGGCCTGGAAATGGCGGAATCGAGTATGCAGTTGGAGTCGGCCAAGACACGGCAAGTAGTGCAGGACTTCATTTCCACCGCTGCCAGAAATCGGTTCGAGCCGTTCCTCGAGAAGCTGATGTCACTATCCGGGTCCGCAGACCTGACATAGGCGCTGATTTCCTCCTCTGTCAGGCCATCGCGGCTCTCGATTCTCACCAGGCTCTGGCCGCCGTCGCCGTTCTTGCGCGCGCACCTCAGAACCTTCAAGTTCGTGTCAGTTGCCCTACAGAGGTCGCCGATCCAATTGTCAGGTATCCGCAGCAGTAAAGAGGCCAGTCTCAACTCCCTTCTCTCCCTTCATTCATAGCGACGCGCCCCTCGGCCGATAACTGTATCGCCTCATTCGGTCCGTCGACCTGTATCCTCAGTGCACAGCCGTTGACGACGGAAGTGGTCACCTTCTCCGTGCTGACCTGAGTATGCGATTGTAGGTCGACTGGGAGACGTCCATCTGCTTCGCAGCCTCGAGTTGGGTGAGGCCGGCCATGTCGGCCAGTCTGAGGGCCTCCAGCTCGTCGAGCCTGAGATCGACGATATCGAGGTATCTTTACGGTATCTTCTGCGGCTTGAACAGTCTGTAGGCAGGAGAGCAATAGACTTTCCGGCACCTCATTGGTCGCGGCATCTGTTATGAATCATGATTCAAAACCGCAAGGATCTTTCCGTCTCGCGTCGGATATCTGTCGATAGAGGCTGCATGCAATGCGAGGCGGAAAAGGTCTTTATACCTCCCCCGACTACGGTATTACGATTCTGAAGAAAGGTGTTACCAATGGGGCGTACGAAGTCGGATCTCTCAAGGAGGAGGTTGGTCTTGAGCGTTCTTCTCGCAGCGTCGTTCGCTGCTATGCCAGGGGCGGGATCAGCGCTCGCAGAAGATATGCCGATAGTCATCGTGTGCACGAATTCCGCCCTGGCCGATTTCACCGTCAACGTCCTCGGAGACGAGCTCGGGGACAAGGCCGGCGTGGAGTACATCATGCCGGCGGGAGTCTGCCCGTCACATTTCGACACGAGTCCCAGCGACGTCTCTACAATATCCAGCGCTGACATCGTCATCTCCCTGGGATGGGAGCCCTGGCTGTCCGATCTGCTTGAGTCCTCCGACAATGACGACGTCTCTGAGATAGAATGCATAGGCTTCGGCGAGTGGAACTACCCGGAAGGGGCGGAGAAGCATATCGACAAGATCGCCAGCGGTCTATCGGAGTTCAACGCTGACTGGGAGGACATCGTCACGTCGAATGCGGAGAACTACACCGGTCGTATAGAGGCCGCGTATGAGGCCGCTCGCCTTCAGGTGATGTCACTCGGGCTGGACGGCACGAAGGTGATCGCCATCGAGTGGTACGAAGTGTTCCTCGAGGGGTTGGGATTCCAGGTCGCGGCGTCCTACGGCCCACCCGAGGGGCTGTCGACGGCTGACATATTCGATGTCACAGAGGCATGTGGCGACCCCGACGTCGCCATGGTCGTCGACAACTTCCAGTCCACCATAGACTTCGGAGCGGAGCTCGCTTTCGACTACGCAAAGGCTCACGTCGTGCTCAGCAACTTCCCGGGTGCCATACCGGGTCGATACACGTACCTCGAGAACATGGAGTACAACATAGAGGAGCTGGTCAACGGCGCCACCACATACAGATCGACGCAGAAGGAAATATCCGACCTGGAATCCGAAGTTTCATCGCTTGAGTTCCAGAGACTTGCCCTTATCTCCGCGATTGCGGTGCTCTCCGCGCTGCTGGTTATCTCAGCAATCATCGCGAGGAGGAAGGCCAGATGAATGGCGCTCAGGCCGTTCTGGACAGGATATCCGAATTCCATGGGCATTTGGGGCCGTTTGTCGTGGTCGGTTACCGGATGGGCGATGTGGCGAACAGGGCGCTGGGAGCAGACCCTTTCGGCAAGACGGCCCTCGTGCTGGCGGGCGGCAAGCCTCCTCGCTCTTGCATCGTCGACGGAATCCAGGTCTCATCCGGCTGCACGCTCGGGAAGGGGGAGATCGCTGTCGTCGATCAGGGTGAGGTGGCGGCGATATTCGTCTCAAAGGCCGATGGAAGGTCCATCAAGGTTAAGCTGAAGAATCCTGTCCTGGAGCGCATCACCGCCGTTCCGCGCGAGGAGATGGAGGCGCTGGCGAAGGAACTGTACTCGAGGAGCGACGAAGACCTGTTCGAAGTGCGGCTCGAGGTATGAGGCACATGAATGGAGCTCAGGACGCGATTCTGTTAAGGGGCCTAAGCGCCGTCTACGAAGGTGAGAGCGTCCCTGCAATCAGGGACATCGATATGTCAGTGGCGAGCGGCGACTTCATCTGCGTTGTGGGGCCGAACGGTGCAGGGAAGACGACATTGCTCGAGGTAATAAACGGGATCCTCCCACACACGTCCGGCGAGGGAACGGCTCTTGGTCTCAGCATATCTGAGAACGGCGACCGGATAAGGAAGCGGATCGGGTACGTTATCCAGAATTTCGAGATTGACCCTCTCTCTCCATTCCTATGCAGAAACGTGGTCATGTCGGGCAGAGCCGGCATGATAGGGCTCTTGCGCTTTCCGGCGAAGCATGATTGGGACGTCGTCAATCGCGCTCTCTCGCTTGTCGGGATGGAATCCTACGCCTCGCGCCCCGTCGGTAAGCTGTCTGGAGGAGAGTTCCAGAAGATACTGATCGCGAGGGCGATCGCCCAGGAGCCCGAAGTGTACCTGCTGGACGAGCCTTTCTCCAACCTGGACATCAAGGCAAGAGGAGACGTCGACCGGCTGATATGTGAGCTGAACCGAGGTGGCTCGACGATACTCATGGTGAGCCATGACGTGGGCTCAATACCGCTCTCATGCACACGCATGATTCTGATGGATCGAGGGAGGATAGTGGCCGAAGGACCAAGGAACGAGATGCTTCAGACCGGGGAAATTTCTGACCTGCTGCGCTGTCGAGGTAGCGAGCCATGATATCATTGCCGTTCGCGCTGCTCGTGACGGCGACCCTCGGCTCCGTCCTAGCTGGTCTTTCGTGCTCCATCGCAGGAGTGTTCGTGGTACGATTGAACATGGCCTCGATAGGTTTCTGTATGTCTCATGCTGCGTTCGCCGGGGCCGCGTTCGGTCTGCTCGTCGAAGTGGACCCGCTCCCGACAGCGATGCTGTTTGCGACGCTGACTGCCGTGCTCCTGGCACCCGTTGCGAACCGTGCCAAGCTGAACACCGATGTAGTGATTGGCATCATGTTCTCCCTAATGATCGCACTCGCCTTCATCTTCCTCAACCTGTCCCCTGGAGAGGCGGCGTCCGGCACAGCCCTCAGGATCCTGTGGGGAAGCATATTCGCAGTGTCCGAATACGACGTTCTGTTCCTGTCGCTCCTCAGCCTTGTGATGCTGGCTTTCGTCGTTCTGTTCTACAAGGAGATCATCGCCCTCCTGTTCAACAAGAAGCTCGCGCAGGCCTCTGGAATAAACACCTACGTATTCATGCTCGCGATAGTCTTCCTCACAGGCCTCGCCGTCTCGTTCTCGCTCAAGCTCGTCGGAGGCCTCCTCGTCTACGCGCTGATCATCAATCCCGCTTCCACGGCATACCAGTTCTTCTGGGACTTCAAGAAGATAATGATCTTCGCCCCTACCATCGGCGTCGCAAGCTGCCTCTCTGGATTCGTGTTCTCGCTCGAGACGGATTTCCCCATCGGGGCCTCGATAGTGATCGTGTCCGCCCTTGTTCTCGCCGTATCGATTGCCGTGTCGCCAAAGAGACGCAGAAGGTCGAGCGCATCGTTTGCCTGAAGTCAGTCTATGCGGCGTGCGCCTCGTCTGACATCTCGATGCCATCATTCGATATCGATCTGACCTTAGGCACAGGGGAGAGATAGACCCACAGAAACGACATCGTCCCACCTAGGCCAGAGACCAGGAAGATGGTCCTCAACCCTATCATCTCTGCAAGGACACCTCCCAAGAGACCGCCGATGGGGAAGACACCCCACACCAGGAACCTCATAGTGGCGTTCATCTTGCCCTGTAGATTCTCAGGCGTGATCGACTGCCTCAGACTTATCTGGTTCACGTTGTACACGATCATGAGGATGCCGTTCACGAATAGCAGCGGCGCCAAGAGGAGGAATGCGTTATCCGGTTGGGCGAAGGCCATCAATGCCACCGGAAAACCTGAGAGCAGACTCGACACGACAATCGCCTTGCCCAGCCCGATTGACGAAGTCACTCGAGATAGTGTTATGGCTCCGACTATGGCCCCAGCTGATCCGACTGCGAAAAGAAGCCCTATCCAAGTCGGGCTCAGCTCGAGGGAATCCTCCATGAACAGTACCATGACGGCGAACGACATGCTTCCGAAGAGATTAGCGGTCGCCGTACATCCAGCAATCCCCCTTAACATCTTGTTCGAGAAGACGATGTCGAGCCCCTCTCGGATTTCGCCCAGCACCGACCTTCCGTTGCTCATCTTCTGCAGGACCTCTTTCTTCTTCACCCTCATGAGAAACGCTGCCGACGCGAGAAACGATGCCGAGTTGGCCGCGACTGCGAACGGCGCTCCGATCGCGTCGACGACAAGGCCGGCGATGCTCGGGCCAGCCACCTGAGAGGATGCTCTGCTGGTCTCCAGCTTGCTATTCGCATCGATCAACAGGGCGCGCTTGACCAACACCGGGAGATATGCCTGGTATGCTATGTCGAAGAAGGCGGTGAACATCCCTGCGAGGAAGGCGACTCCGAACATGACTGGCCAACAGAGGGCGTCGAAGTACCATGTGACGGGTATTGCCGCGAGGATGATCGCCCTGGCGATATCGCTGACAATCATAATGGACCGGCGGCGTCTTCGGTCAGCAAGCACCCCCGCGAGGAGGCCAAACAGTAGGAATGGCGACATTTCAACGGCGAACAGAAGCCCCATCTCGAACGGAGAGGCATCGAGGACCATGACTGCGACTAGCGGCATCGCCAACAGGTAGAACTGGCTGCCGAACACGGATATCGTCTCAGCAGTCCAGACGTTCAGGAAGTCACCATGCTTCCAGAGCACGCTTCTCTCCCTCATAACCAACACCGCCTATGTCTCAACGGGGCCCACGTGGCTGCTCGAGTCCTACTCCTTCGCCCTCATCTTCCCGATCAACAATCTCCTCAACTTGCGCAGAGAATCGAGGCATCTCTCGAACTCATCGTCGTCCATCTCTGTCATCACAATCAGCTCGATCACGTCCCTCTGGATGAACGGGTCAAGGCCCTCCAGCTCGTAGACCCTATCCAAGACTGTCGGGTCTTCCGTTCTCCTCCTGATCTCGTCTCTGAGCTTCGCGACCTTCGCGACAAACGGCCGTGTGACTTCCAGTTCATGTCCCATCTTCGAGATCGCTTTGAGGGCCATCTCCGTGCGCGTTGTCTCGTCACCTTCCTGTGAGCATGCGCCGTTTACGAAGTGGAACACTCCTGCCGTGGCTCTATAGTATGATTCCACCAAGTGATCGATCCGCTCTTCCTTGGCTACTTCGACCATGTCTGCCTCTCTCAACTTTCTGATGTGGTGGTATATCGTCTGTGGTGTAAGGCCGAGATCACCTGCGATCTGACTTACCGTCATCTCCTTCGCCCTAAGCAGATAGACCATCTTGAGCCGCGTCTCGTCTGCCAGTAATTGGAAAGCTCCCGGATCTCTGATCACTTTTCGGTCCTTCATACGTTCACCATTGTGATGGTCGTTTGATTATTGTGATGATAGTTTTACTATTAATATGTATGTCTTGCTCGTCGGATCGCTATCGCCTTGCAGGTCAGGGGCCTACTACGCCTAGATGGACGAGCCATCTCCGATGCTCTTCTGATTGAGAGTCCCGCTTCGAAGTCACGTCTATCCCCTGGCGATGCCATTTCAGACCGTGGGCGAAGGTGAGGACGGCGTTGAGGAACCTGTCGAGGCAGTACCATTCGACGTTGGGTGGACGACCGCCTTTGAAAAGCGGAATGGACGCATTAATTGCAGTCGATTCGCGACAGAGATGAACTGGACCGCCGTCTATCCGCGATAGGATAGTCAACGTCCCACACGATGGGGACGGCAAACGCCTCCTCATCAAGAAGGGCCCGCTAAGGAAGTATCGCGTTCATGTAGTCAGACGAGCCAGTTGGACGTACTGGAAAAACTTGGTGTCCCGCGGCTCCTTGATCGCAAGTCGTGAGCTGAGTGATGAGTGTGAGCGGCCTAAGTTCGAACTCGCTGATAGGTACAGGAATGACAGGGAAGTCTATCCCAATGCCAAGACCAGATTCATAGAACGGGCAGTCTCTGAGAGGGTTTGATGGAAATGACGTATACCGGTTCCTGTCGTTCTGTCGCCTCTCTGTCAATACATGGGATGTATGATTCAATAGAGAAGATAGGAGGTTTGAAAGGGTTTGCCAGGCCGTCTCTCCCTCGACGGCCTGCGCCTGACTATCCGAGGTTCTCGGCTACAGGTCGACGTTGAACTCGATCCAGGGCGCGCCATGGTACAGACAGTCCATGTTGTCAGGATGCGGATACGCGAAGTCCGCCGGTCCCTCAATGGTCAGAACGTTGCCCGATAGGGTGTAGCCGTTGCCGTTGAGGTTCATGTAGCCGAGGCTCATCGGACCGTAGTACTGCCTGGAGGTATACTCTGTCAGGTCGCCGTTCCATACCTTCAGGATGGAGTCTGCTGGGACCTGCTCAGCGCTGTAGCCGACAACCGCGTCTGTCGGGAACTCGATCACGAGCATCCGACCAACCGCCAGGTCCATCTCGACCGGAGTGTACTCGTAGCCCACCTTGGTGCCGTAGCCGACGTCTCCGCAGTTCCAGCTCGTGTACTCCAGGTCCACATACGGTTCGTAGTCGGACGGGTGGTTCACCTTCGTCACGTAGTCGAGGGCTATGGGCTCCCACGCCCAAGCGCATGGAGCATCGGGCTCATTCGGCGCATCGTACTGCTTGACGCAGTGCAGGCTCCACTGGGCGACGCCGTCGTATGCAAGGTCCACGTCACTCTCTCTGTAATCAACAGTCATGGCGAAATCTTCCATGTACGGCTGGTGCATCGACACGTCCGCGTGAACCATCCACCTCGTTATCAACGCCTCATATCCCCAGCTGACATGGCCGATGTTCAGGACGACATCGTCGCCGTCCATGCCGAGCTTGACGACGGTTCCCAAGGTCTCATAGGGCCACTCATAGCCGCACCATATGTCGAATACGTCATTCCCCTGTGTGAGTATCCAAGCTTCCCAATCAAGGAGGTAATCGTCGCCCTCGGACGCCCACCAGGAAAGCGGATCAGCGGTCTGAGGCATTCCGAGCCACTCCTCCGCGGCCTCGCGGTTCATTGTCACCTCGATCAGCGTTCCGGTCATGTATCCATCGTTGTACGCAAGATGAGTCGTCTCCACATCGTCGACCCAAGTGCTCGGGTCCGAAGAGATACCGGACACTGTGGCGAACTCACCGGCGGTGCCGTACTCAGGGATCCAGACGTTCGTCCAATCGCCACCATCCATGTACAAGTACTGGAAGTAGACATCCATCGAGACTGCAGCTCCTGCGACTGCCGATCCGACTGTGGGCATTAGCACAGGATCATGGACGTTCATCGTTCCGAGGTTGACAGCATCAACGCTGTATCTGTACGGAGCGTAGATGAGGCCCTGGTCGCTCAAATCGCCGCTAGGGTTGTGCAGCAGAGAGTATAGATATGTCACATCCCCGCTGCTGGTCGGCAGTATCCTCTCGGTGTCCCACGTCGAACTATCTACCCTGTAGTCCCACCACGGACCCCAGGGCTCCTCGAACATGTCATAGATTCTGTAAGTCACCGTAGAGGGTGCCGATGTGGGTTCGAAGCAAACGAGCAACGTGCCCCCGCACCCAGGCGGTCCTCCCGGAATGGCCGAGAAGGTGTACATCGTTCCGCCTGTCACCGACACGCTTGTTGAGGGGATGACAGCAGAGCCATCTCCCTGGAATCGAATAGTCTGAGACAACAATGTGTTAGAGGCGTCATCCACCATCCCGATCGTCACGCTAGCCATGCCAGCGTTGTGGATTTCAAGGTACACCTCGCCATCACTCGGAGCTTGCCATTCATTATACACGATATCCGTACTGGGAGCTCCTGGCGGGTGTCTCTCCACCCAGAAGCTATCGCCGTCCGCTCCCACGGCAGATGGCATTATCGCCGTCATCGCCATCATACAGAACAAGACGGCTGCCATTATTCCCTTTCCTACTACTCTATTGCCAAACATATCCAATAACTCCCCCTGCTATGGTCCCCCTTGCCCAAAACGGATGAAGATCTTCGTTTTGGGCTCAAGCTACAACGGCGATGCGATACTTAAAGCTGAGGGCGTGAGAATTGCACCTGACCTAGGGTTCATAGCAGGCGCCGGAAGGCGCGCTAATCGCGTGCGCGCCGCCGGCAGATTCCACTCCGGCATCGCATGTGAGATGTGCATCCCTTCCCTGAGGTTCCCGGGTCTCTTATTGCGCTTGCAGCCACGAGACTGCTTCCACAGTGTCCCCTGGTCGTAGACGTCAACGCAAGGTGTTTGGCCTTCGAAGCGGTCCGAAATATGCGTGTCCAGATGCAAAAAACGGCAGAAAATGTACCTTTGTTGACCGTGCCAGGGCGTTAGGTGGGCCCAACCGGGTTTGAACCGGTGATCTACGCCTTGTAAGGGCGTCGTCATAACCACTAGACCATGGGCCCTTTGGCCACGCGGCCTATGCCGTAGCAGGCTTAAAAAACATCCTTCAGCAGAGAGCCTGTTTGCCGAGTTCCACTCCTCTTGCGAATGCCCGGCGATTCTCTTGGATGTTGCGCCTGATGCTCATTTCGATGGCGCTCTCGAAGAAGCTGGATTCTATCCCTGTGACGCCAGTCCCGGCAAGTGCCCCTACCATTACGATGTTGGATGAGATCGGAACGCCCTCTTCCTCCGCAATTTCCCTGGAGTCTACGAACAAGGCCTTCCCCGAAATCGCCTCGACGCTTTCTTTCACCTCCTGGAAGGAGGGATACTTCATCTTCTGGGTCGAAACGCTGAGTGGCACCATCGTCTCGGTTGATGCGACGACGACGGTCTCTTCGCTCGCCTTGCACAACGCCCTCACAGTCTCCAGGAGCTCTAGGGAGAGTATCACATCGGCTTTCCCGTCCGGTATCAACGGATCTTTCGAATCGCCGATTCTCGCAGTGCACACCACAGATCCGCCACGCTGAGCCATGCCGTGCGTCTCGCTGAGGAGGACGTCATCGCCAGCAAGTATGGCCGCGTTGCCGATGATCTTGGATGCCGTGATGATTCCCTGTCCGCCAACGCCCACGAGGTAGATGTCGACCATCACTTGACCTCCTTGATGGCACCGTACGGACAGACCTTAGCGCAGACGCCGCAGCCCGCACATAGGCTCGGGTTAATGGTCTGGACCTTGTCGATGCTCGTTACGGCTGGGCACTGAAACTTGGTCACGCAGGTCCTGCACTTCTTACACTCATCCTGGTCTATGTAGTGCTTTCGGATTATTGCGCCTGTCCTGTCCCTCTTCGCTATGAGAGCACACTCTCTTCGCGCGATAATGACGCTCACGCCATCCAGTGCCAGAGCTTCGCTGACGGAGTCGGCCATTGAGTCGATGTCGTACGGATCGACGGTCTTGACCCGCGGAACGCCGCATCCTCTGACGATATCCTCCAGCGGAATCTGTATCGCTTCTGGGTTGAGCGGGTCCGGTCGGCTTCCTGGGTGAGGTTGGTGCCCTGTCATCGCCGTTGTGCGGTTATCTAGTATCATGAGCAAGAACTTGTGTCGATGATGCACGGCGTTTATGAGTGCTGGAATCCCTGAGTGAAAGAAGGTCGAGTCCCCGATGAACGCTATGACAGGCAGATCGTTGACCTTCGCCAGCCCTCCCGCCGTCCCGACGCTTGAGCCCATGCAGACCAGGAGGTCCGCCGCGCTGTAAGGGGGAGCCACACCTAGCGTATAGCAGCCTATGTCTGTCGCGAACAGGGCTTTATGTTTCGTTGCCTTGCCGACTGCGAAGTATGTAGCGCTGTGAGGGCAGCCGGCGCAAAGGACAGGAGGTCTCACTGGCAGGTCTGCAGACGTTTCACAAGTCGGAGCCGACTCAAACCCCATCGAGAACGCTCTGCAGAGCCCTCGTTCCGCGATGATCTGGTCAAACTCGTACACCCTCGGGAAGGCTCCATCCAGCTTGCCGATTATCTTCGATTCAGACCGTCCTCGTTGTGCGATGCTTCTTGTCTGCAATTCAAGAATCGGCTCCAGCTCCTCCACAATGGCAACCGTGTCATGGGCTTGGAGGAACTCGAGGACCCTTTCGCTCGGAATCGGGTGTGAGAACCCCAGCTTCAGGATGTCGACGGACAATCCCAAGCTCGTCGACGCATCGATCGCTGAGTTCGTCGCCGCCGACGACGTGATTATCCCGGGCCTTCCGCCGCCGTTGATCTTGATCACTCTGTTGAACTCCGATTCTTCGGCCATCTGCTCTGCCTTGCCCAGCTGACCGAGCAGCGCTTGGTGTCTCACTCTTGCGACTGCAGGAACAGTGACGAACCGTTCAGGCTCCTTGACGAACTCACCTTTCTGAGGCGGTTTGACGAGGTCACCCACGACAACGGGACCACGAACATGGGATACCCTCGTCGTGGTTCGCAGCATCACTGGCATCCCCAGTTCCTCGGAGATGTCGAAAGCGCGTTTCGTCATCTCGTGGCATTCCCGGGGTGATGATGGCTCCAGCAGAGGGAATCCTCCGAATAGAGCATAGCATCGGTTATCCTGTTCGTTCTGGCTAGAATGACAGGATGCGTCGTCCGCGGTGACGAGCACGAACCCGCCTCTCGTCCCAGTATAGGCGAAGGTCATCAACGGGTCGGAAGCCACATTGACGCCGACATGTTTCATGCTCACTAACGCTCGGACGCCAGACGTGGCCGCTCCGATGGCGATTTCCATCGCAACCTTCTCGTTGATCGAGTATTCGAAATAGATCCCGGCCTTCTCGGCCACCTTCGAGAGTGTGTCGCCTATCTCCGATGCGGGAGTGCCAGGATACGTGGTCGCGACAGACAGCCCTGCCTCGAGGGCGCCTCTCGCAATAGCTTCGTTCCCCAGCAGTAGCACCTTGCTTCCGGGTTTCGCGTCTATGACGGAGTTCATATCTGCGACGGAATCGGGTGTCTACGGGAAATACCTTTTCAACCTATCGAGAAATGGCTCGCGAGACCCATGAAGACCCCTCGCATGAGCCCACTTTAGTTATCTTGAAATACGAAGGAGCTTGTTAGCGAGTCCGTGTCAGGTAGAACGCTCTCTGAGAAGATACTCGCACGCGCTTCAGGAGCGGAAGACGCAGTCGCGGGAGATGTAGTGGAGGCGTCTCCGGATGTCGCGGTATCCCATGAGAACACCTACCTGGTGGCCGAGGCGCTGAGAGAGCTTGGCGTGGAGCGGCCTTGGCAGCCAGAGAAGGCAGTCGTTGTCTTGGACCACCGTTCTCCTGCGAACTCGTACCAGACGGCGAGTGTCCACGCGTCGATAAGGAAGACAGTCCGCGACATGGGCGTGACCAACTTCTTCGACGTTGGAGAAGGGATATGTCACCAGCTTCTCGTGCAGGAGAAGCTCGTGAGGCCTGGTCAGCTGGTCGTGGGAGCGGATTCGCACACAACGACGGCAGGCGCCATCGGCGCCTTCGGATGTGGCATAGGCGCCACGGAGATGGCCGGAGTGTGGGCCACGGGAAAGATCTGGCTCAAGGTCCCCGAGACGATTCGCGTCACCCTCTCCGGCCATCTGGAGAAGGCGGTCTTCGTGAAGGACTTGGCTCTCTATCTAGCATCTCGGTTCACTCAATCGGGAGCCGATTACAGGTGCATTGAGTACGACGGGACCTTGCTCTTCGATTTGTCTATCTCAGGCCGCATGGTCCTCTGCAACATGGCAGCGGAGATGGGCGCCAAGGCCGCCATCGTACCGGCAGACTCCACGTTTGGGGCTTGGTCCCCAGAATGCGCCTTGTTGCCCGGGGATGCCTGCAGGTCCGACCCGGACGCCACCTTCTGCCAGGCCGTGAGACTGGCCGCAGGAGATGTCTCCCCAATGGTTTCGGGTCCTCATCGTGTGGAACTCGGCAAAGGGGTCGAAGAATTCGAGGGCATCGAGGTCGACCAGGCATTCATCGGTAGCTGCGCAAACGGCCGACTTGAGGACCTGGTCGCCGCCTCATGGGTGCTCAAGGGCAACAGGGTGGCCCCGGCTTGCAGGCTGCTCGTCGCGCCTGCATAGCGGGCGGTCCTTCGCGACGCGCTCGACATGGGCGTGATTCAGACAATTCACGAAGCGGGCGGCATCATACTTCCCCCGGGATGTGGACCGTGTCTGGGAGCACATTCTGGGGTGCTCGGACCAGGTGACGTGTGCGTGTCATCCGGCAACAGGAACTTCAGAGGGAGGATGGGCTCGGAGGATGCGGAGATCTACCTGGCGAGCCCCGCGACTGTGGCGGCAAGCTCGGTCGAGGGGATGATAGCCGATCCGAGGAGGTGGCTGAAGGTTGACTTGTGACGGACGCGTCTGGAAGTTCGGAGATGACGTCAACACGGACCTGATTATCCCTGGAAGATATCTGGATAACTACGATCCTTCGCATTTGGCATCTCATGCGATGGAGGGCCTGGGGGTCAACTTCGCGAGGTCTGTAGCGGAGGGAGACATCGTTATCGCGGGGCGCAACTTCGGCTGCGGCTCCAGCAGGGAGCAAGCTGTCACAGCTTTGAAGGGGTGCGGCGTCAGCGCGGTCGTCGCGGCCTCCTTCGCCAGGATTTTCTACAGGAACGCGGTCAACCTCGGACTGCCCGTCTACGAGTCGCCTGAAGCGTATCGCACCTTCGATAGCGGCGACAACGCGAAGATTGACCATGAAGACAACCTTATCTGCTCTGCGGACGGGTCGAAGGAAGCTGCGTTGGTGCCACTTCCGACGCATCTCAAGGAGGTGCTGGACTCTGGCGGCCTGTTACCTCACATCAGAAGCAAGTTGCATCACCACTCCGATGATCCAGACCGGAGCTGATGAGCGCATTCGGCTCTCATCTCACGGATTTCAAGCGGCGTCTACGCATGCCCACCAAGAATATGGCTATGATTACGAACACGGGCACGAGAACATCTTCGAATTCAGGTATGACATCGAATATAACCTCGATGTTCGAGCTCGTGTTCTGCGTCCACTGCCAGCATATGTACGCCTCACCGGAGGCCGAGTATATCGACGTGAGGAACTGCTTCACGTAGGACGTATCTACGTTCAGGTCCACGAACGACCAGGATCCGCTCACGTTCTTCTTGCACAGTATGTCGTCGTCAGTGTTCTGAAGCCAGAATGCGTAGACGTTCCCCGTCGACGTGTCCAGGGATATTGTGGGATATCGGTGGCCTACCGTGTCATCCACGATGTCAAGGGTTATCGCAGTCTGCCAGCCACTGGCCGTCCTGTATCTGTACTGTATGTGCGGGTTTTCTTCCTGTCCGTCCTTTGTCGCGTCGCCGTATACCACGTGTACGACGCCGTTGCCGTCGATCACTGTGCTTGCGGGTGCGGTGTTCATGAATTCCATCGAGCCTGTGTCGGTGTAGACGTTCTCCACAGAGCCCCACGACCCGCTCGTGCGTTTCATCGCATCCACACTGGAATCATGGTTGTACACGACCCAGACGTCACTGCCGGATCCAGCTGGTAAAATCGAGCCCTTGAGATCGCCGTTCGTGGAGTCCGGAGACAGGAACGTGGTGTCAAGTGTCCATCCGGAGGAGATGCTGTCCGTCGAGTCGCTGATGTACGCAGCGAGGTCGAACTTGTCGGGGCCGCTCTGGGTCTGCTGGCTGGTCAGGATCCATAGGTATCCGTTCAGGTCCTTACAAATGAACGCGTTCTTCCCGCCAACACTTACAGACGAGACTGACTCATTCGAGTCGCTGACTGCCCAGGTTATCGCGTGGGTGCCAGGGCTTACGCTACCCCTCTGGAGGTACACGTTCTGCGAAGGGGTCGACTTATCTCCAACGGCATAGACAAGCTGGTTGCTCGAGTCGTACCACACTGATACGTCCATAATCCCGGAGGTGGAGAATACGTCCCCTTCAACGTTCCAGGTCTCTCCATCATCTGAGCTGTAGCTGTACACCGTGTCGTCGCCGTCGTAGTAGATGCTCCAGAAGTTCGTCCCGTCGTGGAACAGCTTCCTCTGGTAGGACATGGATGTGGCGTCAGAGGATGTCGACGAGTCCACGACCCACCCTTTCATCGTTTCGGTGGATTCGTTTGACGCCAGGTCCTGACAGCCCCTCCAGTCCGTCATCTCTATGATGAAATCGATATCCGTGGGCGAGCCGATGCTGACCGATGGCACCCCTATCTCCATCCTTCGCTCGTCCTTCTCGGCTTCCGCCTGGGTACTCAGCTCGATCCAGGTTCCGGCGAAGTATGCCGATATAGTTGCTGATTCGATCTCGCAGTTAACGCCGGAGATGTCGATGACGTAGTCGGCACCTATTGTCATCGTTCCCAGCGACATGGTCTCTCCTGTGGTTGCAGAGTGGTCGGCGTCTATGTGGATCCTAACATAGTCCTCAGCAGTCCTCCTCTCTGTGACGACCGGCCCCGTGCCGGAGCCTGACGGTATAGTGCACGACTTCGGTATGTACACGCCAGCGCAGAGCTCGCCATAAACGCTGAGATAGAAGAATGAGTCCGTGGAGGAGCTCTCGGCGCCGACCTCGTCTATGTCGACGTTCTGGTTCGGCACTGGCAGGTCGTCTGTGTCCTTCACAGTCTTTCCTAACCAGTCCCCGAAAGCTCCGTCTATGATTATGCTGCTTGGCAGGGACAAGCAGTACGCGCTTGCGCCTTCTCCGATTATCTGAACTCGAGAGAATGAAGAGGAGATGCCTTCAGCTGTCACTCGGGCCGATACGTACTCCTCGGGCATAACCTGCGATGAGTCCACTCGCAGATCAACGGTGTGCGTGTCGCCGACATCGAGCGAGAATGCGGGGATAGCGGAGAAGGAAGAGACGCCTTCCAGCAAGGGTGTCACACTGCTCACGTCCCCGCCCTCACCTTGGCTGCTGAACCGCAGGCGAAGCAGTCCCGCTTCGGTGTCCTGTATCAGGACTTCGTTGAGAGCGACCTCTGGGACAGGAGCCTGTTCGACGACCAGAAGCCCTCCATCCAGAGGAACCGTGTAGCTTACGCAACCGATGCCGTCCTCATTCTGTGTGGTCAGAATCAACCGCGTCGACTCGTTGACCTGAGCAGGGAGTCTGACCATTGCCTCGATTTCGGCCGCCACAACGTAACTCGCGACGGAACCGATGACATGCCATGAGTTCCAGTTCAGATGATCTCCATCTTGGTCCAAACGGAACTCGGAGGCTATGGACGACATCACGGCACCATCCCACCCAAGGATGTCGAGCATGTAGTCCGCACCGATATCTGCTACTCTGTATCCAGACTCTTCTGACCCGTCGGCATCAATGAAGAGGACGAGACGTTCCGCCTCGCCGTCCGCCATCAGGTTCTGCTCTGTCCTGGCGTAAACATAGAGGTCCGTGTTGTGGGAGCCTATGGACCATTCCACGACATTGGTCGCAGGGTCACTCGACTCGATCATGACGGCAAACGTCATGGACCTTTCCCAGTCTGTGAAATCTCCGTCCACTGCGTATGGACTCTGACTTCTTTGGTGTGAGAGGTATATGAAGGCGGGAACAGTGATCAGAATCGCGACAAGGACTGCGAGGAACTGCCACCGCATCTTTGCCATGAGCATAACCCGTCTGCGGCCTGACAGCCTTCCAACGGATTCCTTGCCATTTATGAATCCTGTTCCGTTAACCCTGTCTCGGCCGTTGACCGCTCCCACGCCGTTTATGAAATGCCTACCGTTGACCTGTCCCTTGCCATTTATGATGCCCGCGCCATTTGACAACCCTCTCTGCTCGACGGCAGCTCTCTCCCGTCTCGCCGTGACAACTTCACCTGCCTTCCGCGCACCGGCGATTCGCTTGGACACGGCCTTGGGGCGAGGGATCACTACAGCCGGGGCCTTCCCAGGCCTCTTCTCCGCCGGTTTTGGTCGTGCAGGAGGGGTCCTCCGACGTACTGGCACGTCTGTGGGAGGCGGGGGGACCAGGTCCATCTCCTCGACGACCTCCTCTTCGTCTGCCGTCAGGCTCGGAGCCTTTTCAGCTTGAGGCGGAGCTTCGACGATTTCAGGCTCCTGTACCTCCTCCTCTTCGAACTCGGCGCCACAGTGAGGGCACAGAGTCACGTCGAACCCCACTGGTTCATCGCAGACGGGGCAGTAGACCAGTTCGCCGTCGTCCACCATTTCTCCTTCGTCAGCAACGAACTCTGCACCGCATTCCCGACAGGATGGGTCGTCCGATTTCACCCACGCCCCGCATATGGGGCACAGTGCATCCGTGGAGGCTGGCGGCTCCTCAGGTTCTGGAGGGATCTCCTCGGAGGGCTTGTCCTTCGCTTTCGGGGTGAATCCACAGTGAGGACATCGGACGCCTGGGGCGTCTAATGGCGAGCTGCACTTGGGACAGACGGGCCCCCCCTCGCCAGGCTCCATCAGAGAATCCAGCTCTTCAAGGATCTTGTCCATCGCCTTGTCCAGTAGCTTCTTCTCCGCCTTGCTCGAGAAGTCGAGGTAGTCTATCTGGCATGACGGGCATGAGTCGGCGGACGCTGGGACAAGGGTGCCGCAGAACGGACATTCGAACTTGGAGTCCTTGTCGAACACCTTCCCGCAGCGGGGGCAAGCTCCCTCTAATCCTGAAACCCTGTATCCGCAGGCTGGGCACGACAGTATCTTCATTCCGCTCGGTGTCATGGTCTACCGCTTATGCTGTATCTGTGTCATCGACTGTGAGACAGTGCTGCAATTCCGCGTTGGTGGGGGTGTTATACTGACTCACTTGATGGCAATATATTATTTTCTGTCCCTAACAAGGGACAGATTATCCCGGGTGAGAATCAGCATTGTGCTTGACAGGTGAGTGTGATCACAGGCGTTGAAACGAACATGTGAGCCGTACGGAGCCCTTGTTCGAATCGGATGTAATCACATTTGGCCGCCGTGCCTGCAAAGGATATATACGACAGGGCAATCTCGTCTCTGGGCCCGTAGGGTAGTTCGGACATCCTTTTGGCCTTCGGAGCCGACGACGTGGGTTCAAATCCCACCGGGCCCGCTCCCAGTTCTTCTCCAACCCTTGCATCCTTTGCCCTTTGCCGACTATGAAGAGATATGACGATGCTGCGGAGCCCGGCATAACTATGGCCTTCTTGATCATCTGGGCCTCTTCCTTGATTCGGCTCTTGACCTCCTGGTCGGGTAGTTTCTGATACTCTCATTCGTCTCGTCCACCCTTCCTATGAGACCGTGGAATCTCGCCGGGCTCTTCGGATTCCCGCACAGTCGGTTCTTCTCTCAGAGCAGACACTTCAAAGGGCGGTAGCAGTCGAAGACCTCAAGGTCCCTCAGGTCCAGGCCCTTCGCCATGTGGATCGTAGACTCGAAGGATCATGTCCACGCCGCGGCCTTGTCGTCTGGACAGGCCGAGAGCTGATTTCAAGCAGATGCACGACCACCTGAGCAGTCGGTTCACGGTCGGCGAGAGTCTGTGCACCCGGAGATGACGTCGGTTAGGCTGAAGGGGTCGCGGTCATAGCTCCTCTGAGGCCCCTTTGGGTCTGCGCCCAAGAGGCAATTTGATGACATGACACAGACACCAATCAGCCGTTCCTGGATATCACCATTAGCCATGCGCCATTGCGTTGCATTCAGGCGCGTATCTTCCCCAATCTGCTCGAGAACAGTCCTCTGCTGAGATAGCTGGTGCCACTCTTAGCTGACTGAGTAAGCATCGCGGCCACTCTGACGCCATCATCACGAGAACGGTCAGAGTCGGCAACCCAGGGAGAGGCAAGCGGCTGCGGCCTTTCATCGCTGGTTCGGCCCGAGATTCATATATCCCCGAGCTGTATTGCCTGTCTGAGCGTTCAAAGGAGGAAAGGTCTTGAGAATTACATTCCCTGATTATACCGGGCAGCAATATGTGGCGGCAGCTCTGCGGCTCGCCCTCGGATGGACATTCATCTGGGCTTTCTTCGACAAACTACTGGGGCTTGGACACGCTACGGCCTCGGAAAGTGCGTGGATCAACGGCGGATCTCCGACATCCGGCTTTCTGAGCTATGCTGCTACAGGCCCCCTCGCTGGATTCTATCAGGATCTCGCTGGAAGCGCAGCGGTTGACACCTTGTTCATGCTGGGTCTGCTTGGACTCGGGGTTGCACTCATACTTGGCATCGGAATGAGGGTGGCCGCCGTGTCCGGCGCTGCATTGATGTTGCTAATGTGGTCATCTAGGCTTCCACCGGAGAACAACCCAGTCCTTGATGATCATATCGTGTATATGTTTGCACTGATACTGCTCGCGTTAATCGGCGCTGGCCGATGGCTTGGGCTTGGAAGCTGGTGGTCCAAACAGTCCCTTGTGAAGCGGTTCCCGATGCTTGAATGACCTCTTGAGCCTTGGTCCAGAGCCATGAGAGATCAACACTCTGGCAAGAGAGAGCTCTCTAGCCGGGGCGTCACAAGAGGAGGTGAAGACTGTTTGGTCCGGGCTCCCGTGGAGAAGGTCATACCTCGAAAGCAAGTGAGAAGACCAGTGCCTAGGTGAGCAGTGCCTGATTACTGAGACAACTCCGCAGAGTTCTTGTGATCTGCGCTGAGGGACATCCAAGGCTCTCATCGAAGCCTCTTCCGAACGAGCGCAAGACAGACGTTCAAAGCCCTCCCACCTTGTTTTTGAGCCACGATCTCAGTGGTTCATTGATTTCGATGTCTTCTACTCGATCCGGGTCTATTGAAAGATCCTCGTAAACAAAGGATGTCAGCTGATTGAGCGCGTCGATTCTATCTCCCGCTGCGACAGAGGAATGAAGGTTATAGGGATAACAATAGGCCGGCGGCAGAATCCTGATTCGATCATGATCCACCATCGACAGCGTGAGGGCGCTGAGCACTGCTTGATGAAGGAAGATTCTGCTGAGGTCATCAGAGCAGGACGAAGACTGGAATTCACCATCATGCACCAGTCTCTCAAAGCACTCAGACCAACGTCGAAACAGGCCCAGCGACGGCCTAACGCAGTATGAATGCGAATTGAAGTATCCCCTGAGGCGCTGGTGGTCGACATAGGATTCGACGTAGAACTCAGAGGACTCCGCACCGGTGGTCTCGAGTATTCGGGACCAGTAGGCGTCGAGGGGCTCACCGGCGGTCAGGCCGACATTCTTGACGTGAACCGGTCTTACCGCCACATCATGCTTCTCATCTAGAACGTAGAGGTCGGGCGTGCTCACGACAACGCTGTCGGGGCTGATCCAGACGAGCGATTCTATGTGTTGGGGAACGAGTCGCTCTGCCTCGGCGCAGGAGTGTACTTTGGCTGCCAGCTCGTAGCCTCTCATGGAATCTGGGACCGTGACAGAGACTGGGTCGACACCGAGCTCTGCCAGGTGCTGGTCGTCATCGCTTGAGGCCTCGTATTCGAAGAGCCAAATCGGACTCGAGTTCAGCTGGCCGCCGAACTCTCTGAGGCTCTCCGCAAACAGCCTTGCAGAGTTGAGTTCGTCATGGTTTCGTGCCATCGTGAAGAACAGCACGTTCCGTTCACGTCCCTCGACGGACGTAGAATCCCTGCACATCTCTCTCGTCCCTCGGTAGGCAGGGACCCACTGATTATCTTTTCTGCCGAGGCCGATACGCGGTCGATTAAGAGACGGCCGGGATTCCCTTTTCAATCCTCCGATTTCGACCCACTCGACATGAGCGAAGGCTCTCGGCGTCTGCGCCTACGCTGTGGATCCAGAGAGTGACGTGGTCTTCCGACGGCGGGCCACGCAGGGTCCGACATACACAGTGTCTCTCTGGCGGCGCAGCACGTTCGAAAGGCAGGCAGTCTCAAGTGATGTTGCCGCCTCGATTCAGGTTTCAGATTGTCATCTGGAGCCTCTCCGTCACGTGCCCAGGCTCGCGGATGCACACCATCTCAATCGCCTCCGAGGGGCAACCTGATGCGCACAGCCCGCATCCGAAACATCTTGTGTCGTCCACCTCCGCATGATCACTGTCGAGGCGGACCGCTGCGAACTGACACCGCTCGACGCACGCGCCGCATGCGGCACATGCATCATGGTTCACGCGCGCGAGGTATCGACTCTGATAGCAGATGTCCTCCTTACCAAGGGTCGTCATGGCCCTGAGGACCATGCAGCAGCAGCTGCAGCAGCTGCATATGAACTCGTATCCTTCAGAGTCCGTGTTGTTAAGTTGATGCACAAGACCGAGGTCCTCCGTCCTCTTCAGAATGCCGGTTGCCACCTCCTTAGTGATCCTCATAGCGGCACCTCTCTCGATGAAGTTCTCAGCGAAGTCATTGAGCAGTATGCACACATCGGTCGGATGGTCGCAGTTCTTCTCAATGATCCTGCACGTGCATTCTGCCCGCGCAATGACCCTTGCCTCTTCGAGTACAGTCGACAAGCGTTCCTGCGGAATCACCTCTCCCCATTTAATCGTGATCGTCCGCTCTATAGGTATCACTCGAGCCTGAGGAATGATCACCTTCGACCACTTCTCGTCATGCTTCAGCTCGTTCTCGAACAGGTCTCGGAACAATCCAAGGAATCTGTCAAGGTCTTCGGGGTCGCTCAGTCTGGAGCGGATCCTCCTATCCTGAAGCAGAGAATCCAGGATGTCCTTGTCGAGTCCGTACTTCGGTTCTCCGTCTCCCTCCTCTCGAAGCACGAGACCGGTCTCGCATAGGCGAGATAGAGTATCCGAGACTGATGCAGGGTCCTGTCCCGTCACCTGTGCAACTTCTTCCGCCGAAGCCGGTAATCTCTCCAGCAGGACGGCCTCGTCCTCGGTCAACAGCATGTCAAGTATCTGCGGCAAGTACTGGGATCTGAAGCCTTCGAGATACTTGTCCGATAGCAACTGGAATGGTTGCGTCGTCAAGTTGTCACTTCCACGTCGGTTTCCTCCTGATGACTTACGGATATTTCAATGGACGCAACGCCTCTCACCGAAACCCGCTTCGATCTAGAATGCCGGTGCTCTGCGCGAGCTGCGATTCTGGTCTCGCATGGAACCGGGCCGACCGCTGCGCGGGAAACCCCTTCGCAAGGCGCAAGGAGTTCGACAAGGCCCGTGTTTGTGCCGCAGACGTCGGTTACGAAGGCCGCGCCTCACAAGGACTGCCGAGTGAAGACGGAGCATCGCACGCGTCCATGGGAAAGTATTCACTCTATGAGAATGATACGGAGCATTGGTCTGAGGAATGGAGAGAGAGGACATCGGCCTCCAAGCGAGTCCGATGTTGGTCTGGGGAGCCACTGCAAATAGGAATCGCGTTGTTGCTCAGCCCTAATGCCTTGGAGCTGGTGATGAAGATCCGTCATTGAGGGGGTGCTCTTGAGTTGAACTACGGAAGCAGCAAGTCAGTCAGAGCGTATGGAGTCCTCGTCGTATCCTTCGCTCTCGTGATGCCGATAGCCTTCGTTATGAACTTGATTAGCGAAGGGGCCGAGGGGGAGACAGACGACGTCCTCAGAATAGGATTTCTGGCGAAGGTCGATAGCATGAACCCGAACATAGGCTTGGTCGACGCAGCATACATCTTTTACGGTCTGGTCTATGACACCCCTCACTGTCTCGACGAGGATCTGAACATCATAGGCAATCTCTGCACAGACTGGTACGTTGACGAGGACTACGAGCCCTATGGCTCTGCGTGGATCATGGAGTTCACGGATAACGCCAAATGGCACGACGGCGAACGCCTGACTGCTGACGACGTCGTCTTCACGTTCAACCTGAACTGCCAGAACTACGTCACCATGTGGGCGTACCAGCCGTACGCATACTATATGAACTACTCCGAGAAGATAGACGACTACACCGTCAGGGTGCACTACTTCGACAGGGCGACGGAAGATCCCATGCCCGCGGCATATGCCCGTATGATATGCATCCCGATTCTTCCCGAGCACATGCTAAAGGAATGGAGTCCGACGGACATCGCTTTCGACTGGGAAGGCGTGTTCCATGGTTACGACCCTCCCATAGTGGGAACCGGGCCTTTCATGGCTTCTGAAGACATCTATGAGGAATTCCTAGACGGCAACATCTTGACTTTCGAGAGGAACCCCTACTACCATTGGCAGATGGACAAAGAGGGAAATCCCGAGATACATTTCGACAGGCTTGAGATGCACTTCTTCAATGACGCGACGGCCATGGCCATAGCACTTGAGAACGGTGACATAGACGTCGCGCAGTTCCCCCCACATGAATACCACACAATCAAAGGCAAGGTTGAGAGCGGACAACTCCGAGACGTCGTCGCTCACAACAGCCCGAAGTGTACACAGTACTGGAGCGAAGCGAACTTCAACATGAACAATGCGGGTCCGAACCCTTCGAGACTCGACCCAGTCATTCGTCGAGCCTTGACGATGGCGACTGACCTGGAGCACATCAACAGCAATTACTACCTCGGATATGGAGAGCCAGGAACGACGATGATACCACCAGTCAACGAGGAATGGCACTACGAGCCCACGGAAGAGGAGCTCTATGAGTACGACCTAGTCGCCGCCGCTGCACTGCTCGAGGCTGGCGGATACAGATACACTCCGGAATCGCCCGATGTGAGGGTCTGCACCGCGGATAGCTACGCAGTGCAGCAGAACTTGATCGACGAGGGTACACCCCTGAGCTACCATGTCGGGGTCAGGCAGGAGGCTCCCGAGGAGAAGGATATCGTCATGTTTCTGCAGAACGAGTGGGCAAAGATAGGGGTGGACATCTACTTCGACATAATGACCGAAGCAGCACTCGGCACACTGACCTACGGCTACATGTACGATATAACGGTGTGGTACTGGAGCGCGGATATCGACCCGATGTACATGCTATTCTGTCAGTCATGGGTGTCATGGGGAGGCTGGAGCGACAACAAGTACTACAACCCCGCGTACGAGGAGAACTTCACGCTATCTGTCCAGGAGTTCGACGTGGAGAAGCGGAGGGAGTACGTCCACAACTGCCAGAGAATCCACTACAACGACGCCGTCTATATCATACTGAATTATGTGGACCAGACATATGCCTGGAGGACCGACACATTCACCGGATGGGGCGATTGGGAGGCGCATCCCGGGAGGAGCGTGGACAATTTCTGGACCGGGAACCCGCTCTACTTCGACCTTGTTCCAGGGGAGGCTAAGAGCACGGATGTACCATGGCCTGCGGTAATCGCTGGAGTGGTCGTCGTCTCTGCGGCCATCGCTGCTACTGTGTTCCTGAGAAGGAGACGAGCCAAGGGGCAGAGGACCGAGACGAGAGATAAGGGTCCGCTCGGAGAGTGATTTGCTCCACGTCCAACCGGAAGAATCGCTTGCCTGCCAAGGCGGGTCGCCGGTAGATGTTGCACCTGCTCACCCCCGAGAGCGTGCTTGACGATGAGCGTGGCTGACCCGGTTCGCAGACCACCATCCGAGGGACTTGTGACAAGCGGGTCTAGAGGGCACAAAGTGGGCCCGAAAAGGGAGACACCCTGAGATACCGT
Organism: Methanobacteriota archaeon; assembly: GCA_020347565.1. GTDB lineage: Archaea > Thermoplasmatota > Thermoplasmata > UBA10834 > UBA10834 > UBA10834. The sequence goes on along the minus strand of CP070732.1, from coordinate 917,577 downwards.
CAGAGATGCGCTCCTGCGATGACGCAATCGCCATGAGGCTCTCGCTCGAGAACGGAGATATCGTTCTTAGGATACTCATCTCACGCCGCGCGCTTGGCCTAGGCGAAGGATTGACGGCGCAGCGAAGGTATGACGTATAAGGTGCGAGGAGATGAAGTGTCCTTACTGCGACGGGCTGATGGAACGGGGTTACGTGGCGTCAGGGACGACGTCGATAAAAGGCATGACGCGCCTCGAGTGGTTCGGCCAGAAACCGAGGTTCGTGTCGACAGGCGGAGTGCCATTGACGAAGTTCGATACCCCAGGGTGTGTCAACGCCTACAGGTGCAAGGACTGTCGAGCCGTGTTGGCCACATATTGAACGGCACATATCGCGAATCAGTAGCTTGCCAAGATGGTCGAGAGCAGGCGTCCCTCCGCCTTCCTGAGATGCTCAAGGGTGGTGGCCTTGCTTATGCCGATCTTCCTGGAAAGCTCCTCAGCGTTGATCCTCCTTGGGTAGTCGTAGTACCCGGCCTCCTTCGCGGCTATGATCACTTCCTTCTGCTTTCGCGTTAGCCCCGAGAGCATGTCGTAGGGCTCGATGCTGGGGCTGACTACGCTGACATCGATGACGTCGCCGATTCTCCCCATAGCCTGGAGCAACTTCCTCAGGTTCTCCTCGTCGCCTATCGCCCCCATGACAACTTCGTTCTTGGATTTGCGGATCGGCGGCGCCCAGACGATGTCGAGGTCGAACATCTTGTAGATGGGTATCATATCACCAGGGGATTTCACCTTGCCTATGAGAACATACTTGTTGCCTTCCTGTCTGACGATGCTCAGAATCTCATATCCTTCAGGAAAGGGCAGATCCTCCAGAGCGATGCCTTCCTTGAGCTCCAACTCTATGAGGCCGACCTTCTCCCCCTTGTCGAAGTCCACTTTCAGAAGGTCGAGCATCTCGAACGACTCGAGCATCTCAAGCACCGCGTTGTATGGGCCATAGATCTCCTTATGCGGGCGGCATCTGATCACTATCTTCTTCATCGGAGCCGAATCGCGCCGCGGGTATTTAAAGTACCATGCATGAACGGCATCAGAATTGAGTAGCGGCTCGGTGTTAGCGTGATGAGTGTGAGGTCGATGTGCGCCTCCGAGGTTAGAGCCGATGGCGCTTCAATGCCTGCGAACAGAAGCAGTTTCGGGAACGATTACACGACATTCCTCCTGCTGCTTCTCGGAGCAATAGCCATCATGGTGATGTACGTTGAGGCAATGGCAATACCCTCCCTCCCCTGGGTGATGGAGGACTTCGGCCTCGGCCAGGAGGACTACGCACTCGGTTCGTGGATAGTCACCGTGTATCTTGTCGTGGCCGCCGTCGCAATCGCCATCTTCGGAAAGCTCGGCGACATATACGGCAAGAAGAAGATGCTCCTGATCGCACTCTCGATATACAGCGTCGCGGTGACCGTCACAGGCTTCTCGAGGGACCTGTCCGACTCGATATACCTGATGATATTCTTCAGAGCCGTCCAGGGAATCGGGATGTCATCCTTCCCTCTCGCCTTCGCAATCATCCGAGACGAATTCCCGAACGACAAGATGGCCGTTGCACAGGGTGTGATATCGGCCATGTTCGGCGTGGGAAACGCCTTCGGTCTCGTCGTCGGCGGATATGTCACGGAGCACTGGGGCTGGGAATGGACGTACCATACGGTCGTCCCCTTTTCAGTCTTCGCGACCGTCGTCGTCGCGTTCAAGGTACGAGAATCAACGGTCAGGCTGAAGGCCAAGGTGGACATACTCGGCGGAGTTCTGCTCGGGTTCACTCTCGTGACCTTCCTTGTAGGTGCTACTGAGGCGAGGAACAGAGGCTGGACGGATTCCTTGATCGTCGCACTGCTCGCAGCGTCCGCAGTTGGGCTGCTTTCGTTCGCCCTCTGGCAGATGAGGGCCAAGAGCCCCCTCATCCGCCCCTCCCTCATGAAGATCAGAGACATCGCGTTGACCAACACAATCGGGTTCATGGTCGGATTCGCGATGTTCACTGCGTCGCTCACGATAACGGCCATCGCGAGTTACAGCTTCGGCCTCGGACCACTCAGGATTGGCATGCTGAACCTTCCGATGTCTGTTCTGATGTTCATCCTCGGGCCGACAGCAGGCTTAGCAGTGAAGAAGTTCGGTCCCAAGTGGCCGACGACGTTTGGGATGACTTTGGCGGTAGCGGGCTTCATCGCCTTGGACCTGAACCATGCAACCGAGCTCGATATCGTCCTCGGCATCGTGATAATGGGGTCGGGCATAGTCTGTGCGATGGTCGGGATGATAAACATAATAGTCATCTCCACGCCCAAGGAGGAGACTGGAATCGCCACCGGCGTGAACATAATCGTGAGGACTTGCGGCGCGGTGGTCGGCCCCGCGGTGGCCACAGTGCTGATTTCGGAGCAGGCTCTTCCGGACGGCGGCTCATACAGCACGATATTCCGCATCGGGGCCGGGCTCTTGGCGACAGGCGCCTTCCTGACGCTGTTCTTCAGCAATACCAAGGCGATACCTGAGGAATAGTTGGTGCTGATTCCGCATTTACGATGCCTCCCCTGAAGATGTGAACGCTCGTGCGCGACCTCTTCGTGGTGCTAGCGCAAGGGTTTAGTAGCATTTCTCTATACTGCGAATGAAACCGGGCGCTGTCAGCGATAGTGACTCCGAAGCAAGAGATGGTTCACGTGGTACGGAACGCCGTTGAGGCAAGGAACCTGTCCAAGCACTACGGGACGAAGAAGGGTCTCATAAAGGCTGTGGATCGGCTTAGTCTGACGGTAGGCGAGGGCGAGACGTTTGGCCTCCTGGGACCCAACGGTGCGGGAAAGACGACCACTGTGCGGCTCCTCAACTGCATAATCCGTCCATCCGGCGGTACCGCGTCTGTCAACGGGCATGATATAGTCTCCGACCAGCTCGGCGTCAAGCGCACAACAGGTCTTCTAGCAGAGTCTCCTGGGCTGTACGAGAAGCTCAGCGCCGAGGAGTTCCTGGAGTTCATCGGGTCACTGTACGACGTGCCGAAGGACCTGTTGCCGACGCGCATCGAGAGCCTGCTCGAGCTCTTCGGATTGCATGGACGCCGTAACCACCTTCTGGAGGGATACAGCAGAGGTATGAAGCAGAAGGTGTTGATTGCGGCGGCGTTGATTCATGACCCCCCTTTGCTTTTCTTCGACGAGCCGACTTCAACACTGGACCCCAGGGCAGCGTTGATGGTCAAAGATCTGATGAAGGACCTATCCGAGGGCGCTGGCAAGACGATAGTCATCTGCAGCCACATACTGCCCATAGTCGAGGAGCTGTGCGATCGAATCGGGATAATCAACAACGGACGCCTCGTGGCCGTGGGCACCGTGGAGGAACTCCTCTCCAAATCAGGTCAGCCGACTCTCGAGAAAGCGTACATCGAACTGACGGGAGGCGTTGAGAAGCAGGAGCTTCTGTCCTGGAGGGAGCTGAGGAGTGCCGGGGCATAAGTGGCTGGTCGTCGCGAAGAACGTCTATCGCGTCAGAACGAGCGGCTTCAGGAGCGTCCGCAAGATATTCCCTATACTGGTGGCAGCCCCTGTCATATTGGCCATATTCTACATCGTCCCTTGGTTCGGCGAGACGTTCGCGGACGAGTTGGAGGTGTTCTTCGTCTCCGAGGTGGCCGTCATGTTCATTCAGACCCTCCTTTTCACCTTCTTCGTCCTGTTCGTTACCTTCCCGATTAACTTCGCCCTGAACGCGGCCCAGGAGGAACACTACGACGTGTTCCTCGCAGCCCCGATTGAGCCGAAGGACGTGTTGCTCGGGAGATTCGTAGGGGATGTGCCATTCTACACGGTTGCGATTGTTGCGGCCGCCTCCATAATGGCTGCTCTGCTCGTCCCGTTGGGCCTCACCATCCTTCAGGGGGCTGTGATATTGGCAGTGTTCGCCCTCACATTCCTGTCCGCAATGTGGATAGGCGTCATACTCGCTGCCTTAATCAGGGCCAAGATAGGCACATCGGCGCGGGGCAAGGACATCGGAAGGGCATTCTCAATGACCATAGCCCTTCCGTTGGTGGCGCTGATCTACGCGCTGATGCGCGGAGGGGTCTACGACGCACTCGTCGACACAGGTTCAGAGGGATTGCTCCCGCTCGCACTGGACCTGTTGCCGAGTTCGTGGGGAGCGGACATAGTGGTCGACATAGCAGCCAACCCTGGCGACAGCCTCGCAATCTCGCTGAGGTCCGCGATCAGCTTCGCCGGCCTGTGCGCTCTCTTTCCTGGTTTGCTCTGGTTCGGTTCCAAGGCGGCTGGCCGCGCTTACAATCTAGACATCCGAGGGCTCTCATCCCAACTGGCGAAGCCGGAGGGCCTGTTCTATCGGTCCGTCAGGCGGCTCAGCGGCAGCGGCTCTTTCGGCTCGCTCGTAGTCGCCATCTTCAAGGACTATGGCAGACGCCTCGAGAACACGTCCAAGGTCATCTACGTCGTTGGCCTGGTGTTCCTAGTCACCTTGTTCTTCGGTGACGCCGAGGACTCGGAGATGGGAGTCGTGATGCTTCTGTTCTTGCTGCCGTTTCTGTCCGGGTTCATCATCGGAGAAGTGACCGTCCGGGGAAAGGAGAACCTTTTCATATACAGGAAGGCGCCGAATGGAGAGCCGAGACTCGTCAAAGCCAGGATCGTTCAGGGGTCGATAACCATCCTGCCCGTGGCCGCGCTGTCGACGCTCATATCCCATATGAACACCCCGGAGCCACAGGCGATGGAGCTGCTGGCGGTCGCTGCGTACATCTCCGCTCTCTCTGTCGCGCTTGTGACCATGTCCCTCGGATTGTTCCTCATGATGCCGGTGTTCAGCGAGAGGCCAGCAGACATGATGTTGAACGTGATGGTCGGCTTCTTCTTCATGTTTGGCTATTTCTTCGCTGCGTTGCTGTTGGGCGTCTTCGCGGAGCTCGAAGGATGGCTCCTAATCCTCGGGCTGAGCTGGATCGGGGGTTTGGCCGTTCTGCAGCTCGGATACAGGAACCTGAGGAGGATGGAGTAGACAGGAGCATAGCAGCCCCGCGTCAGAAGGCTTTTCAGGACGAATATCATCTTGCCTCTCCTGGTCGTGGTATGTCCACGAGGCTGGTATGATACGATGGTGCAACCTGGCAGCGGAGGGAGGGCGGATGAGTTGCTCACTCTGTCTCAGGAGATGATACGCATCCCGAGCGTCTACACACATGAGGCGGAGATCGCCGATTTCGTATACGGTCGTCTAAGCGATTGGGGATTCGAACCGAGGAAGGTGCCTGTCCCCGATCACGGCCCGTGCATCGTGGCTGAGCACGGCGACCCGGCTTCGCCGTCGGTCGTATTGAACGGGCACATGGATACCGTCGAGGTTATGTCTGGATGGAAGCACGATCCTTTCGGAGCCGAGGTCGAGGATGGCATGCTGTACGGTCTCGGCGCCCTTGACATGAAATGCGGTCTGGCGGCGCTGATGATGACGTTCAGAACGCTGGCCGGGTCCGATGCGCTCCGCGGCCGCAGGGTCGTGTTCCAGGCTGTCCCTGGGGAGGAGGACCTTGGAATCGGGACGAGGACGCTGATACGCGAAGGAGTCTTCAGAAACGCTGAAGCGGTCATCATAGGCGAGGGGTTCGGCGGCCTGCACGTTGTCACCAACGCCCGCCGAGGCGGATCATACTACGACTTCCACGTGCTCGGGCAGTCGGCCCACGGCGCGACGCCGCACATGGGCAAGAATGCGGCGGTCGACGCCTCGCGGCTGGTATGTGCCCTGGAGCAGATGAACCTCTCTGAGTCCGAGGGGCTATTCTCCGACGCCCTCGAGCCACTCAAGGAGACGCAGACAGTCCTGAGCATACACGGAGGCGGCATAAGTCTGAGCGTGCCCGATAGGTGTGTGGTGAACATTGTCAGATGCACCATACCTGGTGGGAGAATAGACATCCTGCCGGAGCTGGAGGCCTTGGTATCCAGACTCTCGCTCGAGTGCGAGGTGGACATCGAGTTCAAGGACGAGCCCGGCGACTTCTACAAACCGTACCTGACGGATGCCGAGGAACCCCTTGTCAGGTCGGCGGTCGATTCGCTGACTGAGGTCACGGGCACGAAGCCGACCCTGGCGTGCGGCGTCTCCGAGGCCGACGACAACATCGTCGCGGAGGAGACGGGCCTGCCGGTGATATGCATGGGCCCTGGCGAGACGGGCGATATGGCCAGACATCACAGGCCTGAAGAGGCAATCACCATCTCCCAGCTGCCCGCGGCTCTGGAGGCATACCTTTCGACCGTGCGGAGGCTCTGCGAGGCATAGGTCAGCCGGATGATCTACCGTGGAACCGAATGAGCAGGACGACCGCCAAGGCGGCGACGACGATCACTATCAAGGCGACGATCCATCCCATGGCATCTCCGAGTGGGCCTGATTCTGATTCCCCGAGGTCGACTTCGAAGCCGATTGTCGTCTCGATGCAGTTGCCCGCGTTGTCGAACGCCCTGAGCGTCGCCGTGTGCCCGCCATCCTCCAGACGAGGCATCTCAGCGATGCCGGAGTCCCCGCTGAAGTACTCGAACGCACGGTCGTCCACCTTCACGAGGCAGTAGTCCATGCCGCTGAGGTCGTCCGCACTGGTCCATACGAGGCTGACGTTCGGGTTCTCCACCCTCGTCGCGTTGTCCGCGACCATCAGACTCGCCGTGGGAGCCGTCGCGTCCATCCTCATCGTGAATGTCTTGACCGCCTCAGAGTTCCCTGCCCTATCGATTGAGTAGAACGAGAGGTTCAGCGTTGCATCTTCGGTCAGCTGAAGCCGCTCGTCGTATTCCGCCCACGAGGCTGAGCCGAGACTGTACCATGTCTCAGCCACGCCGCTTCCTTCATCCGAAGGCTTCAGCTCGATCATCGCGGTCGCATTCAGCCAGCCGCCGTCCCACGGCTGGTCGTTCACGGTCATGGTTGTCACCGGAGGCGCCACGTCGATTACGGTTGAAGTCTGCGGGATGGTGGTGGCCACCTCCCCGTTGCCCCCGAGGTCCACAGCGATAACGTAGAAGTCATACGCGCCTGTGCCGTTGGCATAGGTGCAGTCGAACGGTATCAGCGGGTCCACGTCAGGGAACCACTGACCGTCCGGGTTCGAGGGCGTGGAGTAGATCGAATAGCTACCCGCCCCCTCCACGCAGTGGAACAGCTGGACATACTGGACCCCGCTTCCGCCGCGGTCGACTGCTGTGTATGCCATGTAAACGACCTCGCTCGCGTAGTACTCGTCGAGCTCGTCGAGCATGGACTCAGGAGGCGCGGAATCCCAGCCGCGGATGTCCACGGAATCGATGTACACGCCTTCGTAGGGGCCAAGGCCCACGGCGTCGTCGCTCCGGAACGTGAAGCTGATCCACACCGTGTTCATCGGAAGCGGGACGGCTACGAAATCCCATCCGCCCGTGACCACCGACTGCTGTTTCCACAGGTGCTGCCAGTAGGTGCCCGTCCACGCGCTGACCTCGAAGTAGTCGTTGAGGTTGTAGGTCCCGGTCTCCGCCCAGAAGTAGAACCTCACCTGCACGGTTTCGAAGCCCGACATGTCAGGCACGTACAGCTCGAGCGCGGCCTGCATGTCCTGGTCGTAATAGTGGTTGACGCTGTTCGCCAGGTAGTTCACGCTGCTGCTCCCAATTTGGGCGCACCACGCGCTCCTCTCGCCGGACTGCTCCCTATATGTTGTCGTTCCCCAGTAGTCGGCGCCAGAGTCCGAGTTGTAGTCCGTGGAGTACCATTCGGGGCCAGGCTCTCCTTCGAAGTCTTCCGTGTATACGGTGACATATCCCTCAGAAGCCGCCGGGATGGCGAGCGCGATTAGGCTCCCCATCATCGCGCAGAGCGCGAGAGCCGCAGACGCAGGCCGGTGGATCGTCATCATTCATCACTCCGCCTTGTTCCTCCTGTATGCGACGTAGGATATCACCGCCGCCGCTATGATGACGAGGCCGACCACGAGGACGATTATGAACAGAGGCGTCCGCTCCCCGCCTATGCCCTCCGTATCCACTTCGACACTCGAGTTGGCCAGGTCGCTCCAGTCCACCGTGATGACGACCTGCTTACCAGCGGGAACGACGATATCGTCCGTCGCCTCTCCGTTCGACCTGTTGCTCCTGAACATCACCTTCACGGGGATGGCGTCGGTGCCGTGGTTGGCTATCACGAGGCTATCACCGTCATGTGTCGCGTAGGTCTGCATGTCCCCGTCTTCTCGGAGCGATATGTTCTCCATCAGGTACTCCCTCTCCTCCGCGCCTATCCCGTGGGACATGCCCACGGCGAAGTCGTCGTCGACCAGCCCAGGCTTGAGCCTCATCGAATAGCCCTTCCAATCGTCATCGATGTCGAGCGTCAGCCCGTCCACGCTGCCGTCGCTGCAGCTCTTGTTGGCGATGGAGTAAGTCGAGTGATCTGCCGCCATTGCCCAGGTGTACTCCGCGTCCACCTGCCCGCGGATCTCGACCTCGTACGGCTGTCCCAGGGGCAACGCGATACCCTGCGCCGTGGGCGCTCCCATGGGGAGAGGCAACGGGATCGGCAGAAGAGCCTTTATGGTGACTAGAACGCCGCCCGCGATCGCCAGCACCGTGCCAACCACAACGATCATGAGAAGGACGGTCGCCGCGACGAGCCATCCGTCCATCAAATCGTAGTCGTTCCTCAGGACGCTCTCGTATGACACGTACCAGATGTAGTCGTTCCAGGTCTCGTCGCCCATGTTCCACGTGTAGCCGTCCTCGCTGACCTCTACGAATGGATAGTGGTCGAAGTTGTCGTACTCCGTCGAGTTGGTCGTGCTGGCGTAAGGCCTGTTTGAGTCGTAGACGTAGATCCTCCACACGTTCGGCTCGGTCTCGACGACGAGCCACGGGACGACGGCATGAGCCCCAACGCACTCCGTCACACCGCCACCGAGACCCCTGTACTCCGCCATGTAGAGAACACCGGGCTCACCCCTGTCGAGATCCTCGATGAGGCGTTGGAACGGCCCGGACAGGAACGGTCTTATGGCGTTCGACGCGGACAGCTGGTCGCCGACCTGGTCTATGTACTTGGACAGGATCTCCTGCGAGATCTGCGCGCCCTGCCACCTCTCAATGGTCCTCCTGGCGTAGTTCTGCTCGTTATATCCTGGAAGCGCCGGTGGCAGGTCGCCGCCCACATGTTCCGTCAGGCTATCGGGTACGGGTATCTCGTTCCTTTGATGCCATAGGCTGTACATGCTCATGCCGAAGCACTCGCCGTTGTTGGCCATCACATCGTAGATGGGCCACCAGAATCTCGCCACGGCGGTCTTCCACCACTCCAGGCTTCCCGGGCCCCAGAGCTCCCCGTGTCCGAAGGTGTCCTCGTATCGCTGCCAGGAGAGCCCGCCCGTGGGGTTCTGGTAGGCTATCCCATAATCCCATTGATAGGGCCTCACGACCGTTACGTTGTCGCTGGCTATAGTGTAGAGGTCCTCGACATCATCCGCGTAGGCGAGGCACTCCACCTTCGTAGCGTCCGTCTTGGGCGTCACGTAGCCCGGGACGTCCAGGTTCGGCAAGGTGACAGTGGTTGAGAACGATTTCGGATACGGCTCCGAGAAGACGAACACCTCCGAGTGGTCGGGGAACGAGACGTGGTCCCAGACGGCCCTTTCGAGGCCAACTACCAGACGTTTGATTCCCTCGGAGTCCTCCGCTACGACCGTCGCCACGATGTCCGAACCATCCTCAGGCATCACGCGTTCGGTCTCGCAGGCGACCATCACCGAAGGAGGTGTCCTAGAGCCGACATGCTTGAGGATGTAGTCTCCGCCGGATAGCGCCATCCGATCGTTGGCGAATGCCTGTATGTGATGGTCCCCGAAGTCGAGGGTCGTCGAGTAGGTGAGCGTCACTTCCGTGGCGTCCAGGACGTGGAAGTCTATCAGCTCCTGGTCGACGATTGCCAGATCGACCATCAAGGTTGCCTGGTCAAGGCAGGTATCGTCCGTCGCCACCGCGGTTATGGTGACCAAGTCGTCGGGAGCGATGTCAGTCGAGGGCTCGATGGATATCTCCACCTCTGGCGGCGTGTAGTCGTCGAGCCACGGTGGCGGGTCGGGCGGAGGCGGCTGTTCGACGACAGTAGCTGACGTGAAGGTTATTCGCAACTTCGGATGCTTGAGCTTGCTCATGTTCTCATCCGGCTCGGTCCAAGCGCCGTCGTAGCTGTAGAAGTAGCAGGGGTCGCCTAGAATAGCCCACTCCTCCGGCTGAAGCCAGAGGCCGTTGTTCACGGTCGTCTCGCTGTGCCAGTCCTCCACCCAAGGAGTGATGGATACGGAGTACTCAGTGAGCGAGGAGGTGCCGACAAACATGGTGACCGGAAGCTCGGGGTCCGTGGTAACAACGTCCGGCTTCGTGTTCCATGTGACATACCTCTCATCCCATGCGGACGCGACACGCAGGACGTTGAGGTCTTCGCCCCCACCGGATTCCAGCGTAAGGCGCAGACTCGACGAGCTGATCACCGCGTCTGCGGGCAGTATGGCCATATCGAATTGAATCAGTATGCAACGGTGGCCGTAATCCATCTCGAAGGTGGTGTAGTATCCGCATTTCAGAAGCCCATCGCCGCCATAGTTCCAGTTCGTGAATCCGACCACATCGGAGACGTAGGTGTCTTGCTCGGCATAGATGTCGATGACCTGTAGCGTAGGCAGCGCGGCCTTCACCGGCTTCACTGGAACAGTCGAGATCATCAATATCAGTGCGACAGCTCCGACCAACGCAGCTAGACATATGCTGCGCGATCCTTCTTCGCGCAATTCCTCCCTCCTATCTCAACCTATCTCCGTAGAACGCAGTTCAGGAGACATCATGGTTCTTCCGCAGCCTCGGTCAATCCTCCTTGCCCTGGAGCTTCTCGAGCACGTACATCCTGTCGTTCTCCTCTTCGACCGGATACAGCTTGGCTTTGCAGGCCCTGCAATATCTGCGATTGGCCGGGTTGAGTGAGCTGCATTTCGGGCATCGTGTCTTTCCTGATGCTGCTCTCTGCACCGCTTTGACCTTATCCACGGGAATCCTGTACATCGCCGATATCATGTGCTCTTCGGGCATGGAGTCACCATTTCCTTGCCGTACCTAGACTCATGGTCGTATTTAATGGTAGACGAAAAGGAATATGGCCCGGCGTTCCGCCGGGCCGGAAAGCCAAGCGGGTTTGTGCTGGGCGGGGCGTGCCTGCGAATGTTAGTCCGCCCGGTCCTTGTCCACGGTCTTGATGCATTCCTCGACTATGTCGAAGCCCTTGTCGAGTTGCTCCTCGGGGATGTTGAGGGGTGGGATGTACCTCACCACGGACCTGCCGCACGGAAGCAGCATCACGCCCTTCTTGAAGGCTATCTCCGTGATCCTGTCCCTGCTCTTCGAGGCGTGCTTCTTCGTCTTCCTGTTCTGAACGAACTCGTGGGCGAGCATCATGCCGACGCCTCTCGTGTCGCCGATGATCTCGTACTCGTCCTGCATCTCCTCCAGCCTCTTCTTCGTCTTCTCGCCCAGCTTCGTTGCGCGGTCCAGGAGCTTCTCCTCCTCGATGACGTCGAGTGTCGCGAGCGCAGCAGCGTGCGACAGAGACGCTCCGCCGAAAGTGTTCGAATGCCTGCCATATCTGTCGAACGCGAGTTTCGCGTCGACAATCGTGGCGCCCAGCGGCAGGCCGCCTCCGAGCGACTTTGCGCTGCATACGATATCAGGAACTATGTCGAAATGCTCGAACGCCCACATCTTGCCTGTCCTGCCCATGCCGGACTGGACCTCGTCGTCTATCAGAAGGCACCTGTGCTTTCTGGTGAGCTCGTAGATGCCCTTGACGAACTCCTTCGGCGGTACCACGTAGCCGCCTTCGCCCTGGACGACCTCCATGCTTATCGCGGCCAACTCGCTCGGCGGTATCTGGTTCTCGAAGTAGATGTCCTCGACAGCCTTGACGCAGTACATCGCGCAGCTTGGGTACTCGAGGTTGTACATGCATCTGTAGCAGTAAGCATATGGCACATGGTAGACTCCGGGCATCAGGGTCGCCGTGTATCCTTCCCTCTGGACCCACTTGCTCGCCGTCAGAGACATCGAGCCTGTGGTCCTGCCGTGGAACGCGCCCAGGAAGTCCATTATCACCTGCTTCCTCGTCGCCCACTTGGCTATCTTGATTGCCGACTCGTAGGACTCCGAGCCCGTGTTGGAGAAGAAGACCATCCTCCTGTCCCCTGGTATGGACTTGGCGAGTCTCTCCGCCACTTCGTTCTGGAGCTGACAGTAGAAGTCCGTGCCTGCCACGTGCGTGTACTTGTCTACCTGGTCCTTCACCGCTGCGACGACCTTTGGATGCCTAGCCCCCACGTTCAGCACTCCAACCCCGGCGTAGAAGTCGATGTATCTGTTGCCATCGACGTCCTCGATGACAGCCCCTTCTGCCTTCTTGAACACGAGCGGCCAGGACTTCGTCGCCTTGACGAGCCATTCGTCGTCGGCTGCGACAGCCTTCTTGGCCTCCGGGCCTGGAGGCTCCACCTTGATGTCGGGAACTTCTGCCATGACAATGCTCTCCTTGCTTGGCTGTAAGCGAACGCTTGATAAATCGGTTGTGGTTTCACCTGCGCATTCGGGCGCGGAAAACGGCGATTTCGAACATGTGCATACGATAACCGTATCAGGCGAAAGCTGCATACGGGCGCCTCGGGACGGGCAGGCAAAGGCTCTTGTCGGGGGGCGGCGCCTCGAGCCTGCAGACGAGCGTGACGAGCTTCGCCTATTCGACCAGCACAGCCCTCACGCCCCAAACGTATATAAAGGGGCCATATTTTAGGGGATACCTCCACAGAGAGGTCACCACTGTGAGGTATACTCGGTTTGAGAGGGCAAGGATCATCGGCGCCAGGGCGCTGCAGATCAGCATGGGCGCGCCGGTGCTCGTGGACATACCGGACGAGATGATTGACCCGATTGAGATATCCATAATAGAGTTCGACACGGGCGCGATACCGATGACTGTCAAGCGAGAGGATTGAGGTTTTCAGATGGAAGAGCAGGCGATACCGGAGACGGGTGAGACGGAAGCGCCAGAGTCGCGGCTTCTCATACCGGAAGACGTGTACCTGACGTCCGGCGTCCACATCGGCACTCAGCAGAAGAGCGCCGACATGAAGGATTTCATTTTCAAGGTCAGGTCGGACGGCCTGTACGTATTAGACGTCAAGAAGACGGATGAGCGCATCAGGGTGGCCGCCAGATTCATCGCTCGGTTTCAGCCGGAACGAGTGCTCGTGGTGTCGGCGAGGCAGTACGGCCAGAAGCCCGCGAAGGTCTTCGCCAAGACGGTCGGCACCTCGATCGTCGCTGGCAGGTTCGTACCGGGCTCGCTGACCAATCCGATCCTGCCTGGCTTCGCGGAGCCGGAGATGGTACTCGTGACCGATCCTGCGGCGGACGATCAGGCGCTGTCGGAGGCCCTCAGCATAGGCATACCTATCGTGGCCATATGCGATGCCAACAACGAGACCAGAAACGTCGATCTCGTGGTGCCCTCGAACAACAAGGGGCGGCGAGCGCTCGCGACGATCTACTGGCTACTCGCGCGCGAGGTCCTCAGGGCAAGGGGCGCCATCAAAACGGACGATGACTTCAAGATGCCGGTAGAGGATTTCGAGGCGTCGTTGTAGTCTGCCGCGACACCGACATTGGAAAAAGCTATTACTTGTGCTGAGCCATAGCTCCGTATCTCGAGGGAGTTGAATATCCATGAGGAGTCCCGCTGTCGCTGGTCAATTCTACTCAGGTGACGAGAAGGGCCTCAGGCGTGAGGTCGAGGAATGCTTCAAGAGTCCTATCGGGCCGCAGCACTTGCCTTCGAAAGGTAACGGCTCCAGGAACATACTGGGGGGCGTCTCCCCACACGCGGGTCTGATGTTCTCGGGTCCCGTCGCAGCACACCTGTATGACGCGATCGCCTCCGATGGCGTGCCCGGTACCTTCGTCATCATCGGTCCCAATCACACGGGGAGCGGCTCAGGCGTCGCCCTGGCGATGGAGGACTTCGAGACGCCCCTGGGGGTCGCAAAGGTGGACCAGGAGCTTGCCGCAGCCATGAGAAAGGATCTCGTGGACGTGGACCCTAAGGCGCACCATTACGAGCACTCCATCGAGGTCCAGCTTCCGTTCATACAGTACATCTCTGAGGAGTTCAAGTTCGTCCCCATATGCATGGCCTTCCAGGACTACGACGCCGCCAGATCCTTGGGCGAGACGGTCAGGGACGCCGTGCGCGGCAAGGACGCGATCGTCGTGGCGTCCACGGACTTCTCGCACTACGTCACCAGCGAGACGGCGCGCGAGAAGGACGGCATGGCTCTGGAGGCAATCGAGCGCATGGACGTCAAGGGATTGTACGACGTCGTCATGGAAGAGAGCATATCCATGTGTGGATACGGGCCGGTCATGGCCATGATGACCGCTTGCGAAGGCGGTAAGGCGCGCGTCCTGAAGTGGGCTACATCGGGCGGTGTCAGGCCGATGCGCGACGTTGTGGGGTACGCGGCCGTTGTGATTGAAAAGTAACATTAGGGCCGCTCATCATCAAGGTCTCGATGCGCCTTCCGAGGATAACATCTCTCGCAGTGCTCATGATGTTCGTCGTCACGTCTGTGTGGCTCGTGCTCGTCGTTCTTTCACCTTACCTTGTCCCCGAGGGTACGCTGACGGACCTCTCGGGCGTGGTGGGGATGAGAGACAACGCGGAGGCGTTCTCCGACCTCGACCTGCTGCCCAGAGCCGTGTACACGATCGGCGACAGCCAATGTCATCAGATCTCCGAGAGAAGCTACTTCCTCAACGGCAACCAGATGCCTTTCTGCTCGCGTGACCTGGGGCTCTTCATCGGCCTCGCGGTCGCATCGGGGGTAGCCGTGTTCGTCACGACGTCCGTGAACCCCCTCTTGCTCCTACTGGGTCTGGTACCGATAGGAATCGATGGGGGGCTCCAGGCCGTGACCGATTACGAATCGACGAACCCACTGAGGATCACCACTGGCGTCATCGCAGGCATCTCCCTGGCTCTGCTTCTTGCGCTATTCCTGGTCGCGCTGAAGGATGAGGCTGACAGGAAGCGAGAGCAGTCGGAAACCGATTCTGTCGGCGACAATCGGAAATCATGATATACTCCGTAGCCAATCGCAATACACGCCTGGATGCTGTTCCAGCTGCGTGGGTGACGTGAATGGAGCGAGGGACATACGAATCCGGCGAAGGTATCGTGTCGGCTATGCCTCAGCCGAGCCAGCCTCCGAGAACCTGTGTTTCCTGTGGACGGAAGATCGACTGGCATGCGAACGTCTGTCCGTACTGCGGCCATGACTACAGAAGCGCGATGCAGCCCGTGCCGGTCGTGGTGAAGAGCGCGAAGCCTATCGTTGCTGGCGCACTGATAATCATCGCGGGCCTCCTGGCAATAGCCATGGGCGCACTATACCTCAGCATGGACGCAGATGACTTCGAAGAGGCTGGGTACACGCCCGTGTCGCAGAGTGAGATTTCTCTGGAAGACCTTGAGGAAATACTGAACGTGTGCGGCGGTCTGGAGTTCGTCTTCGGAACCATAGCTGTGCTCGGAGGCGTGTTCGCCCTCATGCGCAGACATTTCTATCTCGCCTTGGTGGGCGGCATATTCGGACTCGTTGGCCTCGGGTTCCTTGTGGGAAGCCTCCTCGGGCTGATCGGGGTTATACTGGTAGCCTTGTCCAAGGACGAGTTCGAGCAGGCCGCGGAGCGCCTCGAGAAGTCTGAATACCACTACTGAACCAGTGGGACATGCCAACCGTTTTATAATGTCCAGGTATCTTCGGGTAGCATGAGCAGTGTCCTGGCATACACCGCTCACTACAGGGAAAGGTGAACCATGTCTGAAGCACAATCCCAGCAACCCAGGAACTGCGTGTCCTGCGGACGTTCGATCTCCTGGGATGCGAACGTATGTCCCTACTGCGGACACGATTTCAGGGCGGTGATGGCAGCACCCGGGCAGACCCAGAAGAAGGACAGCGCTATGCCGCTCGTGGGAGGTATCCTGATAATCATCGCGAGCATCATGTACTTCATAGGTGGAGGATTGATGGTCGCCGGTGGCGCCCTTTGGTCCTGGGCCGACGTGGGTGAAGGCGCGGCTGCGGTAGTCTGCGGAGCTGTTGTGCTCGTCCTCGGAATACTGGCGTTGCTCGGCGGCATATTTGCGACCCAGAAGAAGAACTTCGTCTTGGCGTTGCTGGCGGGCATACTGACAATCCCGTCGATACTTGGGCTGATCGGTCTCATACTGGTCGCGGTATCGAAGGACGAGTTCGGCAATTGATCGAGGCTTGGACTGTCTTCTTCGCAAACCCCTTTGCGTCTATTCTCTAAATGCGCTTCATCATTCCGAGTTCGGGCTCGTATATGTCCCCCTTGTCCAGCAGCGCGGAGACGACCTCCTCGAGCCTTACCTTGTCGATCTTCTTCTCCTTGGCGGCTTCCACTATCCTCTCCCACTGGGCGCCCTTCGGCCCGTCGGCCAGGGCGTCGATGATGCCGAGTACCGTCTCCTCCTCGTCCGCGCCGACCTCGAGCTCCTGCATCTCCTCCCGGGCCGCGCCCTCGCGCCTGGCCTCTTCAGGCGCCTTCGTCCTTTCGGCCTCCGGGGCCTTCGGCGCGCTCGCGCCGTCCGGCAGGACGGCCCTGAGGGCGTCCCTGATGACCCCTCTGAACCTGTCCAGGTCGACATCTCCGTAGTACTCCGCCGCGAGCACCACACCATCCGCCAGCCCCTCCGGGAATCCCAGGCGCATCATCTCGCCTGCCGTCGGCTGGCTCATCCTAGCAGCCTCGCCCGTCGCGTCTATCCTCGTGAGCGTGCTCCTCGCAGTCTCCAGCACCCAGTAGTCTCTGGTGGCGGCATCCACCTCCCTTATCCGCTCCGGGCGGATGCTCAGGTACTTGACGCCCTCCTCGGGCGAGTAAGCACGGCTCTTGCCAACGACCGCGGCGAACGCCGGAGGCGACATCTTCGAGAGCGCCGTCGCGGCCTCCGGCTGGTACTCCCCTGCGGAGATGTAGAACGTCCCGGTCAGGTCGGCCAGGCGTGCGCGGTACCTTGGCTTGTCCCCCTCGCCGACATCTTCGATCTCCGTGATCACGCCGACGGCGAGCATGCGGTTGACCCTGGCGCCGAGCGGCGTGACGATGTACGACACGGGCTTCTCGCCCTCGCCCCGATACTCCATGGTCGATGAGCTGTACTCGTCCGCGAAGACTCGCCACGAGACCTCGCGGGCGTTCATTTCGTTTCCTCCAGGTCGACGAGGAGGGTCTCTATATCCTCCTTCGAGTCTGGGGTCACCAGCTCTGCCTCCTTGGCTATCATCGAAAGCCCGTACGCGTCGGCCGTTACGTTGCCTCCAATGTCGACTATTCTGAACAGCAGCGCCTCGTCTAGGGAATCCTTGACGGCGTCGAAGTTCATCGCCTGCCGTGCCTTGTCCATGCACTCGTCGAGCGTGAAGCCCATGAGCTTCTCAGTTATCTCCCTGCCGAACACTGTGCTGACCGATCCAGTCCCGTCGTCGATTACAGCCTTTATCCTCAGGTCGGGGTAGCCCTCGACGCGGCCGTGAACCTTGCACGTGCCCTTCTGCAACGCCCGCTTGCACTCCTGACAGCGCATGATCAGGCCGGAGCCATCCCTGACCTCGACTATGGTCCCTCTCACCGACACGTCCGCCGCGCCGCCTCTTTGAGCGACGTCCGAGATGGGCACGATGCTCGTCCTGCTGAGCTCCTCTGCCGTCGGGAACTTCTCCTTCACGCGCAGCAGCTCCGCCCGGTCATCGAAGTTCACCTGGGGTATACTCCTCCAGCTTTTGGCCGTTGCCTTCGATATCTTGACGAGCTCGCCTGGCTTCAGATGGAAGTCTGACCATGCAGTGAACTGTATCCGTCCCGTCTGGTCGGCCATGGTGCCGGTGTATATCGTCTTCTCCTCGCCCTGCACGGTGACGTCCTTGGGCTCGACGGAAAGCACGCGCGCCTTCACCTCGATGTAGCCCATGCTGTCCCGTATCTGGTTGATTGTCACGACCTTGGGCGGCCCCTGCGCCACATCCGACGCGTCTATGGTCGCCGGGTCCTCCCTGCGGACAGTGACCCGGTTTCCGAAGTGCACCTCGACCCTTCCGCGGTACTCCCTGGTGTACGCGCCCTTGACAGACACGACGTCCCCCTTCTCCAGCTGCATCCCCTCGGGCTCCCACACGGTGTAGGGGAGCGTGGTCGTGTCGTCTCCCAGCAGGCCGTACATTATCCGCCTCTTCTCGCCCTTGGCCTCGATCGTCTTGTCATTCGCGGTCACCACCCTCGCCACGAAATCCACGTTCGGCTCGTTCGGTCTCAGCTCGGCCAGCTTCCTCTGGAAGCCGGTCGTGAAGGCGCTGGCATCGCCGCCGTGCTTCTTCACCATGGTCTTCTTGGCCATGGGAATGGTGAGCTTGTAGACCTCTATGTACTCCTTCAGCTCGCTCTCTATCTCCTCTTCAGACAACTTGCTCCCGAGCGCCCTGGCGACGTCCTCCACATGGGGCGCTAGTTTGTTCTCTCCCATCAGAAACCCCCTCTGCGTGTGTTCAGGCAGCCGTTTGTTACACTCTGCTGCCAGGTGAATACACAAGCTCCGATGATATAAAGCGATTCGCTGCAGGCAGGCGAAAGTGGCCGCTTCACTCGGGCGTGCGCACAGGCTCGGATGCGCACTCCCGGATATAGCCTGCGCTCCAGATGAAGAGCCGGGTCTTCTCCCTGCGGTCCAGTTCCTTAACGCCAGCGTACATCCTCTCCAGTTTCCTCATGGCGTTCTCGTGCACGTCGTCCGGCACGCTCCACTGGTCCGAGAAGCACCTCGACCTGTACCGCCCTATCGCCTTCTCCACGGGGACGCTCTCGGTGCTGTCGGCGATGTCGATCGTCTTCAGCGGTGCCACGATGTCAGCGATCTCCCTCTCCCTCATGCCCGGATGGCGCACCTCGAAGCCGTCCTCGGCGCACAGATCCTCATACGCCCTCTGCATCTCCTCGGCCTGGCACCCTATCCTCTCGTTGATGACCGAAAGATAGAGCCCGCTCGCGACGCGGCCTATCTCCGCCAGGGCATGGCGCCAATCGCTGATGAGATGTGTGAGGTGCGCACTGAGGACATGGTCGAACGCGAGGTCGGCGAACGGGAGCGCTGTCGCATCGGCGATGAGCAGTCTCCTCAGGCCTTTGGCCCTCGCCTTCGACAGCATCCCTGTCGATATGTCGACGCCTGTGATGTCGAATCCCCTCTCAGTCAGCGGGTGGGCAGTCCGCCCCGTGCCCACGCCGACCTCGAGCAGTCGCGACTCCTTCGAGACGACCCTCTCCAACGCCTCGCCTATCAGGTCCGTCACGCCTTGAGCATACGCCCTCGTCTCATCATACACATCTGCCACGTGGTCAAAGGAGATCCTGGGCGGCACGGTCCTTTCAGCCTCTCATCCTCAGTAGCATGGAACGTGGTAATCTCGCTTGCGGTCGATCGCCGACCCGTCCGCTGTTTCGAAAGCCAATCGATAGAGCCGTGATAGCACGCTATGATGCAGCACGCACGACGTTACGAGTTCTGGCAACCGCGCTCCGTGTCGGAGTCGACAATCGCAGCGTCTTGGGTACAGAATATATACATGGCATCGCATTATCCTGGAAAGACGCCCTCGGGGGAGTTTTCGATGACAACGGAATTCGAGCTGTCCGTCGACGGATCGAGCGAGAACCTACTGAACGCGATAAGCCTCCTGGCCGAGCACCAAGTCAACCTTGACACGATAGCGACCGCCAAGGTTGACGACAAGTACGTCATTAAGTTCCTGACCGGCTGCGAGGAGGAGTGCAGGAGAACCTTCATGAAGTCCGACCTGCCCTTCAAGGAGCGCAAGGTCTTGGTCGTGCAGATGTACAACAAGCCCGGGCAGTGGATGAAGGCCGCCAGAGCGCTCCTCAGCGCCGGTGTGGTAGTCGAGACGAGCTACCTCAGCGGGCAGGAGGGCGATAAGCTCAGGTTCGTGTTCGGCGTAGACGACTATGACGGCGCCAAGGCCGTCATCGGGCAGATCGCTGAGTATTCCGTCGACTGAGCACGGCGATGCGGCCGGAGCCATCACGACGCCGTGGGGCTAGGAGCAACCATCATGTGTGAATCGGCAGTCTATCTGGTAAGCGGAGACGAACGCACCCTGGTAATGCAGGAGGCGGCGAAGGTCATGATCGTCCCGGAGGGCGTAGTATGTTTGGACACCCTCGGGGAGCGCAAGCTCGTGGAGGGTGCCGTGCTCGACGAGGCGAACCTGGTCAAGCACGAGATACTCCTAAAGCCAGGGAAGGGCTGAGTGGATTGGGCTACAAGATAGCCGTCGCCGGCAAGGGCGGCGTCGGCAAGACGACCGTCGTCGGTTCCTTGGCCCGCGTGTGGGCTCGGGACGGAATGAAGGTGCTAGCAGTCGACGCGGACCCCGCCTCGCATCTCCACTCCGTGTTGGAAGTGCCGCTCGACCGAGTTCCGAAGCCGATCTCGGCTGAGCTCGACCTGATCGAGGAGCGCACGGGCTCCAGGCCAGGCGCTACGACCGGTCCCTTCTACAAGCTCAACCCTAAGGTCGATGACATTCCGGATGCGTACTCCGTCAAGGGCGCGGACGGCGTGAGGCTCGTTGTCCTGGGAACGATTCGCGCTGCAGGCAGCGGTTGTTTCTGCCCCGAGAACGCCATCCTGCGAGCGCTGCTCGACCACATTATACTGGAGAGGGACGACGCGGTCCTGGTAGACATGGAGGCAGGGCTGGAGCAGTTTGGGAGGGCGACCTGCAGAGGGGTCGACCTGCTGCTGATAGTCGTCGGGCCCAGCGCGAGGGCCGTTGACACGGGCAGGAGGATCGCAGCCCTCGCCCGGGAGATGGGCTTGGAGAGGATGGCCGTCGTGGCCAACCACGTGACCGGTGAGCATGACGAGCGCGCCATACGGTCGATGCTGGCGGAGCACGGCCTCGAGCTGTCTTTCGCGCTCCCCCGGTCCGAGGTTGTGGCGAGGGCCGACATCGAAGGTAGGTCTGTCTTCCAGATGGATGCCGCGAAGGACTGGGAATCCCCCGTTAGAGGTCTCTCGAATGAGATTCAGCGCATGCTCGATAGGGTTTCTGACGCCGTGTGAGGGCGCGCCCTCATCGGCGCGCGCCGATGTGGACTAGACGACAATGTTTTTAAGTAGCATCTGTATTCGTCGAATGCCGAGTGCCGTTGTCGCAGTTGAGTAGAGCCAGATAATCGCTTGGTGGGGGCTGCGTTTGAGAGCAATGTGCGCAGATGTTACCGTTCGGCGTGCCGTTGTCACCTTTGACTTCAACAGCGTCGCCGCTGCGCACGTGACGACCGGACACCCTTTCGAAAGCCGTTCGACGACATCCCGTTTGATGCGTCCATCGACCGCGTGATGCTACCCCAGACGCAGGGGCCCGACGGCTCCCTTGCCTGACGACACGGCCATGCAGGAGCTGTTCGCATGACGATGGACGGAGGCGAGGCACGGGCGACCGAGACCGCAGCGAAAGGCAAGAAGGACAGGGTTGCCGGGCTTTGGGACGGCAGCTGCAGCGAGATGTTCACGACGCTGCGTGGGGAAGAGGTCTGCACAGTGTACGACCGTGCGGACAACCAAGGCGCCCAGTGCAGGTTTGGCAAGTTGGGTTTGTGCTGCAGGATATGCCTCCAGGGTCCGTGCAGAATCAACCCAATGGGCAAGGAGCCGACCACGGGCATATGTGGCGCAAAGGACTACACGATCGTAGCGAGGCACATAGACAGGATGATCGTCGGCGGGACCGCATCGCACTCGTACCATGGCAAGGAGGTTGCGGAGGTCCTCCTGCAGGTCTCGGGAGGCGTGGCCAAAGACTACACAGTGACGGACCCCACAAAGCTACAGGCCATCGCGAAGAAACTCGGCATCGAAGCCGATGGCAAGGAGACGCTTGCGCTGGCCGGTGATGTGGCCCGCGCGGCCCTCGACGATTACTCGAGGTACACGCACGAGCCCCTATCGTTCCTCAAGTCCACCGTAACCAACAAGCGGATGGCCCTGTGGGACTCCCACGGTGTCATGCCATACAACATCGAGTCGGTCATAACCGACGTCATGCACAGGACCGCGATGGGCGTGGACGCGGACCCCGTGCCCATGCTCTTCGCTGGCATCCGATGCGCACTTGCGGACTACACTGGCGCACAGATATCGTCCGACCTGAGCGACGTGCTCTTCGGGACGCCGAAGGTCGTCCTGAGCGAGGCGAACCTCGGCGTGCTCGACGAGAAGAGCGTCAACGTCGCCGTGCACGGCCACAACCCAATCCTCAGCGACATCATGGTCGATGTCGCCCGCGAGATGAGGGATGAGGCGAAGAAGGCCGGCGCGGAAGGGTTCAACATCGTCGGCGTCTGCTGCACCGGGAACGAGATACTCATGCGGAAGGGGATCCCGATCGCGTCGAACGTGATGGCGCAGGAGCTAGTGCTGCTGAGCGGCCTGCTCGACGCTATGGTCCTGGACTACCAGTGCTTCCTGCCGGCGCTCTCGGCGCTGTCGAAGTGCACCCATACGAGGCTGATTAGCACGGAGGCGGCCGCACGTCTCGTAGGTGACACGCACATAGAGGTGATCCCGGAGCACGCTCGCGAGTCCGCTCGCGAGATACTACTGCTCGCGCTCGAGGCGTACAAGCGCAGGGGCGACATGAGGCGTTTGCCGACCGTCACTCCTGCGAAGGTCGTCGCCGGCTTCAGCGTGGAGCAGATGCGGGAGCTGTTCTCAAAAGCGAATCCAGACGACCCCTTCCAGCACATCGTGAGCAACATGATGAGCGGAAAGGTCCGCGGTCTGGCGCTCTTCGCTGGATGCAAGAACCTTCGTACGGAGAAGGACGAGGACGTCATCACGATGGTGGCGGAGCTGGTCAAGAGGGACGTGCTGGTGCTCGCGACCGGCTGCAACGCCATCGAGCTCGCCAAGGCAGGATTCATGGATCCGGCGAAGGTTGGCGAGGCGGCCGGTGAGGGGCTGAGGTCGTTCCTCTCCGAGCTGAGCGAGGCCGCGGGCGTGGACGGCCTGCCCTGCGTGTGGCATATCGGCTCGTGCGTCGACAACCCGAGGTACTCCAACCTGGCGACGGAGGTCGCGAACAGGCTGGGCGTCGACATCCACCAGATACCGTTCGTAGCGGCCGCCCCAGAGGCGATGCACGAAAAGGCCGTGTCCATCGGAACATGGGCCGTCACGATGGGATTCCCCGTCCATGTCGGCACGATCAACTACCTGTATGGAAGCACCCTCGTGACCGAAGTGCTGGAGAACACTGCGAGGGACGTCTACGGCGGCTACTTCATATTCGAGAAGGACCCGGTCGTCGCGGCGAAGCGGCTCTACTCGGCGATCGAGTACAGGCGATGGAAGCTGGACCTCACCGACCCGGCGGTCGAACGGGAGGCGATGTGCGTTCCCGACAAAGGCAAGGTCACGAACGAGCAGCTCTACAGGATGGCTGTCGAGGGCTCGATCATCGCGACCGGATACGCCGACTTCCTGCTCAGCCGCGCGCTGCGGAAGCACGGGCCGGACAAGACGATAGAGTTCCCCGAGACGGGCTATCAGCTCCCGAGCCTGTTCGCGTGGCTCGGGGAGGACTGCACGCGACTGGGCAACCTGCCAAAGATGCTGGGCGACGTGCGGGGCAAGATAGTAGAGGAGCCGACGTTCGAGGCAGCGGTCGCCTCAGGTGAGGCGACCATGGTGGCGGCGGAGATCGTCGAGGCACTCAAGTACATCGACAACCCCGCGCCGTACGAGGGCTCGCCGTACTGCGGCTTCGTTCCCGACAGGATACTGAGGCAGCTCGGGATCGCGTTCGTAGACGACACGATACCCGGAGCTGCCGTGTTCGTCGGCAAGGCCTCCGATCCGAAGAAGCTCGCGGCGATGATACGCGACTGTCAGAACAAGGGAATGCTCATCATCGCCACCTATGACATCATCAAGCAGCTGAAGGACGAGAACATCGCCATGGGACTGGACAGGATGCTCTACCCGGTGGGGGAGTTCACGCAGGTGATTCATGGCTTGAACTTCGCCATCAGGGCGGCGCTGTCCTTCGGAGGCATACAGAAGGGCGACCGCGAGGGCCTGTACAACTACCTTTCCAAACGGCCGAAGGTCTTCGTACTGCAGATGGGCCCGCTCGACCACATCAAGGTGGCGGCCGAGTTCGCCGTCATGTTCAACGGCTCGCCGACGATAACCGACCAGGAAGTCGAGCCCATCCCAGACAAATACGTCGTGCAGAAGAACCTGGACGAGATGATCGCCACGGCGATCGAGATCCGAGGCTGCAGGATCAAGCTGGGGGCAGTCGACCTGCCAGTCGCCTACGGGCCGGCGTTCGAAGGCGAGACGATAAGGCGGCCGGACATGCACATCGAGGCTGGCGGTCCGTCGAAGACGCTGGCGTTCGAGCTGCTGAAGATGAGCGGGTCGGAGGAGGTCAAGGACGGCCAGGTGACTCTGATCGGCGAGGACGTCGACGAGATGGCCGAGGGCTCGTCCACGCACCTAGGCATACTGGTAAACGTGTACGGCAAGAACATGCAGGACGACTTCGAGTCCGTGCTGGAGCGCCGCATACACCAGTTCGTCAACTTCGCCGAGGGCACTTGGCACACGGGCCAGAGGAACCTCCTGTGGGTCCGCCTGAGCAAGAGTTCGGTCAAGGCCGGGCTGAGGCTCAAGCACATCGGGGACGTACTGGTGACCAAGCTCAAGGAGGAGTTCGGGGCGATAGTGTCGAAGGTGGAGGTCAAGATCGTCACGGACGAGACGGAGCTGAGGAAACACGTCGACGAGGCGAACGAGGCGTATGCCAAGAGGGACGCGAGGATAGCCGACCTCACGGACGAGAAGGTGGACACGTTCTACACGTGCACGCTCTGCCAGAGCTTCGCCCCAGGGCATCTGTGCATCGTCACGCCGGAGAGGCTCGGTCTGTGCGGCGCCATTAACTGGCTCGACGCGAAGGCGTCGTACCAGATCGCGCCTACGGGTCCGAACAACCCGGTCCCCAAGAAGGAAGTGATCGACGAGGTGAAGGGGCAATGGGTCGGCGTTAACGAGGCGGTGACGGAGAAGACCATGGGCAAGCTGCAGAAGTTCAATGCGTACACGATGATGGACGACCCGATGACGTCTTGCGGATGCTTCGAGTGCATCGTCGCGGTGTCCGCGGACCTGCAGGGCGTGGTCGTCGTGAACAGGGAGTACTCGGGCATGACGCCCATCGGCATGACGTTCTCGACGCTCGCAGGCTCTGTCGGAGGAGGCATACAGACGCCCGGGTTCATAGGCGTGGGGAGGAAGTACCTGGTCAGCAGGAAGTTCATCACCGCGGACGGCGGTTTCGAGCGGATCGTATGGATGCCGAAGGACCTCAAGGAGGCCATGAAGGAAGAGCTGACCAGACGCGCCGAGGAGCTCGGCATCTCGGATTTCATCGAGAAGATCGCCGACGAGACGGTCGCTCGCACGCCTGAGGAGCTCACCGAGTGGATGGCCAAGGTCGACCATCCCGCGCTGAAGATGCCGCCGATGATCAATTGAGGTTAGCAGGGGGATTCTGACTTGGGATTTGAAGTGCCAAAGGAGAAGTTTGGAGGACGGATCAAGGAGGTCGCGATAGGCGCGACCAAGGAATACGGGGGAACCAGGCGCGCCAAGCTCGTCGCGGGAGGGTCGAACGGCCTTCCCTTCCATCTGTTCGAGGGGGAGTCGGGGCCCATGCCGCTGGTCGCGATGGACGTCGTTGACACGATGCGGATGGTGCCTGAGCGTCTTCAGGAGACGATGGGGCCGTCGCTTGCCGACCCAGCAGGATGGGCCAAGAAGTGCGAGGCCGAGTGGGGCGCGGATATGTGCGTCCTCAAGCTTGCATCCGCAAATCCGGAGGAGGAGGACAGGCCCGCTGAGGAGCTCGAGGCGCTCGTGTCGAAGGTGCTTCAGACGACCGCTTTACCGCTCGCAGTTTACGGGTGCGGGTTCGAGGAGAAGGACGCGAAGGTCATGGAGAAGGTGTCCAACGTTGCCAAGGGCGAGCGGCTGTTTCTCGGGCTCGCCGAGGAGAAGGCATACAAGTCTCTCGCTGCCGCGTCGATGGCGAACGGCCACGGTATCGTGGCGTTCTCCAACCTGGACATCAACCTTGCGAAGCAGATGAACATCCTGCTGCTCGACTTCGGCATGAAACCGGAGAACATCCTCATGGACCCGCTCATGGCGCCGCTCGGCATGGGATTGGAATACTCCTACTCGAACATCGAACGCCTGCGACTCGGGGCGCTGTCTGGCGATCCCGTGCTGCAGATGCCCATGATATGCGACTGCTCGTGCGCGTGGACCGTGCCGGAGGCGTTGGAGGAGAATCCGGAGCACGGCGACGTGAAGATGCGCGGGATATACTGGGAGACGATCACAGCTCTCTCGGCGGCGGTAGCCGGGGCGGGCATCGTGGTGATGCGCCATCCCGAATCGGTGAAGATGCTGAGGGATACGCTCAAATCCCTGGCAGGAGGCGAGTGAGATGCCGACTGCGATGGAGATCTACAAACTGCTCCCGAAGACGAACTGCGGAGAGTGCAAGTTTCCAACCTGCCTCGCATTCGCTATGCAGCTGGCCAACCAGAAAGTGTCCCTCGAGGCCTGTCCGTCCGTCAGCGATGAGGCGAAGGCTCAGCTCGAGGAGAGCGGTGCTCCGCCGATCCGCTCCGTCACGATCGGCTCGGGCGAGCTGGCGGTCAAGATGGGGGACGAGACGCAGCTGTTCAGACACGACAAGACCTTCTACAACCCCACCGTGCTGGGCCTGATAGCCGACGATTCCGCAGGACTCGAGGCGATGCGGACCAGGGTCGATGACGCCCATTCCGCGGCGTTCGAGCGGGTGGGTCAGATCCTGCGCGTGGACTCCGTGGCCCTGCGGCACTCGTCCGGAAGCGAGGAGGACTACCTCGAGGCCGTCAAGGCCGCGGCAGGCAAGGAGCTTCCCATCGTGCTGATGTGCGAGGACGCTGCGCTGGCGGCGAAGGCGGCGGATGCGTGCGCCGACAAGAAGCCGTTGCTCTACCGCGCGACAGGCGCGAACTTCGATGCGATGGCGGAACTCGCGAAGGGCCGGTCGCTCCCGCTCGTGGTAGGTGGTGTCGCCGGCCTGGACGAACTCGTCGAGCTGTCGGAGCGAGCCAAGAAGGCCGGGTTGAGCGACGTGCTCCTCGAGCCGCCGATCGACAGCTCCGGGAAGATGCTTGAGAACATGACGGTGATACGCCGGGCCGCGATAAAGAGCAAATTCAGGCCGCTCGGCTTCCCGACGATTGCGGTGCTCGGGTCGTCGACCGCGGACAAGATGAATGCCTCACTGGGCGTGATGAAGTACGCATCCGCCATCATGATGGAGGAGATGCCGAGGGATTTCGTGTATCCGCTCCTCGCCCTGAGACAGAACATATACACCGACCCGCAAGTGCCCATCCAGGTCAAGCCAGGGCTGTACCCAGTCGGCGAGCCGACGGAGTCGTCGCCTGTCATGTTCACCACGAACTTCTCGCTGACGTACTTCACCGTGCGTGCGGACATAGAGAAGAGCAAGGTGCCCGCGTGGCTACTCGTGGTGGATACCGAGGGACAGTCCGTCATGACGGCTTTCGCCGCTGGCAAGATGACGCCGGAGTCGGTAGCCAAGGCGGTGGACGACTTCAAGGTCAAGGAGAAGAGCAACAGGAACGAGATCATCATCCCGGGCATGGTTAGCAGAATGAGCGGCAAGCTGAACGAGCTGACCGACCTCAAGGTGACCGTCGGGCCGAGGGAGTCGTCCGGGCTGCCGAAGATGATGAAGTCTCTGGCATGAAGCCGTTCACGGCACGGAAACCGTTGGTGCGTGCGTTTCCATTGCCCCCTGCGGGACCTTGAGGCGCCCAGTCAGCCCGTCCCCGCTGCCGGACGAGCGTCAGGATGCTCGCGACGTCACTTCTGTTCGGATCGACGTCTGCGTCATTGCCTTGCCAGCTTTCTCTCCTCGTCCAAGGCCTTCGATATGTCCTGATATGTGGGGTCGTGCTGGGGTATGTCGAGGAGGGACTCGCTCCGCATGCTCCCGGAGCGTATGGCCGCGGAGGCCGTCACGGCGTATGCGGCATCGAAGCCCGCTGGCGCATCCTGCCCGTCCGAGTCGGGGGGGAGCATGTTCCTTACCAGGGCGGTCCTACCTATGCCCAGATCCATTTCCTTTGCCAACGCCGCGATTCTGACCGCGGAGTCCGCCGCTGCTTTCGACGCGTCGGAGACGACGAACAGGACGTCCGAGGTCCTCGTCGTCCTCCTGCTGAGGTGCTCCATCCCCGCCTCGTTGTCTATTACAACGTAAGCGTATCTCTCGGATAGGGAGTCAACGAAGGTCCTGAGGATGTTGTTCACATAGCAGTAGCATCCAGGCCCCTCCTGCCTCCCCATCGTCAGGAGGTCGAACCCGTCGCCCTCAGCCAGCGCCAGCCGTATCTGGTAGTCGACATGCTCCTGCTTCGTAACTCCTGAAGGCAGCTGGTCCGCCTCAACGAGCAGCTCCTCCCTGATGTCGCCGATGGTCCTCCTCGGCGATGTCCCGAGCTTCGCGTGCAGGTTGGCGTTGGGATCGGCGTCGACGGCCAATATCACCTCACCCGTGATGTGATGAAGGTGCCTTATCGCAAGCGCGGCGAAGGTCGTCTTGCCTACGCCGCCCTTGCCTGCTACCGCTATGGTGAACGAGTTCATCTCGCCGTCTCCTGTGACCCTCTGTCTTTGAAGCTGGGGAACTTCGCGAGATCCGTGTGCGGTATGAACATCGAGGAGGTGAACTCGTCGTAGAAGTCGTTGTCCACGCTCAGCTCGATGTACGTCATCTGGTCGAATATCTCCACCATGTCCTTCCGCATCTCCTCTGAGAGCAGAGCGAGCCTCGCGCCCTCGAGGGCCCCGTTGCCTATGAACCTGTACTTGTCCCTTGGTATGTCAGGGAACATACCGATAGAGACGGCGCGGTCTATGTCGAGGTGGTTGCCGAACCCCCCGGCGATCACAAACGTGTCGATGCCGTCCAGGTCTTCGCTCATCTTCCTGAGCAGGACCGTCGCTGCGCCGAAGATCGCGGCCTTCGTCCTGAGGACGTTCTGCAGGTCGGCGTCGGTTATGACGAGGTCACCGGTCGCGCCCTCGCCGAGGCTCCCTTGGAACTCGACGACGTACTCCAGCCCTTCCTCGCCCTCCCTTACCCTGTCCGTCTGGAGCCGCTGTATCCGAGCTTTGCGGTCTATCACGCCGTTCTCGTACATCTCCGCGATCAGGTCTATTAGCCCGGACCCGCAGATGCCGTTCGGCCGCTCATCGCCTATTACATGGTACGAGGTTGCGAAGTCGTGGTTGACGCGTATGCTGTCTATCGCGCCATGCATGGCCCTCATGCCGGACGACACCTCCCCGCCCTCGAACGCAGGCCCGGCGGAGCACGCGCAGGACACGAGCCACTCCCTGCACCCGAGGACGATTTCGCCGTTGGTGCCCACGTCTATCAGCATCGCGAGGTCGTCGCTCCTGTGAATGCCGCTCGCGAGCACGTCTGCCACGACATCTCCGCCGAGGTAGCCCGCCCTCGACGGGAACAGGAGCACATCGCTGGATGGGTGAGCCTCCATGCCGAGGTCATGGCCGCTGCGCGGCGGCATGTGATGGGCTACGGGAACGTACGGCTCGAGCCGTATGAAGCGCGTATCGACGCCTACGAAGAAGTGCGTCATTATCGTGTTGCCGGCGATGGCCGCACCGACGACGTCGACGGCGGTGACGGGACACTCCCGCTCCTTCGACGTGTCCTCCAGCAGCCTGCCGATGACCGAGTTGACAGTCTCTCTCGCGAGGTCCGTCAGCTCCCCAACGCCGTTCTCCTCGCCGTACATCATCCTCGCGATGACGTCCTCGCCCTTGGATATCTGCCTGTTGTACTCGGATGCGCTGGCGAGCACATCGCCCGTCAGCAGGTCGATAAGCTGCCCGACGACCGTCGTCGTGCCGATGTCGATCGCGACCCCCAGGAGGCAGCCGCACTTGTCCCCGGGCTCGAGACGCGTTATCTCGCCTCTGCTCTTCAGGTCGGCCACCGTCGCCGTCACGGTCCACCCGCCTTCCCGCAGGACGTTCGACATGTTGCGGAGCGTGACTATGGGCATCTCGAGGTTCCTATCGCCTAGCGCTCGCAGGACCCTCTCGAAATCCGCCGTGTTGTCGTAGAGGGTGGCCTTCGGGAGCTCCAGCAGAACCTTCCTGACCCAGGGCGACAGCTTGACGACCGGCGTCTCCAGCGTCCTGGTCAGGATTTGATGCTCGCGTATCCTTGAGCGCGGCAGCACCTCCACTTCGAGGTCGCCGGTCACCAACGTCTCGCACGCCAGGACCACGCCGGACTCCCGTTCTTCCTCGGCGAGGGCGGAGGTGTCTCCGGGGTCGAAAAGCCCCTTCGGCCTTACCTTGCATCTGCCGCATTTGCCGGTGCCTCCGCAGACAGCGTCTATGGCTATGCCAGCGGCTCTGC
The DNA here is from genome assembly GCA_020347565.1 of Methanobacteriota archaeon. Classification (GTDB taxonomy): domain Archaea; phylum Thermoplasmatota; class Thermoplasmata; order UBA10834; family UBA10834; genus UBA10834. The sequence continues at coordinate 886,739 of CP070732.1, read as the reverse complement.
AGGCCTCGAGGATGGTAGTGCCTCTGACCATCTCGACGGCGACGCCGTCAGGTGAGAAACTCACCGTGCAAAGGGTCCCCTCCTCCTCACCAGACATCCGAGACCAGCGTCCAGCAATCGATTAGCATCGGTATTAACTGTTGTGCTGTCCCAGGCGCTTCGCGGAGAGCCGAATGATTGATATCAGACTAACGGTGTATGGCCTTCAAACAACCATTGGCGGGGGTTGAGAGATGATAGTGATAGGCGAGAGGATCAACGGTCAGTTCCCACAGGTCGCGAAGGCCATAGACGATCGCGACGAGAAGTACATCCAGGGACTTGCGAACGAGCAAATCGAGGGCGGCGCGGACGTGCTGGACGTCAACACCGGTCCGGGAAGGGACGACGCCCAGGAGGCCATCGCGTGGCTCGTCAAGACGATCCAGGACGTGGCCGACGTCAAGCTTTGCATAGACTCACCCGGGCTCAAGACGCAGACGGCCGGGCTGTCTGCGTGCAACCGCGAGCCCCTGATCAACTCGACCACGGCAGAGCAGAAGCGCATGGAGAAGTTCTTCCCACTGGCGAAGGAGCATAACGCCGAGATAGTCTGTCTCACCATCGATGAGAAGGGCATACCGAACTCCGCGGAGGGGCGTACGGAGATTGCCATGTTGTTGCTCGCGACGGCCATGGACCAGGGCATACCTCCGGAGAAGGTGTACCTCGACCCGGTTGTGCTGCCGATATCGGCCGCCCAGAGCCAGTGCCCCGACGTATGCGACGCGATAACATCCTTCAGAACGCTCAACGACCCGTCGCCCAAGACTGTAGTCGGTCTCAGCAACGTCTCGAGCGGCGCGGAGGAGCGGTCGCTGCTGAACCGGACATATCTCGCCATGCTGCTCGGGAGGGGCCTAGATGCGGCGATCGTGGACCCTAACGACGCCGAGCTCATGAAGGTGGTGAAGGCGGCGGAGGTGCTCCTCAACAGGAAGCTCTACGCGCCTTCGTTCCTGAGGGCATGACGGTGCGGGTCGGATCGGGCAGAAAGGCGCCCTTGACGGACGCGCTTGAGCTCGCGTGGGCCGCCCTGGAAGAACTGGACCCTCGGCAGCTGGCAGAGGACCTCGGCGCGGTCGTCGACGGCAGACCTTCAGTTCTCCGCCTTGCCATGCTCAACGACGAGTGCTTCGTTGACCTGAGCGGGAAGGCGGTCACGTACAGCGATTTGGGTGGCCCCGAGGTCCCCAGGTTCCTTCAGGTGTTGATACTGCACTACCTCGCCGGGGCGACCAAGACGCAGCTGACCGACCGCCTCATCTCCTTCCGCGAGCTGTCAGGCGGGGCGCTGTATTACCCGGCCTTCAAGGCGAGGACCATTGACCCACTGGTCGAGGAGTTCGGGCTCAGCCCGGAGCGCCTGAGGCGTGTGGCGGCCAAGCTGAACGCTGAACCGTTGGAGGTGGGTACAGTCGGCGTGAAGGTCCGTTTCTTCGACAGGCTGCCAGTGGCCGTGATACTCTGGCTCGGTGACTCCGAGGTGTCTGCCTCAGCGAGCATTCTGTACGACGCGAGCGCTGCGAAGATACTGCCCACGGAGGACCTGACCGTGGTGGGCGGTGTGGTGTCCAGGACGCTGATCAAGGGGGCCCGCGGCTGAGCGAATGGAATTGGCAGATGCTGAACACGGGGGAACGCTACTGCGTGAAAGTCTCGCCCTTTTCGTACTTGTCCCGTATGTGCTTGAGTATGATGTCCCTGTCCTTCCTCAGATGCGACTCGTACCACACCTTCACCGTGTTGGCGAGCATCTCATGGTACTTCTTGAGGTCGAACTTGCCGACGGGCACATCTAGCAGCACGTACTGGCTGAAGATCCTCTTCCAACCGGCATACTTGTAATAGTGCTCCCCCTCGCAGTACTCGAACACCATCCTTATGTGCATCTTGCTGTCGATACTGTAGTACCACGCCTTGATGGAGTCGCCGACCCTCCCCTGTGTCCTGTCCGTGAGGGCGACGTTGTCCACGCCAAGGAAGTCGAAGTCGGGCTTGAAGTTCCATTCCTCGGGGTACACCACGAACTGGGCGAATGTCGAGTTCTCGGGTGCCATGCTGTAGTGAACGTTGATCTTGTTGAACCTGGACCATATCCTGAAGAAGTCCTCCAAGAGGCTCCTGTTGACTGCGACCTTCTGCGTGTTCTGCTCGACGGTGTTGTCCGTGACCTCCAGGGTCTTCTTCTCGAGCTCTTCGTCGAGCGCAGCGAACCAATCAGCATCTTTGCTCTCGGCCTTGGCCATTGGTACATCCCAGTCATGGTGATGATGTTACGTGCATATATACATTTGGCATTTATTCACCCGGTCTTTTATTTTTCTGGCCTAGCCCGTAAAGCGCCTGTCACGGGCATCGCACGAAGATGGGTTTCCACAGCAACATAGAAGTAAGCCAAGGTGTTTGCCGTGACATATCTATGACGGACTATCTAGGCCAACTTATGGAGTTCCTGGAGGCGAACCAGGCCGACCCGCTCACTTACCTCCTGATATTCTACGTCTTCTGCGTCGCCGCCGCCGTGTTCCTCCCGATACCAGTGGAGATCGCACTGGTCGCCAATCCTGGCATACACATAGGAGTGAAGGCGGTCGTCATGGGCCTCGGGAAGGGCACGGGCGCCCTCGCGGTGTTCTTCTTCGGCAGAAAAATCGACGAGACCGTCGGCAGGTATGCCCATAAATGGCGTTGGTACCAGTGGCTCCTGAGGAAGAGCGATGTGCTCATCAGGAAGTACGGCTACGTCGCGATGTACGCGATCATGTCCATCCCCGGGATGGTCGACACGATCCCGCTGTACATCTTCTCCATCCTCAACAAGGAGGGCGAGCTCATGAAGGTTCACTGGTTCGTGGTAGTGAACATCCTCGCTGGCATCACCAGGGCGATACTCATATTCTCGTTGTTCGAGCTGTTCGAGGTTGAATTGTTCGGATAGGCCTGAGGAGGTGTCCGACGACGCTCTAACCCAGAAAGAATTAAAGGAGTCCAGCTACATAATCGCCGGACAGCTGAGGATGAATGGATGGAGTCCGGGTCTCCTGAGGCAGGATTGCCGATCGACCGCGACATGATACTCGTGATTACCTTGAGCCTGGTCCTGGTCAAGGTCCACGGCGCGAGGACGATATCGATCAAGTTCCTCATCGACTCCCACAGGCTCGACAAGGTCGACGGGCACTACGAAATGCAGCACGAGCTCAAGGATGGCACGCAGCTGAGAATCAGATGCAAGGAGTACGACGGCAACATGATGATCAAGGTCCTCAGGAACGGCACCCAGCTCAGCTACTCGGTCCCGGTAGACGAGTACGTGTCAGGCGACCTCGTGCCCGTCTCGATGGACGATTTCGAGGAGCTCGTGGCCCACTGGCTGAACGATCTGCAGTGACCGCCGCATCATGTGATCTTCTGTATCGTCTTCAGCGTGACGACGCCGTTGTTGATGTCGAGTTCGTGCATCTTAGGCGGCAGAACGGTCATCCTCATTTTCGGTATGCTGAGGTAGTACCTCACGCGATCGAGCCCTCTCTCCGCCTTGAGCTCGAACAGGCCGTCGAAGTCGGAAGCCATCATCGTGAACAGCTCCTCGCGTACGCCGTGGGGGAACGTGTGGAGCACGATCGTCTGGAAGGCGCGCAGGTCGCCGAACGATCTCCTGCCCCATCTCATCATCTCGGTCGGCGATTTATTCGTGAGCGATCCTGGAACGTTCTCGCACACCGCCCTGACGCCCTTGATGTTTGGCACCCTCTCGACGGCCGTGGCGAGACCGTTCTGGAGCATCTTCTCGTCGTCGGCGTCCGAGACGGTTATTATCTTCCTCTGAACGTCGCTGTCGACGCCCGCGACCGAAGTTCGCTTGTGGGCGGAGTAGCAGTCGAGGAAGACCAGCTCGTCGTTGACGATGTACTCCTTGACGTCGAACCCTTGGTGCCTCATGCTCCTTATTATGGTCGCGACCGGGCGGGAAGTGCAGCAGTATATCGCTGGAGAACCGTGCTTCAGCCCCTCAACCACGAACTGCTGCTGAAAAGCCTCGCAGTAGTTCGACGCCTCGCCCCTGAGGGCCAGTGCGGAGTTGACGGGTATGCCTCCCTGGAGCGCCGTGTCCAGGCCCGGAATGCCGCTAGGCACGCGCGTGACGATCATCGAACTCTGCTTGACCTGATGCCGGCATGCGTATATGCCGTTTGCCTTCCACCCTTCCGACGCGTCGAAGAGATTATCTCTTCGCCGGCGCCTCGACCGGGGCGTCCTCATCCTCTCGTCTCACCAAGCGCAGGGTCAGTATGCCCACGATGACGAGCGCGACACCGACCATCTGGAGCCCGCCGACCGCCTCGGACACTATGATGACCGCCAGCGCGACAGCCATCACCGGCTCTAGACTGGCCACGATGCTGGCCTTGCTGGCCTCTATGCGCTTAAGGGCGACCATCGATATGAAGAACCCGACAGTGCAGGGTATGAGCCCTATGAGGAATACGATCAGCCAGGCGGTTGGCGACAGGCTGGGGAGGAGCGACTTCGCAGGGTTGGTCAGTATCACCAGCGCGGGCAGCATGAGGCCGGAGAAGTACAGCGCGACGGTATACGGCGAGTACAGCTTCAGGAACTTCTTGCCCCAGATGTAGTACGCGGCGGCGCAGAACGCGGTGAAGACGCCGAGCGCGATACCGAGCGCGTTGACACGAATCGCCTCGACGTCGTAAGCCTCGGCAACGAAGACGCATCCGATGAACGTCGTCGGCAGAGCAACCGCCTTCGCGGCAGTCATCCTCTCACCGAGGAGGAATATCGAGGCCACTGTGACTATGCTAGGATACGAGCACAGCAGTACAACAGCGGTAGTCACCGAAGTGAGGTCGATGCAGTGGTACCATGCCACCGAGAAAAGCGCCCCCGTCACCGTGCTGAACAGCAGGAACGGGATGAAGTCCGCCCGGCGAATCATGAAGGCGCGTCGGTCTATGATTAGTATTGCGGTGAAGAACATGGCAACGCTGAATATCTCCGAGTACAGGGCTATGACGTTCGCCGTCGCCCCTTCGTCTATGGCGAGCACGGTGAGCGTGCCCGACGTAGCCCATGCAAGCGCCGCCAGCCCCATCAGGACATAAGCGACGTTCTTCGATATCTTCAACGGTCCGCCCTCTCGGCCGTGCCCGAATCCGCGACCCCCTTCATCTAGCTATCGACGACGGCCCCGGCTGCGCGGCCGACGACGCAGCTCAAGGCCTCGGCGTGAAGCCAACGGCTCTGGTCGCGCTCGGCGAGTCGAAGTGCTTAGCGAAGGTCCTGTAATACAGAAGCTCTTCCTTCGTACGTATCCTGTCCCCAGGCAACGCCGTGCGCTCCCTGTCGAACTCGGCGTCCGATATCAAGCTCTCTGCCCTCCTGACGAGCGCTGTGAGGGAGCCCGCACCGTCGCTGAAGCGCTTCTTCTCCCTCGTGACGACCTCATCGGGCAGCATGTCGGCGAACGCCTTCCTCAGCGCCAGCTTGCTCTCGCTGATGTCACTCCCGAGGATTGCGCTCCTGCTCATTCCAAGGCCTAGGTCGACGACGGACCTGCTCATAATCGGCATCCTGCCGTCGAGCGACGCCGACGACGTCATCCTGTCGACCCTGTGGAAGCCGGTCAGGTGGCCTGCGCGGAGCAGGAGCTTCCTCTCGCGGCGCAGCCGGCCATCGTCAGCGATCTCCCGCATGTAGTCGTACCCTGCGAACACTTCGTCGCCCCCCTCGCCGCACAGCGTTATCCTGTCCCTATCGGGGAACGAGTGGGTTGCTATGTAGTTTGGTATGCAGCTCCTCACCAGCGGGTAGTCGAAAGTCTCGGCCGAGTAGACGACCTCGTCCAGCAGGTCGAGCATCTCGTCCTCCTCGTACTCCCTCTCCCTGTGGTCCGTTCCCAGCTCTTCGGAGACCTTCCTAGCCATGTCCGCGTCGGTCCCACCCTCGTAGGCGACGCACACGGTGTCGATGTCGTCCGTAAGGCAGGACGCCGCAGCAGCGATAGCGCTGCTGTCCACGCCTCCGCTCAGGAGTATGTTCGCCCTGTCACCGTCCTCGAGAGCCGCCTGGGTAGCCCCCATCAGCGTCGACCTCAGCGCCTTCGCGCCGGCGTCACCGGCCACTCGGGCGACGTAGGTCGTCTTCTGTCTCACAGGCGTCACGCCCTTGCCCTTGACCATGACCTTGCCTGGCGGGAACGGTATGAAGTCCTGCTTGGCGAGCAGCTGCGACTTCATCTCGGACGAGAAGGTACCCCTCCTCACGCCGCCCGAGAGGTAGAGCGGCTTGATGCCGTACCTGTCCCTGGCCAGCACGGTCTTCCGTCCGTCCGCGATGGCGACGGCATAGGCGCCGTCGATGTATCCGAACATGTCGGTCCCGAGGTCCTCGTACATGCCCAGAAGGAGCTCGGCATCGGACGCGGCGGCACTCGCCTCGGGGGCGAACGCCGTTCGGAGCGCCTGCCTGTTGAATATGTACGAGTCGCTGGCGACGACAACGCCGTCCCTCTCCGCCATCGGGGTGTTCCTCACGGCCGAATCCGTGACCGCCGCCCGCGCGCCGAGCACGAGGCCGTCGTCGGCGTGGATCCTCTTCCTGCCCGGCCCGCGATGCCTCAGCTTCCTCAGCATTCTGCCTACCAGGGCACAGTCTTCGTGTCCGTACGTACCGGCTATTCCTTCCATCTCAGCTGCAACTCCGTCAGACGACCACGGCTCTATATCTCCGCCAGGTCCAAGTCCTTCTCGCTTATGGCTATCTCGTCGATCCTCTCCTTCTCGGATAGCGCCCTGCCGGTGGCGCTGTCGACGGGGACACAGGCCCCGTTGACCATCGCAGTCGTGATCCGTCCCCTCGCAACCCTGCTGCCCCTCAGGTCAGGGGCGTCCAGGATTCCCTCCTTTATCGCCGTCGCGATGACCTCCGGCCTTATGAGGGGGTCGTGGGTGTTCACCTGTTCGAGGCGTTTGATGGCCTCGATCAGGAACCGGGCATCCGCCAGGAGCTGGGCCTTTCGCTCCGCCACAGCGGGGTCGGTCTCGGGCGTCGGAACCCCCAGCAGAGCCTTCCTGATGACACCGTTGGCGAGCTCGCAGCTCTCCACTATCTCGTCGGCGGTGGCGACATGGTCGGCCTCTGAGTAGCCCACGACGTGGACTATGTGTGGCTTGAGCGCCATTGCGGAGTATATCGACGCCGCGAGCTGTCCCTTGGCGAGGTTGGGCTTTGGTGACAATGACGACAGTCCTGAACGGACCATCCTGATGACGTTGAAGTTGACGTCGGAGAGCGACTCGACGAGGTCAAGCTTGGCGAACATCTTCGCGAGGTCCATAGCCGGCGAGATTCCCCTCGGTGTGTCGAACATGAACTGGCACACGTAGTTCCTCACGCCAAGCGCTTTGGCGTTGTGCGCCGCAAGATACGCGGTCGCGAGCTCGACTGTGTCGCCGGATCTCCTGAGGGCCCACTGGTGCGACTCGTTCACTTCCACCGGGATGTCGTTCTTCGCATACCATCTGATGGCCTTCTGGTTCTCCTTGATCGCATCCAGCAACGGGCGCTTCGACCTGCTGTCCAGTTCGCTGTACCATGTCAGTGGGACGGCGCCCCACGCGACCTTGATGGTCTCCTTGAGCATCCCACCCCATTTGATGAGATCCCTCGTGCCGCTGTAGCACCTGAGCAACGGCTTGTTGCCCGTCTGCGCGGCCTGGTACAGGGCCTCAAGGTCGTCCTGCGATCTCAGAGGCACCCCTCCGGCACCCGCGAGCGAGGAATCCATCTCGTCTGGGCGGAAGAACGACTCCTGGGCGTTCTGGTCAGGGGCGATAGATATGACGTCAAGGGCGCCGCTCTCAGCCAGCCTCCGCACGCCGTCGATGGTCTCCTGAAGGTCCGGCTGACCGAAGTGATGTCTGATGAGCGGGAAGGGATGGTTCGTCTGCAGACGTGTCATCAGCGTATCGCCCATGACCCTGTCCTCCTGGGCGGCCGCGCTGCCCCTGAGGACGGCCATCGTCACCTCCAAGGGCTCGCTACCGTCGAAAGCCGCTTCGAACATGCCCGACTCGCGCGCAAGTCGGGCGACGGGCGGTGTCCCGCCGAACAGGAACCTCTTCCCGGCGATGTCCGGGTTGCTGTCGAGCGCCTTCCTCAGGTCTTCGAACACGGCCTTGGCGCTCTCCTCGCTGAGTCTGTAGCTGAGCGCTACCAGGTCGGGCTCGTGCTGCTTTATCGCCCCTGTGAGCTTGTCGATCGGCATGGCGGGGCCGAGGAACACGGTCTCGTAGCCGAAAGACCGGGCCACGTCGAGGAACGCCTGCACCCCCGCGACGTGCACGCAGTTGCCAACGGATGCTGCAAGCACCCTCATGAGCGCGCCCCCTCCACGGCGAGGAGCCTGATGTCCTTCACCGACCTTCCGGCCAGCCCCACCCGCTCAGCCGTACGGCCGGACTTCCAGAAATCGTTGTCGTGTATCAGCGAGGCCAGGTTCACGAGGGATGCGAGCGTCGGCGTCTCGACACCGAGCTGACGGCCGACGGAGACCATCGGCACTATGCTCATCGGGACGTCCTCGAGGATGTACCTGTGCGTCAGGGTAGCCGGGGCCCGCACGCCCTTGTATCCGGGTGTGGCCTGTATGGCCTCGTAGAGCGTTCTGCCGGGCGAGTCGTAGGACAGGTAGAGCCACTCCCGGGCGGTGTGCAGCCTCACGCCGAGCGCCGTTCCAAGGGCCACCCTCTCGGCGTCAGCGGCCTCGAGGATCCTCGCGGTCGACGGTGTTACGCCCTCCAGATAGTATTCGAAGTCGCCATGCGTCGACTCGATCCTCGTGGCGTTCAGCAGCGTGAGGGTCGGATGGAAGACCGCGCCGACGTTGTCCAGGCTCGTCTCCAGCACGTTGCTCGCAGGCACGAACTGGGGGAACGCCCTGGTAACAACCTTCAGCACCTTCGGCGTCCTGTGCGCAGGTATCGTGGCCATCGCGACCGAGTTCTTGATCTGCATGATGTGAGAGCTGGCGAAGTCCGTGTGCCTCGAAACGTATATGAAGGTCTGCGCCTCGGAGACGGTGGACGGTCCCCTGACACCCTTGTTCCGAAGCGTCTGGAGGAACTCCAGGGCGCCGAAAGTCCTTCCCGGGTTGAGCACCACGTGCTGCCCCTGCTTGAGATGCCTCGCGCACTTCTCGGCTACGTCCTTGTGACCGGAAGCCGGGACGACGATCATTACGATGTCCGCCCCGCTCAGCGCCTCCTTCATGTCCGCCGTGGCCAGCTCGAGCCTGCCGAAGCCCTCGACCACACCCATGACGTCGATGCCGCCTCGGTCCTCCACGTGGTCGATCTTCTCCTTCGACCGGTTCCACAGGTGCGTGGGAAAGCCCATGAGCGCGAGGTGCCCCGCCATGGCGAGACCTCCGTGTCCCGCCCCCAATACGGCGAAGGTGGGCTTCCCCTCTGCAGATGATTTCCTCTTGGGCAACCGACGACCCCCCTCAACGAGTTAGTGCGCAGCGGCTACGGACAGGGTGTAACAGTCCGTCCGTGAAGCGTCTGAGCAGTGCGTAATCTTATGGGAATATGTTATAAAAAGATTGGCCGTGTCCGTGAGGCAATGTACGCCAGTTCGCCGTCAGGCAGCTCAGAATTGAGCATTCTGGCACACTGACCTCGATGTCAATGCACTTATATGGTCCGTGACAACTTTTATATCAGGGTGTCGAATTCATCGGTTAATGGTTCCGAAGGAGAAGATCGGTTCGATAATCGATGGCTACGACCCCGAAGAGGTCGTCATCGCCACGGCCTGTTCCCACACTTCTCTGCAGATCTTTGACGGTGCGCGCAAGGAGGGCTTCAAGACCCTCGGCATCAACATCGGTCAGAACATCAAGTTCTACGAGGCTTTCCCGCGAGGCAAGCCGGATGAGTTCTTCGAGGTCGCCTCATACACCGACCTGCTCGATAGGGCCTCCGAGCTGGTCGAGAGGAACGTCGTCATAATCCCGCACGGGTCGTTCGTCGAGTACATGACGCCCAGGAGCTTCGAGATGCTCGAGGTGCCCACGTTCGGCAACAGGCGCGTGCTCGAATGGGAGAGCAACCGCGAGAAGGAGAGGGAGTGGCTGACCTCCGCCGGCGTCGAGATGCCATGCAGGATCGACGACCCCAAGATGATCGATCGTCCTGTCCTGGTCAAGTACGACGGCGCAAAGGGAGGCCGCGGGTTCTTCATCGCGAAGGACTACCCGGACTTCAAGCTGGGCATCGACCACGCTCAGAAGTTCTCGATTCAGGAGTACATCCTCGGCACGAGGTACTACGTGCACTACTTCTACTCACCCATTCGCGAGGACGGCTACCGGCTCAGGAAGGGCGTCCTCGAGATGCTCAGCGTTGACAGGAGGGACGAGTCGAACATCGACGAGATGTACAAGCTGGGTGCGCAGGAGGAGCTGAAGAAGCTCGGCTTCTTCCCGACCTTCGTCGTGACTGGCAACGTGCCGGTCGTCCTCAGGGAGTCGCTCCTGCCCAAGCTGCTCGAGCTGGGCGAGAAGGTCGTCGAGAAGTCGATAGACCTGTTCGACGGCATGCTCGGCCCCTTCTGCTTGGAGTGCATCGTCACGGACGACATGAGGATAAAGGTCTTCGAGATATCGTCCCGCATAGTCGCCGGGACGAACCCGTTCATATCCGGGTCGCCCTATTCGGACCTGATAGAACCTGGGCTGTCGACTGGTCGGCGAATCGCCCAGGAGATACGCCGCGCCGGGAACAACAACCGTCTGAAAGAGGTCTTGACGTGAGGGAGTACATCATCATATTGGCCGACGGCGAACTCGAGCTCATACCCGAGGAGATAGTGACGGAGCGTTGCGTGTTGAATAGCGCCCGCGCGCGGAGCAAGGACCCGAAGAAGATGCTCCTCGACGCATCGCACCATCATCCGGCGTTCGGCAAGCTGCCCGACGGGGAGCGCAGGGGACGGCCGGACATAGTGCACCTATCGCTGCTGCTGTGCCTGGACAGCGACGTCAACGCCGCACGCAAGCTCAAGGTATTCGTTCACACACGCAACGACGATGTGATAGCAGTCAACCCGGAGACGAGGCTTCCGCCGAACTACATCAGGTTCGTCGGGCTGATAGAGCAGCTATTCGAGCAACACGTGGTGCCGTCGAGGGAAAACGCCCTCCTCGAGCTCCGCCAGAACGTGCCGCTCGAGATGCTCGTGAACGCCCTCAAGGCGGACGAAGTGATCGTCCTGGGCCCCGAGGGGGAGGATGCGCCGCTCGAGGACGTCGTGTCGTCCTGCGGAGGCGAAAGGATCGTGCTCATATTCGGCGGATTCTCGAAGGGCACGTTCAGTTCGGACATGAAGAAGCTGAATCCGAGACGCGTGTCGGTCGGGAAGCGCGTGATGAAGGCGTGGACGGTCGCCTCGAAGGCGCTCCGCGCGCTCGAAGTGGTCGAATCGTCCGGAGCCGCTGGAGCGGGGACGAAGAAGGCCGAGAAGAAGGCGTCTAAGAGGTCTTCAGCAGCTCGTCCCGCTCGCAAGAAGAAAGCCGCCTGACCGTTCCGTCCCTGACGATCGAGCTCCTGTTCTTTCCAGATACGACGCTGCCTATCACCGTCGCTTCGACGCCTCCGTCGGCCAGAGCGTCCAAATACCTGTCGGCGTCCGGCGGCCTGAACGTCGCGAGGAGCGCTCCGGAGCCCAGTAGTCCTAAGGGGTCGATGTCGTAGAAATCGCAGATAATCCTCGTCTCGTCGAGCACTGGGACGTCATCGGCCCGCAGCTCGACCGACCTCCCGGAGGCAGATGCCAGTTCGTACACGCCCATGAGGACGCCCCCCTCTGTGGGATCGTGCATCGCCCTCACGCTGAACGACAGCGCCTCCTTCGCCTCTGGGATGACTGACAGCCCTGGGTTGAAGAGGAACTTGGACGCTCGGTCCACGAGCCGCTTGCCCAGCGGACCGACGAGCTCCTGGCGCTTCGTGCGCGCTAGGGTCGCCGTGCCCTCTATCCCGGCCGCCTTGGTCAGCACGATCGCGTCGCCAACGCGCGCGCCTGACGTGAGCACAGGCCTGCGTCTGCCGAGTACGCCGTGCATGTCTCCCACGACGATGGGGCTGGGTATGCCGGGCGTGACCTCCGTATGTCCGCCGGTCACCGCCACGCCTATGTCCTCGCACGCAGAGGATATCTGCCTCGATATCTTCTCCGGCAACGCCTCGTCGCTGCCTTCAGGAAGCAGGACGACGGCCTGGAACCAGGCTGGCGTCGCGCCCCTCGTTGCGACGTCGTTGGCGTTGACGTGGACGGCGTACCACCCTATCAGGTCGGAGGCGTACGTCACTGGGTCTGTCTTGAGGACGATGAGCTGCCCGCCCAGGCGCACGACCGACGCGTCCTCTCCCAGCTTAGGACCAACGACCACGCGCCCGTCCCTGGCGCCCAGGTGACGCAGGCTCCTGGCAAGCAGTCGAGGCGGCAACTTGCCCGTCTTCAGAGGCATCGGACCGTTCGAAGGCACTATCGACATAATAGGGTTTCCGTGCAGCCGGCTACTCGCCGTTGCCCTGCCGAAATCTGGGCACTAATGCTTTATATTGGTGTCGCGCCTGCCCCAGTGGGCGACAAGTATGATCGCGGAACGGATAGAACGGGTGAAAGAGTCAGGAACGATGAAGATGAAGGAGCTGGCCGGCCAGAAGAAGGCCGAGGGCAAGAAGATCATCTCCTTCACCGTTGGAGAGCCCGATTTCGATACACCTGAGCACATCGTCGAGGCGGCGAAGAAGGCGCTCGACGAGGGCAGGACGAGGTACCTGAACGCCGCTGGGCTTCCAGAGCTGAGAGAGGCCATCGCCGACACCGCCAAGTCGGGCAACGGCATCCCCTGCGAATCGTCCAACGTGCTCGTCGCGCCGAGCAAGCACGCGATATTCGAGGCGATACTGGCGACCGTCAACCCTGGCGAGGAAGTCATCATACCGGACCCGTCGTGGGTCACGTACGAGCCGGCGACTGCCCTTGCCGGCGGCAGGGCGGTTCCGGTCAAGACATCGCAGGACGACGAATGGCGAGTCCTTCCAGGCGCCGTCGCCGAGATGATAACGCCCAAGACGAAGATGATACTGCTCAACTCTCCGTCCAACCCCTGCGGTTCAGTTGCGACCAAAGAGGATGTGCGGGGAATCGCCGACCTGGCCAAGGACCACAACCTGGTCGTGCTATCCGACGAGGTGTATGAGAAGATAATCTTCGACGGTCACAAGCACTACTCGATCGCCGCCGAGCCCGGGATGTTCGACAGAACCGTGACCGTGAGCGGCTTCTCGAAGACCTTCGCGATGACGGGCTGGCGCATGGGCTGGCTCATAGCTCCCAAGCCGTTGTTCAAGGCGGTCAGCAAGGTGCAGCAGCATTCGATCACGCATGTCACGACCTTCGCCCAGTACGGCGGCCTCGCGGCGCTCAAGGGGCCGAACGAGCCGGTCGAGGCGATGGTCAAGGAGTTCAAGGAGCGCAGGGATCTCGTCATGAAGCTTCTTGGCGAGATACCGCAGCTTCACTGCGACGTGCCCAAGGGAGCATTCTACGCCTTCCCCGGGTATGATGGCCCGATGAAGTCCCAGGAGATGGCCCTGAGCCTGATGGACACGGCCGAGGTCGCCGTCACCGGTGGCGCCGCGTTCGGCGAGGCTGGCGAGAAGCACCTCAGGATATCCTACGCGACGGACAGGGAGAGCATCGCGAAGGGCCTTGGAAGGATCAAGAAGGCCCTCGCCTGAGCGGGCCCCGAGACGCCGCGTCGTCCAAACACCTTCAGCCGTCTTTCACCCTATCCCTTCTGACTACCCTCTTGGCCTTGCTCTTTGCTTTGCCCTCTATCAGCGTCCTCGCCGGCCGGCTCCGTAGGTCCATCCTCTTCCTTATCATGAAGGGCTTGAAACCGAGCTGCACCCAGGCCGCTCTCGCCTCGAGGTTGGCCGGCAGGATGCTGACCTCGGCCGTCCTGATCCTGTTCTTCTCGAACCACCTCAGGGCGACGATCAGCATCTCCTTCATGACGCCCTTCTTGCGCCTGTTCTTCACGACGTACGCGTCGGACACCAGGCCCACGGCCTTCTCCTTGAATATCGGCCGCGCCGGGTCGAGTAGGCAGAGCATGAAACCCACGAGCCCGTCGTTCTCCTCAGCGACGATCAGCTTCGTGCTCGGCTCAGAGAACTTCTCGCGGAGATACTCCTCCCATATCTCACGTCCGTTCCTCGATAGAGTGAAGTGGTCAGAGTAAGTCTGATGGTGTTCGACGAGCTCCTCCCAGAGGTCGACGATCTCGTCGAGGTCGTCCTCCCCCGCCTCGCGTATGCGTATCCGTACAGGCTTGGAACTGCCGTTCCCGCCCTCGGGCGTCATGTGCTTGGTTCTTCCTGCCAAGGAGTCCCCGGCGGGGGTATAAGCTGTCTACAATCTGATGTAGGTTGCGCTCTTGAGGTCTCTGATCGACCGCACCTTGTCGAGTACCTCGCGGTCCAGCTCCTCATCGATGGCGATTATCATCGTGGCAGGTCCACGCACCACCTTTCGGGCGACCTCCATGCTCGCGATGTTGACGTCGTGGTCTCCGAGTATCGTCCCCACGCTGCCGATCATGCCGGGCTTGTCCTCGTGTCCTATCAGCAGGAAGCTGCCCTCAGGCTCGATGTCGACGACGCTTCCGTTTATCTCGACAACCCTGGCGCCCTTGTCCGCGAAGAGCGTCCCAGCGACGGACGTCGCCTCGCCGTTCGTGTGCAGCACGACGCGTATGAGGTCCCTGTACCGTCCCCCCTCCTCGCTCGAGGAGGAGACGACCTCTATCCCTCTTGCCCTGGCCATCTCGATCGCGTTTATGTAGTTGACGTTGAGCTCCTCCGATATGGGCTTGAGCATGCCTGTCATGACCGAAGCGGACACGATGCGCGTGTCCTTCTGGGCCAGCTCCCCAAGGCATGATATCTCGACCTTGCCTGCGGAGCACTGGCCAAGCTGGGCTATGAGCGTGCCCAGCTTCTCGGCGAGCGGCATGAACGGCACTATCTCCGGGTCGAGCTTGGCCGGAAGGTTGATTGCGTTTCTGACCTCGTTGCTCCCGACATATGCGATGATCTGCTCGGCTATCTCCGCCCCGACATCCTCCTGCGCCTCCTTGGTCGAGGCGCCGAGGTGGGGCGTCAGCACGATGTTCGGCAGCTTCAGAAGAGGCGACTCCTTGGGCGGCTCCTTCGAGTATACATCGAGGGCAGCGCCCGCGATGGTCCTCTCCGATAGGGCGTCATGAAGCGAGTCCTCATTGACGACTCCGCCACGGGCGCAGTTGATGAGCACGGCGCTCTTCTTCATCTTCGAGAGCTCGACCCTGCCTATCAGATCCTTTGTCTGAGGCGTTAGCGGAGCGTGTATCGACACGAAGTCCGATTCCCGGAGCAGCCTGTCCAGGCCGACGAGTCTGACGTGCAGCTTCACGCCGACCTCGGGCGATACGAGCGGGTCGAACGCGATGGCCGTCATGCCCAGCGCCGCAGCGCGCTTCGCCACTTCGGCTCCGACCCTGCCGAGACCTATTATGCCGAGGGTCTTCCCGGATACCTGGACGCCCTTCAGCTCCTTGCGCTTCCATTCGCCCCTCCTCAGGGAGGCGTCCGCCTCGGCTATCCTGCGGGCAACGGCGAATATCAGCCCGATCGTCAGCTCCGCCGTCGATACCACGTTCCCGGACGGCGCGTTCATCACGAGTATTCCGCGCTCGGTCGCGGCATCCACGTCGATGTTGTCGACGCCAATGCCCGCGCGGCCTATGACCTTCAGGGTCGATGCCTCTATCACCTTTCGAGTGGCCTTCGTCGCGCTTCTGACTATGAGCACATCGTAGCCGCCGATCACGGTCGACAGCTCGTCCTCGTCCATGCCCGTCTTCACGTCGACTTCGTAGCCCTCGGCCTTCAGCGTCTGCACTCCAGTCTCGGATATCTCGTCGGCGACGAGGATCTTCATTCCGTTCACCATTCGTCCTCGATGGACATCTCCGGACGACGGAACGGTGACGGCTTCTTCCTGCATATCAATCTGTTGGCCGCCGCTGTGCGGGCGATGTCCTAATCTGTGCCTTGCCCCCTCTTCAGGACAGGTCGCCGCGATCTTCCCTCAGGATGGACAGGAAGGCCTGGTTCCCGCGCTCGACTATTCCCGCCTCGTAGTCGGTCCTCGCGCGGAGCGCGTCCGTCAGTTCCGATGTCGAGTGTGCGTCGCTGCCATAGGTGACGTTTGGGGCGCCGCGCTCTGCCAGCGCGGTCGCGAAAGGCTGTACGGGATAGGCCGCTGCAGGGTTCCATTCGAGGAACATGCGCGACGCCAGCGCCTGCTCCACAAGGCGTTTCATCCGCGCCGACCCGACGGAGAGCGCTCGGTCGACCAGTATCCTGTCCGGGTGCCCCAATATGTGGGCGTCGTGCCCGCAGTCCAAGAGAATGCGTGTGCAGCTGTGCCACCAGTCGACGAGCGCGTCCCTGTCTCCTCCTTCCATGCGCTCCTCGACGCTCCTCGGGACCCCGTGGAACGATGCAATCACGAAATCCACCTTCTCAGTCGCCTGCGGGAGCACGTTCAGCGCCCCCTCCTCGTCTCTCACCTTCACCTCTATGCCCGAGAATATCTCCAATTCGTCCCCGTGCTCCCCCCTGAGCTCGTCGATCTGGCGCTGCCTGTCGGCGAGCCAGTCGGCGTCGCCTCTCACGTGGTCGACGATACCTATCGCCTCGAGCCGCCATCTGAGCGCCTCGGTGACGATGTCCTCGAGCGAGGCGGTGCCGTCGGAGTAGTCAGAGTGTATGTGGAAGTCCATCCTTGTCATGGAAGGTCGCACCCCAGTACCTGGTCATCGTCGTGCCGTACCTGATGGGTGGGATGTCAAACGGCTCGTTCAGCGCACCCTTGACGGCCAGATACGGCACGTTCACGCCGGCAGCGACCGACAGCGCGACGCTGCCGTGCAGACGAGGGTTGATCTCCAGCACCTTGAGCGCGCCATCCCTGTCCTCGCGAAACTGCACCCCGATGGGCCCGTCGAACTCCATCGTATCGCAAACCCTGCGGCAGACGTCGACCGCGTCGTCGCGGTCGACTACGGTTCCCCGGAAGCTTATGCCCGACCGTATCTCGTCCCTCGACCTCGGTATCGCCACGAGCATCTCGCCCTTCGAACAGAGCAGGTCGACGCTGTACTCCCGACCGGGAAGGAACTCCATCACGAGCATCTCTGGAGGGCTCTCCAGGCCCGCGAGCAGTCGCTCCGCCTCGACGAGGGATATCGACGCGCTCTCGGGCTTCCGCCTGAGCAGTGTATCGTCCGTCGGTGCCGAGTCCTCGATGACCCTGAACCCCCTGCCGCCGTGGGCGAACGACGGTTTCATGCAGACCGGGAGGCCAGGGTGGCCAAGCTCGGCGCACGCCCGCCTCAGCTGCGCGGGCGACCGCACGACGGAGTGTTCCGGCACTGGCACCCCGGCCGACGCCAGTCTAGTGAACAGCTTACCCTTCTCGTTGGATGCGGCGATCGCGTCCTTCGCGCTCACCACTGTGACGGCGCCTGTCGATTCGCGTATGCGGTCCTTCGCGGACGCGAAGGCCAGAAGCTCCTCCGTAGAGAGCGGGAGGATCACGCCGACATCGAACTCGTGGCTTGCGTCGATGATATCATCGATGAACCCGGGGTCGTTGCCCTTCGGCACCTTCGAGAAGCCGTCCACCAATGCCTTTCCCGAAGCCTGGGAGTTCATGTCCACGCCGAACACGGAAGTCTCGCGCTCGCCGTTCCTGCGAAGCGCGCTGATGATGCCCGCCGCGCCGGGCGCCCCGACGGCGGTGACCAGTACTGAGACGCGTCCCAGGGCTTCGCTGCTCATGGCATTATCCACCGTACGACCTCGAACGCCTCGGCGTAGGGGACCGATACCTGGACTCCCCTGGCGAGCGCCAAGCTGTTGATGAAATCGCTGTTCAGGTAGGCCCTGTGGCGTTGGCTCTCATAGCATTTCAGCGCCTCGACCTTTTGGTCCACGTGCCTCTTCTCCAGGACGGAGAAGGAGAGCGTGTCGAAGCTGATGTTGTTCCAGGGCATCTCGTAGCCGAGGATCGATGTCCGCTTGAACATGCGCCTCGCCTCCTCGGCGACTATCTTGTGGTCCTGGTGGAGGTCGTTCAGCGAGGGAGCGAAGACGACGGTGGGGCCGTACTCCTCCCGGAGCCTGAGCATTTCATCCAGTATGTCCTGGCGCTTGACGTGGAAGTTCCTGACGTCGTAATCGTAGCACACCACATGGTCCTTCCGCACGCCCAGCACCTTGGTGGCGCATGTCAGCTCCTTTTTGAGCGTGCCTTTCGGATAGCCTTCGGGAAGCGACCTGTCTGCGGACGAGAACGCCACGTAGATAACCTCGCTGCCGCGCTCGACCTCCTTCGCTATGGTGCCCCCGCAGCCCAGTTCACCATCGTCGGTGTGCGGTGCCAGGACCAGAACCGTTCTACCATCGCTCATAATCAACCATCCATTCTTGCAGACGGTGGGAGAACGGATTACCTCGCATAAAAATCCCACTACCTGTGTGGCCCTCCGGTTCATGCCTCGTGTGTGCGCTCAGCAATGGATATATATCAACGGCCTAGTTCCATGTGCCGTTACTGATGATTTCCTGCAGGCGCAGACTATCGGTAGCTTCCAGGGTCGAAGACGCCTTCGAGTACGTGGCTGACTGGAAGAACTTCCAGAGCTGGCTGCCCATGTTCTCCAACCTCGAGCCGACGAGCTTCGTCCAGTACGGCCCCGGAACTTCACTCGACGCCACGATAGCCCTGGGCAAGCTGCAGCTCAGGACGACGCTGGACGTGACCGAGTTCGCGAAGAACCGCAGGCTGGTGATCAAGGCCACGAAGGGCGTGCGGCTGCGCCTGGAGTGGGAGTTCAAGGACTTGGGCGGCAGGGTCCTCATAACGTTCGGGTTCGAGTACGACCTGCCGTCCGGGCTGGCCTTCAGGTCGGACCAGAAGGATGCACTGGAGAAGGAGCTGGAGGAGGCCGCGTGCAGGAGCACGGAGCTGCTGCGCTGGGTGCTGGAACACCGGCCCAGGAGCGACGCGGATCACTGACCGGTGCGTTCGGGCGGCAGCATGTTCGGTATGCCGTCCTCGATGGGGTAGTCTATGCAGCACTTCGAGCATCTGATCGTCCCCTCAAGGACTTCATTGTCGTCCTCCTTGGTCACCGTCAGCTCCAGGGGGTGATGCTTGCACACGGGACACGCGAGTATCTCCATCAGCTTCTTCTTCATGCCTAAGACCCGCCATGATATCCCGCGCTGCGTATTTTATCCTTTCACGCCGCTCTACCGTCCCCCATACCCAAGAGTTATTATCGTCCATGGCGATTGCTCGGACATGAACGTAGGCGTCATCGGTGTGGGGTCCATGGGACGCAACCATGCCAGGATACTGTCCGAGATGGGCCTCCTCGGCGGTGTCGCGGATACCGCGCCGGGCGTGGCGAAGGCTATCGGAAAGCGGTTTTCCGTCAAGCACTTCCTAAGCTACAGGGAGCTCCTGAGGCGCGACTTCGACGCCGTGACGGTCGTGACGCCGACGACGACGCACAGCCGGATCGCCACGGAGGCGCTCAAGCTGGGAAAGCATGTGCTGCTCGAGAAGCCTATGACAGGCGACCCGAAGAAGCTCGCCGCGCTCGAGTCGCTTGCCAGGCGACAGAAGGTCGTCCTCGCCGGCGGGTTCACCGAGAGGCACAACCCCGCGGTCGACTTCGCCCGGAGGAGCATCAAGTCGAAGGCCTATGGCGAGCTGATCACCGCCGCGACCAGGCGCGTGTCATCCATGCCCACGAGGATACGTGACGTCGGGGTTGTCATGGATCTTGGTATCCACGACATCGATGTGCTGCAGCACATCGTCGCGAAGCCGCCGCGATCGGTGTACGCCCTCGGGGGGAAGAGCGCGGGCACGAAGTACGAAGACCACGCGAACATACTCATCGATTTCGAAGGAGGCGAAACCGGCTTCATCGAGGTGAACTGGCTGACTCCGATGAAGGTTCGGAAGCTCTCGCTGACTTGCAGCAAGAACTACGTCGAAGTCGACTACATGGACCAGAGCGCCCTCGTGTGCTCGTCGTCCTTCAAGCAGCTCGAGACCGGCAACCTGTACGAGGTGCCAATCGAGTTCGACCTCAGACGCATAGCCCTTCGCAAGGAGGAGCCACTGAAGCGAGAGATAGGTGACTTCCTCGGTGCGATCGACAATGGCGTGGACCCGCTCGTGACCGGCGAGAGCGCCCTGACCACGCTGAAGGTCGCCTACGCGGCGCTGCGGTCCATGAGGACCGGGGGCAAGCAGGCGGTCAGGTGACGTGATCGGCGCGAAAAGGCGGTGAAGCGGACGTGGACGGTGTGACATGAGGGTGCTCGTGACGGGCAGTTCCGGCCAGCTGGGATCGTACGTTTGCGAGCACATGTACGACGGGCACGATGTGCTCGGCTTTGACCTGCTCCTCGGTCGCGTCGAGGGGCTCGAATCGATAATCGGCGACGTGAGACGCCGGGCCGATGTGAGGGAGGCCGTTGCCGGCGTCGAGGTGGTAGTCCACTGCGCCGCCCAGGTGAGCGTGGAACGGTCGATGGTGGACCCGGTGACCGACGCCGAGACGAACGTGATCGGCACGATCAACATGCTCCACGAAGCCGCCGAGGCAGGCGTGCGCAGGTTCGTCTATCTGTCAAGCGCTGCGGTTCTGGGCGACCCGAGACGCGTGCCGATAGACGAGGAACATCCGACGGAGCCCACCAGCAACTACGGCGCGAGCAAGCTCGCGGGAGAGCGCTTCGCTGTCGCGTACGCCAGCTCGCACGAGATGGAGGTCGTGGCGATACGGCCGTTCAACTTCTACTCGGAGCGAGCGGACCCAGACAGCCCGTACTCGGGCGTCATCACCAAGTTCACCAGGCGTGTGGCGGAGGGCAAGCCACCACTAATCGAGGGCGACGGCCTGCAGACGAGAGATTTCATTCATGCGAAGGACGTAGCCGCGTTCGTGGGGACGGTAGCGGAGGCGGAGGGACACTCCGGTCAGGTGTTCAACTGCGGCACTGGCGACCGCACGAGCGTGCTCGACCTGGCGAGGCTCGTGATATCGATACGCGGGCTAGACCTGGAGCCTGAGCATGTAGCTCCGAGGACTGGCGACATACGGCACAGCGTCGCTGACATGAAGAAGACCTACGACACCTTCGGATTCGTGCCTAGGATATCTCTCAGGGAGGGGCTCGAGGAGCTGCTCAGCTGAGGCCCTTGCCCACTCCCCGGTAGACGAAGCCTGCCTTCGTCATCCTCTTCTCCGAGAACAGGTTCCTGCCGTCGACGACCGCCAGCCTTCGCATGTGCTTCTTAAGCGTCGATGGCGTCAGTCTGGCGTACTCCTTGTGCGCTACCATGAAGACCGCGACGTCGGCACCCTTGAGCGCGTCCGGCGCCCTGCGGAGCACGTTGACCCCGTAGAGGTCGTCCACGAACGGGTCGTGGACGCGTATCTCCTTCACGCCCTCGAGACAAGATATAAGCGAGGCCGTAGGCGAGTTCCTGATATCTCCAGCGTCGCCCGTGTACGACGCGCCGAGAACCGCCACCACCGCGGAGGCCCTCCTGACCTTCATGCGCCTGAGGGCGTCCGCGGTGAGCTCGGCCACGTGGAACGGCATGCCGTCGTTGATCATGCGCGCGGTCGGTATCAGCACGGGCTGCGCCTCGCGTCCCCCGAAGGCGAGCAGCCAAGGGTCCTTCGGCAGGCAGTGCCCGCCAACGCCCGCACCGGGGAGGTGCATGTCCCTGAATGGCGAGGTGTTCACGAGCTTCCTCACCTCGAACGCGTCAACGCCGAGCTTCTCGCATATGGACGAGACCTCGTTCGCGAAGGCTATCTGCACGTCCCTGTAGGCGTTCTCCGCCGTCTTGACGACCTCCGCTGTCGTGAGCCCAGTCCTGTGCAGCTCGCCAGCCGTGAGCTTCGAGTAGATGGCCTCCGCCCTCCTCGCGCTCTCGTCGTCGAGGGAGCCCAGCACGCGGTCGTAGTTCGTCAGGTTGTGCAGGAGCCTTCCAGGCATCACCCTCTCTGGGCAGTGCGCCAGCTTGAAGTCCCTTCCGAGGCGAAGTCCACTCGTGCCTTCGATGATCGGCGCCACGGTCCCCAGCATCGTCCCTGGCGCGACGGTCGACTCGACGACCACCATCGTCCCCTTCGAAAGGTTCTCGCCGATGCGCTTCGCAGCGGCAATCATCCGACGGTTGTCGGGCCGCATCTGCTCGTCGACCGGCGTATCGACGCACACGAAAACGGTCTTCGCCTGTCTGCACCCACCGAAGTCCTCGGAAGCCTTAAGCCAGCCCTTCCTCACGACCTTCGCGAGCAGAGGCTGAAGGTCCGGCTCGTCTCCCTTTAGGGGCACGCGCCCTTCGTTGACGTCGCCTACGCGCTGTGGGTCTATGTCCATGCCCACAACGGCGTAGCCCCTGTCCGCCAGGAGGGACGCCAGGGGTATGCCGACATATCCCAGGCCGATGACCGCGGCCTTCTCACGGGTGGCCATTGTCGCGTGATGGAGCGAACGGAGTATAATGCTTTGCCATCACCGCCCAACGGACCCCTGTACAGGCGCCCGCGTGAGAAGAATAGGAGAAGGGGTTTCGGCGAAGGGGTTTATGGTCTGTGCGTCTCGTGCACCGATCAGGAACTCGGGGGTTCCTCTTCGGGCGCGGGCGGAGGCTCCTCGGCCGGCTCCGGCTCCTCTGGCGGTACGTGCTCCATTGACCGCGGCTTCGGAGGCTTCTCGGCACCAGCCCTACCCTTGAGGAAGGGCACGATAATCAGCAGTATGACCATCACGACCAGCAGGAAGAGCACGGTCATCTCGAACAAGCTCAGTCCCGCAACATCCCTGTCCCATGTGGACTGGTCGGCCTGGACGGAGTAGCCCACGCCGTCCCAGGACAGCCAGGAGTCGCTCACGGGGTCCTGCAGGTCCACGTACAGCCAGTAGTCGCCGTCCACCGCGTTCTCGTCTACCTGGTACTCGAATGTCCCGGTCGCCTCGGTCACAAGGACGCTGTGGTCGACCCAGTCGTCGCTCGACTCGAACCATATCGCGTACAGGTCGAGGTGTTCGACGCCGACGGCCTCTATGCTGTATCCGACTACGAGCGTCGCGCCGGCCTCGTACGCGTTGGACGCGAAGCCCGCGCTAGACTCCAGCCACACATGTATCTCGTAGTTGGCGTAAAGCCATACGGTCGAAGATGTGTACGCGATGTGGCCCAACCCATCATCGAGGGTGAGCTCCATGGTGTACGAGTCCGACGGGTAGGTCTCGGGAACGTCGAAGGATATCGAGCCAGCAGGAGTGTACATCATCGTGGCCTGCGCCACCCTGACATCATCGTCGTCGACCACGACGTAGGCTATGCTCGAGTTGTCGTCCATCGTGCCGACTATCTCATAGAGCCAGGTTACGGTGTCGCCCGCGCGGTACGTCTCCTTCATGGGCACCAGGATGACATCCGCCATGTATACGTCCGCGTCGTCCCAGTCGCTGAGCCAGTAGCCGTTCAGGATCGTCGTGGCGTAGACCTCAATCCAGCCGACATAGCCGTCAGGTATCTGGCAATTTCCGTGACCGGTCGTCGTGTTGCCCGTCTTCAGAAGCCCTGTGACGCCGACGACCTCGTAGTACACGGACGTGGGCTCCAGCACCTCCTCGTTGTTCCATACGACCTTGAAGTCGAAGGATGCTTCCTGTCCGCTGAAGTAGTAGTCCTTGGAGAACTCCACCCACAGGGCTCCGGTCCACTCGACCTCGAAGGTGGCCATCGTGGTTACCTCGAAGCCCAGCTTCGACACCGTAACCTCGACGATGTAGGTGCCTTTCTGCGAGTCCGTGTCCAGCATGAAGTCGTAAACGACCGTGCCTGTCATGTCCGTTATCATGCCGGATGCGCTGTACTGGTCGAGCTCCGTGCCGTCCATCCACACACTGAGGTCAACCTGGGCTCCTGAGAGCTCGTCGTTCCCCACGAAGGCCTGGACATCGACGCTCACAGCGTCTCCCGGCACGTGCGGGCCGTCATCCACGTCCAGGTCCACGCTCAGCACGCCAACGGTGAACCACAGCCATTCGTCGCTCGACCTCTCATCGCTTTCGTTGGCCCATATCATCATGTCGATGTCGGACCAGAGCGCTATGTCATCGGCCACCTGATAATAGATGGTGCCATGCGACACATCGGTCGCGCCGGTGTCGACGACCTCGTCGCCATCCTCGTCGAAGTACACTGCGTTCCATTCTATCGACACGCCCGCGTAGTGCGTCAGCGTGGCGATCTCAACCACGTCATAGACCACCGCGACGATCTCCCCGGGGAGCACCCAGGTCGCGTCGGTGTCCGCGAGTAGCACGTACTTGGCGATCGTCACCCACTCGGTGTACCAGATGATATCGTCGCTATCGTCCCTGATGTTCAGCATGTACGTGCCGTCGGGTGTGCGGTTGTCTATTATCCATGTATATTGCCAGTAACCCTCGTCGCCCGGGTCCTGGTTTGACTCGTTGAGGTAGAAGTCTTCGTAGGTGTCGTTCACCAGCTGGATGTAGAAGTCATCCTCCTCACTGGTTACGAGGGTTATATTCACCTCCTGTCCAGGGTAGTAGCTGCCCCAGTTCGGAGGCTCCAGTGTCAGTCCTTCGTTACGGACGGTTATCTGCGTTCTGGCGATTTCGTACTCAGGGCCGTCAAGCACCTTCACCACGACATCGTAGATCGCGAACTCCCCGCTGATGGTGGCCCATGTGCTGAGCCACTGTATGGGCGGATCCGTCCAGCTCTCATAGAGGCCGGTCTCCGACACACCCGTCCAGGCCAGGAAGGAGTTCAGCTCCACGCCGTCCTGATTCACCAGCTCTACGACGATGGTCTCGTTGGACGCGTTCCCGTCCTCGAACGATTCCACCGCCACATACACGGGGTCGCCGCGCCAATACACGTCTTTTTGGTCTCCAGAGTCGTCCGTCGCTTGCACTGTTCCCGTGTAGTGGACTGCCGCTTCCGTCGGCGACGGAACCGCGACAAACACTACGGCCAAGAGGCTCAGCGCAACCGCTACACTTAGAATCCTGTCTTTCATAGGCGTCCCATCCCAGGCCATTATTTCTTGGAGTATATATATAAGTTTCGTGAAAAACGCACTGGCGCCAGTCACGCCTATATAAGCGCGCGCGCGGGCGCACATCTAGGAAAGAATCGACACCCATTGGCCAGTCAAGGCTAGGACCGTTGATGGCCCCCTCGACCATGACGCTCTCTGTGCCCGGCCGTCGACCTCATCTCGGCTATGTTTTCGGGGCTGAACGGGGACATCGCCCTCAGCTTCTTGACTATCCCCGGCAGGATCTCGACGACGCGGTCTACCTCCTCTTCGGTGTTCCCCCTGCCGAGCGTGAACTGCAGGGCGCTTTGCGCCTCCTCCGTGGGCACGTCGCACGCGAGCAACACGTGAGACGGCTGGAGGCTCTTGGACGTGCAGGGTGAGCTGGAGGACACCGATATCCCTGCCATGTCGAGGTTCAGGAGCATCGACTCCCCCTCGACGTATCTGAACCTGAAGTTGGCGTTGTTCGGGAGCCTCCTAGTGGGATGGCCGTTCAGGAGGGAGTCCTCGACGTCCTCCGTAACGCCGCGTATGAGCCTGTCCCTCAGTCCGACGAGTCGCTCCGACTCGGCCTCCATCTCTGTGTGGGCGATTTCCGCCGCGACCCCGAAGCCGACTATTCCCGGTGTGTTCTCCGAGCCTGAGCGGAGCCCCCTCTCCTGTCCTCCGCCCTGCCCGACGGCCTCGATCGACGTGCCATCGCGCACGTAGAGCGCGCCCACGCCCTTGGGGCCATACATGTCGTTCGACGATATCGTCATCAGGTCCACCTTCACGCGCCCGAGGTCTATCGGCACCTTGCCCGCGGAAGCAACGGCGTCCACGTGGAACACGGCTTCCGTCGGCTGGAGCAGAGCGGCTATCTCCTCTATCGGCTGTAACGTGCCTATCTCGTTGTTGGCATGCATGATCGAGACGACGGTCGTATCGTCCCTCAACACCTCCTCGACCTCGGCAACGTCGACAAACCCGTCGCCGTCGACCGGTACCCGCGTGACCTCGTAGCCGTCTTTCTGGAGCGACTTCATGATGTTGATGACCGATATGTGCTCAATCGCCGATGTGACTATATGCTTGCCCCTCTTGCGCGCGCGCCATGCGGCGCCCTTCAGGGCGAGGTTGCTCCCCTCGGTTCCTCCTGAGGTGAACACGATCTCCTCCTTCCGCTTGGCGTTTAGCAGTCTCGCGACCCTCTCCCTCGCCACTTCCATGGCCCTCCGGGGCTCTCGCCCGGACGAGTGTATCGACGCGGGGTTGCCGAAATGCTCGGTGAAGTAGGGCGCCATCGCCTCCAGCACCCGCGAATCGACCGGCGCCCCGGCCGCGTAGTCCATGTATATCCGCGCGCTGGGCGCGTCCCCGTTCGACGTCATATCCACGCCTCCCTAGTCACAAGTCCATCTTCATACGTGCTATTTGCGCTCCCCAGACCAATCAACCCATCAGAACGTCAGAACGGCGTCCGCCTCCAACGCCATGTCGTTGAGAGTGGCAGCGCCAACGACCTTCGACGGCTGCTCGAACTCATTCGCAGACGCCTTGCCTCCGAACAGCTGCGCGCTCTGGGCGCATATGACGATTTCCACTCCCGCCGCCACCGCCTGGTCCAGAGCCTCCTTCAGACTGGGGAAGCTGCCCACCTGTATCTTCTGAGGGGCGCCCTTCGTCATGACCAGGATCCCCTTCCCCAGGAAGTACACGGTCGCGTCGGCTCCCATGGCCTTTGCCGTCGTGGCGAGCACGAACGGCGAATAGAGCCTCTCCGGCTCGTCCGGGCCCGATGTCTGGACGTAGAGCATCTTCTTAGGCATGAGGGAGATAATCGGCGAGGTGATGGTTACACCTTTCGCCGAATGATGAACCGGAACCCTCCATCCACCTCTTCCACTAGCAACAGCTCGTGCCCTGCGTGTTTCGCCCAACTGCGGATGTCCGATTCGGAAGCAGGGTCGTCTGCCATCACCTCCAAGGTGTCACCGATGGGGACCTTCGATATCTCCTCTCGGGTCCTAAACACCGGCTCCGGGCAATACAGCCCTTGGCAATCGAGGGATCTCGTGGGTCGGGGGAACCTTTCGCCTCGCTCTGGCATGTAAATCCTCCTCGGGGGATTTTCCAGGGCAGACGACCCGTATCAGATTAACGGCGTTACCTATCGTCGCCCTCTTGGATAACTGTTGCGCCTCATGATTGAGGTTCGGTGCCGAGGCAACGCTTTACAAACGATTAGAACCCATCGGTCGGTTACGCTATTGGCGCTCAAGGCTTCGCCTTCGGCTTCGCCTTGAGCTTCCTTCGTCTCACCCGCTTGACCGGCATCCTGGGGGTTTGCTCTGTGACCTTGCCGTCCGGCTCGGGAGCAGGCCTCGCGGCGCCCTTTCTTCGCACGACCTTCGGCTTGACGATCACCCTCGGTTCGGCCTTCGCACGCCCCTCCGGTCGCTGCGGAGCTGGCTCCTCCTTCGGCTCAGGCGGACGCTCGGGCTCGGGCGCCGCCTCAGGCTCTGCCAGTTCGTGTCCGACCTCCCTTGCGTCGCCTCGCGTTCTCTCCGGCCCCGCCGTCGGGGCGGGCGCGATATCTTCTTTCATTGCTTCAATCGACGACCTCTCCACGGGCGGCTCACCGGGCGCCGCTGCCAGTCGTTCATCGGCCTCTGCCTCGAGGAAGATGGACCCGCACTCATCGCACTTCCTCATCTCGGCGGATATCAGCGCCGCGCAGACCGGACACTGATATGCGACGGTCTCGGAGAAGACGATGCCGCACTTAGGGCAGGTCTCCTCCGAGCCGTCCACCAGCCACGAGCACATAGGGCAGCTCAGCTTCCTGTCCTGTTCCTTGACCTCCTTCGCCTCTTTCTCTATGATCGTCATCAGGAGGCCGTCGATATTCTTGTTCGAAGCACGCTTCTCCGACTTCGAAACGAAGTCCCTGAACTTGACCATGCATGAAGGGCATCGCACGTCATCGGGCGACACGGGCTCGCCGCAGAAGGGGCACTCGAACCTAGCTTTATCGCCGAAGCTAGCTCCGCATCTGGAGCAGGTGTCTTCGTCTCCGGACACCCTGAACCCGCATGCTGGGCACCCGAACAGTCTCCCCTTCTCCCGCGCCATAGCTAAGAACCGTCCGATGACGACCTGGACGCTGGCGCAATCCTGGCCAGCATTAACTAGCAGCCTATCCCGACTTATTTCTTTCTGTCCCGGCGTCAACGCTGATAGCCAGGGGAGTCCAGTCCGCGGGCGCACGCCCTGGCAGCCTTTCCAGGGGGGTTTCAATTCTGACGGCAAGATATTTATCTGAGCCACACGCTAACACACTTGGCCATCCAGCTCCTTCGTCACCCTCGATACAGCGGGGCACACTCGACCTGTACCTGGGAGGGGCCCTGGTCAAGCGAGGATATCGGTGATCTTATGGCTGCGGCTCGTGATGCTTTCGGCAGGTTCGCTTGCGTCTTCGCGGCGCTCTGCTTCTCGACGCCCGTCCTCGCGTTCATAGAGCTTCCGGATTGCCCCGTACCTGAAGAGCACGCCGCGTCGACGATGCAGGTCGGGGAGGCGCCTATCGCCGTGATAGCTGACCTTCCGGACGCCGTGTCGAACGGCACCTGGTGGAGTCTGAACGCGTCGGGATCCTACGATCCCGACGGGTCTTACATAAAATCCTACCTCTGGGAGATCGAGTACGGCGACGTGGTCGAGGAGCTGTTCGGCCGCGTGAAATCCTACAAGTTCAACGTCACCGGACTGTACAAGATCAAGCTGACCGTTTTCGACGCCCTGAACAACTCGGGCATCGACTTCACAGCCGTCTACTCCGTCCCAGACTCAGATCTGGATGGCGTCCCTGACTGGTGGGAGGTGAAGTACTTCAAAGGCCTCGAAGCCACCGCCGAGCAGGACCCCGACGGTGACGGCTATAGTAACCTGGAGGAGTATATCCGCACGACCAATCCGCTGGTCTCGGATCCGAGAGAAGGGATAATAGAGGCCAACTGGAAGTATTTCCTGGCGGCCGCGATCATCGGCGGCGTTCTCGTCGCGTTGCTGTACCCGCGCCACAGGCGTAGGAAGAAGGAGGCGGAGCGCAGGAAGATGGAGTACGCCATCGAGATACAGAGGGCATTGGACGAGGACTGATCGCGTCCCGCGCGCTCACAGTAGGCTCCAGACCGTCACGGCCGTGCCGACGACCGCGCAATAGACGCCGAACGCCCACAGGCCGCCAGCTCGAACGGCTCTGAGCAGCGCATCGATCGACGCGATGCCCACGACGAACGCGGCAATCATGCCTATCAACATCGTCGCGATCTCAGCGTCGTATCTCTCGAGCGCGAGGAAGCCGTATGCGACCGCTCCCAGAAGGGCGGGCACGCTCAGCAGGAACGCGAACGTTGCGACCGTCTCGCGTTCCACCCCCCTCATGAGCCCTCCGGAGATGGCGAACCCGCTCCTCGATATGCCGGGGATGATTGCGACGGCCTGGAATACGCCTATGACGATCGCGTCCAGGAGCCGCACGGACGCCCTTCTGTCCGAGGCGATCCTCTCCGCGGCGACGAGGACCGCCGCGTTCACCAGCAGCGCCACACCGACCATCTGCAGCGTGAAGACATCCTCTATCTCGCCCGAGACGAGCACTCCGACGACCGCGACCGGCACCGTGCCGACGGCAATCATCGCTCCCAAGAGCCTCAGCTGGTCCCGCTCAGGTCCGCACTGGCTGCGCGGGACCATGGCATGGACTATTCGCCAGAGCTCCCTTCTGAAGTACACGCACACCGCCAGCACCGTGCCGAGGTGCACCATGAGGTCGAAGAGCAGGTTCTCCTCCGCCGGCAGTCCAAGCATCTCCTGGCCGATGATCAGGTGGCCGGAGCTCGATACAGGCAGCCATTCGGTGACGCCCTGGAGTATGCCGAGGACGAGCGCGTCGATCAGCTCCATCGGTTGTGTGAGGCCCTTTACCGGTTATGAATCTATTGCGTGCGGCTGCGGCGGCTCTTCGGAGTGCCATCGAAACAGATAATGATGGGGAAACGTATTTATCCGGCCGAAGCGAGTTGATTTCATCCGTAGTGTGCAGTACATCGCGCATGATACTTGATAGGCAACTCAGAGCTGTTCTCCAGGTGATTGATTGAAAAGGTCCAGGTGCCCGATTGTCGCAATTCCATGCTTGCTCGTCGCGCTGTCGCTGCTGTCGACCCCACTTCCGACGGTGGCCGGAGCCGCAGCCGCGGGCAATGTGTCCTCGGACGCGGGAGCGACAGTCCAGCTCTCTGACGACTCGTCCAATCTGGTCGTGGAATTCTCTACGCCCGAAGCCCTTGCATCCGTGCAGGCGATAGCGTCCGAGCGCGACGCCCGGACTACGTACATGAGTCATATGGGCGGTATGATAGTCCTTGACCCAGACGGCTCCGCGGGCGCGCTCGCAGAGGAGCTCGCGGCGGTGGAGGGCGTGGCGAGCGTATCGTCGGAGAAGAAAGTGAGGACACTGCTGACGCCGACCGACCCGGAGCTCGACCGTCAGTGGGCACTCGAGACGATACGGGCGTACGAGGCATGGGACCTCACGTTGGGAACGCACGACGTGGTCGTCGCCGTCCTGGACACTGGGATCGATTGGAACCATCCAGACCTCGCCGGGAACATGTGGGAGAACGTCGACGGGTACCACGGATACAACTTCGTGGACAACAACTGGCTCCCGATGGACGACAACATCCACGGATACGACGACGAGGGCATTTGGCAGCCCAACATCTACACCTACCACGGGACGCATGTCGCCGGCATAGCCGGCGCTCTGACGAACAACGCGGTAGGCGTGGCTGGCATGGCACAGGTGCAGCTCGTCGCCGTGAAGGTGATGAACGAGAGCGGCGAAGGCACGGACGCCCTTGTCGCGGACGGAATAGACTGGGCCGTCGATGTAGCCCATGCGGATGTCATCGTCATGAGCCTTGGCGTCGAGGGCGAGTCGTTCTCCCTGCGGAGGGCCGTCAACAACGCCAATGATGAGGGCGTCGTGATGGTAGCCGCGGCGGGCAACGACGGCACGAGCGTCGTGAGCTACCCGGCGGCCTACGGCTCCGTGATAGCCGTGGGGGCGACCGACAGCTCCGACCGACGGGCATCCTTCAGCAACTACGGGACGGACCTGGGCCTGATGGCGCCCGGCGTCATGATATACTCGACCCAGGGAGGCAACGGCTACCAGCACCTTTCGGGCACGTCCGCCGCGGCGCCGCATGTCGCAGGCGTCGCCGCTCTAATGCTGTCTGTCGACCCGGCGCTGACGCCTGAGGAGTTGAGTACCGTGCTCAACGCCACAGCAACGGACATATCACAGTCGGGGTACGACCCGACGACAGGCTGGGGCATCATCAACGCGTTCGGCGCGGTCGAGCAGATATCCTCTCCGAGGGTTACGATAACCGAATACCCCGAGTACGTCGTCCCCAATGGCACCTATTCCGTGTCTTGGATGGTCAGTGGGGGCGATCCAGGGATCATAGAATCTACCACGCTCTTATGGGGCGAGTCGATCGCTTCGATCAACCATCTGACGCAGACCTTCACGGGCACGACCTGGGCGGTCTTCACCGTCGAGGACCTGCCCTCGTTGGAATACAACGGCACCATATTCCTCCGGGCGACAGCGGTCGTCGACGGCACGGAGTACCAGAGCGCGGTCAAGACGATCCCCGTCCACGAGGCGACCCGGGACAACATATTCCTGCAGTTCATAGAGGATGTCCAGGATTTCATATTCGAGGAGATGGGGCTGCTCAACTTCCTCCTGCTCCTCGGCGTGCTGGTCGCAATCCCGATCATCTTGGTCGTCGCGCGGCCCAAGAGGCGCAGGGTGGCCAGGGCGGCAGCGCGCCCCCCGGCGGCGGCACACACGCAGACGGCGAGGGCGCATTCGACACTCAACCGGTATCGCCAGGCGCCGGCCACCGCCTATGCGCCACCGCCGCCGCCACCTCCCCCCAGGTACGAGAGCTATGTCGACATCGTCGGAGACAAGATAGTCCCTCCCGTGCAGAAGGTAATGGAGGGTACCAAGGTCGTGTGGGTCAACAGGACCTGGGCTCCGCCCCCCGGCGTCTCGGTGAAGAGCGGCCATTTCAGTTCTGCTGGGGAGAAGCCTGACAGCCTGTTCAGCAGCGGCTTGCTGGTGGCACCCGGAGACTACTGGAGCGTCACGTTCCACAGGGTCGGGACATACGATTACTATGTCACGGGCGTGTGGAAATCTGCGAAGATAATCGTGGAGCCGCTCGGTAGCAGGCAGACCCAGGAGCCTGCACGGTGACGCCCGCGTAGGTTGTTCTGGCATCGGCTTGCTCTGTCGAAATTTCGATAATCATGTAGAAGGGAAGAGGTTTGGAACGAGCGAAGGGAGTTCCGGGCGTCGGCGTCGGCGACCTCGCCATGGCACCCCGAAGTTATCTGTCGACGGTCGTCTGCGGCCGCCGCGGGGGCGAGCGCGATCCTCGTGTCTTGGCGCTGTCGTCCGCTGCCTCTCTCCGGTATCCGATATCGCTCATTCAATGGCCGTTCTTCTGGTTCGCGTCGCCATTAGTCTGCTGCCCAGACTCCTGATCCTGGTGCTGCTCTCCATCACCGCCGTTGGCTTCTGCGTCGTCGTCGACCACGTCGTCCGCGTCAGGGCCGTTCTCCCCGGAGCTCTTGTCATCGACGCTCTCGAGCGCCCTGAGGGCCTGCTGGTGCTCCAGCGGGGCCTGGTCCTTCGGAGCGCCAACGCGCTCCCCCTCGCGGCTCTGGCTCCTGTGCTTGTTGGGCGGGCCCTGGTCCTCGTCGTCGGGCTGGTCGTCATCGCCCTCGTCCTCATCGTCGCCAGATTCGTCGTCGTTCGACTCGTCTTCGTCGCCGTCGTCGGTGGATTGGTCGTCCTCTCCGGACGCCTCGTCTGAAGCGCCGTCGTCGATCGACCCGTCGTTCACGCCACCATCGTCAGGATTTGAGTCCGGTTGCCCCGCGTCTGGAAGGTCCGTCGTGATATCGGGCTTGTCATCGCCGCCAATCATCGACACCACCATCACCGTGCTGATTATCAGCACGGCCGCGGCGGCAGCCGAGGCTAATGCACGCTTGCTCAGCCTGATCCGCTCACCTCCTATGTCATGCTCGGCATCCCGTCGAGCGACTTACTATATGTGGTCTCCACTATTTTAATGATTTCGTCAGACAGCGACTAGCTGGACATCCGAAGAATCGTCAGACACACCGCCCGTGTACGGCCCCTTTCCGGTATTTTATCCGGGGCATGATATATACGAGTATATATCACCGGGGCGCAGGATCGGACCGCGCCTCGTCGCAGGCTACGGTATCTCCGGCTGCGGCTCTCCTCCTAAGCAGTCGACGACCGATGCGTAGGCCTCGTAAAGCATCTGCACCTCTTCCTCGTCAACGTGTTCGTTGTTGAGGAAAGCGCGCACCTGGTTGTAGAACGCGTCCAGCACGCGCAGGCACTCGCCCAAGTCGCCCTCTTCGAAGTACTTCTGCGCGACGAGCACCTTCGCGACGAGGCCGTTCTCCGAGTAGCCCGGCATCGCGTCCGCGACAAGGGCGACGAACGGCAGGATGTCCTTCGGCTCGCAGTACGGGGGAGGCGGCGTGGGCGGCGGCTCAGGGGGCAGAGTCGGAGGCGTGTACTGCTCCGTCGACGACGTAACGCCGTCGACGCCCCTGCCGCCGATGAGCAAGACGTTCCCGTCGGGCAGCAAGGCTGCGCCGTGCCCTCCACGGGCGCTGAGCATCGGTGTGGTGGTGCTCCATGTCATGCTGCACTGGCAGAACAGCTCCGCCGTGTTGGAGACGCCCTCAAGGTCGCTCCAGGAGCCCGCGGCGAGGATCCGGCCGTCGTCGAGCAGCGACAGGGTGAAATGCGCTCTCGTGTACCTCATGCTGTCCGTGCCAAACCACAGACCCTCGTCCGGGTCGTACATCTCGGCCGACCGCAGCTCATAGTCGTCTCCTATCCCTCCCGCGACGAGCACATGTCCTGACGGGGTGAGTATCGACGCCGCGCAAATCCTCTTCTTCAGCATGTCCGCCTCGCCGTGCCAGGAGTCGGCGGCCTCGTCGTACAGCTCGCTCGCGGCGTCCGGTCCTCCGCCGACGGCGATGACCTCTCCGTTCTCGAGCAAATGCATCGAGAAATGCTGTCGCGGCTGGCTCATCGCGTCGGCCGGGAGCCACGATTGAGAGCCGGGGTCGTAGATCTCGGCCTGCGACCATTTGTCCGTGACGCCGTCGGAACCGCCGGAGACGAGCACTCGTCCGCTCGGCAGCATGGACGCCGCATGCCCGAATCTGGACAGGATCATGTCCGGAAGCGGATAGCAAACGCCCTCCGAGAGGTCGATGACCTCCGCCGATGCGGTGGCCCCGTCCCCCGTCTCCCCGCCGACGGCGAGGACGGTGCCGTCCTCGAGAAGGGTGGTTGTGTGCCCTACCCTGGGGACGGACATGGTCGGCCCTGGTATCCATTGCTCTTCATCGATGTCGAACACCTCAGTGGTGGCCGTCGGGCCGCCGGTCGAGAGGCCGCCGACGACCATGATGTCGCCGTCCGGAAGCTGCACCAGGCCAGGCCATGCCCTCGGATACGCCATCGTCGGATACGGAGACCAGAAGGCGTCGTCCGCGCCCACGTTGCTGGCCCAATGCAGCACGGCCGCACCGCCCATGCCAGATGCGACGACGAACACTGTCAGCACCACGGCTGCAACGCGGTCCGCTCTCCTGTCGGCATTGTCTGCCAGCGACTCCAATGAATTCTCCTCCCCCGCACAGATGCTCGTGCTCTGCCGTCGCAAATGACCGGCGGGCGCCTTCGATGAGGGCCGCGG
This sequence comes from Methanobacteriota archaeon, assembly GCA_020347565.1. Taxonomy (GTDB): domain Archaea; phylum Thermoplasmatota; class Thermoplasmata; order UBA10834; family UBA10834; genus UBA10834. The sequence goes on along the minus strand of CP070732.1, from coordinate 851,465 downwards.
GCAGCGGCCCTATGCGACGTCCGACAAGGCGCTCAGCCGACTTAGAGGTTTGCCGTACTGACTCGCGTACGGGATGGTTCCTATGCCTCCGCCTCGGACGCCGCATCCGCGCCGCCTTGGTCGGCCTCCTCGAACGGCTCGACTATCTTCGCCGATCGTTCGAGAAGGGCGAGCTCCCGAGTCGAGAGAACGCGGGGGTCGATGACCAGTATGACGGCGCAATCGTGAGTCAGCACGAAGTCGTGGAGATGGTCCACGAACCTTAGGACGCTCTCGAAGTCGTTCTGGGTTATCGTGTACTCAAGCCCCTCTATGAGCACGACGGCCCTCTCCGCCCCCTCGACGAACTTCGTGATCTTGAGGTTCAGGAGACTGAGCTCCGTGGGGTCGATGTGGTCGACTCCCGTCCTGCGGGTGAGCCACAGTGTCACCTCAGCCTCGAACGAGTGCATCTTCCTGAGCCTGTCGGGGTGCTCCCTCGCGACGAGCATGCCCTTCGCGCCGTGCCTCACGGCCTCGTCGAACATGGTGAACGCGGCCCTCGGCCGGTTCTCCTTCACGAGGTAGAGGAACCCGCGCTCGACGGGGAACCGCTCTCCCGGGAGGGGTCTGATGACCGGATACGGTTCGTCGGCCGCGGCCCCGCTGCCGGCGACGCGAGTAAGCCCCGGTTCGCCCGTGGAGTGTCGGTAGTACATCACGGCGGAGATCGCGCCCAGGGAGAGCAGGACGGCGATGAACGCGAGGTACGGCGTCAGGTTGACGCTCCCTCCCTCAGTCTCCGCGCCGAGCTGCTCCGCATCCACGACGAAATCGCGGTAGGTCGTGCCTCCACCCCAGGATCCAGCTATATCCCCGATCGCGGTGTGCCTCAGGTACTCGATCCCGAAGAAGTAGCTGTACGTGGCCGAGCACGCATCGGTCGGGACGGCGAGGGCGAGCGCGTATGTCTCCGAGCCCGCGCCGTTCGGCTCCAGCCATGAGGACCCGTTGGAGACGTCGTTCCATACATGTTCACCGGGAGGCATCCAGGAGAAGTGGACCGACACGTTCACGACCTTCAGGGCGTCCGAGATGAGGATGTTCGTCACCGTGAGGAGTATCGTGAAGTTCTCCTCTGGGCAGTAGTCGGACTTGGGTGGATCGAACGAGATGATCACGTTGACCGTCGAATCGGTTCCCGCGGCACCGTTGCTGGAGAATGCGGTCGGCAGTAGCAGCAGCGTGAAACAAACGCAGGCGAGCGCGGCCCCGGAAATGTGGCCCATTACCCTTCCCCGACCCCCCTGCAAGCGAGGTAGTCAGTACCTGAATTCCCCCTGCGCTACATAAATTGAACTGCCACGTGCGTGGTGACGCCCTTCGAAGGACGTCCGAGCCACGGGCGCTCAGACGCGTACGCGCCGCTCGTCCTTCGTGATGTTGAGCACGACCTGGGTGTAGGTCTTGTCGACGTTCTCGTGGTCGAGGGCGCGCTTCACGAAGTCGTTGAGGTCCTCCCTGTTCCTGAATCGGGCCATTATGATGGCGTCCCAGTCGCCCGTCGAATCGAACACGGCGTACACCGACGGGTCCTTCGCGAGATCCCTCTCCGTTTCGACGATCCTCCCGTGGATGACCTTGATTCCGATTATCGCGGTTATGTCGTATCCGAGCTTGCCAGGGTCGAGGACAGGTATGTAGCCCTGAATGATGCCGGCCTTCTCCAGCATCTTGACGCGGTTGGATACCGTCGTGAGCGATATGTGCAGCTCCTTGGCGATGTCTCTGAAGCTCTTCCGGGCGTTGTCGTTCAGGCTTCTGAGTATCTCGACATCGGTCTCGTCGAGCTCGAACGATTCGTTCTCTCTGGCGCCTGTCTTCATCGCGTCCGCGGTATTGCGTGAGTTGGTATATAGTCTTGGACGTGCTCGTCCGCGCCATGGTCATCTGTGGCACCTCTTGGGCGCAAACTGGTCATTTGGCCACATTTTCGCGAATAACATTGAAATAATCCTGGAAACATAGTATATAGTGGTCAGGAGGTCAAGACATGCCCGGAGAGTCAATGTGTTTCGACGCGAGGATCCGTTACTGGGAAGAGGAATGGCTGTCCCAGCTCCTCGAAGAGGCTCTCAGGCTGAAGGGCAAGGCCTCCCCCGACGAGGAAGAGTCCTCAGAGGGTGAGCAGTCCACGAAGACCCTGACGGCCGGCCGGTTGATCGTGTCCAGCGATTGATGCATTTTCAGGTCGGGTCGAGTGTGATTGAGCTGAGAGACATGGACTGTTGAGCGACCTTGTTGGTTCTCAGAGCCCCGCCTGTTCGCTCCTTCGTAGATGATTGAACAGCATGTGAAGTCAACAGTCATTCTCCAAGTTTGATCAAGTCACGTGGTCATTCGCAACGTTTATGGTACTTGGTCCGACTGTCATTCCCCGTGAACGTCCTTTCTCTGTTGGATTCCTTCGCCCGACAGTGGAATCGCGCAGTTCTGGGCAACAGGGAGACTCTGTTTCTCATCACGGTCTGCCTCTCCTCGCTGATTGCGTTTGTTCCATTCGCCAGGGAGACGAGCGTTTCCAGCTTCTTCATCTACGCATTGCTGCCGATAATCATCGTCATCGCAAACAGAGAGAAGACATCTGAAATACCTGTTCCATCTGGAATCGGGCTGGGCATCTCGGCATTCCTGGTAATTGGAAGCTTCGCTTTGAACTTCGTCACGGGCTCCTTGACCGGAGACTACACGTACGGTCTTACAGACTACGTGATTCTGGTCGCAGGCATCTTCTCTGCTTTCTACTCAATCGAGTCGGCGGTGGTGCGGACAGGAATACTGATCCTGTTCGCCCTTCGAGCGATGACGCTGGCGTTGAGCTTCGTATACTCGTCGGCTTTCGTCTCCGTTTCCGATTTCTTCGTATCCGTTGTGGTCGCATTCTCTAGAATCTTCGTGTCTCAGGAGATAGGCGTAGGCCCCATAGCCGGAGAGATAATTGTTGGCGGAGAGGCAGGAGCCTCTTCTGTATTCATTGGTTGGGCGTGTGCGGGGCTTGAGGAGCTGGCCCTCATATCCGTTATACTCTACCTACTGATAACCTCGTTCGAGCTTGGCAGACGCAAGGTGGCCTTCTGGCTCGTTATTGGAATCGCAGGGTCTTTCGTCATCAACATAGCCCGCATGGTGATCTTGGTCTGGGTTGCGCATTCGAGAGGAATCGATACGATGCTCTGGGTCCACACGCACCTTGGAGATGTGTTATTTCTGGTGTGGATTGCGCTTTTCTGGCTCTTGTTCTTCAGATTCTGCGAGAGAGGCTCTGCGTCCGGGGACCATGGATGACTGTGAGAAGCCCTTCGTCGCAAACGATTATTACCGTCGAAATGCTTGAAGAGGGCTGGATAGCGCATGTCGGACGAGGTAGTCGTCACCGTGTTCGGAACTCGCCCTGAGCTCGTCAAGCTGTGCATGGTGATCGAGGAGATGGACAGGCGCTTCGACAACCACGTGATCGTCCATACGGATCAGCACTACGATTACGACATGGACCAGCTCTTCATGGAAGAGCTGGAGATCAGAGCGCCCGACCATCGGCTTTCGCAAAGATCCGAGAACCCGGTTGAGCAGCTCGGGGCGATGATATCACAGTTGAGTCATGTCTACGGCGAGGTCAAACCAGATGTAGTCGTCGTTTTGGGAGACACCAACTCGACTCTCGCTGGAGCCCTGGCAGCCAAGAAGTCCGGCGTGCTACTGTCACACATTGAGGCAGGGTGCAGGTCGCACGACAAGACGATGCCGGAGGAACAGAATCGCGTGGTAGTCGACCATATATCCGACATTCTCTTTGCCCCGTCTCGCATCGGGGTGGAGAATCTCCGCGATGAGGGCATAACAGGCCCGTCTGTCCACCTGGTCGGATCCACGCTTATCGACGTCTGCAGACGCAACCTTGAGATCGCGAGGTCGAAGTCGAAGGTCGACCTTCCTGAGAGGTATGCCCTCGTGACCATTCATCGAGCGGCCAACATCCAGGACAGGAATCGGTTGCAGGCTATACTTGACTCTGTGGAGATTATCTCGGAGAGCATTCCTGTCGTGTTTCCCGTACATCCACACACCAGCAAGATGATGAAGCGATGGCAGATGACACCAGCTTCTGAGGGCCTCAAGATTTGTCCTCCACTTGGTTACTTGGACTTCCTCAAAGCGCTCGCGGGGGCCGAGTTCGTACTGACCGACAGTGGTGGTGTCCAGCAGGAAGCCCAGGTGCTGGGAGTACCGATTCTGACGGCGAGGAAGGAGACGGAATGGGTGGAGACCGTGGAATGCGGAGGCTGTCGGCTGGTTGATGCTGATGCCGAGGCGATAATTCAGAATTCTCTCAGAATCATCAATGATGATGAGTTTCGGGCGAGCTTCTCTCGTCGAGGGAGCCCGTATTCAGAGACCGAAGTCTCAAAGAAGATTGCCGAGATTCTTTTCGAGTCGCTCCAATGGCGCGGAACGGTCAAATCATGACTAAACGAACCATCCTGTACACTTCCATGAACGATTTGTCCATGTACGGTGGCATGGAGACAATGATCCCACAGGAGGTAAGGCATCTCGATTCCCTTGGATATGATGTCCACGTTGTCTCTGCGAAGCCAAAGAACCAATCCAGGTTGTCCGACATCGAAGGCGTACATGAGCATCATTATCCCGAATCCTTCTCGAGATTCCCCTGGCTGATCAAGGATATGCTCTCTATGATTTGGATATGCGTCTTCATTCGACGGCGATTGAGGCGGACCAGGCTACTGACAATCTCGTTCTCTGTCACTGATGGAGCCGGCGTCGCCTTGGCACGCTTGCTCGGTGGGAATATTCGGATGCTGTTGCGAATCGTCGGGCCCCTCTCATATGAGGTGGTCCATTTCGTACCTGAGGGGAAACTGCGGTACGAAGTCTATTCCAGGTTATTCATGTTACTGGAGGCTTTCTCTTACATGGTAGCGGATCGTATTCTTCCTGTTTCCGAGTTCGAGGAGGCGAACATCGAATCGTACGGGATATCCAAAGACAAGGTGAAGCTGGTGCGATGTGGCATCGACTCCCAGAGATTCGGGATGGTTCAACCCACGAAGTTGTCAGGTTTGCCTGAAGGACGAGACGTCGTAATGTTCGTGGGTCGATTCGTAGAGAAGAACGGTCCTTTGGTGATAGCATCAGCAGTGCCGAAAGTGATTGAAAGCCATTCCGGAAGCGCCTTCGTGTTCGTCGGAGATGGGGTTCTGAGACCACGCCTTGAGACCGAGCTGGCCGAGTACGTGTCGTCCGGGGCCGTCTTGTTCACAGGCTATAGGCGTGATATCCCTGAACTACTCGCTCAGGCGGATGTGTATGCGGGCCACGTTTCATCCCTTGTCGAGGGCCTCGGCCAGACCGTGTTTGAGGCAATGATGAGCGGATTGCCCGTAGTCGTGGGCGATGACGCGATCTCGAGAAAGATAATAACCGACGACGTGAATGGCATTTTGGTTCCAAAGGATGACCCTTTGGCTGTTGCCGATTCAGTTATAGCCCTTCTGAACGACCCGTCTAAGAGGGAGGCGATTGGTAGGATGGCTCGTGAGACAGCCGTTACACAACTCTCGTTCGAGTCGATGATGACCGAAATGCTTCATCAAGTCTAATCCAGAGTGCTTCAATGGAGGCTTGGGCAGCAGGTGGATTGCCTTGTTGTAGAAGAAGATTAATAGTTTGCAGGGTTTACAATCACGAATCCTCATGGCAGTTATAACCTCTATGGTCAGACGTCGTTTATACGTGCATTTCCTCTTACTGTGCGTTCTCTTCTTCTGCCTCACTTTACACTATCCCAGATCTAACGATATGCCCGTAGGCTCCGACACGTACCTCGCTCTAGACTTGTCGAAATCATTGATTGAGAATGAACGGGCGAAGTGGATTCTTGACGCTCGTTCTTATATCGGGCTCTTTCCGGCATCATATCCAAGCGGGACAGTATTCCTCAACAGCGAACTGCAGGCCCTATCGGGAATCAGCTGGAATTCCATACCTTGGCTCGTGAGCCCTTTCTTCTCGGTGCTGCTGCTACTCTCAGGCTTCATCCTCCTCAGGTCCTTTGGCATCAGGGATGACTACGCGGTGGTGTTTTCAGGGATACTGTCATTGGCTCCTATGTTTCTGTATTTCACCCATGGGCAAGTCTCTCCAAGAGCGTTCATAATGCCAATCATTCTGCTGGCGCTATCTCAACTGTTCATGGTGAATTGCAGCCCCCGAAGCCGATTCGCTATGTTCGTTGTCTTCGCATTTTGTGCTATGACGATTCACAGGTCCAGCTACGTTTTGCCAATTCTAGCTCTTGTCTGGGTCGTCGCAACATACATTATCCCTTCCCCGACACCCTTCAACAAAGCTTCCAGGAAGGCAGCGTACATTGCACTGTTGTTGGTCGCTACCGTCTTCATTCTCGGTCCATTTCTGCCCGTGGTCGGTGTGGTCTTCGAGGATGTTTCCGAGATTTCAGTGTCTTATCGCCTTGCCGAGATGGAGTTCAACACTGGATTCCTATTCAGCGGAGATTCACCGCTTGCCCTCCTCGGCAACCTCGCCGCAAACTACGTGGGGAGCATCGGCCTAATCACTCTTATGTTGCCATTTGGCCTCGTGGTGTTATTCGCAAGATCAAGTGTAGACTCGGGAAAGAAGTACTACTTGTTTGCCGTGTTCTTTTTGTTCTCGCCGCTTGTGTGGAATGCACAGTATTCGCAGTTGATATTGATGCCTTTCATATGCATCACAGGGGCAATGGCCGTTCAGAAGCGTCATGAGTGGATTACCCTCTTTCGCAACTCTCTGCCTGCTAGACGTATCTTCAAACTCGCTCCTGGCGCCCTTCCCAAACCTAGAGGTAGGGCTGTGTTTGTGTTTGTAGTGTGTTGCGTGCTATTCTCCGTCTTCATGTTTGACCATCGTATGGGCGTATCTGAAGCATTTACTGAGGAGGGGAATCAGCCTTCGGATTCCACAGTGAACCTGGGCATCTACTTGGGAGCTTCTATCTCCTTTGAAGAAAGGGCCTTCGTGGCAAACTCAGGCCTCCTGGAACGGAGGGTCAGATGGATATCAGGATGGGACGCGCCGGTGAACGATGTCACTGTACTTCTCGCTAATGGATATCTTGAGTTGGAGGGCGACGATTTCATTTTTGACCCTGGTAGCGACGTGAGCCGAATCTCATACCTGTCCTCATTCTACAAGCCTGACAAGTTCTATAGACTAGATACACTCAGCGATGATTTCCGGATAGCTTCTCTTAGCTGGGGTGACATATATGGCTTTCTCAGACTTTATTTCATAGATTCAGGCTATGCCATAGGACCAGAGGTAAGCGCAAGCGAAGCCGGCATAAGCGTGGTAATTGAGATTGCGCTGCTGGGAGATAGTCTCGGCTCGAGATTCACCTACGGGGTGCTACCAAGCATGTTTCTCAAAGAAGTGAGTTCAGAGACGTACTTGCTCTACGAGGATGGCGAGTTCCTGACTTACCTGGCGGCGATACCCACATGGAGTTGACTGCTCTGGGCCCCTGCGAGATTTGGTCGGTCGTAGGCTTCATTCTCACAAAGATTTGCATCTGCGGCCTTGCTGCTAGCCTGTCCGGAAGGCTTTCAATACTCCTGACATCCGATTCCTTCTATCCGCCAAAGGGCGGAGGAGACCTGTCTTTGAGAATTCTGGCCAGGCATCTTTCAGAAAGGGGGCATTCTGTCGGCGTGGCGTATTTCGGAAGAGCAGATCCTGACTTCGCAACAACTGCTTTGGACTATCCGTTCCCTGTCAGAGGACTCTGGCCGAGACATATGGTGATTCGAAGGATTCTCAATCGCAACTTGAAGAAAGCCTTGGATGAGCATAATCCAGATGTTGTCATCACTCAGCAGATGGCGCTATCGCCAACAGTTGACGCGAGTCATGAGCGCGGAATACCAGTCATTGTTCTCTTGCGAGGAGTGGATCTTCTTTGCCTTGGCAGCTTCTGGTCTGGAGCCGAGAAGCGCTGTGATTACAGGTGTATTGGATGTGAAGACGCGGGTTGCATGCTCGTGCAGTATCCTTTGTTCAGAAGAGAGATAACTAGAATACGCAGCAGCCTCCGCCTTGCTGAAGTCGTGGTGTCAAACAGCGAGTATACGAGACGCACTCTCAGGTCTATTGTGGGTGTGGAATCGTATGTACTGAATCCCCCTGTCGAGAGAGTTGCGGAAGGGGGGCGGGTAAGAGAGTCCGGATCCGTCCTCTTCGTATCGCCCGTGAGACACAAAGGTGTGGATATTGCCATCGAGCTGTCCCGTCGATTGAAGAATGAGCATTTCATTTTCGCAGGAAGAACCAGGAAGTCGATAGCTCGAGAGATTGGGCGTTTGAGCAATGTTGACTACATTCCTTGGGTTCTGGATATGGGCTCATGCTATTCCGCGTCCAAGCTCGTCATTGTGCCATCTGTAATTCCGGAAGGGTATGGCCGAGTATGCGCAGAGGCACAGTCTCATGGTCTGCCTTGTGCGGTGAGCGCGATTGGAGCGCTCCCTGAAACCGTCGGTGATGCCGGAGACGTTGTGCAGAATCATAGGGACGTCGACTCATGGGTTGAAGTCGTTGGTAGGTACTCTGACCCTGACTACGTGCGGGAGAAATCGCAGAAGGCGCTCGCGAAGGCTTCAGACCTGACAACTCATGACGAACACACTGCCGCGATTGAGGCACTAATCAAGAACCTTATCGCCAACAGAAGGACTTGATTGATCTGAGATGCTATTGATGACGCTTAGATACTCCCGTCTGAATATGCTCAAGTCATGGAACTCGACAGCGTACCTCCGTGATTCGAGTGAAACTCTCATCCATTCGGCTTGGGAGTTCTGCAGCTTCCTAAGGGCGTCAACGTATCTCTGAGGCTCCTCACACGAGATGACATATTCGCCAAGTATCTTGTTTGATTTCAAGTCACAGCCCACCCCAGTTGGGGACACCACTGCTGGGACGCCGCACGATAGCGCCTCCAAGGTTGAGAGTCCACAACCTTCGTAGTAACTGGGCATCAGAAAGGCATCGCAAGCATTGTAGATGATCTTCATCATTCCAAAGGGTACCTCGCCCAGTGGTGTGATTCCACGTCCACGTCTCGATTCCCTTCCTATCATGACAAAATGCTGCTCATCGCTCAGGCTCGGAATTATCGTCTTCCTCAATAGTCTTGAGCCTTTTCTGGCATCATGAGACCCGATACAGCAAACGAGGAACTTGTCGATTGGAAGGCCCAGCCTTCTCCTGTGGTCCGACTTGTCTTCGCTCGGTGTGAACGCGGAGGTGTCTACTGCATTCGGGACTACGCGGTCGACCTTGAGCCCGTAATACCTTTCGATCTCTCTCTTCACGGAGTTCGATACGGCAATAACGTACCTGTTCATTCCCGCTCTTCTATCCAAATATGAATTCACTGTTCCCACAAGAAGATTTCTCAATCTTGAGTAGACCTTTCGTGTGCACAACGCCCTACCGGCCTCCGTTCCATGGTATATGACAATAGAGTTGTCAGTCGGGATGTTCCAGGAGAAGTAGTTGTTGCATATGGTCAAGTCTCCGCGTTCCGTGACTCTCCTCACCTTCCTTCCAGTTGCCCAAGCAGCGAATGGTCGAATCATGGAGTATACTGGGTTCTTGATATCTGAGAATACCATTCTGACATCGAATCCGTCTTCCGTCAGTGTTGTCGCCAGAGTGGTTAGAAACCTCTCTACGCCTCCCCCAGTGGATATAGGTGCATGCGTGGCGACGAAGATCCTCCTTGCCTTTCTCGCATCGGATTCCCTGGAAGATGTCATCGACGAAAGCCTCCTAGCAGATTTCGAGTGAGCTGATTTCCGTCCCCAGGCAGGTGAGCGTCATCGGTGGAGAGCAGAAGGGGTTACTTATGATATGATTGCTTCCGTCGAGAATCGCTAGCAGCAGGCAGAAGTGCCGGTTCCCGGGGAGCCGCTTAAAGGGAGTCGATCTCAGAACTAACGGATTGAATACCGAGCCTGATTTCATGTCTTCATGAGATATGATTGCAGCTTCTCTATGGATGATACAATACCATATCCTCTGGTGTCTGGACGAGCCTGCAATTCACCGCGGCTGCGGTTGGCGCAGTGGCTGAAGCCAACGCGAGGTCTGCAATGGCTCCCTGTGAGAAGAGGGTTATGGCGGGGCCGGTCAGGCCAGTGATGACGCGCGAAGCCGGTAGACCCCTTCTTCAGGGAGTCGCTCCATAGAGTCACGTTCTCTTCCTGAAGCCTCACAACACTATCATCTGATGGATGCCGACTACAGGGAACCTTGAAATAACCGTTGGGCAAATCACCTGCCGAAGCGATGACCATAGACGCATCCGTGATCATTCCTTCTCTTGGCAGGCTGGACCAGCTAAGGAATTGCATAGGGGGAGTCCTGTCCCAAGACTCGGACTACGTTATCGAGATAGTGGTTGTTGTCGATGGCCTTGACTCCGAGAGCTTGGCGAAGACGATAGAGTCCGAGTTCAGGGGACGAGCAGAACTGCTGTTCGATTCGTCCTTGGAGAGAAGGGGTTCAGCTGCTGCTAAGAACATCGGCGCCCACAAGGCTCAGGGAGACCTTCTGGTGTTCATCGATGACGACACAGTCCCGGCTCGTTCTTGGCTGAGGTCAATCATCGAGTCCTACTCGGACGACGTGGTCGGAGTCGGCGGATCTGAGCGAAAGAGGGGTAGACAGCCGTTTCTGAGACGGCTCCTCTTCTTCATTCAAGGCAACCGGACGGGCAGAGTAACCAAATCTGGAATGGTGATATCGAATTTCACCCCTGAGAAGAAGTCCAATGTGTACGTCGACTGTCTCCCAGGATGCAATATGAGTTTCAGAAGAGAAGTCTTCCTGCAATCAGGAGGGTTCGACGAGAACTACGTAGGCACAGCTTACAGAGAGGAGACGGATTTCTGCATGCGAATCAGGCCACACGGTAAGCTGCTGTTCGTTCCAATTGCGGTTGTGGACCATGCCGAGCATGAATATGGCGGGAACTCTCCGTCATCATACAGAGACTGGAATTATTGGTATCATAGAAACAACACCTACTTCTTCTTGAAGAATTTCAGACCTGTATCGAAACCGCTCTGGGTGAGACACTGCCTGGTGGAATTGACAATAGCTGTATCAAGGATGTTTCTGAGCCTTGACCCGTCCCCGATTGGCACGATGAGGTCTGGAATTGCGGATGGTAAGAAGATGTCTGCAGGATTGCGAGGATGAAGATCTATGGATAGGCGTTGCGAACCTCCGAATTCCGGCCGGAAGCTTAGCCTGACGCTGGGGCTGGTGACGCTCAACGAGGAAGGCACCATAGGCGCTTCTCTGGGAGCCCTCTTGGGCGAGATGAACCATCTGGACGTCGAGTGCGAGATCATCGTGGTCGCTGGCGGCCAGGACGGCACAGTAGGCATCGTGCAAGCGATGCTGGACTGTAACCCTCGGGCGAAGGTCATTGTAGATGCGAGCCCGAGAGGGAAGCCTGCTGCGCTCAACACAATTTTCTCATCGTCTAGAGGAGACATCGTCGTGCTCTCCGACGGCGACGTGGTGGTGGGCCCTGGAGCGATCAAGCTGCTCCTGAGGGCATTCGACGACCCGGAAGTCGGATGCACGAGCGGGAGAGTCCTCGGGGCTTTTGGCCAGTACAATCACGTCATGAGAGCATCGAGTCTAATCAACGATCTGATGCACCTCTCGCGTAACGAACGCCAGAAGTCAGAAATGTCTCTCGACCTGGCCAGCGGTTATCTACTCGCCGTCCGCAGAGACCTTGTCGACCAGATACCAGTCGGGGTGAAGTCCGATGATGGATACATCTCTCTTATGACGTTGTCCAGAGGATACAGGATCGCGTATGCGGAGGACGCGATCGTATACGTCAACTTCCCCAGGAGCGTTTCTGATTTCATCAACCAGAAGATGAGGACTAGATATGGCCACATGGAGCTGAAGGATCACTTCGGAGGGGAGGTTGGGAGAACGGCGTTCCGAGAGCTTCGCGACATGCTGAAGCACTCAAAGGCTGCACGACGCGTTGGCTCGTACGGTATGGGAACGGTGATGATTGCGCTTCTCCTGCTTGCAGCATGCTGGACATACGCGTACGTCAGGAGGATTGCGCCATTCCTATTCAAGAGTCCCGTCTGGAGGCCAATCAAGTCCACGAAGTGACGTTATGGGCTTGAATTGCGCTGATCGGCCGCAGAGGAATCGATAAGTCTATGTAACAAATCGCTTCATGGCGGTTGAAGGGAGAGGCGGACTCTGACACTTGGGAGGCACGGCAGCTATCGATACCTGCTGTTGGGAGTAATCGTTCTCCTCGCCTTCAGTACGAGAATGCTTCCTCTGTCGATTTCGAGCTATCCGTTCAACAACGACAGCTTGACAGAATGTGAGATGGCTCTTGACATACAGGAAACAGAAGGGCTGAGATTCTCCCAAGACGCCTGGTACTACGATACGCATGGCATCCTGACCCCGGCCTACAACATCCTTCTGGCATGGACTTCCTCAATGCTGGGAGTCTATGTATACGATGTGGCCCAGATTGCCACCGCGATAATCGCCATCTTCTCCGTGGTTGCTGGATATCTGATCGCCGTCGAACTCACCGGGAGCAAGAAGTGTTCCGTCGCTGTTGCCTTGACGTTGTCTCTCTTCGGCACGCTCGTCTTTCTCACAGGATCTTCCTGGAAGAGCGCCATAGGATTCGCTCTTCTCGGGTTTCTCCTGTATTCCTTCTTGCATCGAAGTGATAGACGCTTCTTGGCCGTCGAGTTGGTGATTCTGGCAGCGCTTCCACTGGTACACCACCTCGCAATGGCAGTTGGGTATCTGTGCTTGGGATATCTCACCATAATCACTGCGTTTCTCGCGAGGAAGAGCGGAGCAGAAGCCAAACGGCAGACGATCCTTGATATCACCATACTGGCGGCGTTCTCCCTGACCGCGTTAGTTTATTATCAGAGCGGTTCATTGGACAGACTGTCTATAGTGTTGTCCCAGGCCGGACTCGTCAACCTAGCCATAGCATTCGCATTCCTGTGTGCCATCAGCTCATTCCTCCTATCGAGGAAGAGGCATTTGACGCTGACACTTGCTCCGACGACTGGCATCATCGTGTTCGTGCTCTTTTCTCTTGACCGTTCAGGAGCGCTCTTCGGGCATGGATACTCCGGTCCTGATCCCATTCTTGTGCTTGGTGTCGCGGTCAGCCTCCTCGTGGCCGTGTCGTGGTTCGGACTTGAAAGGGTGCAGATGTCAAGGTCATTGCATAAGGTCGTCCCTTTCGCGTTGCTGCTGCCGGTTCTCACGCTGTTCATGATAGCCGCTATGAACGGATTGAGTCTGCAGTCCCACCAGATATTCTACAGGTCCTTCGATTTCGCCGATTTGGTGTTGGCCCTGGGCATTGGCTTCGCTTTCAAGCGTGTAGGCAAGTATCCGTCAGCCGAGGCGGTGCTTGCTGCAGTGCTGATCTGCGCCCTCCTGATTACCTTTCCGTTCGGATACGCTAGCGGCACACTGACTGGCGTGAGGCATGATACGCAGGCATACGAGGTGGACGCCGTCGAGTGGCTGTACGAATCGTTTGGAGAGGACGCGCCGTTGCAGACTGACGAGCGTCTTGGCTACATCGCCTTGGCCCTGTTCAACTTCGACAAGGAGCCTCATCTCCCAGATCGTCTCGATAGCGAAGATCCTCTGCTGCTCACATGGGTGTATATGTACGAAGAGGAATGGTCCGAAACAGGCGTGAACAATTACCCTGAAGAATACGTGATAGTCGATTCCGATAAGATCAATGGGATCTTGCTGTCGTCAGACGTCATCTACGTTGGCGGCCCTTCCGATAACAACGTCATTCTGTTTTCCTTGTCCTCAATATGATGAGGCTCCGAGCGAATGCGCTGTAAGGTCAATCATACGGCGAAGTCGAGGAGGATGATTCCCGCACAGAATATGGCCTCCAATGCCCAGATCGCAATCACGAGCCTCTTCTCCGTGAGTCTACCATGCTTCATGAATATGTGTGTGAGTGATTCTATCCTTCCGCCGTACTCAAGGTGGCCGTTTGAAGCATTCGAGCAGTAGTTCTCCGCCTTGAAGTCTCCTCTGAGCTTCAGGAAGAATTCGGTTATCATCGGTATGAAAATCACTGTCGTCTGTATGTATAGGCTTGAGAGCATGCCCCCGACTGCGATTGCTGCCCCTGTGAAAAGCATGAGCGTGTCCCCTGGAAAGATCACGGCTGGATACTTGTTGAAGACGAGGAAGGCCAGTAATCCCCCAAGCAGAGGGGCGAGTATGAAGACGCCGTCCAATCTGTTGTGGTGCATCGCCAATATGATCAAGGTCGAGCTCATGAGGACGCCGAGCCCCGTCCCGAGGCCGTTGAACCCTTCGAGCATGTTCCCCGCATTGGCAGCGCACGTCACGGCGAACGGCGCACCAATAATCATGAGGACGCCGAAGTTCACCTCGCCCACGAAAGGCACATAGACTTGCGGGTCGAGGGCCACTCCAATCGGAAGCGCAATGAGAAACGGGAAGAAGGCCTTCTGTCGCTGCCTCAGCTCGAATAGATCATCGAGTATGCCGACGAAGGCCGCTCCAAGCACCGTGCTCAACGAGACGTACAACAGATTCTCGTTGCCAACGCCATCGAAGGCCAAGGCCACGCTTGTCCCCGCGAAGAACCCAATCACGACAGCGATACCACCCATCTCCGCGACATGAGGGCGACTGGGTTTGTTGAGGTCGATTCCAATGATACCCCTCTCTCTGAGTTTCGGGATCAACCAGGGTATGATTGCATAGGTCATTCCGAAGGCGGTTATCAAAGCGGCAATGAGTTCCAAGCGGTAGTCCATAGCTGATGACCTTCGCCATGATTGGCATGGTGTATTACTATGTTTCTAGAATAATGTGCCGATATTAGTAAGATGTGTCCGAATAACGCATCCGCTATCGAACGCAGGCTCTCCTGGGCTGTAACGTCATGTGAAGGAGCAGTGCCTCCACTTCCACTTGGAGAAAAGCAGTTAAAGAGTGACGCGCTTTGCCCCTGTGGAGACGAAGGGATTGCCAGGTGAGAGTCCGACTGATGAGATGGCAATGCAGATTCGTAAGGCAATCGAGTCCAGTAAGGCCAGGATAGGAGTAGTTGGTTTGGGCTACGTGGGACTACCTCTGGCGCTGGAGTTCGCTAGAAAGTTCTCCGTTATCGGGTATGAGATAGACGACAGAAAGCGCGAGATGTTGTCTTCTGGCAAATCATATCTGGATGACGTCACAAGCGAAGTACTTGCGGAATTGCTTGAAAGCTCGTTTACAATCGCAGAGACCCCTTCCGATCTGAAGGATTGCGATGTGCTTATCATCTGTGTCCCGACTCCCGTAGATTCGAATGGCGACCCCGACCTCTCCTACATCAGAAGGTCCTCAGAGATCGCAAAGGAAATCGCCCATCGAGGCATGTTGATCATACTCGAGAGCACGAGCTATCCGGGCACGACCGAGGAGTTCCTCGGAACGGCGATAAAGGATGCTGGACTCAAGCCTGGAGTGGACGTAGCGCTTGCGTTTTCTCCCGAGAGAGTCGACCCCGGGAACACGAAGTATAACATCAGGAATACACCCAAGGTCGTGGGCGGGGTCGACAGGAGGTCGACAGAAGTCGCTGCAGCCCTATACTCGACGATAGTAGAAGCAGGCGTGATCTCCGTCAATGACTGCAGGACGGCGGAGGCCACCAAGATCGTGGAAAACATATTCAGAGGCGTTAATATCGCGCTCATCAATGAGCTTGCCCTCGTCTTCGAGAAGATGAACATCAACACCTGGGATGTGGTGAGAGCCGCGTCTACCAAGCCCTTCGCATTCCTTGCCCATTATCCAGGGCCGGGCGTAGGTGGACATTGCATTCCTCTGGATCCGCTGTATCTGTCCTTCAAGGCGAGGCAGTACGGAATCGAGCCCAGGTTCGTCGAGCTTAGCAGGGAAGTCAACGAGTCGATGAAGCGGCACACTGTCGAACTCGTGACCGCCGCACTTGAAGCAGCGCAGGTCAGTCCTCGGAGTGCAACTGTAGCCGTGATGGGCCTCGCATACAAGAAGAACATATCGGACACAAGGGAATCGCCTTCGACTGGGATCATAGAGATGCTCTCTGCTAGAGTGAAGGACGTTGTTGTCCATGATCCCTTCGCGATTTCAATAACCACTTCGACGCGCAGATACGATTCTGAACCGCTCGCCAAGGTGTTGGAATCAGCGGATTGTCTGGTCTTCATCACCGACCATGACGAATATACGAAGCTGGCCCCGTCCGACTTCGCCGGCAAGCGCGTTAAGGCGATTGTGGATACCAGAAACCTGTTCGACGGTGAGGAGATCTCACGGATTGGCGTAGAATACAGAGGCATCGGCAAGTAGTGATACTCCGTTTGCCTCCTCCTCGTCCGCAAGTCGGGACTGGCTTGGGCTGCCATTCGGAGGCTATGTCTTGTGGTTGGTGCCGAGCTCTCCAGATCTCTTCGCCGCAACCTCAACAGCATCGATGAGCAACGCCTTGAGGCCGTTCTTCTCGAGAGAGTGAAGAGCGCTTATGGCTGTTCCTCCGGGCGAGGTGACGAGATCCTTGAGCTTGGCCGGGTGCTCCTTGGTCTCCTGTATAAGCTTGGAAGACCCGATGAGGGTCTGGACGGCGAGGATGTTCGCAGTATGTCTGGACAGGCCCGCCTTGACACCTGCATCCGACAGTCCCTCAAGAATCTGGAAGACATACATGGGGCCGGTCCCGCTGAGGCCAGTTACGGCATCCATCAGGTACTCTTCGACCTCCACAACGATTCCGACAGACTCGAATATATGTCTCGACATGCCCACGTCTTGGTCGCTGGCATATCTCCCAGGACATATCGCTGTAGCAGCCTCTTTGACGACCGCGGCGATATTGGGCATCGCACGGACGACTGGCAGCTTCCCTCCGGCCTGTTCTTCCATCTGAGTCGTAGTTATGCCTGCGGCGACTGATATGAGGAGTTTGGTGTCCTTCAACGCTGGCTTGATCTCCCCGACGACCCTCAGCATTATCTGAGGTTTTATGGATAGGACAATGACATCAGCGAATTCCGCCGCCTCGATGTTCGAGTGAGATACCCTGACACCCTCGGCTATCCCCTTCAGCTGGTCGATCTTCTCCTTCAACGGCTCCGCTATCATTATGCGCGAAGGATTCGCCCACTTCGTCTGAATGATGCCCTTAGCAAGGGCCACGCCCATGTTGCCGCCGCCGATGATCGCAATCTTCCTGCTGTCCATGCCTTCTTCCTCTGAGATGCATTCAGAGCCAGAAAGAGCCTGATATATAACTCCGATTGTACACAATTGGGCATCGATGACGCCAGCGCCATCGGCATTCACGTGACGCCGGCCACATCGAGCCAGAGGTGGACTTCTCGATATGAATCCTGGGTCAACGGCTGGCCGTCGACGTAGAGCAGGAACTGGAGCTTCCATTCGCCTGACGCCGCGACGGAGAAGTTCAGAGTCTGATTGTAGTACTCCTGGTCGTTCAAGGTGAATTGCTGTGCCACGCCTGAGAAGGGCCCGAGATGCTGGGTGCTTCGCCAATCGATGAATGAGTCGTCGACCGTGAAATTCTGCTCGGTGACGTTCGTCAGCACGAGGACGATGGTGTAGTTCATCGTCTGCTGCTCATATGATTTGACGGAGAGGAGAACGGTGGCCTCCTCACCAATTGTGAGGTTTCTGGGGTAGTTCGTTGCCATTCCGTCTGGGCCGAGTATCGCCAGTTGCGTGAACCTCTCGCCGGATCTCGGCGTGGTCACCGCCCACGCAATCACCACGATAGATGCCGTCAGCATCACGATGATGCCGACGGTAAGCGCCTTGTCCATCAAGGGCGTTCCCTTCCAGTCGATGTCGAGCACGACGGCTATCTCGAACCGTTCGTCCTCAGGCAGACGGACCCTTCGATACCACCCGACGACGCAGGCGACGATGATGAACGCCGATACCGAGGCGAGTATCGGGTTGAGCCTTATCCCCCAAGGCGTGAAATTCAGCCCAAGCCCAATCAGCGGCACGATGGCGATGCTGAGCCCGAAGCTGAGAGCCAGGCGTTCGATCGTGTCTAACTGCTCGTTCTCGGGGAACAACGCCGCAGTGGCGGCGTAGCCTGGTAGGAAGAGCACGAAGGCAAGGCCGAGGACCTGGCGAGCTATGCTATCGGGGACGATCGCGATGAGGAGGATCAGCACGAGTGCGACGAGAGCGCACGCTAGGAGGTCGTAAGGCGTCTTCCCGACCTCGAACCGGAGAGCCTTTCTGTCCTCGTCTTCCGTCTCCGTTTGCACGAACCCACCTATCCTCTGAAAGTACAGGGCGCCCATGTGAAAACGGGCGGGCGATATTTGAATGCTGTCTAAGCCTCCGATACCGTCGCATTGAACGCGTGTTCAGGGAAAAGTTCATTATCTGGCGTTTCGAATCCGGACCTTCGAAGTGGACAACATGCCCGATCAACCGCCGTCCGAAGAGGAGGTCCGCAGGGCCGTAAGAGACAGATATTCGCGCCTCGCCGCCATCGAGACACCATGCTGCTGTTCCGAAACGTCGAGTTCCTCTTGTTGCCAACCTCTCTACTCCGAGATCGAGATGTCAACCGTTCCTATCGAATCTCGCCTGGTCAGTGCGGGATGCGGCAATCCCACGACCATCGCCTCTATCCAGGAGGGTTCGACCGTGGTGGACCTCGGTAGCGGAGGGGGGATAGACGCGTTTCTCGCGTCGGAGAGGGTCGGTCCTGCAGGGAAGGTCTACGGCATCGACGCGACGCCGGAGATGATCGACCGAGCGACGCGGATTGCGAGAGAGAACGGTTACCGTAACGTCGAATTCAGGCTGGGAATGATCGAGGACATACCTCTCGAGCCCGATGTCGCGGACCTCGTGATCAGCAACTGCGTAATCAACCTATCTCCCGACAAGCGACTCGTCTTCGAGGAAGCCTTCAGGATACTCAAACCCGGGGGAAGGCTCGCAGTCTCTGACGTTGTCCTCCTGAGACCGCTCCCGCCTGAGCTCGTGAGCGATATGAGGGCGTGGTCCGCGTGTCTGTCGGGCGCGATGCCGAAGGAAGGCTATATCGAATTGATCAGGTCCGTAGGATTCGAACGTGTCGAGGTCGTGAGCGAGGCAGTCTACTCCGACGGGCAACTCCGCCCCAGCATAGCGGACCCTGACTCATCTGTGGACCTCTCGGATCTGGCAGCCAGCTGCGCCGTCACAGCGTTCAAGCCCGCTCCGTGAGACGCACCTGCTACGGTGCCCCGTCGGGCGCCTTGTCCAACAGCTTGAGCAGCTGATCCTCGAACAACCGCTGATTCTCGAAGTGATTGTTGCCGTCCTTGATTATGACATAGAACCAGTAGAAGGCGAACAGCCCGCCTGTGAATATCGTTCCCACGACGTATATCAGGCTCGACCTGTCCGGCAGGGCCAGAGGCGTGCGCAGATGTCCCGCGACGTATCCCATCCTGGCCAGCTCGACCTTCGTCTCCATGGTGAATCCACACCATCTGCCGTGGTGTCCTATCATCTCCTTGGTAAGGAAGTGCAGCATGTACAGCGACACGATGTAGCAGAGGAAGCTAACGATGTAGAGGGGCACGATGGTCGCGTAGTGTTCCGACCATTCAGTGAATTCGTACAACATCGCGTACGTCCACAGCGAGCTCACGATCGGCGGTATGATTATGAACATCGGCCAGAGCAGCGGCATCCTGCTGCGCTCAGCGTCCGATGGAAGGCTGTAGTAGAACCTCCCCTCCGTCTTGTCGACCAGCTGCATTATAGCCTGTCGGAGAGAACGCTCCCGCTCGAAGTGTTGCTGTTGTCTCAGTATGAGATCATAGGACAGCTTGGCTATCATCAGGAAGGCGCCGAAGTAGACGACCTGCAGCGACGTGAGGATGGTCTCCAGTCCGGAAAACATCTCTTGGAGGTCTGGCATCCCCTCGTACCGGTTGTAGTCGTCGAGGATATCCAATGTCGTTGATACGGACAAAGCTACTGCCGTTAATCCCACCAATGTGAGGATCACGAGAGGGGCGATGATCCACAGCGAGGATACCATCCTGTCCGTCCGCTTCCTGGAGGAGACGGCCTCTGCAATTCTCCTCAAGGCCTCCTTCCTGTCGGAGTCGCTCACCTTCGCCGCAGGCCGCGTCTCAATCTTCTGCCCGCAATGCATGCAGAAAGCCGCGCCCTCGTCCGCACTCCCCCCGCAGTTCGAGCAGAACAGCGTACCCACCGTTTATCTCGAAGTCAATACGCCTTGATAAGAATTGCCACGACAGCTCTGCCAGGCGGTCAGCCCTTGCCGAGGAGCGGCTTCTCCGCCTCCTTGACAACTCGTGCAAGTTCCTTCTCGACATCCCTGTCCAGCGGCGTGACCTCATGCTCCTTGAATATCCTCTTTGCGACGTCCTTCGCCACGACGTGCAGAGGTCTATCCCCACCCTTCTTGGCGCCCTCGGGCGTCCTCTTGTCCATCAGCGGAGAGAGTCTCATCTCACCCTCTCTGAGGTATTTCATCGTGTGCATCTGTGCGAGGAAGTTGCCCATGGGACCCACGGCGTCAATCTCCTTGAGCGCGAGCCGCCCCTCGTCCACCTCGATGCCGCTGACGATGCGGAAGACGTTCTGGTAGATCTCGTCGTCGATGACCAGCATCTCGTAGCTTCCGGCGTTGCCCCATGCGCCGCCTATGCCCGAGAGGTAATCCGCGCCCGCAAGGGCGGGAACGAGGGCGGACATCATGCGCTCAAGCCCTATCTGCACGTCCCACTGGCTTCCGTCGCAGGTTACACCGTAAACATCCGCAATCATGTTGTACCTGTGAGCTATCTGGACCGTTGCGGCCGACATCAGTGCCATCTCTGGCACCCCCCATACGTTCTGGCCGCTCCTCAAGTCCATGACGCTCAGTCGTCCACAGTACTGTATCGGGAGTGTGTCGTCGACGGTCTGGATGAGCATAACGCCGCCGAGCAGCTCAGCGTTCTGCTGAGCGAGCCCCCCAGCGATCGTTACAGGTGCGGTCCCTCCCGCTATCGGGCAGGGGATCAGATCGATGGGAACGCCGTACTCCGCCCCGCGCATCATCACGTCGGAGGCGTGCTCGTCGTATGTCAGCGGGCTGCTTGGCGAGCCGTAGACAGAGAACAGAGGCCTCTTGCGTATCTCCTCGAGGCCACCGGACACGACCGACCACATATTGGCTATGGCGTCGACCTCCTCGACCTTGAGCGCGTATCCGGATATGAACTTGGACGAGTTCTTCATCATCGCTTCCATCGTCTTGATGACGAGCAGCTCTGGAGGGACATCCGTCGCCACGACGAAACTGCTCGCGGAATGGACCGTCGGCAGCGCGTCTTGCATCTTCGTCGTGTCCTCGACGTCCCTGAGCGTGGACATCCTGTGCTCCCCCGTCTCAAGGTCCATCATCTCAGGGTTCCCGCCGAGGGTATGGGCGAACTGGTGCTCGCCGTCGAAGACCAAGTCGTTCTTCGGGTCGCGGGCGTGGTACGCGCCGTATGGCACGATCTTCTTGATAGAGTCCTCGACCATGCCTCGAGGAAACGTCAGCACTCTCTTCCTCGTTGGATGGGGGATTCCACCGGCCTCGAGAAGCTTGTCGTAGGCGTTCTTGCTGTCGTACCTCATCCCGGTCTTTTCCAGGATGCTCAGCGAAGCCTCGTGTATGGTATCGACCTCGTCCTGTGACAGCACGTTCAGCCGACGCTTGCACTTGACTCCTTGAATCATGGTCTTCCCTCTCTGCGGAACGATATGCCGTTGAAGCAGAGCGCACCAGACGAGCGGCTCCGTGGGGATTGGGTAAGGTGAGCTCGTACAAAAACAATTCTGGAAGCTGATGAGACGCGAAGACGAGATCCGGCGACGAGGGTGACAACCGTATGGGCCGTTCTCTGGGGGGAAGCCGAGACGGGCCGAAGCTCATCACTCAGTCTGTCGAGACCAACGGGAGAGGGCGTTTTCGAACCATCCTGCCTGGCGCACCGTTCATCGGGCGCGCGGTCGGCAGCCCGTCCGTCGAAGATGTGTCATAAAAGCGCATCTCGTTTGAGACAACTCTGCGAATCGAATGAAAAAACGCCTGCTATTCGCGCGTCTTCAAGTGCTCCTTCGCGACGGTTCTCGCGGCTTCCCTGATGGCCTCCTCACTGCTGTGCTTCGCCTTCCATCCGAGCTCCTGCATCTTCCTTGCCGACAGCAGGAAGACGGGGACGTCGCCTGCCCAGCCGCTCTCGCCGCCAGTGTACTTGACATCAACATCTTCGAGCCCGGTCTCCTCCAGAAGCACCTCGACTATGCGCCTTACGGTGATCTGGTCGTCCGCCCCGAGGTTGAAGTAGTTGAGCCTGTCCTTGGCGTTCTCGTAGCCGAACAACATGCCGTCAACGCACTCCTCGACGAGCATGTATGACTTCCTCTGGTTGCCGTCGCCCAGAACCTCCAGCTCAGCGGGGTTCACGTTGAGCTTCTCCACGAGGTCGTACAGAATCCCGTGCGTGCTCCTCCTGCCTATGATGTTCGCGAATCGGAAGATCCAGCCGTTGATGCCGTAGAGCTCTGAGTACGCGGATACGAGACCCTCGCAAGCCAGCTTCGAAGCTCCGTACAGGGATATCGGGAGGCACGGTCCGTAATCCTCCGGAGTCGGCAAGACCTTCGCCCGGCCGTAGATGGTCGACGTCGACGAGAAGACGACGTCCTTCACGCCGGTCTTCCTCGCCGCCTCGAGCACGTTGTATGTCGCGAGCGTGTTCTGTTCGAGGTCAACGCGCGTGGATTCCGTGCCCTTCCTTATATCCGGGTTCGCGGCGATGTGCCATACGACATCGTTGCCCTCCATCTCCTTCAGGAGCCTCTGGAAGTCCAGCACATCCGCCTTCACTAACCTGAAGCCGGAGCTGCCGATGTGCTGCGATATGAACGCCTCCTTGCCCGTGCTGAGGTTGTCGTAGACTGTGACATCGCTGCCTTCTGCCGCAAGCCTGTCGACGAGAACGCTGCCAATGAACCCTGCCCCTCCAGTAACGAAGCGACCCATATTGCGCACACCTTTCCGTGTCCTCGGACGGTCAATGTGCGTGCGCTGTAAAAAGGTTAGCCATTCCCTTCCATGATGCGGCCTACAGGTTCCGAGATGGTCCTACTCGGTCAGCCGAGGCTGTCGAGTATCTCTCGCGCCCGATGCTCGTAAGTGTGTCCCCGCAGGGCGGCGGAGTGCCCCGCCTTTGCGATGGCATGCCTTCCCTCTTCGTCGTCGAGCAGGCCGTGCAGCCGTTCCATGAGGCCCTCGCCCGAGGAGTAGCGCACGTAGCTCTCCCCCTCTTGGAGGCCTGTCAGGCCTTCCATCTTCTTGTCGGTCAGCAGGAGCCCGCCGCTCCCGAGTATCTCGAAGCTCCTGGGGTTGAGCGCTCCCACCGATTGAGGATGATGGATGTTAAGACAGACCTTCGAATGGGAGTATATTCGGTTGATATCCTCATGACCCACGGTCTCAGCGGTGAACCGCAGGCTCTTCCTGCCCATCCTGAACCGAAGGTCCTTCAGTCTTCTGTGGGAATACCAGTGGACCGCGTCCGTCCAGACGCCGACCGTGCCATCCGAGAGATCCTTTGCGACGAGCCTCAGCGTGTCCTTCCTCACGGGCGTGTCTCTTAGGTCGCCGATGAAGCATACGTCAAATTCCTTGGACTCTGCGCCCGATGCCGGGAAGTAGAGATTCGGGTCGTAGGCCATCGGCAGGTACTTCGCCGGGCCGGTCTCGGCCAGGAGTCTGACGTCATCGGGCTCGTAGGTGAATGTCAAGTCATAGTCCGCCGCGGCCTCGGCTATCCGCGGGTACTGTCGGACGTTATCGTATGCCCAGAGGGCCAGCCTCGTCCCCCTGTCGTCACAGAGCCTTCTGGTCTTCTGAGATAGAACGGCGTTCTTCATCACGAGCACGCGGTCTGGCTCGAGATCCTCCACCGCCTTCTCGATCGCTGAGGTGTTGAGACGGTCCTGAGCCTTGGCGAGCTTGGATCTGTACGAGCTGGATGCATAGAACCAGTATTCCCCGAGGAGGTTCCGATTGGGATACTCCCATTCGAGGACGGAAGCTCGCAGGCCACACGCTTTGAAGGCGTTAGCGATCATCCCAAGGTATCCGCGGTACGGCGGGCCGGCTACCAAGATATGCTCTTTCCCGTCTCCTATCGTCGCGGTCATGTCACAGCACTCTTCAAAGGTTGTACAGACTCCTCTGAGCCGTGGCGCTGTCGTGCGATCTCGGAGCCGTCCATCTCGTCCAAGTCCGCATCTCGCGTCTGTGGATACGAGTGGCGGGTAATAACTGTGACTAGGCCTCTCGACCGCTGGACGGCCAGCCGTCTCCGGGAAACGCCAGCAATTCTCAAATAGTGCGAAAGTCTTGCTTTGGGCTCGAACGGAGTGGGCAGATTTGAGCGGCAGTATCAAGAAATGGTTCATGCTTCAGATGTGGCGGATTCAGCAGGTGGCCCAGATACTCGTGCTGACGATGATGGCGATAACGGACGCGCTTCTCGTGTACGACTACACCGACGGCCTTCGGGTGGGCGGTGAGCCGCTCATCCCATACCGTGCGTTGGGCGTCCTGTTCGTGCTGATTCTCATCGGCGGGGCGATATGGGCGTTCGCCATCATATGGGACCTGCGTCTGAAGATGTGGAGGGAGCAGATGACCGTGCTTGCCGAGAAGAACCCCTTCACCAAGGAGAAGCTCACGCCGAAGGAGGTCTTCATACTCGGCGCGCTTTGGATGCCCTTGCTCGAACGGCTTGGGAAGGACGACCCAGCTCTCAGGAACTCCGCGGAAGATCTGCGCAAGTGGATACGTCGCTCCTTGAAGGATGACAAGGTAACTGACGCCGAGGTCGACACGGTGCTGGAATACATCGGCGTTTCGAAGAGTTGGCTCTTGGATTCGAGGAAGGAATGAGGTCGCGCACGGATACGTGCTGTTCCGGTCGCGGGCTCTCAGACGATCGGCTTCCACCAGCCCTCGTTCTCCACGTACCAGTCAACGGTTGCCTTGAGCCCCTTGTCGAAATCGATGGAAGGCTCCCATCCCATCTCCCTGATACGCTCCCAATGGAGCGAATATCGGAAGTCGTGGCCCGGCCGGTCGTCCACGTATGATATGAAGCTCTCCGGCTTGCCCATGTGTTGGAGGATCCTCCGAGCGACTTCGATGTTCGACACCTCGTTGCCGGAGCCAATATTGACTATGTCGCCTGGCGCGCCCTTCTCGAGCACGAGGTCGATGGCCCTGCAGTTGTCTTCCACATGCAGCCAGTCGCGGACATTCGTGCCCCTTCCGTATATCGGTAGCGGCTGGCCTCCGAGCGCCTTGATGACCAGCACGGGGATCAACTTTTCGGGGTACTGGAACGGGCCGTAATTGTTGGAGGATCGCGTGACGACCACGTCGAGGCCGTAGGTCTTCACATACGACCTTGCAAGGAGTTCCCCGCCCGCCTTGCTCGCCGAATACGGCGAGGACGGGTCCAGGATGTCTGCCTCCGAGAACGAGCCCGAGGCGGTGGAGCCGTAGACCTCGTCGGTCGATATCTGGACGAACTTGTCGATGTCTCGCCTGCGTGCCTCCTCGAGCAGCGTGAACACGCCGAGCACGTCTGTCCTGACGAAGTCCTCCGGCGATGTTATGCTCCTGTCGACGTGGCTCTCAGCAGCGAAGTTCACGACGGAACTGCAGCCGTCCATTACGTCCTTCACGACCGCCCCGTCGCAGATGTCTCCCTTCACGAACGTAATCCCAGCCATCACTTCCTCGAGGTTCTCCAGTCTACCGGCGTAGGTCAGCTTGTCGAGGACCACCACCTCGTCCTCGGGTCTCTGCCGCAGCACGTGGCGTACGAAGTTGCATCCTATGAAGCCGGCACCGCCCGTTACGAGAATCTTCATCTCCGCTCACTCGTCCCTGCGCCAGTTGAATCCGATGTCCGGGTCGTTCCATTCAAGCCTGTGCTCGTCAGGATCGTCGTAGTTGTAGAGTTGCGTCGGCGTATTGACGACCCATATCTCCTCATCCTCCAAAGGAGTGAATCCGTGGTACACGAGAGGGGGTATCTTCACAAGCTTAGGCGAGTCCTTCCAGATCTCGACCACCTGCAGCACTCCCTTGGTCGGCGAGTCGTCCCTCGAGTCGTAGAGGCCGACCAGCGCGCTCCCGCGGATGGGCACGAAATGGTCCCATTGCAGCTTGTGGTAGTGCCAGGCCTTTATTACCCCTGGCTTGCATGTCGTCACATAAGTCTGCCCGAACTTCTCGTACTCGGGCCAGTCGCTCCGGAATATCTCCATGAGCCATCCCCTATCATCCACTATCCTCTTCAGGGGCCTGATGCCCACGTCATGGATTTCACCTGCGATCGCACCCATGACAACTCGAAAAGCCTAATAACCTATTAAGGTGTGCCTCAGCCGGTCAAAGGGAACTGCGGAGGTATTTGGCTGAAGAAGCTACTCGTAATAGGTGCGTCTGGCCTTCTCGGGAGCAAGATCGTCAGGATCGCGAGCGAGAAGTTCGCCGTATCTGGGACCTACAACCCGCAAGTCGACGGAGAGGACCTCTGGCGCCTCGAGGCCTTGGATCTCGGGTCGAAGGATGACGTCGAGCGCCTCTTCTTCAAGGTGGATCCCAATGCCGTCATACTCACGGCGGCGATGACTAACGTTGACGCGTGCGAGAGGGAGCCCTTGGTCGCAAACAGGGTGAACGCCTCCGGCCCGATGATCGTCGCAAGAGCGTGCAGGGAGCATGGCGCCCGCCTAGTGCACGTATCGACGGACTACGTCTTCGACGGCACCAAGAGCCGGAAGTACAAGGAGACGGATGTCCCGCGGCCGATATCCGTATATGGTTCGAGCAAATTGACGGGCGAGAAGGCGGTCCTGTCCACGATGCCAGATGCAGCAGTCGTGAGGACGGCCGTGCTCTACGGGTGGAATCCGATCGAGGGCAAGGACAACTTCGTCACCTGGGTTCTGAAGAAGCTGCGATCGAATGAAAAGGTCACACTGTTCGACGACCAGCACATATCTCCGACGTTCGCGGACGACCTTGCCGATGCCCTTGTGGGCATCCTCCAGCAAGGCGCATCAGGCCTGTTCCACGTCTGCGGACCGGACTGCATCAACAGGGTGGACTCAGGTATGATGATTGCCGACGCGTTCGGCCTCGACAAGAACCTCATCGTTCCCGTCCGGTCAGAGGCCGTCCGCCTGCCAGCGCGACGTCCGGCCTACTCGTGCCTGGATTCCTCGAAAGCGGAGAAGTTGCTTGGCCGCAAGCTCATATCGCTCGATGCGGGGCTGGCTAGGATGAGAGAGCTCGAGGACGAATAGCGACGACATCCGTCCACTCTGAGAGGCCGTTCACCTTGGCACGTTTCAGAAGCTGTTAAATATGCGCAAGATTTCATTCTGGAAGGTCTCGTCACGGAAGTATCAGAGGAGCTGGGAGGTTGAAGGGGCTCGTACTCTCGGGAGGTTTCGGCACAAGGCTCAGGCCGCTCACTCACACAGGACCTAAACAATTGATACCGATAGCCAACAAACCGAACATACTCTACTGCATCGAGGACCTTCGAGACGCTGGGATCACGGAGATTGGGATCGTCTTGGGGAATGTGATGCCTGAGAAGGTCCAGGAATATCTCGGTGATGGCTCCGAGTTCGGTGTGGAGCTGAATTATATCGTCCAGGGCGAGCCGGAGGGCATCGCGCACGCCATCAACTGCTCCGAGGATTTCATGGAGGGCGATGATTTCATAGTCTATCTGGGAGACAACCTCCTCAAGGCAGGCATTGAGGCAATACCCAAGATGATGAAGGACGAGTCTGCCGACTGCGTCATCTCCCTGTTTCCCGTCAGAGAACCCCAGAGATACGGGATCGCCGAGCTCTCCCCCGACGGCAAGACCGTGCTCAGATGCGTGGAGAAACCACGCGAGCCGAAGTCCAACCTTGCGGTGATAGGCGTATACGCGTTGAACAGAAGGTTCTTCGAGGTCTATCCTCGCCTGAAACCTTCGTGGAGGGACGAGTATGAGATCACCGATGCGATCACGCTGCTGATAGAGGCTGGATATCGTGTCGTCCCGCACCAAGTGGAGGGTTGGTGGAAGGACACCGGCAAGCCCGAGGACATCCTCGAGGCGAATCACCTCATACTCGACGACATCGACTCCTCGAACGAAGGCACCGTGGAGAAGGGCGCTGCGGTGGTGGGGAGAGTGAAGATAGGCAAGGGCTCGAAGGTGACCGGCCGGTCGGTCGTTAGAGGGCCAGTGATAATCGGGGAGAGCTGCAACATCGGGCCGAATGCATACGTGGGCCCGTACACCGCCATAGGCGACCGATGTCAGCTTTCCTCGACGGAAATCGAGGACTCGATAGTGATGGAGGACACGGTCATCAACATCGAAAGGAAGATCGTCAGGAGCATGATAGGTCGTCACTCCCGCATAGTCAGCTCCAACGGCCTCATTCCGAAGGGTGAGAGGCTGATTATCGGGGAGAACACCACGCTGTATCTCTGATTATTAGCGGAACGGCCCAGGCACAAGACTTCCCGCCTCGCGCTGCACAATGCTTAAATCGACGTATCATCGTGATTCCTCCGTGTCCTCTGAAGCTTCAGCCGAGGAGCCCTACATACTTGCCACGCCGATGAAGAACGAGAGCGAAATGATTGACGGATTGGTCGATACTGTGCTCTCGCAGACTATTCGACCATCGCTGTGGGTCGTCGTCGACGACAGCAGCAGCGACGACTCGTATGACAAGATGGAGCGGGTCGCAAGAGATCATGACTGGGTCGCTCTCGTCAGTAAGAAGGCGTCGAGCCTGGATGTCTGGCTGAGGTACGGCGAGGCCGTCGACCACGGCGTTCGAAAGGGTTCGGAATATGCCTCGAAGAAGGGAGTTCAATTCACACGGATTGGCGTACTGGATGCCGACACCGTCCTCGAGCCGCAGTACTTCGAGCGCCTCGCGGAGGCGATGTCGGCCAACCGCGGGGCTGCGATAGCCACGGGCCTGATAGTGTCGGAGCAGGATCCGCACCTGAAAGGCGCCGCGCTCCCACGAGGCTGCGCCCGACTGTACGATAGACGGTTCCTGCAGGAGGTTGGAGGGTTTCCGATAACACCGTCGCCGGATACGGTGCTGGAGATCAAGGCCCAGAACCGTGGCTACGAGGTCGTCATCGATCCCCGGCCAAGGGGCGTCCATAAGCGCGCGACGGACTACAGGAAGGATTACAACGGGATGAAGCTGACCGGGAAGTGTCACTACTGTCTCGGCACGGGACTGATGACGGCGATGGCGCTTGCGGCGGCGAGGATCCCTCACTGGGGACTTATGAACTCGTTCGCATTCCTGTTCGGATACGTCGAAGGCATGTCGGCAAAACATGAGCGCGTAAACGACAGGGAAGTCCAGGAATATTTCTCGTCTCAGCTGAAGAATCGGTTATTGGGGGTTATCTGAACCCGGAGATGAATCGCGGCGTCAGCCGACAGGCTTTCGCATGAGCACCCATACTCTGCCCGACAGCAGGTCGTTTATCATCAAGTTCGGCTTGAGCTTCCTGCACTGGTTCAAGACGTCGCGGTCGATGAGACGCAGGCACTCGTCGTCATTCCATGGACACAGCGCAAGTATCTCGAACCCCGCGTCGAAGCAGAAATCGTTCAGGTCGCGGATGGTCATCCTATTAAGACAACGGCGGTAGAAGTTCATGGATACGCCTAGTTCACGCTCGCGATACCTTCTGACGTATCGCTCGAAGTCGGCCTCAGAGAGCCTTGCGTGCCCGTACGGGAAGTCGAGCGTGCAGAGGCTGTGTCCTCCTTCGAGACTGTAGAACGGGTTGTATTCATGGAAGCTCAGTCCTCCAGGCCGAAGAGCCCTGTACATCCTGGCCATTGCCCATGCCGGGTCGGCGATGTGCTCGAGTGTTTCCCAGCTTACAATAAGGTCGTAGGCGCTGTCCTTCTCCATCTCCGTGACGTCCAAATCGTAGAATGCGACCTTCTCCTCGGGATCCTTGTTCTTGAACGATTCCGCCGCGATCGCCCTCATCTCCGATAGACGTTGGGACTGTCTGTCGAGGGACAGTGCATCCGGCTCACCCTCCTTACCCTGCAGGACTCCGTATGCGGGTATGTCGATTGCATCTACGTGGCGAGCGCCGGCATCGGCGAGCGCAAAGGCGTTGCGCCCGTCATGACATCCTATCTCGAGGACGTCCTTGCCCTCCAGCCCGAAGCCGAACTTGCCCAGAAAATCCGTCATCTCCCGCACCTGCCTCACCGCGCCGTCTACTCGCAACCTTGTATCCGTCACTTCCGGCTCTTGCTCGAACATGCTTCGCCAGCCAGGCTTGACCAGGTCTCTATACCCTCTCAACCGCACGAACCTGTTGCCGAGCGAATCCACGAAGGCATCCTCCTCCTCGAGTTCTGAGATAGACTCGCAGACGACGTTCCTGCGCGGTACGACGTCGTAGCCAAGACGCCGAAGTATCGACGCTGCCACTCCCTTCACAGTGGACTTCACAGCCATTCAGAATCCGTCCTGCCCATCCGTTATGAGGGTCGCGCCCTTAAGAGTTGCGAGGTCATCGGCCGATGCGGTGTGTCAGTCGACCATCGACCAATCGAGGGGCGTGCCCCTCTCGATATCCCTCGAAGCCTTCCTTCTGAGGACATCACTCAGATGCCCTGGAGCGAGTCCCGTCCCAGGGCGGATCGATCTCACGTTGGTCTCCGTGAAGCGCTCCCCCGCCTTGACGTTTCTCACGACGAACAGAGAGCGTCGGAACGCGAGGCTGTTTTTCTCGGCTTCCGTGGGTCCATAGGACACCTTCCCGAGTGAGGCCTCGGCGGTCCTCACCCCTTCGACCATCCTCTTGAATTCTTTCGGCTCTAGGGAGAAGTGGCTGTCCGGGCCCTTCAGCTTCCTCGAGGTCGTCATGTGCTTTTCCACTATGCACGCGCCGAGCGCCACCGCGGCTGACGGCACGTGGATTCCCATCGTGTGGTCCGACAGTCCGACTGGCAGTCCGAAGCTCCTCCTCATGTCCGGTATCGTCCTCAGGTTGGTCTCCTCGACGGGCGAAGGGTAGGCGCTCGTGCACTTCAGGAGGGCGATCTCCTCGGCTCCTGCTTTGCCTGCACAGGAGACCGCTTCCGAGATCTCCTTCTTGGAGGCCATCCCTGTCGATATCAGGAGTGGCTTCCCCGTCTCCGCCATCTTCTCGATGAGCTGCAGGTCGACGATCTCGAACGAGGCGACCTTGTGCACGTCCACCCCCATCCTATCGAGGAACTCGACAGACGATTTGTCGTAGGCCGTGGAGAACAGGTCGATGCCGATATCGTCGGCCGTCTTCTTCAGCCTGGGCTGCCATTCCCATGGCATGCAACCCTCCTCATACAGGTCGAACAGGGTCCTGCCATCCCACTTGGTCCCTCCTGATATGATGAAAGGTCCTTTCGTCGATTTGATGGTCAGTGTGCTCGGTTTGTAGGTCTGGAGCTTGACCGCGTCCGCCCCGCACTCCTTTGCCAAGCGGATGAGCTCCTCCGCCTGCTCGAAGTCGTTGTTATGGTTGGCCGACATCTCAGCCACGATGTATGCCGGAGAATGCGGCCCGACGCTGCGATCGCCGATCATGATAGAATCCATCAGTCTTCACCACTCGTTACCTGCTATACTCCAGCTCAGGACCGAGCGAAGGCCTTGCGCTCCGAGCTGGTTTGATGTTCTCCCTCATGGGCGAATACGTTCCTGCCCTTATCAGGTCTACGAGATACTTAGCCTTGTCTTCGCTGTCGAGGCCGTCTGCGTCCATCCTCTCCAAGTCCCGGACGGCTGATGCGCGTTCATCGTCGAAGAGGCTTTCCATCCGACCCGACCCTTTGAGACCTTTCCAGGCCCGTGCTGGAATCGAGCGTCGTACGAAACGGGCTAATCCCATTCCGGGACATCCGTTTGTCCTGATAACGAGCTTACTCCCACTCAACTCGGACCAGTCTCCATCTGCTTCTGTTGG
Organism: Methanobacteriota archaeon; assembly: GCA_020347565.1. Taxonomy (GTDB): domain Archaea; phylum Thermoplasmatota; class Thermoplasmata; order UBA10834; family UBA10834; genus UBA10834. The sequence goes on along the minus strand of CP070732.1, from coordinate 819,124 downwards.
ACGTGCGCGTTGATGCGCGCAATCTCCGGATGTGCCTCGACGAGCTCTAGCACGTCATGCCACCCGAAGTGGTCCGTGCCGCCCAGGCGCGTGTAGACAGCCCGCACGAATTCGAGGTCCTTTTCCGTGTCGACCGTCCACCTCAGGTGGCCCCGGTCGGTCTCGTCCTTGATCGTTACAAGCCTGTACAAGTCGGGATTGCTGTAGATGTATGGCGTGACGTGTTCTCTCTGGAATCGCAGGTCAGCTCCTTTCCAAGCTGATTCCAGAGTCTCCATCGTCATCGCCTCGACATCCAGCCCTCTTGGGTAAGTGCGTTCCAGTGTATTGCTGGAGTAGTCTGAGCCGCTGGAGGTCAGGGCGTTCACGACACTGTCTATCACTTCGGCGTCTGTCAACGGGCAGTCGGAAGTCAACCTGACTACGACGGACGCATCGCGACTGAGCGCTGCCTTGTAGTATCGGTCCAGGACGTCCGCTTCGCTTCCCCTGTAACATCCGATCGCGATGTG
>CP070732.1:777174-818512 GCA_020347565.1 Methanobacteriota archaeon | reverse complement strand
AAGGTAGCGTAATACCTTGTCGCTTAATTGGCGACTTGCATGAAGGCCCAACGAGAGCTCTACTGTCCCCGCGTCGAGGCCGGTGAAACCTACTTTAACGGCGCACAGTCCGTTATCTTCCAGCTGAAAGCGAAGACCCCGTGGAGCTTTACTGCAACCTGTCGTTGTGGTATGAGCTCGAATGTGTAGTGTAGGCGGGAGACGTTATCAGGTGCCAGCCGCTAGGTTGGCACCGAGTCAAAATTGAAACACCGCCCTTTCGAACTCGTATCACTTACATCCTCGGATGGACACCGGTAGGTGGGCAGTTTGGGTGGGGCGCCACGCCCTCGAAAAAGTAACAAGGGCGCCCAAAGGTCGGCTCAGGTAGGTCAGAAATCTACCGAAGAGTGCAAGGGCAAAAGCCGGCTTGACGTGGATCGGCCCAATAACGATCCACGATGAGAAATCAGGGCCTAGCGAACCACTGTACCTCACAAATGGGGGTCAGTGATTACAGAGAAGTTACCCCGGGGATAACTGAGTCGTCTCCAGCAAGAGTTCATATCGACCTGGAGGCTTGCTACTTCGCTGTCGGTTCTTCCTATCCTGGTGGTGCAGCAGCTGCCAAGGGTGGGGTTGTTCGCCCATTAAAAGGGATCGTGAACTGGGTTCAGACCGTCGTGAGACAGGTTTGTTGCTTTTTGCTGGAAGTGTCTTGATGCCTGACGGTAAGGATCCTTTAGTACGAGAGGAACGAGGATCCGTCGCCTCTAGTCTATCAGTTGTCCGGCAGGGCATTGCTGAGCAGCCACGCGATAGTGGATAAAAGCTGAAAGCATCTAAGCTTGAAGCCATCCCGAAAACGAGGCATCTTACGGCCGCCATTACATGATGGCGTTGATAGAGCCGGGATGTAAGTGCCAAGGTTCGCCGAGGCATTCAGTCCGCGGCCACTAAGCGCCGTAGTCGCTATACACATGCCGATTTGGTAAGTACGGCTCAGCCGTTACACGGATTGCACATGAGTTTCTGCTGCTTCCTTCCACTATTCTTTCATCTCGCCTACGACGGTAGCGATAGCTGTCACATCCGATTCAACATTGTGGAATCAGCGCCCCTAGCCGTAATCGGTGGCGGAGAAAGCTGCCAGAATGAGCGCAAGCAGGCTCATGATGGACGCGAGGAAGAATGGACCGACGCCGAGCATGCCGATGGCGGCGGCGAGGACAACGTATGTGTGTCTCTCTCTCCTGAACGACAGAAGCGCCCCGGCGAAACTGCATGCCGCGGAAGACGCTAGGATGACGCCGCAACAGCTCAAGAAGCCGGAAATTTCGACAGGCTCGGCGGCCTGCACAGCCACTTCGCCGTTCAGTATCAGACTGACCACAGATATCACCGTGAGAGCAGCGGATCCCACGAGGAGTATGCCCACGATTGTGGGCCTGTCGAGCCTCTTCCATCGAGTTGGTGCGTTTCCTTCTGAATCGAGCCAGAGTTTCGACGAGCACAACGCACAGACTGTCGCTCCCGGCGATATCGCGCGTCCGCATTCGCTACATCTGCCGACACGCTCTGAGGGCACCGTTTGAATCAGAGACCTCAACGACATAGCGCAGTTGGGGCAGAAGCTCATGTACGATGCGACGCCTGTGCCGCAGCGGGGGCAAGGTGTTCTATCCTTGGCTACATCGGGCGGCACTCTCGCGTCCGGTTCTCCAAGACGGGCGCCGCAGGCGTTGCAGAACCTAGATTCTTCCGGGTTAGCGTGGCTGCATTCCTTGCAGAACTCCAACACTCAGCCCCCCTGAAAGAACATCCAATCAGCCTCATGATATCTCGTTGCGTGACATTGCTATGAGTATCACGGCGATGAATCCGAACAGTCCTCCAATCAAGAAGCCTAAGCCCAGCATACCCATTACTGCGCCGATGATAGCCAGCGTGAAGCCATCGCGCTTCAGAGCAGAGAGGCCTCCGAGGACGGAGGCTGCCCCGAAAACGAAATCGACCGCCCCGCAGAAACAGAGCGTACCGCTGCCGGGAATATCCACGATGGATGATCCAGCCATATAGAGCAGCCCTTGGCCGATTGCGAGCACTCCCGCGAGGATTGCCAGGACCCCGCCAATCGTCGGGGCAGATGACTGCGAGGTGCGAAGGAATTCGCCCTTGCCCAATCGTGACTCTGAGACGTCGCATGCCGGACACACCGAATCGTAGATGCTCATTTGGCCGCCGCACGTCGGACAGTACTTCTTCTGAGTCGGTAGGTTTCTCACTTTTTCCGGCATTGAGTCGTAGGGGCTACTCTCGACTACCGGTAGTTCAGTACTGCACTCGCCGCAGTACCTGCTGAATGCAGGATTATCGTGCCCGCACTTGGGACACCTCTTCACCTCGCTGAACGGCCTGCCACAATGCACGCAGAACTTCGAATCGTCCTCGCTCTCCTTCCCGCAGGACCTGCATCTCTCCACTCGACCCACCTGAGAAGACATTGAGATTCTTCTGAATAACCTTTGTCCTCACATCGAAAGCGGGCCAGCACACGGCTGGCAGTTGCGGAATTCCCGTTCGTCAATCGAACTCCTTGGCGCTCAGCAGGAGAAGGACGAGTGCGGAGAATCCGCAGATGCTGCACACTAAGAACGGTCCAAGGCTCGCCATGGTCAACACCGATGCCACTATCACGAACGGTAGCATCCTCCTCATCATGGAGAGGAACGCCGTGGGAAGCGCGATTATGCCCACGAGCACCTCGATTGTGACGCAGTATTCGATGTCCTCGAAGTACGGCCCGAACGTCTCGCCGATGAGTAGCCCCCAGAAGATGTTGATCATACCTGCTATGAACAGCAGTACGCCTGCAGCCATCGGGAGCCCAAGGCTCCTGCTCGCCTTTGCCTCATAGGACGAACCGTGTCCGCAGACAGGGCACTCGATCTGTGTCGCTCCCAGCTTGCTACCGCACTTGGGGCATGCCTGGTACTTGACGCGGTAGCCGGGCCTTTCGTCTGCCACGGCCTTGGGATCATTGGAGCTGCCAGACAAACTAGCTCCGCAGATCCTGCACAGAGCCGCATCAGGAAGGTTTGCGATCCCGCACTCTGGGCAGATCCCAGGGTCCATCAGCCGTTTGCCGCAGAATACGCAGTGTTCAGCTTCGCTATCGTTGTCCCTCCCGCATGAAGCGCACTTCCTCAGGATCCCCACCAGCCTGCAGAACGCATGCGACAGACATAACCCTTCCGCACCGGTGGTGTCACCCATGCAGAGCACAGTCGTCCCAGATCAAACGGCTCAGGAGGAGCCGCCCGCGCATCGCGAGAGCCTCTTCAGGGCGTCCTTCCTGTCCTGAACGCCGATGCGCGACTGGTCGACGGCTTCGCGGAGCGTGCGCGTCGCCGCGTCCATCGACTCCCTGTCAACGGGGAACGGGACACCGTCCTTCCCCCCGACTGCAAAGGAGAACTTGACAGGGTCCTCCCAAGACAGCGGAGCGCCGTACACGGCCTGTGAGATGAGGGCGAGCGCCCGTGTCAGCTTCGGACCGACGCCTTTGACGAGAAGGAGTTCTTCGTAGTTGGTCGGCTGCGCCTCGTAGCATCTCCTGAGCGCGTTCCAGTCGACGCGCTTGGGCATCATATAGGATCGGAACAGGGTCTCCTCGGCCCTGTCCGTGAACTCGGTGAGGGACTTCTGATGCCCAAGGGACGCCATCCGTATGATCCCCTCCACCCTGGACGGCTTCTCGCATCCGAGGTCAGTCGAGACGACCCTGGCTTGCGTGCTCGCATCGCTCGTGAGGTCGAGCACCTCACCCGTCCTGGTGCCCGCGATGCCCGTGTGCGGCTCTCTGACAAAGTCCCCGTCGAGATCGGACGAACACCAGTGATATCTCCTGGCGAAGCCCGTACGGTCCGACATGCCCTGCTGGACGACGGTCCACCTGCCGCTCTCGTCGAAGATGATGGTGTGATGGTAGATATCGTGACCGTCCTGAACGGCGCAGCTGTCCACCTTCGCGGACAGTCTGCTCGAGCGCTCCAGTTCGTTCGCGCTCGCGTCGCTGATGAAACCTGCGTCGGCGAGCCAGCGGATTTGGCCGACGGCGTCACGCACGTTGGCGCCCTTACCTCCGGCGAGACGGACCCCTATGCCGGCGTCCTCGAGGCCCTTTCTGAGGGCGCCGCACGTGACCGTTGTCGTCCCCGACGAGTGCCAGTCGAAACCTATTACGCAGGAGAACGCCTGGAACCACAACGGGTCGGCCAGTCTCCTCAGCAGCTCCGCAGAGCCGTACTCGTCCACTACGGCCTCGGATATCGCCCCGGACAGGTTGACCATCCGCCCGAACAGCCACCTCGGGGTAGCTCCGCCGTGCAACGGCAGCTCCATCATCCCCGATCTCCTGGCCATGGCCACCTCCATCGCAGAGTGCCCAGATACCCCTTCCCTGCGGCACCGCGAAAGTGCGCCGCCTGAGTAATGAGTGTCATCGCAGGTTTGCCACAAGATTAAAGGGACGCCAATCCCTCCGCTGAGCCCGTTGCCTGCGGGAGCCGTGGACGCACATGAAAGTCGTCGTGATAGGAAACAACGCGGCCGGTACTACAGCTGCGAAGGGCATACGCGATGCCGACGTCGAAGCGGAGATCCATGTCTTCACCGATGAGATCGTTCCGTACTACGCGAGGCCGAGACTGATAGACTACATAGCCGGAACGGTGGACGACAGCGGACTGCTCTTCTATCAGATGGACTGGTACGAGAAGAACGGGATCGCCCTCCACCTGGACTCGAAGGTGGAGCAGATCGACGCTGCCGGGAAGAGGGTGTTCGCGTACGGCGAATGGCACAGCTACGACAAGCTGGTGCTCGCGACGGGCTCTCGCGCGTTCCTTCCTCCATTCGAAGGACTGCCAAAGGACAATGTATTCACCCTCAGAACTCTCGAGGACGCGAGGGATATCAAGGAGGCCGCCAAGGAGGCGAGTAAGGCCGTCGTGATAGGCGGGGGCCTGCTGGGGCTCGAGACGGCAAGAGCACTCGCAGCTGGGTATCCGGACATACGGGTCACGATACTGGAGTATGCAGAGCACCTGCTCATGAGACAGCTGGACCACCAGGGAGCCGAGATACTCCAGGACCTAATACGCGGCATGGGGACAGAGGTAATCACCAAGGCGGAGACGCAGGAGCTGGTGGGGGACGGGACTGCGAGCGCCGTTCGGCTCAGGGACGGCAGGGCACTTGAATGCGACATGGTCGTCGTCTCCGCGGGTGCGAGAGCGGACCTGACGCTCGCCAAGGCGGCGGGCATTCAGACCAACCGAGGGATAGTCGTCGACTCGTCTCTGCTGACGTCCGCCGAGGACGTGTACGCCATCGGAGACGTGGCCGAATTCGAGGGAAGGATGTGGGGGATGATACCCCCCGCTCTCGACATGGCAAGGGCGGTGGTGAAGAAGGTGCTGGGAATCGAATCCCCGAGCTATCAGGGCACGATACCGTCCAACACCCTCAAGGTCGTGGGCGTCGACCTGACATCGATCGGCACCGTCAGGAGCGAGCACGAGCTGGAGGATGCCGGCTTCGAAGAGATACGGGCGATCAGCGAGGACAGGGCCGTCTACAAGAAGTTCGTGATCAAGGACGACAGGATGATCGGCGCGATACTGTTGGGGTCCAAGCAGGAGGCGGCGAAGGTTACGAAGATGATCAAGGACGGCGCTTCCGTCGCCGGCATCAAGGACCGCTTAGGCGACCCCGGATACGACTTCGACTGAGGGATGGCGCGCCGGCGGCCGACTGCTCCCACGAGGACGAAAACCGTTATATGCTGAGGACTCATCCAGAAACCGGATGGAACCGAAGGATTACGAGTTGGAGTTCTTCAAGAGCAACGGCTTCGTCCGGAGACAGTGCGCTGGGTGCGGCAAGTTCTTCTGGACGCTCGGAGAGAGCGACACGTGCGGCGAGGCGCCGTGCGTCGAGTACAGCTTCATTGGCCGGCCGCTCTTCAAGGAGAAGCAGAGCATCCACGAGATGAGGGAGAGCTTCCTCTCCTTCCTCGAGGGAAAGGACCACGAGAGAGTAGCAAGGTACCCGATCACTGCCAGGTGGAGGGACGACGTCTTCTTCACCCAGGCGAGCATATACGGATTCCAGCCATGGGTTATAGACGGCGTTGTGGACCCGCCGGCCAACCCGCTGGGGATATCGCAGACTTGCGTGAGGTTCAACGACATCGACAACGTGGGCAAAACGGGCTCGCACTTCACGATGTTCGAGATGATGGCCCACCATGTGTTCAACAGAAGAGGCAAGGAGATCTACTGGAAGGACCGGACGACGGAGCTGTGTCACGAGTTCCTTACAGAGGTGCAGGGGCTCAACCCCAAATCGGTCAACTACTCAGAGGCCTGGTGGGAGGGCGGAGGCAACGCCGGCCCGTGCCTGGAGGTGCTCATAGGCGGGGTCGAGGTCGCCACGCTCGTGTTCATGGCCTACGCCACGGAGAACGGCGGGCAGAAGCCGTTGGAGACTCAGGTCGTCGACACCGGCTACGGGCTGGAGCGGCTCACATGGATGTCCCAGGGTACGCCATCGGCCTACGAAGCGGTGTTCGGAGACGTGCTCGACGAGCTGAAGAAGCTCTCAGGCACGAGCGTCCAGGAGAGAACGCTGGCCGAATACGCGAAGGTCGCGGGCTCCATGAAGATCGAGACGGCCGCGGACGTAAGGGCGCTCCGTGCAGACACGGCGTCTCGCCTAGGCATGGACGCGGACGAGTTCATGCGACAGATCAGGCCGTTCGAGAGCATATACGTCGTATGCGACCATACCAGGGCGCTCATGTTCATGCTCAGCGACGGCATCGTCCCCTCGAACGTCAGGCAGGGTTACTTCGCGCGCCTGCTCGTCAGACGGGCGCTCAGGGAGATGTCGCAGCTGGGGATGACTTCTAGGCTGGCCGATATCGTCTCGATGCAGGTGGAGTACTTCTCAAAGGACTTCCCCGACCTGAAGGAGAACAAGGAGGGCATCATCGAGCTGGTCGACGTTGAGCAGGACAAGTACGACGATACGCTCGTCAAGGGAAGAGGCATAGTCGAGAGGCTCGAGGAGTCTCTACGTGAATCTGGCAGAGGCATCTCCGACGAGGACCTGATAGAACTGTACGACTCGCACGGGTTGAACCCCGATGTCGTCGCTGAGTTCGCGGAAGGGACGGTTGCGGTGCCGGACGACTTCTATAGGCGCGTCTCAGCGAGGCATGTGAGGGCGGAGGACGAGGAGGAGGTCGAGGCACACGTCGACCTGCCAGAAGACCTCCCACCGACGAAGCAGATGTTCTACAAGGACCCGTACAAGTACAAGTTAAGAGCGAAGGTGCTCGCCGTCAAGGATGACCTGGTGATCCTAGACAAGAGCTACTTCTACGCGGAGAGCGGCGGCCAGGAGTCGGACGCCGGCACGATGAAGGACATGAAGGTCGTCCGTGCCGACAAGGTCGGCAACATCGTGGTCCACAAGGTCGAGGGGCCGATGCAGGCCGTCGTCGGGAAGCAGATCGTCTCTGTCGTCGACGAGCGCAGGAGGAGAAGGCTGCAACGGCACCACACCGCGACCCACATCGTCAATGGCGCGGCGAGGAAGGTCCTGGGGAACCACGTCTGGCAGACGGGCGCCCACAAGTCGGAGGACGTCGCGCGCCTGGACATCACGCACTACGCAGACATCACGCCCGAGCAGCTGGAGCAGATCGAGAGGGTGGCCAACGAGACAGTCCTCGCGGGCATCAAGGTCGACTCGCGGTTCATGGTCCGGACCGACGCGGAGAGGCGGTACGGTTTCAGACTCTACCAGGGGGGCGCAGTGCCGGGGAAGGACATACGCGTGGTCAAGATAGACGATTTCGATGTCGAGGCGTGCGGGGGCATACACTGCAAGAACACGCTCGAGGTCGGAGCCATATCGATAGCCCAGACGAAGAGAATACAGGACGGCGTAGTCAGGCTGGATTTCACCTCGGGCATGGCCGCGGTCGAGAGGACCATGGCATTGTCCCGCACGCTCTCGAAGGCTAGCTCGATGCTCATGACGACGGCGGACGGCATAGTGGGTGCGGTCGCGCGCCTGCAGGCCGAGAACAGGGAGCAGAGGAAGGAGCTCGAGACGATTAAGAAAGGCATAGTCGGCGAGACTGTCGGCGAGCTCGTGGAGAAGGCTCCCAAGATACACGGCGTGTCGGTGGTAAGGCATGTTCAATCGGAGGATATGAAGCACCTCGTGAAGCTCGCAAAGGAGATCATAGCCCACCCGAAGACCATCGCCGTGCTCGCATCCGACGAGGCGGGAGCGAAGATGATCGTCGCCCGCAGCGCCGACGTCGATGTCAACTGCCGACCGCTCCTGGGCGACGCGATGAGGCTAGTGGGCGGCTCGGGCGGCGGCAAGCCCGACTTCGCCCAGGGAGGAGGGCCGGACGCCAGCAGGCTCGAGGAGGCCGTCGATTCGGTCATGTCGTCCCTGAGGAAGGCCCTGGAAGAAGGTTGATAACTGAGATGTCCCCGATTAAGGAGTCGTTCGCGAGACTAAGGTACCTGTTCCAGCTGACCAGGTCCGCATCGATAGCTAGGAGGTACTTCGTAATCGGGGCGTTCGACGGCGCGTTGACCATACTAGGCGTCATAATCGGCGCTTACGTCGCGGAGGCGAACGTCGACCCCGAGCTGGCGCGACAGCTCATCATAGGCGCAGGCATTGCGGGTGGGATAGCCCTCGCCGTGTCGAGCGCCGTGGGGGCGTACGAGGCTGAGAGGGTCGAGCACATACTGCTGCACAAGCATCTGGAGCAGGCGATGCTGTCCACGGTCGAAGGGCACAGGCGCGAAGCGATGACCGTGAGCATCCTGGTAAGCGCGATAGTCCACGGTGTGGCGCCGCTGTTGGCGGCGATAGTCCCGCTTGTGCCGTTCTTCTTCATGCCGCTCGATGAGGCCGTGGTGACCGGCATCGTCATAACGATGATCTTCCTGTTCGTCCTGGGCGCGTTCCTCGGGAACCTGATCAGGGAGACCTTCATCTACACAGGGCTGAGGTTCGTCATCGCGGGGCTCGGGACCGCGATAATACTGATCCTCATCGGCGGGCACGCATAGCCCCGCGGCGCGGACCACTACCGACATAAATGGTTCAAGACGGGATGAAACTCCCACAGAGCCGTTCATAATTCACACATGCAGGCGCGCCGGCCGTTCACGGCACCGAGGTGACCAGTTTGAGCTCGAGCACGCCGTTCTGCCCGCGAAGCGTCCTGGCCAACGCCTTGACGCGGCCAGCATCGCCATTGAAGGCAATCACCTCGAGGCAGGTGTGCTTGGACTGATGAATGTGCATCGTGGCAGTGACGACATCTGGATAGTCGTGCTGCAGCTCGGTCATCGCACGTGAGATCCCTCGGGCATGGTGGTCGTATGTCAGCAGGATGACGCCTGGAAGGCTGCCCTTGGCGTCCGTGTCCCACTTCCTGCTGGACATGAACTCTCGCATCGCCTCGCCGACGGCTTTGGACCTGTTCGCGTGCCCCAACGACTTCGAGAGCGAGTCGAACTCCTTCAGTAGCGCTTGGGGGATGCTGATGGATATACGCTTCTGCCCGGGCATCTGACCGGGGAACGGGTCCACCCAAGATAATCTTTTTTCGACGTCGCGCCACGATCAGGAGGCCGGACGGGAGCACGCACGGACTTCCGTGCCGCTCCTCGCGGGCACCGGGAAAAGAGCGCGTGCCATACGGTCTCGTCAACCCTTCTGGGGAGAGCATAAGTGTTTTATACACCTTAGTGTGTGGGGGAGGATGCGCTCCAGCCGTGATGATTTGTCTGGTAACGAGCGCGACAACCGATAGACGCCAGTATTGGAGGTCGCCAGTTGGCCGAGGAGAAGGAGACGAAGAGGAAGGGGGCCGCGAAGGGCAAGCGGAAGGAGTCTGCGGAAGACGCGAAGCTCGAGAAGGCTCCTGAGGCGGAGAAGAAGAGCGAGGACTTCAGGTACATAGTCAGGCTCGTCAACACGGACCTCGACGGCAACAAGGACCTCGTCATCGCGCTGTCAGGCATCAAAGGCGTCGGCCTGAGGACGGCCGAGGTCATAGCCCGCATGGCGGGCATACCAAGAGATGTCAAGATCGGCGACCTCCCGGAGGAGAAGACGCAGAAGCTCGAGAAGCTCGTGCAGGAGTACTCCGAGAAGGCGCCCCATTGGATGGTCAACAGGCAACACGACTGGTCCTCCGGAGCGGACTTGCACCTCGTGGGCATAGATGTCGAGCTGAACAAGAGGGACGACGTCAATTTGCTGAGGATGATAAGGTGCTACAAGGGTGTCAGGCACGAGACCGGCCAGAAGGTGCGCGGACAGCGAACCAGGGCGAACGGCAGATCGGGGCTGACGCTCGGAGTGATGAAGCGCAAGGAGCAGCAGGGTCCAGCCCCGCAGAAGAAGGAGTAGGTGACGGATGGGCGACCCCAAGTTCTCCAGGAGAAGGTACGAGACCCCGGCCCAGCCTTGGGAGGGCGAGCGTATCAAGGCCGAGAACGAGCTGCTGCAGAAGTACGGCCTCAAGAACAAGAGGGAGCTCTGGACGGCGCAGTCGATGGTGAGGAGGCTGAGAGCGCAGAGCAGGGAGCTCCAGGCGAGGCTGAGGACGGGCGATCCGCAGGCTGACAAGGAGACGAAGGAACTCCTGAGGCGATGCGGGAGGCTCGCGCTGCTGCCGTCGGAGGGCGCGACGCTCAACGACGTGCTCGCCCTGAACACCGAGACGATACTCGACAGGAGGCTGCAGACCGTAGTGTACCGTAAGGGGCTCGCCTTCACGCCGAGGCAGGCCAGGCAGATGATAGTGCACGGACATGCCTCAGTGGACGGAAGAAAGGTCACGATCCCGGGATACCTTGTGAAGCGCGGCGAGGAGGAGCTCATCCAGTATCACGTCTCGTCACCTCTGACGGACGACATGCATCCTGCAAGGCCCAAGCAGGAGGACCTCGACCGGCAGCGCATGGTCGAGGCCGCAGAGAAGGAGAGGGAGAAGGAGGAGAGGAGTCGGCCCGGGCAGCGAGGCGGCAGGAAGCCCGAACGCAGGCCGGGAAGGACCGAGGCCTCCCCCAAGAAGGATGCCCCCAAGGCCAAGCCCCAGGAAGGCAAAGAGACGGAGGGGTGAATCGATTGGGCAGATGGGGCATCGCACACATCTACGCCAGCTACAACAACATAGTAATCACGCTTACGGACATCACGGGCGCCGAGACGATCACCAAGGCCACGGGCGGCATGGTCGTCAAGCAGGCGAAGGACGAGGCATCGCCATATGCGGCGATGCGTGCGGCCGAGAAGGTCGCGGAGATAGCCAAGGAGAAAGGCGTCGACTCGATCCATGTGAGGGTGCGTGCGCCCGGAGGAAACAAGTCCATATCACCGGGCCCGGGTGCCCAGGCGGCGATACGGGGGCTTGCGAGGGCTGGCCTGAGGATAGGACGGATTGAGGACGTGACCCCAGTCCCGCACGACGGCACGAAGAAGAAGGGCGGACGAAGGGGACGCAGGGTGTGAAGTGATCGCAGATGAAGATACACGTAGTTGAGATGACGCCCACCAAGGCCGAGGTCGTGATCAGCGACACCAACCCCACGTTCGTGAACGCCATCAGGAGGACCATCATCGCCGACGTGCCGAAGATGGCGATCGACAACGTCGAGTTCCACCTGGGACCCATCATGGACGAGAGCAGCCAGGCGTACGAGAGCATCTCCCCGCTTTTCGACGAGATGGTCTCCCACAGGCTGTCGCTCGTGCCCATCCCCACGGACTTCGACCAGTTCACCTTCAGGGAGAAGTGCTCGTGCGGAGGCGAGGGATGCCCGTCATGCACCATCATGTACTCCCTCAACAAGAAGGGGCCATGCACCGTGTACTCCGGCGACCTCGAACCGCTTGGGAGCGACGAGTTCATGATAAGGGACGACCTCATACCGATCGTCAAACTGGCCGATGACCAGGCGCTCCTGGTCTACGCCACCGCTGAGCTGGGCACGGGCCGCAGGCACGCGAAGTGGCAGGCGACTGTGGGTGCAGGGCACAGGTACCATGCGGACATAGAGGTCGACAGCGACAAGTGCGACGTCGGATGCTCCTGCGCGGATGTCTGCCCCAAGGACGTGCTTGCCAAGGAGGGCAGGAAGCTCGTGGTGAAGCATCCGGAGAGGTGCAACCTCTGCAGCTCGTGCGTCGAGAAGTGCGAGGTCGACGCGATAAAGGTGACGCCGGACCCGACCAAGGTCGTCTTCAGGTTCGAGACAGACGGCTCCGTGGACGCGAAGGACGTGCTGGTCAAGGGCCTGAGCATACTGGAGCAGCGCTTCGAGCATCTAAGAGAGCAGGTCTCCGCGCTCGACTGAAGGGCTACAGAAACTCGTCCAGCTTGGCGTTCTTGACCTTGTCCGACTGGAAGAGCGAGTCAATCGAGTTCTCCAGCAGCGATATGCGCTGGAGCGTGTACGGGGAGACCTTGTACGCCTCCCCTATCCTCTTGGCGGTCTCGAGGTACTTGCTCACGCCAGCCTCGTGAACCGTCAAGGTCAGCTTGTTGCCGCAGTAACACTCCCCGCGGAGGGGTATCCTTCGGTATTTCGCGTTGCACTTCGCGCACCTTAGCTGTTGCCCTGTGAAACGCCTCAGGCTGCCCTGAGTGTCCGGTAGCAGGTGCCGTGTGATTATCCGATGCACCACATCAGACGCGTCCACGGCCCTGATCTTCACGCCGAGGGCTATCTGCGCCTCGAGTTTGTCCCCCATCGTCTCCAGGGCGGTGTACGCCGACGACACCGGCCCTTCCGAGATGCTGCGCGTGTCGTGGGTGAACCCCAGCCCCTCGTATTGCAGCACCGTCCCGATCCTGCCGGATACGAGGTCCATGGTCTGCTCCACCTCCTTCGGATGAGCGTAGCGCTGGGTGGCCTTGTAGAACTCCAGCGGATACGACGATGAAAGGTCCAGGTTGTGCGCCTCTTTGTCTATCTCGTTCGGATCTATCTTCGTCGTGAGCACCAGCGGCGCGTCCATGAGGCCGCCTCGCCTCTCAGGGAGGAACGACCGCGAGAAGTTCAACAGGCAGTCCATCAGCAGTATCAAGGAGTCCTCGTCGCCGTCGCAGTTCCTCCGCTTCGCCGCATGGAAGAACGGATGGGCGTACCCTGCATGCGCCTCTGTGAAACCTATCATCCTCGACAGCACGCCCCCCGACGTGTGCGGTGCGAGGCCAACCGTGAGGTGACCGACAAGGTCCTCCTTGACCCTGATGTTGTAGAACGGCTTCATGCCGTAGAACTTGGTGAGGAGATCGTCGACGAAGTTGGCTGCGGAGATCAGGTAGTCCACGCAGGAGTCCGGCACTATGATGTCCTGGGCTCTCATCTCGACGAGGTCATCCGGGTCCTCGAGCTCTCGTCCCGAAGCGGTCTTCGTGTACCCCAGCCTCTTCGCCGTATCGATGTCCAACCCTATCTCCGATGGTCGGAAATGAGTCAGCGGCACATCCGTCGCGTCGACGCGTATCGTGCCGTCCTTGAATACGAACACGCCCCTCTTGGACCGGAGTATGCCCTTCTCGATCGCCTCCGGCGTTCTGCTCCTCGATATCATCCCCTGGACGCCCTTCACCTCAGTCATCCTGCTGTCCATCATGTCCAGGGCGGCCTGGAACATCTCACCAACAGCGACGCTATGAACGGATGTCTTCCCCGTGAGTACCGTGTGCCCGCCGCATCCGCACTTGCTCGTGAAGCCCGTCCGTCCGCAGATAGGGCACTCGCGGTCGCCAAGCTGCGTCTTCAGTGTCCCTTTGCTGGCCGCCTCGGAAATCAGTCTCTGCGGGCCACCGTGCGCCCCCACCGGGAACAGGCAGTGCGGGGGCGGGCGCATGCGCCTCTCCCGGGCCTTCTCCGGCCTAGCGACCCTGGCGCCAATCCTCGTGACCGCCCTCGGTCGCACGTCCACACCGGACAGCGCGCGCACCAGCTCAGTCGGGTCGGACGTTTCCGGCGGCTCGGCATCACATCTGACGATTCCGCCATCGGCCACATCGAGCCCGAGTCCCAGCAGCAAGGGTCTGGCATAGAAATCGATCCTTATCGTGCCATCCACGACCTTATGGAGTGCCCCTAGCGACTCAAGCGTCGCCTTCGAAGGCGAGTCGCTCGGGAGGGCGATGGCGCCGTCGTCCCACACGGCATGGTCGACGATGTCTTCCCTCAAGCGAAGCAGCTCTTCGGCGCCGATGTCGGACCAGAAGAGGTTGAAGCGCGGGTGCAGGGGAGCCTTCAGCTCCTTGCACATCTCCAGTGCTCGCTGGAACGTCGGCTCCTCCCAGTCCGATGGAAGCTCTTGGCACTTCTCCAGTAGCTCCTCCCTGAACCAGTCGATGGTCAGGCCAGACGGCATGAGCAAGTGGTTGTTCTCCACGAACTCGCCGAACGGTATCAGTATCTCGCCGACATCGATTATCTCTTCAACCTCTTCCCGTATGGCCGTCGCCTCGGGCATCGAGTTGGCCTGGACGAGATCGCCGCTCTTGAGCAGCACGATCGGCCCTTCAACGGAGTCGCACGGGGTGATCGCCCCTGCCTTGCCTGGACGCTCGACCTTCACCTGGGTGCCTATGGCAACGAAATCGTCCAGAAGCGCCATCGTGGCAGGGTTGAGTGCGAGCGCCGCGAGGCCGGCCGCCCTCGTTCTTCCGTACCTAAGCCTGAGCCCTCCAACACGCGATGGGTACGCCAGCACGGGCCTTCCCACGAGCATGTCCTTGAGGAACTTGGCGCTAGGGGATATCTCGGGGCCGCCGCTCTCCTGCCCCCTCCTCCTCAGGCCGATGAGGTCGTCGATGAACTCCCAGCCATCTATCCCCAACCGTTTCACGTGCTTCTGCAGCTTCGGCGCCTTGAGGCAGAGCCCCTCGGCGATCACAAGGCACGCGCCGCCCCGTACGCGGTTCGTGGCGATCCGCGGAAGATCCCTGAACCCCGTGATCTCGGCGTCCTCGGTGCCCTCGCCATCGACGCAGACGGGGGAGTTGCTTGCCATCATCTCGATCTCCTCGCCGGACGGAGTGTACTGAAGATGCTGGCAGGACTTGTACAGAGGTATCTCCTCCTTCAGCCGAAGGACTTCGGAACCCGTGGGCATATACTTTCCAAGGCCGACCTCACGTCGCACCACATCGGCGATCAGGACGCTCATCGCTTGACCTGTTCCGCCGGCGGATCTTATGGGGCCAGCGAAGTACACCACGAGATAGTCCGACCCGTCGCTGTTCTTGTTGATCGAAACGCCGGCGATGCCTTCCAGCGGGGCGACGAGGATTCCCTCGGTCAGCACTGCGAGCCCGAGCCTGACTGCGCGCTCGATGGCGAATTCAGGGGACTTCGCCGGCATGCGGGCGTACTCCTTGGCGATTAGGAGCGACACCTCCTCCCTGTCGTGTGCCTCGCTCAGCTCACGTATCCTCTCCGCAACGCCATCGACCTCCCACTCGAAAAGCAGCTTCTCGACCCTCGCGGCAAGGTCCGATGCCTGTGGCATCTCCACGTCCAGCTCGGGATCCATTCCGAGCATGCGAGCCCTCTTGGCGAGTTCGTAGCAGACGTCTACCTCGCGCTGGAGCAAGGAGAAGTAATCCTGCATCGATTCGCTGCAAACGACGCCTCTCAAGGCTGGCCCCCTCAGTTGTCACCGGCAGGAACCCCTCGTGTCGAGACCAGCCGGTGTGGTTGATTTAGGTGCGATCCCGAAGTAGCTAATCGCGGATTCCATCTATAAGCGTTGCCTACGCCGCGAGGGCGCTGACGACCTCGTCCACCAATGCATCGACGCCCGTACCAGTAATGGCTGATATCTTCATCCTCGATGAGCCAGAGTCCAGAAGGTCAACCTTGTTCTCGACCTCTATGATTGGGACATCCCGGAACTCCGTCTTGAGCGACGACAGCAGGCGCTCCTGCTGCCCGCGGGTATACCCGCAGGTCTCGCTCGGGTCGATAACGAAGACGACGACATCAGCCAGGTGTCGCAGGGCGAGGACTGCCCTCAGCTCGATCGCATTCCTCTCGCTCAGGGGTCTGTCAAGAAGGCCGGGTGTGTCAATCACCTGGTATCGGGCGCGGGCTCTCTCGAACACTCCCACCGACACCTCCTGCGTGGTGAACGGGTACACTGCCACCCTCGGCTTGGCGGTCGACATTCTTCTCACCAGCTGGCTCTTTCCCACATTCGGCGCCCCTCCGATGACGGTGGTAGGCGCCTCGTGGTCGATCGTCGGGAACTTCTTGATCGTACTCCTCGCCTTGGCAAGGAACTTGAGCTCGCCATCCACTTGCTTGACGAGCGAGGATATCCTTCCATAGGTCCCTCGGCGTAGCTCGTCGATCCTGGCTGTAGAGTTCTGGGAGGACATGTCTCTCACGGCCGCCCTTGAGACCTTCGCGACTTGCCCTCTACACCAGTCCATCGCGCCCAGGGACTTCTTCAGCCTGTCAGTCCCAATCGTCACGTCTATCAGCTCCGAATAGAACGGGCTGAGCGCCTCGATGCTCGGAAAGGACTTCACATACCTTCCGAGAGTGGACACTATCACGTCGCTGGAGGACTTTAGTTTGGATATGTTTATCTGCCGGACCGTGTCCAGCCGAGTCCCGCGGCGGACATCCACCTTAGACGCCTTTCGGAAAGCCTTGTCGAGTATCTCGTCGGCGGTGAGTACGGTGGGTATGTCTAGCATTACGCTGGCCCTCATCACCGTTCACGACATAAAACCTCCGTACGGGCTGCCCTCCAAAAGCCTCATATCACTATAGTCAACTAGTGTAGGCTGACGCACAATGAGGAATATCGCAGCCAGAAGAGGACCCGAGCTGATCTGCAAAGGATGGCGGCAGGAGGCCATCCTCAGGATGCTCCAGAACAACCTCGAGAACGCAGAGAGGCCTGAGGAACTGATCATCTACGGCGGGACCGGGAAGGCGGCCAGGAGCTGGGAGGCATTCGACGCGATAGTCGAGTCGCTGAAGGACCTCGAGGACGACGAGACACTGCTCGTTCAGTCGGGAAAGCCAGTGGGCGTGTTAAGGACGCACAGGCTCGCACCGAGGGTGCTCATCGCGAACGCGCACCTCGTGCCGAGATGGTCGACTTGGGAGGTGTTTCACGAGCTCGAGGCGAAAGGGCTGATCATGTACGGACAGATGACCGCTGGCGGATGGGCGTACATAGGGACGCAGGGGATACTCCAAGGTACTTACGAGACCTTTGCGGCGTGTGCGAGGCACAACTTCGGCGGGACGCTGAAGGGAAGGCTGGTGCTGACAGGCGGCCTCGGCGGGATGGGGGGCGCACAGCCTCTTGCAGTCACTATGAACGGGGGCGTGTGCATCGCCGTGGAATGTGACCCCTCAAGGACGGACAGACGCGTGCGGAGCGGCTACTGCGATACGCAGCTGGAGAGCCTGAAGGATGCGATCAGCGAAGCGACGAAGGCGAAGGCCGAAAGCAGGCCGCTGTCGATCGGCCTTACAGGGAACTGCGCCGAGACGCACCCGAAGCTGCTCGAGATGGGACTCGTGCCCGACGTCGTCACGGATCAGACCTCGGCCCACGACGAGCTCGGAGGATACATACCGAAGGGGCTGAACATCGCCGACGCCGCTGCGTTGAGGCAGAGCGATCCAGATGAGTACAGGAGGAGGGCGATGGAGAGCATCGCCGGACATGTGAGGGCGATGCTAGGCTTCATGGACAAGGGCTCTGTAGTCTTCGACTACGGCAACAACATAAGGGCGCAAGCGTCGAAAGCCGGCGTCGACAACGCGTTCGATTTCAAGGGGTTCGTGCCGCTGTACATCAGGCCGATGTTCTGCGAGGGAAGAGGACCGTTCAGATGGATCGCGGTATCCGGCGACCCTCAGGACATAATCAAGACCGATGCGGTAGTGATGCAGGAGTTCGATGACAACGATCAGCTCGTGAACTGGATAAGGTTGGCCGAGGCCAAAGTGCCCTTCGAAGGGCTGCCGGCGCGCGTCTGTTGGCTAGGATACGGCGAGAGGACCAGGTTCGGGAAGAGGATCAACAACATGGTCGGCAGCGGCGAGCTGAGCGGCCCGATCGTCATAACGAGAGATCATCTCGACTGCGGCTCAGTCGCATCGCCGAACAGGGAGACGGAAGGGATGAGGGACGGAAGCGACGCCGTCGCCGATTGGCCGATGTTGAACGCCCTTATCAACACCGCAGCCGGGGCGGACCTCGTGGCCATACACAACGGCGGCGGTGTAGGGATAGGGTATTCGACGCATGCAGGACTGCTTGTCGTCGCGGACGGGACGAAGGATGCAGAGGACCGGATAGAGAGAGTCCTCACGACGGACCCCGGCATGGGTATACTGAGGCATGCGGACGCTGGTTATTCCGAGGCCCTCGCAGTCGCGAAAGAGAAGGGTGTGAGGATCCCGACGCTGAGACGATGAAGTAGCCGTCGACCATACCCTGTCCTGGACGGCAGCTGCTGGAAGCCCCAGAAAATGGTAAGTATCACGGACTCGGATTCTCGTCCGCTGAGCAGTATGTACGACCTCCAACTCAAGCTTTGGCTCGTGAAGGACGGGCGCTTCCTCATAAGCGACGGCAGGGCAACCCTGTTGAGGAAGATAAAGGACCTTGGGTCGATGTCCAAAGCCGCGAAGGAGATGGGCATGTCGTACAGGCACGCTTGGGACGTCCTTCAGAGAATATCTGAGAACGCCGGTGGAGACGTCGTGACATCCTCGAGGGGGGGGCGCGAGGGAGGCGTGTCCGAGCTGACCGAGCTCGGGGAGAAGATACTCACAGAATACGAGAGCAAGGCGGAATCGCTGGAGAGCCAACTGGCGAACGACTGGAGGAAGCCGTCCCTGACAGCGGATGGCATCGTCACCAAGGACAGGAATATCCTGCTGATCAGGCGGGGCAAGGGCCCGTTCAAGGGATCGTATGCGCTCCCGGGCGGGTTCGTGGAGTACGGGGAGAGGCTCGAGGAGTGCGTGAAGAGGGAGGTCAAGGAGGAGACGGGGCTCACCTGCGAGGTCGTCCGCCTGCTTGGCGTCCGGTCCGACCCCGAACGTGACCCGCGAGGCCACTTCGTCACGGCAATATATCTGATGAGGCCCACTGGTGGCAGGCTCGCAGCGGGGGACGACGCTGAGAGCGTCAAGTGGTTCTCCACGAGCGACCTTCCGCCGATGGCTTTCGACCACGGGGAGATCGTGAAGGAGTTCCTCTCGGAGCGAAGGTGAGTCGGGAGCCCCGATATCGCTACAATGCGGGCACAAGACCGCTCGGCGAAGACACGAACGGCAGATACACGATCTTCGAGCCCAGTACCGTCAACGAGTAGTCGAGCCTCTGCAGGACGCCGGGCTTCTCGGCCTCCATCGTCACAACCACGAAATCGGCCAGCTCCGAGGCCTCCTCGGACGAGACCCTCGCTGGCATTCTGCGCACGCCGCCGAAGTTCAGCCTTGTCCTGTAGTTCGGCGATCTGACGGTGAAATCTATCGCGAGCCGCTTGAAGGTCATCGTATCGAAATCAGCTGCCGGGACATAGATGAACAGGCTGCCGCCGTCGTCCGAGCCCTTGATCCACGAGGCCAATCGGAACGCGTAGCCGCCCTCGACGCTCTTCGACCTTATCACGAACGAGCAGTACAACCTCCAGAACGGGACATAGAGCCGCTCGCCGAGAGGCGCGGAATCACTGAACTCAGCTATCTCGTAGTCGACGTTCCGCGTGCCTCCGTCCCGGACATGGAGGACATTGCACTTGTCGCAATGGAAGAACCTGTCCTTCTGCTTCGACATGATCGGCGTGTTGCACGAAGGACACCTGACCTGTACGATCCTCATCTATACGCCCCCCTGATCAGCCGCGCAGTCTCCCCCAAACCCCTCATGGCCTCCCCACCCGATGCGGGCTTGTGCTTGAAGTCGCCCTCGATGATCTCCGAGCCATGCCTGAAGAACCTGTACGTCAGGTACAGGACCCCGGCTCCGATCATCAACGCGACCAGCGGTATCTCGGAGACGGTCAGCGTCGACAGTATGATGCCTGCGGCCGCGAGGAGTCCGCCTACGGAGGTGCCCGCGGTGATCGCGAGGCTCTGGAAAAGGGGGTCGCCTGGCGCTCGTCCCGACAGGACCTCCCCCGTCACACCGTCCACCGTCGACATGTACATCCTGTTCCTGTACGAGTATCGCACGACCCATATCGGATAGTAGATCATGGACAGCTTCCTCGGGAACACGTGAAGCCTCTCCAGCGTGATATGCGGCACGCTGACGCTCCTGCGCGCCCTGGATATCGCGTCTGATTTCGAGCGCTCAACGGCGCCATCCCGACCTGTCGTCGCCTCGAACGTGGGTATCATGTCGAAGTCGGCAAAGCCCGTCTCTCCCGAGAAGTTGCGCAGGCTCGTGATGCCCAAGTCGCCAGGATCCGTCGCTATCTCCGAGAAGAGATAGTCGTTCAGCACCATCTCCTCCTTGGGCACTCGCTGCACGTGCGTTCTGCCCTTATCATCCGTATACCTGCGTTCCGTGTAGCCGCATATCCAGCCCGCCACCCGCGTTGAGGATCTCCAGAAGGGCAGGTAGATCGGATAGACCTCGCTGACGGCGCCCGTGCGGCTCAGGTCCCTCGCCTTCCAGCCTCGTGACCACCACTGCATTGTCTCCGCCACGGCTCCGTCCCGCGTGAGTATGTTCTTGAAGGCGATTGTGGAGACCCCTCTTTCGCCCTCAATGAACAGCGTGGAGTCGCAGTAGGGGCAAATGAGGGTGTCGTCGCCTTCGACTACCGATATGGCGCCGCCACAGGCAGGGCAGTTCAGGCCGACGGAGATTTCGGACACGGTCACAGCCTCCTCGCGACGGCGTATGAAGCCGTGAACACTCCCACCACGGTCAACGCCATCAGTGACGCCGCGGCGGTCATGGATTCGAGCGCAAGGATGCCCTCGAGCGTGAACGCCGCGAATCCGACGACAGCCACCACCACGTAGGCGGCTGAGCCCCTCGTGGGAAACCCTGCCGCGAACACCTCTCCCGCAGAGGCGTCGATGACCACATCGTAACACTTCTGAGCGAAGACGTAGGACAGACGCCATATGGGGAAGAACACCAGCGCCTGCTCCACAGGCTCCCCCGGGAGAGCGTCGAGATATGATAGCATCTCGATATCCGGCTGTATCACCTCGGCCCCTTCGGTGTCGAACGCGGCGTCAAACACCTTCAGGTCGGTCGCCGGCACCTTGAGCGAGTGAAGGCCAGGGAGCGTGGTCGACCTCGCTGGCTCGAGCATGACCTGCTCCTTCCTTCCGACCGTGCGCTTGAACATATAGACCGGGAAGTAGTGCTTCGTGACGCTGGCGATCTCTGCGAGCCTGTCCAGGTTCTTCGCCTTCGTCGGTCCCGCGGCCCATCGGCGGAACGTGCCGATCGCATTCGCCTCGTCGATCAAGAACGGCGCGGCGTAGTAGAAGCCAGCACCCGAGCGGTCTATGAATATCTGCGAATCGCAGTACGTGCACTTCACGAATTTAGTGCCCGCATCGAACACGACAGGGGCCGCGCACTTCGGACACTTGATAGAAGCCATCGACTCCCTGTCCCTTCACCGACGCATGCGACTCTGGGGACTACTCACGCTTCCT
Organism: Methanobacteriota archaeon; assembly: GCA_020347565.1. Classification (GTDB taxonomy): domain Archaea; phylum Thermoplasmatota; class Thermoplasmata; order UBA10834; family UBA10834; genus UBA10834. The sequence continues at coordinate 796,721 of CP070732.1, read as the reverse complement.
TGCCACACTCAGGGCAGAACTTGACCGTGCTCGCCATCTCGGCGCCGCAGGCGGCGCACTTCCTCGTGACCTTCATGCTGCCCCCGCATTCCGGGCAGAACTTGGAGATCTCGGGCACCTCCGCACTGCACTTCGGACAGGTTGCTGTGTCCGCCGCCATCTTGGCCCCGCACGAGGAGCAGAACTTGCTGCCCGGTGCGTTCGTCGCGGTGCACTTAGGGCACGATACACCCTGAGGCGCCGGCTGAGTCCCAGGCGGCTGCTGAGGGGAGGGCTGCTTCATCGCGTCCATCATCGACCAGCCCATGCCTATGCCAGCGCCCACGCCGACGCCTGCACCAGCAGTGCCTCCCTCGGGGTTCTGTGCGGCCTCGCGCATCGCCTGTCCGGTCTGGTACTGAACGTAGTTCGTCCCGAGCACCTGCATGGAAGAGCGCGTGTCCACCGCCTTCTGAACCTCCTCCGGCAACGACACGTACAGCCCTGACAGCTTGTCGACCCCAAGGCCGTAGAGGTCAAAATGGTCCTTGCACCTGGCGAGAATGACCTGCTCGATGTCAGTGAGGCTGCTCGCGATGTCAGCCACGCCCATGCCGTCCTTCTTCATGTCTCCTATGGAATCGTAGACGAGAACCACCATCTGCTCCTTTATGCGCTCCTCCACCTCGGCACTGGTGGCGAAGTTGAGCGTCCCCACGAACTGGTTGACGAAGTTCTCCGGAGAGATGACCTTGAACCTGAACTCGCCGAACACCCTCAGGTTCACCATGCCGAACTCCTTGTCCCTGAACTGATACGGCTGCTTGCTGCCGAACTTGGCGTCGAAGACACGTCTCTGAAGATAGACGACCTCAGCCTGCTGCTGCACGCCGGATAGGAACCTCACGATCCTCCCGACAACGGGGGCGTTCAGAGAGGTGAGCGCGTATCTGTCGGGGCGGTCTATGTAGGCAAGCGCTTTGCCGTCCCGGAAGAACACGGCGATCTCGTCCTCCCTGACCACGATATTGTCGTTGAACCTGATGTTCCTCGGCATCCGGTACATTATGTTCGAGCGCTTGTCGCTGTCCTCCCACTTGAACGTGTCCGCTCCTATGAGACTCAAGTAATCACACCTCCGTGCCCTCTATCGCCCTCAGACGCGCTTTGAACTTATCCTCGAAGTCCGTGATCCGGGCCTTGATGTTCATGATGTCTCGGAAGCTCGTCGCCTCGTCCGCCGCCATGAGGGAGTTCTTGAGCGATTCGATGCTCGCAGACATCGCAATCATATGGTCGAGCATGCTCGTGTCGTATTCGTACAGTCTGTCAAGCTCCTCCTCCTTCACGGCGATGTCGGCGGCGACTCCAGAGTAGCCCATCGCTGCATGCGTCACCTGGCCCTCCACCTTCTTGAACTGGCTGATCAGGCCGCCTATCATCCCGATCTCCTTGGCGCCCTGGCTCTGGGCGAGTATTCCCCTGCACTCCTCAAGGCCTCTCCTGTGAAGGGCCAGCTTTTCTGCGAGCTGGGTCCTGAGCATCCTGTCCGCGTCCCTCAGGTCCTCTCGCTGCCTGTATCCCTTGAATCCTGGGATGTAGGTCTGGATCTTCTTCAGCAGGCCCCTGTCCTCTTCGATCCTCTCCCTTGTATCGGCCATCCTGGACGCCCTCCTCAGCACGGTGCCTCAATATCGCTTGGTTGGCCTAATAAACGTGTCGTTGGACAGCCGAACGTTCGCGTCGGGTTTAAGGCCGTGGAATGAGTTCGGGACGGTCATGGTCCAGGCCATGATAGGCGTCATAGGCGCGAGCCAGGCGGATGAAGAGCTCTGTTCCCTCGCCGAGAAGGTCGGAGAGGGAATCGCAAAGCGGGGCGGCACGGTCGTCTGCGGCGGCCTCACTGGAGTGATGGAAGCGGTCTGCAGAGGCGCGCGGAGCATGGGCGGATTGACCGTGGGCGTCCTGCCCTCTGACGATAGGCTCGACGCTAATGACAGCGTCGACATCCCGATCGTGACGGGTATGGGCGTCGCGAGGAACGTGATCATAGTGAGAACGGCTGACGTCCTTATTGCGATTGGGGGGCAGTTCGGCACGCTGTCCGAGATGGCGCATGCACTGAACATGGGCAAGACCGTCGTTGCCCTGCGCTCGTGGGACCTTGGGAGGATCTCCGAGGCCGTGATAGAGCAGCTGGTACGGGTCGACACGGCGGAGGGTGCCGTCGATGCGGCGTTCCAGGCGGTCAAGAGAGAAGGGTAGATCGGCCTCCAGAGCCTTGTTCCACTTCAAGAACCGAGCTGAGCAGTGCCGTGAGCATAAGAGCTGTCGTCGACGCCCTCGGAATGCCCGAAGTCAAATGCAGGAGGGCGTTCATCAAGCCGCGTTCAACACTGCGCCACAGGTGCCTGGCTTCACATGCGGCCATCTCCTGCTCACTATGGTCGATCTGCGCCAGGTCTCAAGGGGCGCATTGTGAAACACTTTTTAAGGGGGTCGGCAGAATGGCAGCGAGGGTATTTATGATTCCCAGGGTTCTACCCCTCTGTCCAGCGTAGCTGGACCGAACAGTAGGGAAATCATGGCGAATGAGATGGATGCGGCAATAATCGGATGCGGAGGAGTAGGGCAGTGCATAGCGCAGGATCTGGTCAAGAACGACCGTATCCAGCACCTGATACTGGCGGATGTGAATCTTAAGGGCCCTCAATCTGTGAAGAGGAGGAGCAAGAGCGACAAGATAGAGATACTGAAGGTCGATGCGTCCGACCCAAGTCAGGTCGCGCAGGTAGCGGAGAAGGCGGACATGGTGGTAAACGGCACGGTACCGGCGTTGAACCTGAAGATCATGGAAGGCTGCCTCAAGGGAGGGGCCAACTACCTGGACATGGCGTCAGGGGACCAGGAATTCGGCCATCCCATGTTCGAGGACCAGGAGAAGTATGACAAGAAGTTCAAGGACGCTGGAATCTTCGCGCTCTGTTCGATGGGAATCGACCCAGGCGCGTCGAACCTCTTCGCCAAGCGGGCAGCCGACAGGATGGAATCAGTGGACTACGTCAAGGTCCGAGACGCAGACACCAGCCATCTGGAGGGTTACGAGTTCGCGACGTACTTCTCACCAGATGCCATGATCGAGGAATGCATCAGGGATCCGCTGTACTACGAGAACGGGAAGTGGAAGCGCATGCCATCCCTCAGCACGAGCGAAGTCTACTCGTTCCCTGACCCCGTCGGACCGATGAAGGTCTACATGACCGACCACGAAGAGAGCGAGCTAGTGCCCAGGTTCATTGGCAAGAGGATCAAGCGATGCGACTTCATGATTACGCTGGACGGGAAGTTCATCGAGTACGTCGAATTCCTCAAGAAGCTCGGACTGCTGTCCTTCGATCACGTGAACATCCGTGGAATGGAGGTAGCCCCCATTGAAGTGGTTATAGCGACAATGCCGCGGCCCGACGACCTTGCGGGCAAGCTGGAAGGCACATGTTGCGTGCTGACGGAAGTCTCAGGAAGGATGGAGAACCAGGACACTGTCATCAAGACATGGACCTATATGTCCCATGAGGAGGCTTACAAGCTCTCGGGTATCCATGCCACCGCGTTCCAGACTGCGATGCCCGTTGCTGTGGCGGTGGACATGTTCGCGAGCGGCGACATAAGTCTCAAGGGAGTGAAGTCCCCCGAAGCCGTGGACCCGGTGAAGTTTTGCGCGAAGCTCCCGGAGAAGAACATACCCGTACACGAGGAGATCACGAGGCGGGTGGAGGAATGAAACGCCGCAGCACCCGCCTCGGACGGTCTGTCGGGAGTAGTCGGCCCGATCCGTAGGCTTCGTCAACCCGCCTCTGTGCGTACGCTATTTCGCGAGTCCAGATACCCTCGATCTCGCCAACATTTAAAGTACATGTGTGGATATAGGCGCAGGTACGGAGAGGGCTTATTGGCAAGGAGCCGAGGCAGATATAAAGGACGCAGGTACGACCAGCGGAGGCCGCGACGGTCCGCCGACACAAAGCGGGTGGCCATGCTGAATCTCAACAGAATATCGAGCTTCAGGTACAGCATAAGAGAGATCATGGACCATTATGAGGTCAACGAAGCGGTGGCGTCCTCCATCGTCGCGACGGTGATAGCCAAGGGCTCTCGACTCTCCATCGCCTCGGCGATGTCCTATGTTGACGGGCAGAGAGAAGCCGGTAACTGCCCCCGAGAAGCGACCGACGAGATATGCGCGCTCCTCGACAGGTACTCGAAGTATCGATGATCGTCTCGTCTCCCCCGACGAGGCCTGGTACCACCGACTTCTGGGGATTATCGAAGATGGCGGCCTCGTATCGACCACTTCTTCCCTGAAGTTCTCTCGATTTCTGCGAGGATTGCAGACGGCCCCGGCCGCCAGAGCTTGGGCACGATGAGGATGAGAGGAGAGTCCAAGAGTTCATAACGTATTGGCCATGATCAATAAGCGCTCGGCAGGGGCGATTCGCGTGAAGAGTGAGACCAAGGACAACATCCTAATGAGCACCGTCGCGTTTGTCTTCTTCGTGAACTTTCTACTGCTCAGCAACGTGATTCTGGACACCAACCCGGTCATGGAGGAGTTGGCCATCCTGGGATGGATGCTGCTGTTCTTGGGCGCCTCACCTGTAACGCTCTCGATCCTCAGTCTTCGCACGCATGGAACAACAAGCCTCAACAGAAACGGCATATACGCCATCGTCCGGCATCCGATGTATGTCGGGGGGATGGTGATGTTCTTGTCGCACATCTGCTTCGGCCAGCACTGGGCCGTTACTCTCAGTACGGTCGTAGGCGTGTGCAGCTGTTACCTTCTCATACGGTCAGAGGAGCGAAGGCTGGCCGATACGTTCGGCGGGGATTACTCTCGTTACATGCGGGAGGTGCCAGGGGTCAACTTCGCGTCGGGTGCGATTCGCTTCCTGAGGAGACCACCGGACAGATGATGGCTCGGCCGCCGCAGAGCTGATATCACTGCCACTTGTCTGCAGGGTAGGAAGAGCCCGAGAAGAAGAAAGCCACAGAAGCCACGAAGGTCACGAAGGTGAATGATACCATGATGAAAAACAATGCATATCCCACGCTGCCGTAGTCCGTCCTCGCCCACTCCTGACTGTCGACCCAAGGTATGAGCCATAGGTACAGATACAAGTCGATCACAGCCACGGCGACGGCAATACAGCAGACGATCCGAGCGCGCCTTCTCCTTTCGTTCTGTTTCTGCTCACCTCCAACGGCTTCGAGGTCGCAGCTCGAGCGCGCCATCGAACAGTGAGTGGCGTGACGTCCTATTGAGCTTTCTATACGAGGAGCGCGCGGGGCGTGCTCACCGCACGTGATCGCACTCTCGGTGCCAACACTGAGGAACCATATCGGAGAGGTTTAGTAATATAACATCGTTTATACTACTAGACAGGAGGGATGCGCTCGCAGGGACTGACAAGCAGCGTGAGCTTGAGCTAACGCCGAGCGCTGGGAACTGGGAGAGGATGACCCCAAGCAGAGCAAAGATCTTCTCATGCCCAGGCTGCAGTCTGAGGGTTTCAGGACTGGAGAGAGCCTGCCCTAGATGCGGGAAGCCGTTCAGTCACGACGTCAAGTTGGAGTGCCCTTTCTGCGGCACCCTCGTGTCGCCAGACTCCGAACGCTGTCCTTCCTGCCAGGTGAATTACCACGATTTCGTTGAGAGGGCCGAAGAACGTCTCTTGGAGAAAGCGCTCGATAGAATCGCGCAGGAGATCGACATCCTCAGAGAAGAGATGGAGCCCGAAGGCGAGGAGGCGCCCCTGGAGGAGCCGGCTCCCGAGGTGGGGGGCGGCGAGGACACAGAGGAGGCGGTCTGTCCTGTATGCGGCAGGGCGGTGAGCCTCTCGGACCAGGAATGCCCTGACTGCGGGGCCATCTTCGAGATCGAGGCAGCGGACGGATTGTTGGAGCCCGAGGAGCAGGCGTATTGCCCCATCTGCGGGGAGTTCGTCGACCTTGTCGTGTCAACGTGTCCATCCTGTGGCGCGGACTTCGAGCTCGAGGAAGAGCCGCTCCTCGAAGCGCTCAAGCCCATGCCTGCGAGAGCCATCAAGAAGCTCCATGTGGTGCCGAAGCCAAAGGTCATCAAGGATCACGAAGGGCTCATGACCGTCGCGCGCGAGGCAGGGGCCGAGAGGGCCAGGGGCCTCTCGAACGGAGCCAGCGTCACCAACGGCACTGGGATGATCAACGGCAAGAGTCTGATCAATGGCAGAGGCCAGATCAACGGCGCTCATCTCGTGAACGGAAAGGGCATCATCAACGGCAGAGACCTCGTCAACGGAATGGGCATCCTGAACGGCTCGGCCGGCAGGAGGCATTATCCGCTCACGGCAAAGGAGCGGCTTCCGTTCTATGCCAGATGGCAGTTCATAGCAGTCCTCGTGGCCATCGTAGTCACCGCTCCGACGGTCCTCCACCTGGTGACCATCGGAGAAGAAATGCCCCACGCAATCGACGGAGATTTCAGCGATTGGGATATCCGAACAACATTCACGGCCACAGCAGCATCTGCGGACCAAGTTGGCCAGACGATAGAATGGTCGGTAGACTCGTACGGCGAGACGGTCTTCCTATACATCCGGGCGGAGGAGAGCCTGATGACCAGCTCCGAAGCCGAGAGATTCGTCCTGTTCATGGACAGTGATGACTCGGACGCTACGGGATACATGGTAGGAGGCTTTGGAGCGGACTTCATGATGGAGATCTTCGGCTGGAACGAATCTATTCGCTCGTCCCTACTGCTTGAATTCTGCTCAGACGATGACAGACTCAACTGGAGCCAGTGGTCGAACGCGAGATACGTGAAGAGTTCAGTGGCGCAGAGTCAGCTGGAGGCGATGGCGAGGCTCCCCGCCTGTCTGAATGAGTCCGCCAAGTTCATCCTGACGGCACAGACCCAGCGGGGTGTTACCTGCATCAGTCATCCTGTCGCAATGGATGGCGGGCTGCTCATCGTCGAGCAGCAGGCCGCTCCCGGGATATCGTCAGACGGCATCCTGCAGAGAGGGACGAGCACGAGCTATGCGAGGCTACGGTTCACGTGCCAGGGAGTGGGAGGGTCTGTCGAGAGCGTAACACCGACTCTCTCGGGCTTGCCATCGTTCGAGCCCATCGGGTCGTTCGCGATCGAGGTGGGGGAGGAGCATGTCGTAGATCTGCGCGTGGACTCCTCTGCGCTAGTGGACGGGCAGTTCGTGTCGGTCGCGATTAGCCAGGAGAAGATATCCTCAACGTTCAGATACACTCGCGTCGTCGGATGCCCTGTGAGCGCTTACGCCTATGCTCCTCCGGGAAGCGTCACGATAGACGGAGCCTTCGCGGACTGGGAAGGCAGGACAACGGACGACATGGATGGGACGACGCTCGAGAACCTGAACATCGACATAGACCAGGTCGGAACGAACATCACGGACGAACGCTCGTACTTCTTCGTCGGCGTCAACGGCTATCTGTGCGCGGGCGCATACGTTCCGAAGACATGTACTTCGTACATAAGCCCCGGAGGGGCGACGACGGTGCCCGCAAGACGCACAGGCGAAGACATCATCAGAATCTACATAGACTCCGATCGGTCGAGTGCGTCTGGCATGCTGATTTCTGTCGGACCTCTGACTATCGGCGCCGACCACATGATCGAAGTCTGCGGCCTCTGCTGCAAGATCACATCTGTTCAATCATATCTGTATATCGCAGGAGCCTGGGCGCTCATCCCCATGCAATTGGATGCCGCGAAAGACGAGAGCAGAGTTGAGATCGGGGTGCTCGCGGACGCGATCGGGGGCACGGACAGCTTCGACTTCCTCGTGGAGGCAACGGATTGGCGAGGAGAGGCGGACTACGCCAGCAATCAGACGACCTTCATATGGCCGAGGACTTGGGTCGTCGATTCGTCCGGCACTTCGCAATACGCCACTTCGCTCTCCTACCAGAGGAAGCTGCTATACGACGGTGAGAACTTCTGGAGCTTCTACTTCGACGGCAGCGACACCGTATGTGAGTACAGCGACGACGGTGGAGCGACTTGGACGAGCAGGGGCAGCGTCTTCAAGACCTCTGGTGTGAGGGAGGTCTCAGTTTGGCACGACTCGACGAATAGCGTGGTCTATGCGGTAGGGGACTCGGCAAGCGCAACCAGATACATCTATGTCCAGAAGGGCTCCGTCAGCTCGAGTACGAGCACCATCTCATGGGCTGCGAGCGACTCGGCGCCCACCGTGTCCACCGAAGCGACCTCGGAGAAGAACTCCTACATATCCAGGGACGCGAACGGCTATCTCTGGATATTGTGCACCGACCTCACAAGGACGAGCCCCCAGGTCAAGTACCAGCTTGGATCGTGGCAGAGCGACTCCATCAATGATATAACCGCATGGACCTCCAGGGGCGATCTGCTGCCAAGCGCTCAGACTCAGGACAGCGACATCTGCGGCTCCATCGTACCAGCCGGGACGGGGAGCGACATGTGGGCGATATTCGCCTATGACGGGAAGGTCTTCAGCAAGAAGCGGACGAGCGGCACGTGGGAGAGCAGCGAACAGACGATATACTCCGAATCAGGGAGTCAGGACGAGAACACCTTCAACTCGCCACCGTCCGCGGTCGTCGGCGACAGCCAGGTCGTACACGTCGTATATGGGGACATGTCCGAGGAGGGAGGCTATTCGAAACCTGCTGTCTGGTACACGCACAACCAGACAGGGGCGACGACATGGGCGACAAGCATCGACCTCGATTCCTCCAAACCGAGCAACGTGGGTAACAAGTACCCGACGATCAGCGTCGACTCCGCTACCGGGGATCTCTACGCCTTCTGGATGAGGACGGACACCAGCAGCGTCCCCAGTACCGTAATGGGAAAGACGAAGTCCGACGGCGGAAGCTGGACCAGCATCTCGTTCGGCGCCCAGAGCTCCTGCGTGAAACACTACTTGACCTCGATCTACAGCGTTGACGGCGAGTCGAAGGTGTGTTGGCTATGGACCCAGAACACTACAGGGACCATCGAGGTGTTCTTCGATGTCATACCTGAGTTCGACGATGTGATCGTGCCCGTGCTCACCACGCTTGCCATGTTCACGGCATTCATCCTACGAAGGCGCGTCCGGAACAGATGCGGGCGTCCGGACGGCTCTCTCACAGGCGGTCGACCCGGCGACGAGCTTGGCGAGGGAACGGCTCGCTGAATGGACGAGACCCCCACGGCATGGGCCAGCAGACGCGGTGCTTTCCTGGAAAGGGGGCCCGTCTCGAATGAAGGAGTTATATAGCATGAGAGTGGTCAGACGATAGCGCAGGGAACGCGAGGAGCGGGAAACCGCTTCATCTGCACAGTGACAAGGGGGAGAGACTGATGAATAGGCATGTTAAAGTATCTGGTGCGCTGGCAGCCGTGGTAATGCTGGCGGTGATGGCCGTTCCAGCCGCGATGTCTGCCGGAAACAGCGGGGCCCAGTGGACTTTCATGGTCTACTTGGACGCGGACAACAATCTGGAAGAGTTCGGCGTATTGAACCTCGAATGGCTGGAGACCGTGGGCTCCGACCAGGACGTGAACTTCCTGGTGCTCATGGACACCTACAGCGGAGTCGCGGACTTGCTATATGTGAACGAGGGCAGCTCAGAATCTGTTGGTGAGGCATACGGCTACCCGGCCGAGGTCGACATGGCGGACCCTGAGGTCCTCGAGCAGTTCGTCGTGAATGGATGCAACGACTACCCGGCAGAGAACTACGCCTTGATCCTCTGGGACCACGGCGGCGGATGGCGCGGACTGTGTTGGGATGACACAACTTCCGAGGAAACCGGAGAGAGCGAGTTCATCTCGATGTTGGAACTCCGGGACGCGCTTGTCGACGCCAAGGCACAGACGGGAATCGTCCTCGACGTAGTCGGGTTCGACCTTTGCCTCATGGCGATGCCCGAGGTAGCATATCAGGTGAGGGACTGCGCTGAGTACATCGTGTTCAGCGAGGAGACGGTCCCAGGCGCGGGATTCCCGTATGACGCGATCGCGGAGGATCTTGTCGCCGAACCAACCATGGACGGTATGGGATTGTGCGAGGTCATAGTCGAGGACTACGGCGCTTACTACAACGCGCTGCCGGGATGGGTCGACTGGACGATCAGTGCCTTTGACATGGAGTACATGGACGATGTATTCGATGCGGTAGACGACTTGGGCGCCGAGCTGCTCGTCTCGTTGCGCGAGTACATGAACTACATCCAGAAGGACGTGCTGAACGCGCAGAAGTACTACTATCCGTACAACGTGGACCTCAAGGACTTCGCCATGAACCTGGTCGCTGATGACGCCATAGACAGCCCAGCTCTCAAGGCAGCCGCAGAGGATGTCATAGAAGCTGTCGAGGGCGGCGTGTTTGCGATGGTGAACAGCAAGCTCAACCAGGACTCCTATGGTCTGGCCATCTATCTGCCTTCAAGCAACGATGGAATGCACCACATCAAGGAGACCTACGAGGAAATCCCGTTCGGACAGGACACCAGCTGGTACGAGTTCGTCCTGATGTTCTCGAACTGGAGCGGTCGGACCTGGGGACAGGAGTGAAGCTTTCGCAGCGCACGTCCGCGGACGTTCGATGAAACCCTTTCCAGAAACCCATTTCCATCGGTTTTTCCGATACACCTCTTGCCTCCAGGGACACGGCTGGGCTTCAGCCAGCACTCATCGTGAGCGCAATGCCCAAAGGGATCTCGGCACACGAGGACATGAACTCCGATGGAATGGTGGGAGGAGTGTCATCCGATCTGCCCTCGGGACGCTCTCTGCAAAGCGGCTTCGCTGACGGCCCTCGCCGCCTATCCCTCTTCGCAACAATCATAATAACGTCTAGTGTGATAGGACGACATAGGAAGTGATTGCTCTTGGCCGGCATCGACCGACGTCGAATAGGCACGTTGCAGGAGAAGGAGGAGAAGCGATTCGTCGCAGAAAATCCGAAGTCGAATGCCATGTTCAAAAGGGCGAAGAAATCACTACTCGCTGGCGTGCCGATGAACTGGATGGTGAGGTGGGCCGGGCCCTTCCCCGTCTTCGTCGCGAGCGCGAAGGGAGCCCACATCGAGGATGTGGATGGTCATCAGTACATTGACTTCTGCCTTGGAGACACAGGGGCGATGTTCGGTCACTCTCCCAAGGATGTCGCAGACGCCGTCAAGGGCCGCATAGACAGCGGCATCACCACGATGCTGCCCACAGAGGACTCCATCTGGGTTGGAGAGGCGTTGGCGGAGAGGTTCGGCCTCCCATATTGGCAGTTCGTGATGACCGCAACGGACGCAAACAGATTCTCGATCCGTCTCGCGAGGGAGGTCACAGGGCGCAGCAAGATACTGGTTTTCAACGGATGCTACCATGGCAGCGTGGACGAGGCATTGATATGGATCAGAGACGGCAAGGCCCTGCCTGGCCCTGGCAACACCGGACCCGCGATAGACCCGGCCATGACGACTAGGGTGGTCGAGTTCAACGATATTCCCGCGCTCGAAGAAGCCCTAAGCCATGATGATGTCGCCTGCGTCCTTTGCGAGCCAGCGATGACCAACATCGGCATCGTGCTCCCTCAGGAGGGCTACCATGAGGCCCTTCGGGAGATAACGAGACGTCACGGGACCCTTCTGATCTTCGACGAGACGCACACAATCTGCACCGGCCCGGGAGGATACACGCGCGAGCATCAGCTGACGCCAGACATGATAACCATCGGGAAGCCGATTGCGGGCGGAATACCGGCCGCAGCGTATGGGATCAGCGAGGAAGTCGCCGCAAGGGTCCAGGCCAAGGTCGCCGAGACCATGAAGACGAACGCATCGGACAGCGGCGTGGGAGGCACTCTCTCAGGCAATGCCTTGGCAGTGACGGCCATGAAGGCGAATCTGGAGAAGGTCATGACTGAAGAGGCCTACGAAAGGATGACCGCCATGGCAAAACGCCTCGAGAGAGGGATCAACGAAGTGATAAGGTCAAGGGACCTGCCGTGGCATGTGATACGCCTCGGGGCGAGGGTGGAATACGAGTTCCAGCCCGAACCGCTCCGCAACGGCTCTGAAGGCCAGGAAGTCGAGGACTACGAACTGGACAGGCTGATGCACTTGATGGCATTGAATCGAGGTATTTTACTCACCCCGTTCCATTACATGGCGCTGGTCTCTCCAGAAACGAACGAGGGCGACGTTGACCGATACAGCGAAGTGTTCGCCGAATGTGTGGATCTGTTGATCGGAGACGGGTGAGATTCGGGGCTCTATCGCTTTGACGGCCTTCTCGTGAGAGAACATGCCTGTGGCTGTCAACGCAAGCATGACTGCTGAGGTGCAAACAAGGACAGAAGGGGATTCGAACCCCGAGGAGCCAGTAAGTCAGGGCTTGGATTGAATAGGGGGAATTGATGGTCGTATTGGGGCCAAGCTTGTTTCTGTTAAACCGGTCAGCTGCAATACCAAGGTTCAGAGGACCTCAACACGCAGAACGATTCCAAGAGCGTCGTCAAGTTCGTTCAGTTGATCAGCGAGCGGGTGGTACTCGACAAAGGACAACTCATGATACCTGTCGACGGCGCTGCCACGGACCCAAAGGAGTGCTCTCTCATAGATAGGGAGATGAGCCAGGCCATCTAGGACCATTCGGTCCCGTCCGTCTTTCTCCTTGAGACTCCCCCCACCTCGCTTCGAAAGCGAGCTGTTGCCCTATTGAGCGCACAGCCACAGATCTCAATTGACCGTGACTGCTGGGCATAGCTTAAATAGAGCAAGTGCGGTGGGTTGGTCCTGATATCCGATCCTCTGAGGCCATCCAGAGTGTCATCGATTTGGATGGACCGACCGTCGGGGGGAGGGGGCTATGGTTTCGGTCATGAGGCCGGCAACTCATCTCGCAGGTAGTTGGGGATTGGGAACAGCGAAGATTCTCGTTTCAGTCCTTCTGCTCACCGGATTTCTCTCAGGCGCTTTGTGTGGATTGAATTCAATAACCACGGACTCGGACGAGGAGCTACGCTGCAGCACCTTGGCTGCGAGCATTCAGAGCTTCGATGCCAGTCCCGATAGAGCGTACACCGGAGAGGAGGTTACCTTCACTGCTACCGCGAGCAGCACAACCAGCACCAGTCTCACCTTCATCATTTACTACGACGCTATTGTCCCTCCCTTTCCGACGAACAACACTAACAGCCCCTACACGGTTCATGTCACCGACAATCCCGGTACGGTGACTGCGACATTCACTTATGATCGCCTTGGAAATCTGACATCTGGTACCGACACATTCTACTGTGTGCGTCTTGTCGTCAATGACGGATCCGCTACGACCGCCACTGACCTCATCAGCGTATACGTTATAGAAAATACGGCTCCGACATTCGAAAGCGCCCTCCCGAAATCCCTGCCGGTGTTGGACCCCGGAGAGGAAGTCAACTTGTCGGTTAGGGTCTCCGACCCTGACGGCGACCCCGTAACTGCGAATTGGGATTTCGGAGACGGAACTGTTGCCGTCAATACAACCGGAACCGCTCTACCTGGGGTGTATTTCAATCAAACCCACGCATGGTATCCCGTGACTGGTCCAGGCATCGGAGGAGAGATGTATTTCTCGCTCGTGGTCACCTTAGAGGATCCCTACACACACACGGAGACGGCGACCTGTCAGATTACTGTTGAGTTGCCTCCGAACGGATATCCGGTTATCGGACTTTCCTCCTCCGACGTCTCGGTCGATTCGATGGATGAAGTGACTTTCTACGCCAACGCGACCGACCCGGAGGGGGAGGCGTTGACATGGACCTTCGTCTTCAACAATAGCTACGAGGATGTCTATGTGGCTACCTATCACACGGACGTCACACCGCCTGACACAAAGGTGTGGAACAATATCACATACGCGTTTGAATCACCTGGCGACTATGAAGTGCGGCTCTATGTCTGCGATGGGCTTGATCCGTACCAGAGCCTAGCTCACAACGTGACCAAGTCGATCTCCGTCACTGTGGTCGGTAACTCGCTCCCATCGGTTGTTGATGAAATCGCCATGTCCGAAGAGAGCCCACAGATCGACACCGACATAGGGTTTCTCATTGTGATGTTCGCGATTCAGACAAGAGATGTCGATGGGGACGTCATAACCGCGACCTGGGACCTCGACGACGGGGGAGATTCCGTGGTGAATATCTCTGCCGGAGGACCGATCACCTACACCTTCCGGCAGGAGAGACTCTTCAATCAAACTGGCATATACAACGTTTCGGTCGTCATCTCTGATGGCATTCCCGGACATGAAGCTGTGAGCTACAGGGAATTCACCGTTACCTCCAACAATATGCCGCCTAGTGTTGTCAGTTTCAACTTCACATATGATGCCGGCAATCACGCTACCCCTGGAGAGGAGATCGAGTTCTCCATATCGCTATCGGATCCTGAGATGGACGTTATCGAGATGACGTGGGATTTTGGCGATAACAGCTCCATTCTCAGCTTCAACCTGACAGAATATGTGAACGGGAGCGTCACTTGCATCGTCAGTCACTCGTACTCTGAAGTAGGGAGTTACAACGTGACTATAACGTATTCAGACAATGAGATCTTTGGCATCCTCACGCACGAAAGGACCAAAGTGGCAACAGTGGTCGTCGACCTGCCGTTCGACAGGGTCGTCGATCACTGGAGCTGGTGGGACTACACTGCCCTAATCGTCATTCTGATGATTCCCGTCGCGCTCGTTCTAAACCTGCTCCGGACAAGAAGGCGGCGGAAACGGCTCGAGGCACAAGGCGTTTCTCTTGAAGAGCTGAAGCTCAGAGAGAGCATCCTGCTGGATGAGCCTGATGACCTATCCGAGGAGGAGGTGGACTGACGACAGGGAGACGATCCTTCAGAGGGATTATTGCTCGCCGGGTCGTTAACGTCTTCATCACGATATTCGGCGTGATGCTTCTCAACTTCTTACTCATCCATATGATGCCGGGCAATCCGGTACTCAACATGGTCCCACGTGACCCGAAATTCGACGAATCGCTCAGGTTTGAGCTGATGGAGAAGTTCCATCTTAATGAGAGTCTGCCTGAGCAGTTCGTGATCTATCTCTACAACACCATCACGCTTGATTGGGGCACCTCGTATATGGCAAATGCGCGCCCTGTGGCGGATATAATTGCCAATGATATGCGATGGACTTTATTACTCGTCGGGGCTTCGACAATCTTCACGATTCTCATTGGGATGGCCATTGGCGCGTATGCCGCGTTCAGGCGAGGGGGGCCGTTCGACCTCGGCTCCAGTGCCTTATCCCTCTTCTTCTACGGAATGCCTGTCTTCTGGTTCGCGATAATTCTGCAGCTACTGTTCAATTCACACCCCTTTGAGCTGAATTGGTGGCCTCAATTCCCCCTGGCTGGATACTATGATACCGATACTTATGGGTCAGAGTTCAAATGGACTCTTCCAATCATGCTGAGCGTGGTCAAACACCTGATTGTGCCGTCGCTGACTCTCGCTCTCGCTTCGGTCGCGGGCATATCGCTAGTAATGCGTAGTTCACTCATCGATGTGTTCACCGAGGATTTCGTCGTAACTGCGAGAGCGAAGGGATGCAGTGACTACGACGTGCTCAGAAGGCACGCTCTTCCCAATGGATTGCCACCGATGATCGCCTTGATTGCCATGTATATCGCGTTCATAATCGGAGGTGCCTATCAGGTAGAGGTCATATTCAATTACCCAGGCATTGGCTATCGGACAATCAAGGCTATTGAGACGCTGGACTTCCCCATTCTGCAGTTCATCATCGTGATCGGCGGCGTCGCAGTTATCGTTGCGAACTTCATCGCTGACCTACTGCTCTTGTACATTGATCCGAGGATCAAGATCTCATAGGGATGGTGAGATGTCTGTGAGGCGTGATGCAAAGGGCAAAACCGTCGGGATTCCGTCCCTGGATGAGGTTCGGATCGAGAAGATCCGTCTGACTACCAAACGGCTTCTTGATGTCACCATGCAAATCCTTAGAAATCCGATGGGCGCGGTAGGCGTCGGAATACTCGTGATCTTCTCAATACTTGCTGCGGTTGGCCCGGCAATTGCTCCATACGACACAAGCAACCTCGACGAGGGCAAATGGTCGTTGCCGTCGGATTTCACTACAGACGCTCCACTATCTGCGGAATTCACGTCTCTGATTATGCTGCCGCTCGTGAGCATAGTGGCTTCGGCGGTCGCGCTGAGGGCTGCGTTCATAAGGACTTCAGAATGGAGGTTGAATAAATCCCTTCAGGTCGCGGCGCTAGCTGCATCGTCTGTCCTCGCGTGTGTGCTGACGTTCGCATATCTATCGTTGGTTTTCTCTGACGAGGAATTTGGCCTCTGGGGCAGAATGACAACAGAGTGGAATGACTGGCTCTATCTAGCATCCGTCGTGGGCGCATGTCTTGTTATGCTCTCTTATGGTACGAGGCGGCGAGTCAGCAGGAGGAGGAGCGTCAGAAGATGGTTCGGGATCGGGTGCGCTGCCGCTCCCATGGCCATAATGTCCCTCTTCCTTGTTGTTGACTTCCCACCGGAGCGCTCGGGACATTACCCTCTTACAGCGTATGTGATTGGCGGTTTCTTCCTCTTGATCAGTGGCATGAGTTTCCGTAGCGCTTACGCCCGACCTGCCGCAGTAGTCACCAAGTCTGAGAAGAGAGGAGTCAAGTTCCCGACAAGGATTGCGACGTTGGCTAGAGGCACGGCGATTTTGCTGGCTTCGGCTGTAATCATCACAGGTATCTCTGTGTATCTGGTGGAGAATTGGACGACTCATTGGATGGGGACGGACTCTTTCGAAGCAGACATCTTCAGTAAGCTCATCTACGGAGCTCGGACATCCATAATTGTCGGCGTGTTCTCTGCGATAATTGCGTCCGTCCTAGGAGCGGTAATCGGCCTGTACTCAGGTTATGCCGGCGGACGCATCGATGAGGTCTTGATGCGCGCGAATGACGTCGTCCTTTCTGTCCCTTGGTTGGTACTGATGATTGTCATCGCTGCTATGATTGGGAAGATCGATCTCCTCGGGATCATTCTGATCATAGGATTCACAGGATGGTCCCCGACTGCGAGAATGGTTAGGGCGCAGGTGCTTTCCATCAAGGAGCGTCAGTACATTGAGCGCGCTCGAGCGATTGGAGCCTCGGACCTTGGGATCATTCGTCGGCACGTGCTGCCAAACTCGTTCCCCCTCGTCTTCGCGAACACTATTCTGACGGTGGCTGGTTCCATTCTCTCAGAGGCTACTCTGAGTTTCCTCGGGATGAGACCTGTTGGAGTCGTCACATGGGGGACGATGCTGTCGTACGCTTCCAGTGCAGGTGCATTTACGATAGGCTTGCACTGGTGGATAATTGCCCCCGGGCTTTGCATAGTGTTCGTCGTACTCGGATTTACGCTTCTAGGATATGCTCTTGACGATATTCTGAACCCAAGACTTAGAAGGCGCTGAAGCGAAATCAAGATGGTTCAATCTGGCAGTTTCATCAGGATGTTATCGAGCAGCCGCTGCTCAACATCGCAGAGTTGGAGATTGCAGGTCGTGCCCGTCTAGAAGTGAAAAATCGAATTTGTGATTGACTGAAACGCCTCGGTTGTCGTTCGATTTGGCCGCCATTTGGAAATCGCGGTCTCATTACTGCATCCGGAGCCGATGGGGGTATGCCAAGAAGGTCTTCTCTGCCATAGACGCCCCAAACAGCATTGCAGCTGCGCGGCTCAGATTGGTAAAATGCTATATAGCACTGAGAGTTTAGCAGTCGTATCTAATCCAAGCCAGTGCTGATTCACGAACGTAGAGAATGCGCAATCTGACTGGTAGCGATTGAAGGGGGAAGAGGACAGATGGAGTATAGTTGTAAGACCCGTTTTTCGAGAACCACGCTGATTGTTGCCGTGTCCTTTTCGGTCCTGATGCTTGGCCTGCCATCATTTGCAGAGACTGGCATCAGTCCCGTGGGGAAGGCAGCGGCTTTGCCTGATGTGGATCGACTGTACAAGATCGGCACCTTGGATCTGTCCGTCTCGACACTGAACGTATTCGAGTACACAATGGTGGACGAGGCGATGTGCATCTGGTCTTGTATGAGCACGTTGCTCACATACAATCTGGACCTGGAGATTGTGGGCGACCTGGCCAAGTCATGGGACGTTTCTGACGATGGCCTGACGTGGGATTTTGAGATCGTTGATAACGCATATTTCTGTGACCCTGACGACCCCGAAACAAAGGAAGAGAGTCGCAAGCTAACAGTGCACGACGTGATATTCACATACAATTTGATACAGGATTACAAGAGCAATCTGCACTATTTCCCTGGCCCAGTTGACGGGCCAGATGTTCCTCCGACGATTGCGTCGATGACCCCCGATGGTAACTATAGCCTGACGATCCAGCTTGACCACCCGTACGCTCCGTTTCTCGGCGCAATAGCATCTATCCCGATATTGCCGAAGTACTACTGGGAACCTGCAGGAGGTGGAGACCCTACAAACCTCCAGAATGCACTGCCGATCGGCTCTGGACCTTTCTACTACGCCCTTGACGGAGTCCCCGAGGCGGGAGAGGCAACTCTGAAGAGGAATCCGATATGGTTCCAGGAGGAGAACAGAGGATGGCAGATTCATGTCGATACCCTGAAACTCGTATCGACAACGAATCAGAATACAGCATGGGAGATGCTGAAGAATGGCGACATTGACTGCCTGCCGACAGTATCTCCATCACAGTATATCATGGATCTCCCAGGTGAACCCAACCTCGAAGGTTTCGCGCAAAGCACAGGCTTCGTGTACGAAATCAGCCTGAACCAGCTCACTCCGGAAATGAGGGAGCATCTGGGTTGGACAGGAGGCAACGCATACAACAGTCAGATACTGCTGGACCCAGTCTTCAAGAAAGCGTTTGCGAGATGCATCGACAAGGACCAGTTCGTCGAGGATGTATTGGGGGGTCTTGGGTCATATGCCGACTCGCTGATCCCCGAAGTGAATCCATGGTACCACAGATATGACGGCCCTGAGCTGGTGTCATTCGATCCTGACCTTGCCAGGCTTGAATTGGAGGCGGCAGGTTGGAAATACGACGCTGCGGGCAGAGACGTATCGGGGACAGATCAGTGTCCTCTGTACGACGATGAGGGAGTGCCCCTGGAATTCAGGTTCTATACGCTGAATACTGCAGTAGAATGGGACGTTGCGGGTACCTTGATCGTGGGCTGGTGCGAAGAGGCCGGCATAAAGCTCAATATGGAATTGCTCAGCGTGAACCAGATGAACAACGCATGGTACGTAGGAGACTATGACATCTGGCTATGGGACTGGATCTTCTCGCCGCTGTCTGACCCATCCACTGACATCCTGTCGGTCCTCACAACAATGGAAATCGGCACATGGAGCGGTGAATACATGTCTGTGCCTGAGTACGATGCCCTCTACAACGAGTCTCTTCGCACCATGGACCCTGTTGCCAGACACGCGAT
>CP070732.1:595971-777074 GCA_020347565.1 Methanobacteriota archaeon | reverse complement strand
TGTCCGGAACAGAAACAATCAGACAACGGCTTTTTAGGATCTGTTTAATGCTCATCGATATGGCCCGTTTCGGCACATCAGTCAACGAAACGAACCAACCTTCCCCCAATTGTTGCTTGCGGCAATCCTCGTCCAGAGTTACGATGATAAATGGGATCTCTGTATCGAAATCAGCCGGTGGATCATTGAATGCGATATGGGCATTTTCTCCTCAATCCTATGCTTCATGCGTCGACAGGACAGCCCGAGGCAACATCTAAGAACGCATGGGGCATGACGATAGTCCGACATGTCGATGTCTGAGAAAAACGAGGGAAACGACTTCAAGGTCGTTTCTAGGCCGTTCACTGTCAAGCCTGGCAGAGACCTCAAGGTGGTCGTTGGCGGGTACCTGACGATAATCGCGGGAGCGCTGGTTATCTCGAATGGTCTGAGCGGGTTCTGGTCCTTGCACGAAGCCATCGGGTGGTCGGTGTACATGTGCGCCGTGCCGATAACGATCATGGGCGTCGTTGGAGTGCTTGGTGGCATCTGTGCGCTGAAGGACACTCATATGTCGCTCTCGCTCGCTGGTGCCTTCCTTGCAGCCTTCGGAGACGGCTTGCCGGCCTTCTTCTTGGGCGTTGCCGCGTTGCTACTGTTCTTCACTTCCAACAGAGACATCTGATGACGGTTGTTCTCTGTTCGACGAGTCCCTTGCGACAACCGTGTCCTGTCCCACACCCCACGAGTCGACACGGCCAGGGCTCAAGAACGCGGTGAGGATGCCTGTTGCATGCATCATTACTTGTAGTCCCACGCAGATGCCTTAGCCGCGACGAGTGCAATCGGCGCTCTCGCAACATAGGAGAAGTACGTAATGAGTTACGACAACTATGGAGGCGGCAGACGCAGGCGCGACTCAGGCCCCAGGGAGATGCACAAGATAAAGTGCTCCGACTGTGGCGCGGAGGCCGAGGTCCCCTTCAAGCCTACGGAGGGGAGGCCGGTATACTGCAGGGACTGCTTCCAGAAGCACAGGCCCCCACGAAGAGACAGGTTCTGATCATCCAGTAAGTCTTCAAATGGATCATCCGTTCGATTCGTCTTGTTCGCAAACCCTTTCATCGTTATTTCAACATGGTTTTCGGAGGCCGCAGGGCGTGCGCACACACCGATGACCAACGATACTGGCCGTCGTCTGTACGGGCATAGCTTATTATGTGGGATTGTCGATATTGGGCCCGTCAAGCTGTACAATCTCGGACACCTGTGACCGCCATTGTCGAAGGTCAATGCGGTCATGAATAAGAGTACTGGGTTGATTCGCACTGATAGGAGACTTCGACGACCTGGATGGGATCACAGAAAAGACGAGATCCGCGCATACTGCGAGCATGTTCAGGAGCGAGGCTGAGCAGCTATCGTCGGTGGTGCCTTTCCTTCTGGCCGGATTGGATTGTGGCGAGAAGTGCGTATACATATTGGACAGCAGCAGCCGGGAGGACATCGTGGACGCCCTGATGGCGGCGAGGGACATTCAGGCTCATCTTGAGTCCGGCCAGCTGTCCTTCATGACAAGCGACGAGACCTACCTCAAGGGGGGCCGATTCGACGTCGGCCGCATGCTCAACTTGGTTCGCGACAACGAGGCGAAGAGCGTGTCCGAGGGTTACAGGGGCCTGAGGGCGACCGGCGAGATGACCTGGTCGTGCACGGGCGCTCCTGGTGCAGACTTGCTCGCGGAGTACGAGGCCAGGTTGAACGGACTGTATCCAGAGTCGGACGCGAGCATGCTATGTCAATACTATGAGCCCAGCTTTGGACACGACGTGCTGCTCGACGTTCTGCGCACGCACCCGATGCTGGTCATGCACGGCGAGTTGTGCTCGAACCCCTACTATGTGCCCCTGGACGAGTTCCTCTCAATCAAGGGGGGCCATGTGCCAAGAGAGACATATGAGCGAACGAGCCACGACATACTCAGACGTGTGCACCTGTCGATAATTCACAGGCTGGAGATGCGCGACTTCAGGAGGACACGGCGCAGGCTCTCTGTCCTGGAGTCCGCTGGGCTCGACGAGATCGGCAGCCTCGTCGATGTCGTCAAGTTCTACAACGAACTCGCCATGGACTCATGTCCCGACGCGGCCGTCAGAGACTATCTGGGGGAGATCGGGAAGAGGTGCTCTGCCATCCATAAGCGGATATCCTTCGCGAAGGCGTTCCAGCTGGTCGGCGAGACGGAGATCGGTTGGCGATCCCTCGAAGAGGATGTCGAACGCGCGGTGGCCGGCGTCGATGCATGCGACGTCTCACTCAGCATCGAACGGAAGGGCATCGAAGTGCTTGCGGACGACATGTTCGAGCGCGCGATAAGGTCCGTGCTGGAGAACATACCCGACATGGACGTCGGAAGTCGCGAGGTACTGGTGAGGTGCCGAGAGTCTGAAGCGTGCCTTGTTTTGTCTGTGGAGCACGAAGGCAAGGGCGTTCCGGAAGGCGCGAAGAGCCAGCTCTTCTGCTGCGGGAGTAGATACGGCAATTCTGACGGCTACGGCCTGTTCTTGGCAAAGGAGATTCTGGCGTGCGCGGGCATATCGATCAGGGAGTGCGGTATCCCCGGAAGGTCTACCAGGTTCGAGATAAGCTTGCCCGAGGGCAGATACAGGCTCCAACCGCCAATTCTGTAGCCGGAGGGAACATCGCTTGCAGTTGCTCAAACGGCTTCACGGCCGATGTGTATGTCGAACGTCTCGACGTAGGCCAACGCTCAGACGAACTCAGACCAGGACCCGCCGCTTCCCATCCTCACTGATGATACCAAGTTCTGATAGCCGACGACGTACACAGCAGACATCCGACAGACCTGAGTCACAACCTTAGAACAGCGCCTGGTCTGTCAAGTGTGAGTTCCTGGTTTCTGTAGACGATGCGTCCGTTCACTATCACCGATTCTATTCCAGCAGGCCTTCTGCACGGCTCGAGGAATCCGCCCGTCTCCGAGATCCTGGTCTTGTCGAAGATGATTATGTCCGCAAACGCCCCCTTCTCCAGGATTCCTCTGCCCTCGATGTTCATTCGCTCGGCCACCAATCCCGTCGCCTTGTTGACCGCGTCTTCGATCGTCAGAGCCTTCCTCTCGTTGACCATGAGTCTGATGTAATGTGGGAATAGGCCGTATGCGGTAGGGGGAGGCGCGTTTTCCATGCCTGCCGGAGCGTCCAATCCGTAGACTTCCGCGTCGCTGCACGGCATCGCCAACCTATGGGACAGGAATACGGTGTTCGCTGCCTCAGTGCCCCTCTCGTCGCGGAACTGGACCCATATGGTCTCGGGGTCGTCCGCGAGGACATCCAGGACAAAGTCGAGCGCATTGCGCCCAAGGCGATTCGCGATATCGCCCACGACTTCCCCCTCAAACTCCTTCCTGGAACATCGGAGTACTCTGAAATTAATCATCCAGTAGGGATCCGCCATCGTGTGTATCATCTGAAGCTTGAGCCTGCCGTGCCGGTGAGCCGTCTTGACCTCCTCCCTGAACTCTTCCGAGCGCAATCTCTCATTCAACGCGTCGCCTTCGTACCCTTCCAGCCACTCCTCGAAGTCGCTCCTCATGAGCACTCCGGTCGATATGCAGTCTGCGGACGCGACCACATCGAAGGTCACGTCGACGCCGTCCTCCAACGCGGCATCGATTACCTCAAGAGTGGCTGCCGCCATGGCCTCCTCAAGATGATCGGGGTGTGGCTGAGTGATCCTGAACACGTTGGATAGATGGGCTATGTTGAGTTTCACGCCGGAGCTACGGGCGATTTCGATTGCCTCCAGTGTCCCGCGATACCTTCCGACCCACACGTCCTCGATTGGCCCATGATAGATGCCGTACCCCATCTCGGCGCCGTCAAGGCTTGGCCATTGACTCTGCGTATGCCTGGTGTGAGGTACGAGGCAGCCGCCCTCCTCTTTCGTGACAGCCGCAAGCGCGGTGAGCTCCTCAACATCCGCGTACTCCCCGAGGCCGGGATCGGTCATGGTCGACAGGCCGAATGCGCCGTCGTTCATTGCCCCCCTGAGGAGCTCCTCCATTTCGCCGATCTCGCTCTTCGCCGCTACGCGCTTGAAATCGCTTCCCATGACCGCGGTCCGCAGGGTGTTGTGTCCTACGAGCGACGCGAAGTTCACCGCCGTTCCGACGGACTCTACCTTGTCCAGGAAGCCGCCAAATGTGCTCCAATCGATGCTGAACCCTACCTTTTCCGCTATCAGGTCGCCGTACTCGTCCAGAGGCAGCGTCGGAGGGTATGAGGGTTCGTCTGGCCTGACCTTCCGCCACCACTCCCAGGCGTTCACCATAACTGCCGAGCATCTATCCTTCAACGGCGCCATCGACTCGCCGCAGTGGCCAGCGACGACGGTGGTCACTCCCTGCATGATGAAGTTGGGCGCGAGAGGATGCCTGAGTATCGCTGAATCCGCGTGCGTGTGAGGGTCGATGAAACCAGGGGCCGCCACGAGGCCTCTTCCGTCGACCTCCGTCCTGGAGTCCCCCTTGAGCGCTCCAATCGCTGCTATCCTGTCGCCCAGGATGGCGATGTCCGCGTGAAACGGTGGCCTTCCTGAGCCGTCCACAACATCGGAGCCCCTGATGATGATGTCGTATTCCTGTGAAGTCATAGGCGTGCGACCCTGCATCGGGCAGAAGGCTTATCTCAGATTAAACGCTTCCTCGGCGACGCTCGAGAGATCGACACATCAGGGTGATGAATATGAACAAGGGCGAATTCGAGGGCTATTCATGGGCAAAGATGGTCGAGAGGCAGAAGAGGAATCCAACGATGGACAAACCGCTGTTCATCACGGTATGTCCCACGGGCTGCCTGTTCTCCAGGAAGCAGAATCCCGACCAACCGTACACTCCAGAAGAGATATCGAATGAGACGGTAGAATCATACGCCCAAGGCGCGTGCCTCGCCCACCTGCACACGAGGGATGAGACCGGCGACTCGCTGACGAACACCGAGGTTCTGTCCTCGACCATAGCGCCGATATTGGACAAGTGCCCGGACATGATAATACAGCCGAGCGCCGCGGAAGGATATCATCCTGAATCAGGAGACTACAGCTACGAGACCATGAAGCCAATGGTGGAGGCGCTCCACGCCATCGACAGGAGATACATGCAGTCAACGATATTCACGCCAGTGTCGTACTACCTGGACGGTTCGATATGTCTCGCGACACCCGACAACGCCGTGAAGACTGTCGAGTTCCTGCAGTCGCACGGCATCAAGCCTGAGTTCATGGCTCACAACGGCGAGGGAATCACCAACGTGAGGGAGTGGCTTATCGAACCTGGCATACTCAAGGAACCTCCGTTCATATCGCTGGGTCCCGGCATGCACAATTCGACGGAGACCTACCCGGACCCATGGGGTATGCTGTACATGATGAGCCTGATCAGGTTGGTGCCCGGTGAGTGTGTTGTCGGCGTGAGCGTTGGCGGCAGGAACTGGCTTCCGTTGACGACGTTGGCGATAATGCTCGGAGTGGACTTCGTTCGCGTCGGCATGGAGGATCATCTCTGGATGTACCCACATAGGGACGAGAAGATATCCAGCAATGCCGAGGCGACGAGTAAGATAGCGACTATAGCCAAGGAGCTCGGAAGGGAGATCGGCTCCCCCACCCAGGCGAGGGATATCCTGGCAATCGAGTGACCGACAACCCGGACACTATCGACTCCGATTCGTAAGCGCGGGAGGTGTATGTGATGGATAGACTCAGGGTGGGCGTGATTGGCCTGGGCCACGTGGCTCAGGTCTGCCATCTGCCAGGGATGGCCATGTCGAAGCATGTCGACGTGGTTGCAGGCGCCGAACTGCAGGAAGATATCCTCCAGAATGTCTGCGCGCGATGGGACCTCAGCCCGTACAGAGACTACGAGACGATGCTTCGAGAGGAGGCCTTGGACATCGCCTGCGTCCTCACGGGACCGAAGCACTCGGCTGCCGTCGCGAGCAGTGTGGCAGATGCTGGGGTGAATGTCCTGATCGAAAAACCGATGGCGCTCAGAATGGAAGAAGCGGAGGCCATCTCGGACCGGTGTAGAGAGAGGGGCGTGCAGTTGTTCTACGGCGAATCATTTCGGTTCTTTCCCACCCTCAGAAAGGCGAAGGACATCCTCGATTCAGGGGCGGTAGGCGAGCTACGGCTATTACTAGAAACCGTCGTCCTTGGCAGGGGGGCGCGTGAGTTCGAGGAGTACGGCATCTATCCTGAAGGGGCGCCAGGCTCAGGACCGATGGGCCTGACAGACCATGGCATACACATGGTCGATGTCTTCAGATGGCTCTCGGGTCTTGAATTGAGCTGGGTCGTGGGTCGCGGAAACCGGGCGGGCAGCCCGCCCTTGACCGAATTCATGACGATCGGTACGGAGGAGGGTGCCATTGCGCAGTTCGTCGGCGATGAGGCGACGGTTTCTTCCAGCCTTCCGGGCGAAGGCATCCAGTGTCCTACGCCTTACGAAGGCGAGGGCCCTGCATGGGATCCCAGCCCGATCAGTTTCCGCATACACTGCTCCGAGGGCGCTCTCAGAGCCTTTCCTTACGCGAACAAGCTATATCTTTTCGGGCGAGAGGGGCACGAGGAGATCGAGGCTCAGGATTGTCCTCACCCAGGGCAGTTCGGACTCCAGATCGACTCTTTCGCCAGGAGCCTGGTCGACCATGATGAACCGGAAATCACTTCACGTGACGGAATCGCCGCCCTGAGGGCGATCCTCGGCGCCTACGACAGCTTCGAGAGTTCCACAGTGGTTCGCCTTTGAGCCTGCTGCTCCTTCGGTCTCGGACCAGCTCTTGTCTGGTGAAAGATTGATGATAGTCCGTAATCGTTATATCTGCGAACCAGTTACGCGACCAAAACAACTCATCTGATTCAGTGCGCCTCAGGAGATGTGCCCAATGATATTCGAGAGAATCGCAGATATCGTAGTTCATCATCACAAGAAGATACTCGTTGCCTGGGTGCTCCTACTGCTTCTGGCTGTCCCTGCCATGATGAGGGTAAACGACGTCCTCGTCTACCAGGAGTCCGAAATGGTCGAGGGAGCGATCGAGTCGCTTGTGGCACAGGAGATAATTGACGAGCAGTTTCCGACGTCTCTTGCTAACAGCACGCTGATGATCGTCGTCACGGGTCCTGACGTAGCCGCTGCAGCAGCGCGCGATTTCTCCATGGAGATCGAGGAGGGCTCCGTCGGATTGGACGGCCTGGAGTACCTCGAGGACTTCTCGTCCGTGTACTCTGTCTACGAGCAGGTGATCCTGGGCACGGTGTTCGAACTCGGGCCAGTACTGCATGAGACGGAGGAGCAGGTAAATTTCACCGCGTTCCTGCTGTATGGCATTCCATCGATACATGTGGACAACTGGGTGTATCTAACAAACGCCTCCGCCACGGTGGAGGTGAGAGACGCGGAGGCATATGCCATCACATTACTTGCGATGGAGGAGGTGGTGTCTTCCTTGGACGACGATTCGGCGGACGCGGTCTATTCGTACTTCGAAGCGTTCGCCTACGCATGGAACTCCACCCAGGACAACTCGACGCTTGTGGCGGATCCTGAGGCCCGCGCGGAGTATTCGATCGACGTCGCTGCGCCGACGTACATTGACGCGCTGCCCTATCCCCCAGAGCACAAGGCGGTGATGCACGCCGTCCTCGCTGCCTTCGACCTGTCGACGTTCGCCAATTCGACGCTCGTGCACTCGTTCACCCTGTCGACTGTCGCCACGATGGCGCAGATCGATGAGATGGCGTTCCTCGAGGAGGCGTACTCGCTCGGCCCGGACTACGAGTTGCTCGAGGTGTTGGCGTTATCGGAGAACATCGTCTCTTCGGGCACACTCTCGGACTACCCGGTGGATCTGCCAGAGGAGTATCTTGCGGGATTCATAAGCCCGGAGGGCGACGCGATGCTCATCGTGCTGAGCTTCTCCAAGGCCTCCAGCTTCGTCGATGAAGATGACCGTAAACCGATAATCGACAACGTCCAAGAGCTGCGGCAGATCGTTTCGACCGCGCGGGACGTACACCTGTCGCCCGAGTACAGGGTCTACGTCACAGGGGATGCTGCCCTCACGGCCGACATGGAGGATTCGATGGAGGATGAGCTGATGCTGATAGAGCCCATCACCATAACGCTCATCATCGTCTTGATGGGGCTTTTCTTCCGATCGGTAGTCGCTCAGTTCCTTCCGTTAGGAAGTGTGATGGTCGCACTCGGAGCTAGCCAGGCCGTCGTGTTCATTGTGGGATCTCTGGTGGCAGACGTGCACTACACCGTGGTGACGATGCTGTTCAGCATACTGATGGGCGTCGGTACCGACTACGCGATATTCATCGTCGCGAGGTACAGGGAGGAGCGCATCAAGGGAAACGGGAAAGAGGATGCCGTCCGGACTTCCGTCACGTGGGCAGGAGAGAGTATATCCACAAGCGGTGCTACGGTCATGATATCGTTCTTCGCCCTCGGGATAGCGGAGTTCTCCATGATACGCACGATGGGCATCATAATGGGCCTGGCCGTCGGCATCTCGATCATCGTCGCGCTGACTCTTGTGCCCTCGCTCCTCATGATACTCGGCAACAGGATATTCTGGCCGACCCGCGGGAAGCGGTGGGACAGATTCGCCGAGAAGGTCATGGCGAGGAAGGCGCGCGGGGACCACGGATACTTCTACAAGGCAGCCAACTACTCGATAAAGCACGCGAAGGTCGTCATCGCCGTCGCCATACTGATCTCGATCCCGACAACCTATGTCTATGTCACGGCGGAGACGAGCTTCGACTTTATCGAGGGCATGTCGTCCGGAGTCGAGAGCAACGAAGGCATCGTCGCGATGACCGAGGCCTTCGGCGCCGGGAGGATTATGCCGACGCAGATCGTGATGAGGATGTCGTCCCCAGTCCATGCCGACGGCAACTTCAGCTTCGAGGCGTTGGATGCCGTGGACTCCGTCGTGTCCTCCGTTTCTTCCCTCGACAACGTGAAGCAGTCGACGGGTCCGACGAACCCGAACGGAGTGCCTGTCGACTACAGGAACCTGAGCAGCCTCTCCCCCGAAGTTCGCGCGAGTACCGAGCAGCTCATGATGGAGAGCATAGGCGTCGACAACAGGACGGTTCTCATAACCGTGATACTCGAGGCCGGCCCGATGACGCCGACTTCGCTCGATACGGTCTCCGACATGAGGTCTCTGATGGAGTCGCTCGCGTCGCAGGATGCGACCATATCCTCTGCAGAGGTGTATGTAGGGGGCTCAACGGCCATCATATTCGACCTCGCCGAGGACCTGGACGCTCAGTTCAGGACGATGGAGATACTGGTCGTCATAGGCATATTCATCGTGCTGCTCATCGTCCTGGGTGCGGTGCTGCTGTCGCTGTTCGCGATACTGTCTATAATGCTCAGCATATCGTGGGCGTTCGCGGCAACCGTGGGTCTGTTCGGATACACGTTGGACGAGCCGATACTCTGGATAATCCCGTTGATACTGTTCATCATGCTGATGGGCATCGGGATGGACTACAACATATTCATCCTGACGAGGATCCGCGAGGAGATACACAAGGGTAAGCCCGATAAGGAGGCGATCGTCGAATCGCTCGACTGGACTGGAGGCATAATCACGGCGCTCGCGATAATCATGGGCTCCGCGTTCAGCGCGATGATGCTCTCGAGCACGATGATGCTGAAGGAGATCGGGTTCGCCCTCGCTTTCGCGATAATGCTCGACGCGATGGTCGTACGGACGTACATCGTCCCGGCGATGATGACGCTCCTCGGCAAATGGGCCTGGTGGGCCCCTGGCAGGCTGCAGAGGGAGCATCGCGCCGACAAGGGGCAGCGCGATTCGGCGAGATAGCCCCGTCGGTGGCTATGGTTAAGTGGCCAAAAGGCATACTCCCGCTGGGCAGGGTGCAATGAGCGAGGACGCCGATTTGGTGATACGGAACGGTCGAGTGTACACGGTGAACGACGCGCAGCCCTGGACTGAAGCAGTTGCGGTCCGTGGCGACAGGATAGTCCATGTGGGCTCCGACAAGTCTGTCGAGGCGTTCATAGGCCCTGAGACGGAGACGATAGACCTCAAGGGCAGGATGGTTCTTCCCGGCATCATAGACGCCCATGTCCACTCCGTGATGGCATATCAGGCCTTCTCGTGGGCGGACCTCACAGTCGTCGATACTGTTGACGAGGCCCTCAAGGCGATTGAAGCGCACGCGAGGGAACATCCAGAGCACTGTCTGGTGGGAGGGTATGGGTTCCGGTACAACGCCCTGATGTTCGAAGGAAGGCTGCTTGGCAGGAAGATGCTGGACGCTGCTGAGAAGGAGAGGCCGGTGTGGCTGATGTCGTATGATGGGTGGACCGGGATCGCCAACAGCAGACTGCTCGATGCCATAGCCGAAGGCCTGGGAGACGAGTTCGACGAAATTGACGGTGTGGAGAAGGACCCGGAGAACGGAGAGCCTACTGGCGTGTTCTACCGTACGGACGACCTGGAACCGCGCATCGACTTGCTTTCTTCGCTGACGAGCAAGGAATTTCGCCAAGGGCTCGTGTCGTTCATGGACATGTGTTCGAGATGGGGCGTCACAAGCGTCCACGACGCCCTGGTCAGACGCGCCGAGGAACTTGAGATGATCGACAGCCTGAGGAAGGCGGATGGCCTCAAGACTCGCGTCTATGTCGCGATGGAGTACCCGAAGCACGACGTCCATAAGCGGCTTGAGATGTTCGAGGCTGCGAGGTCGAGGTACAACGACGAATGGGTTCGCGTTGGCGCTGTCAAGCTCTTCATTGACGGCGTCGCGGACTCGCACACAGCAGCGCTGCTCGAACCTTACTCCGACAGACCGTCATCCGCCGGCAAGCCGTTCTATTCGCAGGAGGAGTTTGACGACATTGTGAAATCACTCGACGAGGCGGGGTTCCAGTGCATCACGCACTCATGTGGCGACAGAGGCGTTAGGGTCGCCCTCAACGCCTACGAGCATGTCTCCGGCTCCGGGGGGAATGCTCATCGACACCGGATAGAGCACGTCGAGAACGTGTCCGACGAGGACATAGCCCGTTTCGGCCCTCTCGGCGTGATAGCGTCCATGCAACCCGTGCACGCAGATCTCTCGTCGACTGAGTTCGACGATGTCTACTTCAAGGCGCTGGGCGAAGAGAGGATACGGAAGGCATTCCCTTGGAAGAGCCTGGTACGCGCAGGCGCCGTTCTGGCCTTTTCGAGCGACTGGCCCGTGGCGAACATCAACCCGTTTCTTGGGATGCAGACTGCGACGACTCGCGGAGGCCTTCCGGGAAGAGAGAACGTCGTCAGTCTGGAAGAAGCTATCAGAGGTTACACAATCAACGCTGCGTACGCGTCCTTCGAGGAGGGGCTCAAAGGCTCCATCGAGCCCGACAAGCTCGCGGACCTCGTGGTGCTGTCGGAGAACCTCTTCGAGATACCAGTCGACGCCATCAAGTCGGTGGAGCCCGTGCTCACAATTGTCGGCGGAAAGCAGGTCTACAGGAAAGACATGTGACACTCGGTTTCGAAGCCGCCTGCATTCGCACGCCTCTCCGAATGGCCCTTCCGGTTGGCCACGCGACGTGGTCATGCTTATGTACGATGAATCGATAGAGGAAGCACCGCCCTCGGAATGCCCGAGGTCGATGCATGATTGATGGGAGGAGTTCACTTGGCACGTGCGACGATGAGATTTCTGTCCTCAGATGAAGAGGACACCCTGCATGGCCAGAGCCTTAGGAGCCTTGAGGAGCTTGGTGTACTTGTGAGAAGCAGACCCGTGCTCGATATGCTGGAGGGTGCGGGAGCGGAAGTCGACTACGACAAGATGATCGCGCGTATGCCCGAGACGATGGTGATGGATGCAGTGCGAAAGGCTCCTCGCGAGTTCACTCTGTGCGCGCGCGATTCCAGACACGACTTGAAGGTCCCCGTCGCCGGGATTCCGTTCATGGCGAACACAGGCCTCGCATCGTACATGATGGACATGGACACCGGCGAGCGGAGAAACGCTACTGTAGCGGATGTCACTGCTTTCGCAAGGCTATGCGACGCCATGGATCTCGTGGATTTCTTCTGGACCCCAGTCGTTCCCATGGATGTCCCCGATATGTCCCACGCCGCACACCTGCTTTGGACATCACTCCTCAATACGACCAAGCATGTCCAACAGGTAGAGGTAATGAGCGCTGAGGACGCGAAGGTTCAGATTGGCCTCGCAGAGCTGTTCGCGGGCGGCGCGGAAGAGCTGGGGAATCGCCCACTGTTCTCCGTCGTCTGCTCGCCCATATCGCCGATGTCGTTCGAGAAAGGCTCTGTGGAAGCGCAGGTGGAGTTCTCCAGAGCAGGGGTCCCGATCGTGAGCATGAACATGCCGATAAGCGGATTCACATCGCCCGTTACGATCGCCGGTACGATGAACGTCGTCAACGTCGAGAACCTCGCGAGCCTGGTCATATCCCAGTGCGCCGCGGAGGGAGCACCGTTCGTGTACAGCTCCGCTGCTGCGCCTGCAGACATGAGGACCGGCTCTTTGCCATCCGGCCCGGCGGAAATGCCTGCCATCGCGGCTGGGCTCAGCCAGCTCGCCGGACGCTACGGGCTCCCGTGCATGATCGGCGGCTGGGGGATGTGTGACGGCGTGAAGCCCGGGGCGGACATGACGCTATCTGAGGTGTCGAGCTACGCCGCCGAGATGTTTTCTGCGACGGACCTAGCAAGCGGTCTGGGCTCTATGGACGGAGCCAAGGGCGCTGCGCTGGAGCAGATCGTCATCGACGCGTACACGTGGGGCAACTTCCGCTCCTCGTTGCGAGAGACGAAGGTCGATGAGCGATCCGTCGCCCTCGATGCTCTGAAGGCGGTCGGCCACGCGGGAACGTTCATATCTCACCCGCAAACGCTCAGGGACTTCAGGGAGTCCATATCAGTCCGTGACGAGAGCAAGCGCTCTTGGGAGGCAACACTCTCCTACGGCATGGTGGAGGAGGCGAGAGCGCTTGCGAAGAAGATACTGGACGAGCATGCCGCTCCCGAGACGGAGATGGCAATAGTCGAGCGAGGAGAATCGGTCATCCGCGAGTATGAAAGGAGCACTATGGGAACCTAGCCGTCCGTAATCCTTTGGAGCCCGATTCAGGGCAGCTTGCCGCTGGCGCCCTGCGTCGACTATAATAAGTATCTATAGATGCCTCCTTCTGTGCGGCTTCACACGCTGGTGGGAATCGGCATGAAGGTAGTGTTGTCCACGCCTCCTGGAAAGACGACAGAGCGCTGGCCACCTCTGGGCCTGCTCTACATCGCGTCCTCATGCCTGAAGGCGAGGTCTGACGAGATGAGAGTGCTCGACGCGTTTTGCGAGAACCTCAGTAGGGAGCAACTCGTCCGAAGGGTCGTCGCGGAGAAGCCTGATATCTTCGGCATGAACTGTTCCACGCACACCTTTCTGGACACGATTGACACGATTAAGATGGTGAGCGAGGCCTTGCCGGAGACGAAACTCGTGCTGGGTGGCTTCCACGCGACTTTCGCTTATGAGCGCATATTGAAGGAGTACGGTTTCGTCGACTACGTCGTCAGAGGAGAGGGCGAAGAGTCATTCCCCAGGCTGCTGGATTGCATGGAACGCGGTGTGCTTCCGTCGGGAGTGCCCGGCATAGGCTACATCGAGAATGGACGAGTGATCTCGATGGACCCCGTCACGATACGAGATCTGGACTCCCTTCCGTTCCCATCAAGAGAATTGGTCGACGGTGTGGACTACGGGTACCATCATCGCGACATTCGTCTCACATTCGGCAAGTTCACAACCGTCTCCAGCTCCCGCGGGTGCCCCTTCAATTGCGCGTACTGTTCGTGCTCGGAGTTTTCCAAGAGGCAGTGGAGGCCGCGAAGTCCGGAGAACGTCGTTGACGAGCTGGAGAGGCTGTACGATGATGGATACGAATGCTGTGTCTTCGTCGACGACAACTTCACGCTGAGGAAGGACAGGGTCGAGAAGCTGTGCGATCTGATCGACGAGAGAAGGATACGCATGCAATTCTACTGCGAGGGCAGGGTGGACGAAGCCTCGTACTCGCTGATGAGGAGGATGAAGAAGGCTGGCTTCAGCGTGATCTACTTCGGCGTGGAGAGCCCTCAGAAGCCAGTCCTCGACTACTATCGCAAAGCCATAGACGCCTCTCAGGCCAGGAAGGCAATCGAGGACGCCAAGAAAGCTGGCATGCTCGTCGTGACATCGTATATAATGGGAGCTCCCGTGGAGTCTGTCGACGACATGAATCGCACGGTCGATTTCATACACTCGTCCCGTCCACACGGAGTCCAAATCAACATCCTGGATTGTCTGATAGGAACGGAGGTCTGGAGCAGGCTGGAAACAGAAGGCCTGATAGGGCCCGATGACTGGAAGAGAAACCATAGGATATACGAGTACAACAGCGACGGCATGTCGAGAGCCGACCTCGAGGCACTCGTCAATAAGGGATATGCGGCGCATCTGAGCGCGTGGAAGAGCCTCGGGGGGCTCTCGGATCTCGCGAGAGCCATGGCGCTCAACAGGACCGCGAGAGACATCGTGGTTCGTAATCTCGCAAACCCCAACGTGCGCAGGAGGCTGTCGGATTCCAGACGATTCGCCAGCGTGGACACGCTGCCTGGTCGATAGTCGTCTATTCCGAGGCCTCAGCAGCGCTTCCCCCGGGGAGCGTTGCGTATCGCAATCAGAGCGCGCCTCATGCCCGGTTGGCTGGTTCCATCTCCTCGAATTCAGGCAATCTGGACAGACCGAATTGACTCGGTGTGCCCATAATTCCGGGACGTGCTAGCGGCCGTCTTGCCTGGTGGTCCGACTGTATGGAAGGTCGTAATCGTCATAGGAATAACGGGCTGGTCCGCCACAGCCAGGATGGTAAGGGCGCAGGTCTTGTCGATTAAGGAAAGAGCGTTCGTCGAGAGGGCAAGAGCCGTCGGGGCAGGAGACTTACGCATAGTCTACAGGCACGTATTCCCCAACGTCTTTCCTCTTGTGTTCGCAAACGCGATCCTCACGATCGCCCTGTCCATTCTCTCCGAGAGCACTCTAAGCTTAATCGGACTGGGTCCTGACCCGACGGAGGTAGTCACATGGGGCAATATGCTGGACGATGCCCACAAGGCAGGCGCCATGCCAAACGGCCTCTACCTATGGATCATAGTCCCTGGCATCTGCATAGTCCTCGTTGTCCTCGCCTTCACCTTCGTAGGCTACGCACTTGATGAGATATTCAATCCGAAGCTGAGGAGGAGGTAGCAGTCGCCGACGCATATGCCCGGATTTCACCCTGCGGCGACCGGAGCCTATCGTGTGGCGTTCTTGATTTCTGTCGCGTGCGCCTCGGCCAAGCGGATGCCCTCTGCTCTGTCAGAGCCCGCGGACATGTAGGCGTTTATGAGTGCTGACCCCTCGACCACGCCCGAAGCGCCTGCGTGCATAGCAGCGCGGACGTGGTCCTGATTCGAGACGCCGAAGCCCAATGCAATCGGCACGCCGCTCTGGCTTCTGAGCCTACGAAGCAGAGACATTGCTGACTCTGGAAGCTGGTCTCTCTCTCCAGTCACTCCGGATACGGAGACAGCGTAGGCGAACCCTGTCGTGGCCTCGAGAATGGATTTGGCGCGCCCCTCGTCTGTGGACGGTGCGATCAGTCGGATGACGTCCAGACCGTTGTCAGCCGCCGCCTTGTCGAGCTCATCCGACTCTTCCATCGGCAAGTCGACAGGCAAGATCGCGTCGCCGCCTGCCCTTGAGAGCCTTGAGCAGAACTCGTCGATCCCGATTCGGACGACCGGGTTGTAGTAGCTCATGACGACGATTGGCGCCTTCATGCCGCTGCCGCGCGCTTCCGTGATCGTATCGAAGATGTGCGCTACCTTGAAGCCAGATGACAGCGAACGCATCATCGCGGCCTGTATCGTCGGCCCGTCCGCCAACGGATCCGAGAACGGCAGCCCGAGTTCGATCAGGTCCGATCCTATTACCTCCAGCCTTGTCATCAGCTCGATGGTGAAGTCCTTCCCATGGTCACCACAGCAAACGTAAGGGATGTATGCTCCCTCCCGTTCGCTGGAGAGCCTTCTGAACACATCGGAGATTGCAGTCGTCATAGCCTCCCCTCCAGCTCGGCGACCTGCGCGACATCTTTGTCTCCGCGCCCAGACAAGCATACTATCACGCTCTGGTCTCGAGGCATGTCTGCCGCGACTTTGGTCGCGAGATGTATCGCGTGCGCGCTCTCCAGCGCGGGGATGATGCCCTCGTTCTCGGACAGTAGATGGAATCCGCTCAGTGCTTCCGCGTCCGTAACTGCGAAGTACTTCGCCCTGCTAGACACGCTCAGGAATGCATGCTCCGGACCGACTGCGGGGTAGTCAAGGCCCGCAGCGACCGACGAAGTCTCTGATACCTGGCCGTCCTCCTCTTGCAGTATCAGAGTCCTAGCGCCGTGGAGAACGCCCTCTTTGCCTGCTACAACGCTTGCGGAGTGCTTGCCGGTGTCAACCCCCTCGCCAGCGGCTTCCGCTCCGTACATCTTCACGTCTTCATCGTCGACGAAGGGATAGAAGAGGCCGATTGAATTGCTGCCTCCTCCAACACAGGCAACGAGCGCTTCAGGGAGCCTTCCCGTTTCAGCGGTTATCTGCTCTCTAGCCTCCCGTCCTATCACTGATTGCAGATCCCTCACGATCGTCGGATACGGGTGCGGACCGACCACGCTCCCTATGAGGTAGTGAGTGTGATTGCTCGAGGCGGCGTAATCCCTCATCGCCTCGTTTATCGAATCCTTCAGAGTGCGCGATCCCGACTTCACGACGTTCACCTTTGCGCCAAGAAGGTCCATCCTGAAGCAGTTGAGCTTCTGTCTCTCGACATCCACCTCACCCATGTAAACCTCGCACTCCATGCCAAGAAGGGCGCAAGCGGTTGCCGTCGCGACGCCATGTTGGCCTGCCCCTGTCTCGCAGATTATCCGAGACCTGCCCATTCGTTTCGCCAGCAGCGCCTGCCCGAGAGCGTTGTTGATCTTGTGCGAACCTGTGTGCGCCAGGTCTTCCCGTTTCAGGTATATGCTCGCTCCTCCTATGCTCTCGGTGAGTCTCTTAGCTGGATAGAGCGGAGTGGGTCTCCCGGCGTAGGCCCCGAGGAGTTTGTTCAGCTCCGTCCAGAAGCCTTCGTCGCCGGCCACGGTAGCGTACTCTCTCTCGAGTTGCTTCAGAGATGATACGAGCACCTCGGGGACGAAGAAGCCGCCGAATCGTCCGAAGTAGCCTGGCTTCGTCATCTCTTTGCCCTCCTGATGAACTCCGTCACCAGCTCAGGGTCCTTTCGACCGTTCGCCGATTCCACGCCTGAAGAGACATCCACCGCGTACGGCTTCAAGGCCTTCGCCTCTCCGACATTGTCGACGGTGAGCCCTCCAGCGATTATCGCTCTATCGCAGCAGTCAACAGGAACACCTGAGTAGTCGTAGCTCGCCCCAGTCCCCGGGATTCCTTGCTCGAAGACGAGCGCATCGGCGTGCGGCGCGAACGCCTCCGCATCAGCCCTCTCTATGGAGACAGCCCTTATCACCTTCAGGCCAGACCCTCGCACATTGTCCAGGGCCTCTGGGTCAAGGGAGTATGTCTGTATGACGTCCACGCCGCCGCGCTCAGAAAGGTCTATCGCCTCCTGCGCATCTCCCGGCGCGCAGACGATGACCTTCGTCGTCATCGGCCCCAGGGACGAGGCTATTCTCGCTATCTCATCCAGCGCCAGGCTACGCCTGCGCCCTGGATAGTGTACGAAGCCTACGGCGTCCGCACCCATCTCCTCACAAAGGGTCGCGTCGTACACGCTCGTGATCCCACATATCTTGACCTTCATCCGACCACCCCAGCCGCGGAGGCTACGGTTTCACTCACAATCTGTTCGAGATTCTCCGCGCGCATGAACATGGAGCCTATGAGCACTGCGTCGAACTCATGAAGGCGAGCAAGCTCGCTCGGCCGCTTCACGCCGCTCTCCGCTATGACCGTCTTCCCGTTGTCGATCTGCCTTCGGAGCGCGACGGCGTGACCGATGTCAACCTCGAGGGTACTCAGGTTTCTGCCGTTTACCCCTATCATGTCAATCGAGTCGTACGACTCGCATGACGATACCTTTTCGAGGTCAACCTCGTCATGCACCTCCACCAGAGGTTCCATCCCGTTGGAAATCGAGACCCTGACCAGGCCGTCGAGCGAATCGCGCGTCAACGCCTTCGCAACGAGCAGGACGGCGTCCGCTCCCAAGTCGCTGGCGAGATCCACCTGGGCTTCTGATGCTACGAAGTCCTTAAACAGCATGGGCATCGCGACCCGAGAACGCATGTCCATGAACACGTCGGCACCACCGCCGAAGAAGTCCTCCTCAGCAAGAACCGAGACAGCGGCCACCCCCGATCCGCTGTACGCATCAGCTACGCGGTCCACGCTTGGCGGCACCTCAAGAGGAGGTGACGACGGCGAGCGCGGCTTGTATTCGCCTATCACCGCTATACCTTCCGCTGAAGCGACAGCCCCTGAGAGCTTGGAGCCTAGACGCGCAGCGCTGACAGCCTGTCGAGGTTGATTCTGAAGGACACGCTTGATTCTCGTCATCGTGAGCACGGAAAGCACGTTTGGGTCTCGTATCAGGGTCTCGTCCAGGTTGCCGAGTATACGCTTGCCCTCCTCGGAGCAGGATATGTTCGAGACAAGGTCGTCAGTGATGTCCCTCGCCCTTCGCTTCAGCGTCTGAGGAAGTACCCTGCGGCTCCTAAGCTGCTTGACGTCGCAAGTCAGCTGCGATTCCGCCTCGACGTCCGCGCAGACGGTCGAAAACCGTTCCAGCTTCGCAAACGCCGCTCCGCTTGAAAGAGCATTCCGGGCAAGAGCGACCCCTTCCTCCAGGTCGGACGCCATTCCTGAGACGACGAGCGCACCCGCCGAGTTCATCGCAACGACATCTGCCCTTGCGGACCGCTCTCCCCTCAGTATCGATAGCATCGTGCGCGCATTGTCCAGCGCAGAGCCGCCGGAAAGGTCTTCAGGTTCAGCGATGTCCACTCCGAGGTCTCCGGGCGCTATCTGATATGTCCTCGTCTCGCCGTGTTTGAGCTCGACGACCTGCGTGCGCCCGAGATTGGTGATCTCGTCCATCCCCTGACCATGGACCACCATCGCGTGCTCCGTGCCTAGCTCGGCTAGGACCTCTGCGACAAGAGGCGCCATCGACGGGTCGTAGACGCCGACCAGCTGCCTCCGAACCCCTGCAGGGTTGAGCAGGGGCCCGAGCAAGTTGAAGAAGGTCCGTATGCCAATCTCCCGTCTCGTGGCCATCACGTTTCTCATCGATCGATGGAATCCGGGGGCGAACATGAACCCCATCCCTGTCTCGGACAGACATCTCTCCACGCTGCCCGCGTCGAGGTCGACAGGTATTCCCAATGCGGAGAGCACATCGGCCGATCCAGAGCTGCTCGAGATCGCCCTGTTGCCGTGCTTGGCGACGGGGACGCCGTTCGCCGAGACCACGAAGGATGCGACTGTGCTGATGTTGAAGGTCCTCGCGCCGTCCCCCCCCGTGCCGCACAGGTCGACGGCATCCCGCGGAGCCGAGACCTTGATGCCTCGTTCGCGCATGCTGAGGGCGAAGCCGAGGAGTTCGTCCCTGGTCTCTCCCTTCATCCTCACCGCTGTGATGAACGACGCCATCTGGCTCGGAGTGGCCATGGCTGACATGATCTCGTCCATCACCTCGCGGGCCGTGTCTCTGGGAAGGTCTTCGCCGTCCACGACAAGTTGAATCGACTCTCTGATCATGACCTGCACATCCTGAGGAAGTTCGAGATGAATGTCCTGCCATGGGCTGTCATCACAGACTCCGGGTGGAACTGGACTCCGTATACATCCCTTCCCCGCACTCTGAGGGCCATTATCTCGCCGTCGTCCGACTCTGCGAGCACCTGCAGGGACCGCGGGAAGCCCTCCTTCGACACGATCAACGAATGGTACCGCGTCGCTGCGAAGCTCCCGGGCACGTCATCGAAGAACGGATCCGAGGAATGGTTGATTTGGCAGACCTTTCCGTGGACTACACGGTCCGCTCTGGTAATCTTCCCGCCATGTACGAATGCGATTGCCTGGTGGCCGAGGCACACGCCCAGGAGCGGCCTGTCGTAGCCGTTCTCGGATATGACCTCAAGAGATCTGTTCGTGTCCTTTGGGTGTCCCGGGCCAGGCGAAACGACGAAGCCGTCCACATCCCGCATGAGCTCGTCGAGCCGGGGCGAGTCGTTCCGCTCGACTTTGACTGCAGCACCGGCCTCGCCGAGGTACTGGGCGATGTTGTACACGAACGAGTCGTAGTTGTCCAGAATCAGTATGTTCGTCATCACCCTCCCCCCGTCACCGACGACGATATGGCCTGCAGCATCGCCCCCATCTTGTGCTCGGTCTCTGCGTACTCGCGCTCGGGCACGGAATCCGCCACGATGCCCGCGCCGGCCTGCACGCTCGCTCTGTTGCCTGATACGACTATGGATCTAATGGTGATGCAGAAGTCCATGTTCCCGGTGAAGTCGAAGTAGCCGACAGCACCAGCATAGGGCCCTCTCGGGGCCACCTCGAGCTCCGATATGATGTCCATCGCTCTTATCTTGGGGGCGCCGCTGACAGTGCCCGCGGGGAAGCACGCCTTGAGCGCGTCGAAGCCGTCCCTGTCCTCGGATATCCTGCTCTCGACGTTGCTGACGATGTGCTGGACGTGCGAGTATTTCTCAACGGACATCAGCTCGTTCACCTTGACCGTACCGAACCGCGAGACGCGTCCCATGTCGTTCCTGTGCAGATCCACGAGCATCAGATGCTCCGCTCGCTCCTTCTCGTCGAGCAGCATCTCGAGCTTCAGCTTCTCGTCCTCTTCGGGGTCGGAGGCCCTTGGCCGTGTCCCAGCCAGGGGGCGCGTGGTGAGTTTCTCGCCCTCGAGCCTGACGAGCATCTCAGGCGATGACCCGAGCAGCTTGGTCTTTCCGAAGTCCAAGTGGAAGAGGTAAGGCGACGGGTTGAGCCTCCTAAGCGCCTTGTACATCTGGAGCGACTCGCCCTCGAATCCGAAGTCCATGCGACGAGAGAGCACGGTCTGAAATATCTCACCGTCGTGTATGCGATCCTTCGCCTTCTCCACCATGGCATGATACTGTCCCTCGGTGGTGTTGGACCGCCCCTCGCCAATCGCGACATCAAGGAGGGGCGCGGGCTTCGTCCTCCTGAGTGCGCTCTTCAGCTCCTCCATCCTGCCATGGGTGATCAGCAACGTCCGGGAGTTCAGATGGTCGATACAGACCAGGTGCCTCGGTAGGACGAAGTACATGTCCGGAAGGCCGTCCTCCGCACCTTTGGGCTGTCGTATGTTCTCGAAGTACCTCACCATGCCGTAGCCAACGTATCCGACGAGCCCGCCCGAGAACGGCGCGAGATCGGACGCCCCGCATCTTATGGATCCGACGTATCTCCTGAGCTCCTCGTACGGCTCGTCGCACGTCCTGCTCCAGCCGTCGACCTCCACCTTCCGGCCCATCGAGGTGAAAGTCGATATCGGGTCGACGCCGATGAACGAGTATCTTGCCGTGCGCCGCGAACCCTCGACGCTCTCCAGCAGGAATGTCTCTCCTGGGAACTGCTCTCTGAGAGAACAGAACACCGACACGGGATCTGTCGAGTGCTCCTCCGCGATGGAGACGCTGGTAACGAGGCTGGACACGTTGCCTCTGGAGGCTCGAGTCCCGCCGCTCTCCTCCTCTACGTCATAAGGGTACATCATTGCACATGATAGAGCATGGATGTATTATATATTCTTTCCTGAACTAAAATGTGCAGGGGCGGCACATACCCCCTGTTCGCCTTCACCTATTTAGCCATCGTTCCACCTATGGCGAGAGCAGCGATGCTCGCAGGGGACCGCGTCTATGGCACAGGACGAGTACGGGAACATACCGCGAGAGGACATCAAGTGGTTTCCCAAGGTGGACAAGGGCAGGTGCACCCTGTGCAGGGTCTGCGTGGATTTCTGTCATCAAGGCGTTTTCGAAGCCGATGACGAGGCCGAGGCGGCCGAGGTCGTCAGACCGTATTCCTGCATCGTGGGATGTACTGGATGCGCTGGCCAATGCCCTGCGGGTGCGATATCCTTCCCCAGTCTTCCGGAGCTGAGGGATATGCTAAAGACTCTCCGGGCAAGATACGACGTTGATTGACCGCAGCATCTGGGTATGGCGTCCCCGGTTCGTCCAGAGCCTGCAGTACGCTTGGACCGCCGGCAACAATCAAATACCAACCACACGTTCGCACGTCCTCGGGAGAGGACAGACATGATAATCGACATGGCTCGAGCACGGGCGCGCCCGCTCGAATCGGAAGATGCGGAGTTCGTCTTCTCGTTGATGAACGACGTTGCAGAGCCGCTCAGCCCGTCCTCGTCCGCTCTTGAGACGCCAGTCTCCATCGAACGCGTAAGGAGCTGGATCAGAGAGGTCAACAGGCTTAAGTCGGAGATGCACATGGTCCTCTCGAAGAGGAAGGGCGGGAGCTTCGGGCTTGCATCCGTGACAGAGATGAACCTGGCCAACCGGTCCGCCCGCGTTGCCTTTCTGATGCCTGAAAACGATTGGCGCCGCGGCTACGGAACCGAAGCCATAGGCGGAGTGGTTGACTTCCTCTTCAGCAGGTTCAACCTCCACAGGATATGGACGAATGTGGCGGCCGAGTCCGAGCTGATGACGTCGGCCTTCTCGGAGGCCGGATTCGAGCTCGAAGGGACTCTTAAGCATGACCGCTACTCCGGAGGAGGCTGGAAGGACTCGCGCCTCATGAGCACGCTATCCGACGACTTCTGGGGAATGCCGAATGATTAGAGGCGAGAAGGTCGACCTGGTGGCGCCCTCCGAGCGGTACATCGACAGCTACCACAGATGGGTCAACGACCCTGACGTGGTGGATATGCTGGGGTTCCCAGACTTCCACTTCCCACGGGAGAGAGAGGAGAAGTGGATCGAAGAGCAACAGGACATGTGCAGGGCCGAGCGCGGCTTCACTATTCTGACCAGGAAAGGGAAGGCGATAGGGAACATCGCATTGATGGAGATCGATTTCGTCAGCGGGTCCGCCATCCTTGGGATAATGATCGGCGAGAAGGATTACTGGGACAGGGGATACGGGGCGGACGCCATCAACACGGCCCTGAGGGTGGCGTTCGAGGAGATGGGCCTGAGGAGGGTGTCCCTGACCGCGGTGGACCTGAACGAGCGGGCGCTTGCATGCTACGAGAAGTGCGGCTTCGTCGCTGAGGGCAGGGACCGCGAGGCGAAGTTCCACAGGGGTGAGTACCGGGACTTCGTGCGAATGAGCATCCTTCGCAGGGAGTGGACGTCGCGTCGCAAGCCTCGCAGGAAGCGTGCGGGACGTCCGGCCGCCAGGAAGGATAAGTAAACGCACGGCACGGGCCGGGTCGAACATTAGTTGAGGCCAGTAACATCCAGCCCCGCTGAACAAGAAGCTTTAACATAAGTCGCAGCGCCGCCCGACCATAAGCCATGAATAAGTTCATATCAGCACAATGTAATACGTCGTCGATGTCCGCCCCGAACAGCGCAACCCTGACACGGCGCGAGGAGGAGATAGTGGCACGCGTACGGGCCGGCTCGAACTCCCCCACGACGCTCGCCTCGGACCTGGGTATAACCCAGTCTGGGGCCACCCAGGCGCTTCAGAAGCTGGAGAGGAAGGGAGCATTGACAAGAACGAAGCTTGGCCGGAACGTAATCTACGAACTGACCTCGCGAGAAACCACGGAGGCGCCCTCTCCCGACCTGGAGGACGACATCGAGCTGATCAAGGAGTCCTATCACTCCCTGTCCAGGGTGTGGTCGCATGTCCTGAAGCTGGACCTGACTCCCGATG
Organism: Methanobacteriota archaeon; assembly: GCA_020347565.1. Taxonomy (GTDB): domain Archaea; phylum Thermoplasmatota; class Thermoplasmata; order UBA10834; family UBA10834; genus UBA10834. Next base: position 753,006 of record CP070732.1, on the reverse strand, counting down.
AGCTCCGCGAGGTACGCGAGGCCAGGAACCTGCTCGAGGAGTTCCTGACAAAGCGCGGCAGGAGCCTCGAATAGACACGGTCGCGACTGCCGCACCTTCCTGTCGGAGATGCTACTTCAGAGCCGTCTGGGCCTTCTTCATATTGTCGACGGTGAGGGCCATCTCGGTCATGCCGTTCTCCTTGCTGAGTATGTAGATCGAGTCCACGTTGACCATGACCCTCGACAGTCGCCTGGCCATCTTGCCGAGTTCGCCTGGCTTGTCCGGCAGCTTGATCACCAGGACATCCCTGAGATCGTACTTTATCCCTGCTCTCTTCAGGGCGGAGCGCGTCGTCGCTTCGTCGTCCGTGACGATCCTTATCTGGGGTCGGCCCTGCTCCCTCTCGCTCGCAATGGCTCTGATGTTCACACCGTTGACGCCCAGGGCCTCGCAGACCTTGGCGAGCTCGCCTGGCTTGTTGTTCACAAACACGTCGAATTCCTTCAAAGTCCAACCCCCGTCTACCTATGCTTGGTCGTGGTAGAAAAGGGTTGCGATGGCTTCTCGCGGCGACGTCAACAGACGCCGGACCACGCGCGTGGCCGCTTGCACTCCGTCCACAGCGTGACCGTACCACGTTTTAATACTCTCCAGCCTATTTCGCCGCTGATATCAGATGAGGGCTCTCCTCATTCACGCGGACAAGTTCGAATACAAGTCGAAGACGCCCACTAAGTATGCGGAAGAGCTGCCCGAGGATCACGATAAGAAGCACAAGTCCAAGGACTCCCTGGTGGTGTTCTCCACAATCGAGTCCAGGGACGGCGACGCCGAGGCGATCGCGAGTTCGGCCGCTGCCGACATAATCGAAGTCGTGAAGAAGGTGGAGGCGGAGAGCGTCGTCCTCTACCCGTACGCCCACCTGAGCTCCGACCTCGCCGGACCGGACGTCGCCGTGAAGGTTCTGAAGGCTACAGAAGAGGCGATAAGGGCTGGCGGCCTGGAGGTCCACCGCGCGCCGTTCGGATGGTACAAGTCGTTCGAGATAAGCTGCAAGGGCCATCCGATGTCCGAGCTCTCGAGGGACTACACCTCAGAGAGGAAGCCCGCGTCGAGGGAGGAGGCGCTAGAGAGCATAACCAGTGTCCACTACATACTCACGCCCGAGGGCGAGGAGGTCCGCGTCGACCTCGGAGACGTCTCAACCCTCTCACCTCTCGACGACGGGCACCCGCTCAGGAAATTCATAATATCGGAGGAGATAGGCGGGTCCGAGGGCAAGGAGCCTCCTTCGATAAAGGCCATGCAGCGACTCGAGCTCGTTGACTACGAGCAGGCGAGCGATAGAGGGCACTTCCGGCTGTACCCCAAGGGTCACCTGATGTTCAAGCTCCTGGAGAGCTGGGCGGAGAGGATAGCCGTCGACAGGATAGGTGCGATACAGATCGACACGCCGGTGATGTACGACTGGTCCCAGCCCGACATAAGGAGCCAGGGAATGTCGTTCCACGAGAGGCACTACAAGCTCAGGACCGAGGAGAACCGCGAGTTCGTCCTAAGGTTCGCAGGCGACTTCGGCCTGTTCAGGATGATGAAGGACGCCACGGTGAGCTACAGGAGCCTCCCGCTTAGGATCTACGAGTTCTCCAAGAGCTTCAGGCTGGAGCAGAGAGGGGAACTGACAGGCCTGAAGCGCCTCAGGGCGTTCCACATGCCGGACGTTCACTGCTTCGTGAAGGACCTCGAGAGCGGCTGGGCAGAGTACATGCATCTCTACAGGCATTACTCGGACCTAGCCGACGCCACGGGTGTCGAGTACGCCGTCGCGTTCAGGATCGTCGAGGAGTTCTACGACAAGTACAAGCAGAACATAATCGAACTCCTGAAGTACTCTGGGCGGCCGGCACTGGTCGAGGTGCTGTCCGAGATGAAGCACTACTGGGCGGTGAAGCACGAATTCAACGGCATCGACTCCACAGGCGGCGCCCTCCAGCTCAGCACCGTACAGCTCGACGTGGCCGACGCCGAGAGGTACGGAATCGTGTACGTCGACGAGGATGGCGGGAGGAAGGGGTGCATCATCTGCCACTCCTCCGTAGGCTCGATCGAGCGGTGGATGTACGTTCTCCTGGAGGAGGCTCTGAAGCAGGAAAAGCCCAGCTTCCCATTCTGGCTCTCGCCCACCCAGGTCCGTCTCATACCCGTCGGCGAGTCGTTCCTCAAGGACTGCGAGGAGCTCGCAGGCGCCATCGACGCCAGGGTCGACATAGACGACACCGACGACTCCGTCGGGAAGAAGATAAGGAACGCCGAGAGGGAGTGGATTAACATGATCATAGTCGTCGGCGAGAAGGAGCTGGCGTCCGGCCAGCTCCCCGTTCGACTGCGCTCCGGCGAGATGAAGGCGATGACCCTGGACCAGCTGCGCGGGGAGACGGAGCAGCTCCTCGAAGGGTATCCGCGGGCGCCGCTTCCGCTTCCAAGGCTCCTGTCCAAGCGTCCGATATTCCGGGGGTAGGCATCTACCGATCGTCCTCGTCTCCCCATATGAGCTTGTGCAGCTGCGGGAGCACCCTCACATCGATTTCGTCCCTGAGCACGTCCTCCGCCAGCCCCCTGAGCTCGGTGCCTCCCACGGGGGTGAAGATGACCTCGCACATCGGTGTGTGCTTCCGCACGGTGTCCTTCGCGAATTCGTAGTCCTCGACATCCCCTATGACGAACTTGAGTTGGTCGGTCGGTCCGAGCAGCTCTATGTTCTCCCAGATCATCTTGTCCGACTCGCCGGAGGAGGGACACTTGATGTCCATGCTTATCGAGAGCCTCTCGTCACACGGCATCTCGTCGATCGGGATAGCCCCGCTCGTCTCGACGATGACCACGTGTCTGCTGTCCAGGAGTCGCTGGATGAGTCTGTACGCGTCGTCCTGAGCGAGGGGCTCCCCACCTGTGAGGCACACGTGTCTCGTGCCGTACACCTCAACGGCTTCGACGATGTCCTCCAGAGACATCTCCTTGCCCTCCTCGAGCGCCTTGGCCGTGTCGCAGTAGGTGCACCTCAGCGGACAGCCGGAAGTTCTTATGAAGACCGTCGGCTGGCCAATCGTCAGCCCCTCGCCCTGCAGCGATCGGAATATCGAATAGATCTTCACGCTTCGTCCCTCCCTTCGTAGGCTATCGGGTCGTGCGTCTCCGCCTCGGCGAACCCTCGCAGCCTCAGACGGCACGAGTCGCAGGTGCCACAGGCCCTCTCTCCCCCGGAGTAGCAGCTCCATGTGAGCTCAAGGGGAACCTCGAGTCTCAGCGCCTCGCGGACTATGTCCTCCTTGGACATCCTCAGCAGCGGCGCCTCGACCCTTACGGGAGGGCCCTCCACACCGCGCTTCGTGCCGACCTCTAGCAGCCTTTGGAACCCCTCGATGAATTCTGGCGTGCAGTCAGGGTATCCGCTGAAGTCCACGGCGTTCGCGGCTATGACCACGGCGTCGGCGCCTATGCCCTCAGCGATGGCCGACGCTACGCTTAGGAACACCATGTTCCTGCCTGGAACATACGTTGTGGGGATACCGGACGTGCCGTCCGTGTGCTCGCCGTCGCTCGGCAACTCCAGCTCACTTCTGGTCAAGGAACTCTGCAGATGCTGTCCAATTCCGAGGAATATCTCGACATGGCTCTTGACGTTGTAGTGCTCGGCTATTCGCCTCGCGCTTTCCAGCTCCCGCATGTGCCTCTGTCCGTAGTTGAACGTGAGCGCGACCACGTCGTAGCCCTTCTCCGACGCGATGGCGAGCGCCGTAGACGAATCGAGGCCTCCGGAGAGAAGAACGACAGCCAGCACCATCTTCCGCACATCCGTGGCTCAGAGGTCGCAGCCAATCCAGGCGCCCTGCCCTTCGCCTTCGTCCACGCCTATCTCCACCCTCTTCACGTTGTCCGGGAAATGCACCTTCTCCCGAACTCTCTGGAGCACGAACCTGGCAAGCTCCTCGGCCGAGGCAACGCCGACGTCCAGCAGGGCGCAGTCCTCGCTGGGGAACATGTAGATCTTCCCGCTGGGGGTGTAGCGGACGGAACCTCCCTCCTCCTTCACGGCCTCGTCCCTCAGCGGTATGAGCACCTTGTGGTCGAGCTCGGCAGCCACTTTCCGCAGGAACTCCTTGACGCTGATGAAATCCATGATGACGCCCTCGGGTCCGATCGAGCCCTCGATCGAGGCGTTTATCGCGTAGTCGTGGCCATGAAGCCGCCCGCACTTGAAGTGACCGGGTATGATATGCGTGGCGGAGAAGGTTATCTTCGAGCTCCAACCGTCGATTTCGAGCCTCATCGAGCCATGGTAGCTCGAGCGCACATAATAAAGCTTTCAGGCCCCGCACCCGGCGTGCGCCAGTCCAGCGGCGAGGAGCACGGGGCCGGAATAGTCTTCCTTCGCCCTCGAGGTGTCGACGAAGACCCTCGGCAGGTTCACGATCGGTGCTCCGTAGGACTTCCCATCGCCCAGGAAGTGCAGGGTCCTGAACATAAGGTTCCCGACCACGCCGTCCGGCGCGACGACGAGGTCGCGCTCGCGCACGGCCTCTTCGACGAGGATGGAGTAGTGCCTGGCTGGCACCCCCTCTGCCGTCAGGGCGCGCTTCATCGCCTCGCCCTCCTCGAGGCTCCTGGCTATGTCGTTCCCCCTGTCCTTGTCCTCGGGCCGGCCCTTGGAGAGCACGCCCACTTCGATGCGCCACCCAGCAGGGGTGAAGTACCGAACCGTCCGTCTCACAAGCTCGAGCCGCTGCTCGAGGGAGTTCCCCTCGTCTATTCCAACGGGCGTCAGCAGGAAGGGGCGGCCGTTCGCATCGGACATAACCGCCGTCCTCATCACCGTGCCGGTGGCCGAGAGGGTTCTCATGGCCTCGACCGCCCCGCCGGAACCGAGCGTGCCCCTCACGGCGGCGTCCACGTCCTCGTCCATGAGCGCCCGGACCAGAGTGCGCGCGTCCGAGTATCCCACGAGGTCGACGCCGCAGCCGCGTTTCTCCAGGTCCTCCGAGGTTCGCGACAGCCTCCGCGGTTCGAGGCCGATGCCTACCCGGACGTGGCCCGTGCGGCCGGTTTCGAGCAGCCCTTCAAGATCGATCAAGCGCCACACCCCCGGAGGCGTTCAGAACTCGTCGTCCGTCATCTGGTCGAATGTGTAGTTCTCCCACCTGCGCACACCCAGGACGATCTCCAGTTCGTGCGGTGTGAGGAGCGGCGTGTCGTACATCGCCACGTCGTCTATGGCTATCCTCGGGCATGCGGTGGACACGTAGGCGTCGAACCCCAGCGCCTTGAGCTTCTCCGGGTCGAACTTGTCCATGAGTATGAGGCTTGCGTCCTTCTTCTTCCACCTGAGCAGCTTGCGCAGCTCCCGGGCGCGTCTCATGCGCCTCTGGCCGACCTTCTCCCCGATGATGATACCGAACGACCGCGCCTTCTCGGCCTTCTCTATCGCGGCGTGGCGCTGGCGCAGTATCTTGTCCTTAGCCTGCTCGATCTCCCTCGGCTCGTCGATGTGCGGGTCGAGCACGACGACCTTCTTGCCTGTCGCGAGATGGACGCCCAGACCGTGGAAGGTGCCGCTGCCGATGAGCAGGTAGCTCCCAACCTCGTCCCCCACCGCCGTCGCCGCGGTGTAGTTGCATCCGAGAATCTCCCCCACGTGCGATATGCGGCTGTCTCCCTCGCCCATCTTGACCTTCATTCCCATGCTCTCGAGCCCCTCGATGACGTCATCCAGCTCCTGGAGGTGCTGCGATGTCGCGAGGACGCCCACGGGCTCTGTCAGGAGGCCGACGGCCTTCCTGAGCTGGTCGTTGACGGGTACCCTCGACCTCGCTGGGACGAATATCACCGGCTTGGAGAACCTTATCGATGGTATGGGTGAGTGGCCTACATGCACGACGGCGTCGACGAGCTCGAAGAGCGACGAGGGCACGTCGCAGGCGCCGAAGCACGGCTCCGCGACGAGCAGGACCTCCGCCCCCGCGTTGTTCTCGATGTCCTCCGCGATCTGGTAGGCACGCTTCTTCAGCCCTTCGGGCACCTGCAGGGCTACTATCCTCGCCTTCAGCCTCTTGATCTCGGCGACGGCGCTCGAAAGGTCAACATCGAACATGATTCTGCAACCACTTGATTCGGACTGGGACCGCTACAACACGGAAGCCCCTGGTCCGCGCTACGGTACCAACGACATTCGTAAAAAACGTTGTGAGGAACCTGGTAGGAGTACAGCAAAGTTGTACGTCGCCTCACTTGGCGGGCGCCCTGCCCCTCTCCACGATGATGTAGCAGGGAGACGGCAGCTTGACCGCTGCCCTCCTGAGCGCCTGCTTGGCCGTGGCGAAGTGGCCCCGCGAGGTCTCGACGGCGATGACCTCCTGGTCCCTGGACACTCTCGCCGCTGTGCCCACGGCCTTGCCGAACGCGTGCCGCATGCCCTCGGAGATACGGTCCGCCCCCGCGCCCGTCGCTATCTTGTTCTCCCTGAGCACGTGGTGCGGGTACACCTTGATCTTCAGATGGTATCCCGACTGGCCTATCTTCTTCGTGAGGAACCTGTTCGCTGATATCCTCGCCGACTCCAGCGCGATGTGCCTTATCTGGCACTGCTCGACGACCCGGAGACTCATGCGGACTGGATATTCCGCCTTCGTGCCGTGCTCGAACTGGGTGATCCTGCTGGCTGGAACACCGCCCATGTACTCCCTTCGGCAGTACGCTGGGCCCCGTACATCCCTGTACATGCTGTTGGGCTTGCGAGACATAAGCCGACCTTCCGCCAATGGCGCCTCAGGCTTGCGCAATAATGCTATCTATATTTAAACCTCACTGAATGGACGAGCGCGCGGGCACGACCGTGGGGACGTGCTGGCTTCCCTCAAGAACCGTTTAATATCCGGGGCATGATTCCAAGGGCGCATGGCCCGGAGGTACTTGAGCAAGAAGCAGGCGAGGGGTCTGGCCGAACAGCAGGTCGGCCGCCTGTTCGAGCTGGCGGAGATCGAGGCCAGGTCGGGAAAGGACGAGCGGGCGAGGAGGTATGTCTCGCTCGCACTCCGCGTGAGCGAACGCTACAGGGCGCCCGCGAGGCATAAGAGGACGTACTGCCCTTCTTGTCACGCCTTCTTCGTGCCGCCGAGGAACGTCCGCGTGCGCACGGGGAAGCGCAGGCTGTCGCTCACGTGCCTCCGGTGCGGCCACATCCAGAGACTCCCCATTGGGGATGACCGGGAAGGTCAGGCTGATGACTGAGCGTCGTGGCGACAGGGAGCTGAGGGCGGAGGCCCAGTCTCTGAGACCCACCGTGCTCGTGGGAAGGGACGGCGTGACGGAAGAGGTTGTCTCCGAGGTCACGAGACAGCTGAAAGCGCGGGAGGTCGTCAAGGTGCGGCTTCCCGAAACACCGTCCGGAGACAGGAAGGCTCTGGCGCGCGGCCTCGCCGAGAGGGCGTCGGCCCGGCTGGTCGAGGTGAGGGGCAGGACGGCCGTCCTCTGCCGGGAGAGAAGTAGCATAAAAGGCTGCGATGAGGAATGAGATCCACTGCGTTCATGGAAAAACGGGGATGTGATAATGCTTGATGCGAAGTTGATCCGCGAGGACGTCGACCTGGTCCGGAAGTCGCTATCCGGCAGGAACCACGACCCCGCGCCCCTCGAGCGGTTCCTCGAGGCGGACGGGAGGTGGAGGACGCTCACGGACGAGGCGAACGGCCTCAGAAAGCAGAGGAACGAGGTGGCGACGGAGGTCCCGGGCCTCGCAGAGGACGCCAAGGCGAAGAAGATCGAGGAGATGAAAGCCATATCCTCGCGCATCAAGGAGATCGACGACGAGCTGCGCCGGCTCGACGCGGCCAGGGCCGATTCCCTCCTGAAGCTGCCGAACCTGCCGGACGCGAGCGTGCCGGCAGGCAGAGACGCCGCGGACAACGCCCTCGTGCGCTCGTTCGGCGAGCCTCGGAAGCCCGACTTCAAGCCACTTCCGCACTGGGAACTCGGCGAGCGCCTGGACATCATAGACTTCGAGCGCGGCGCGAAGGTGGCGGGCACGGGGTTCTACGTGCTCAAGGGCGACGGCGCGCGGCTCGAGAGGGCGTTGATCAACTACATGCTGGACCTCCACCGCAGCCAAGGATATCAGGAGGTCTTTCCGCCGGTGGTCGTCAACAGGCAGAGCTGCGTCGGAACGGGCCAGCTCCCGCTGATGCACGATGACATGTACTGGATGGAGAGGGACGACATGTACCTGAACCCGACGGCCGAGGTGCCCGTCACGAACCTGTTCAGGGACGAGATACTGGACGGTTCGAAGCTGCCGATCCGCTTCACGGCGTATCTGCCCTCGTTCAGGCGCGAGGCCGGCAAGCACATAGAGACCAAGGGCATCGCCAGGGTCCACCAGTTCAACAAGGTCGAGCTCGTGAAGTTCACGCTGCCGGAGGAATCCCAGAAGGAGCTGGACATGCTCCTCGCGGACGCCGAGGCGGTGCTCACCGGTCTCGAGCTGCCCTACAGGGTTATGCTACTCTGCACCGGCGACCTGGGCTTCGCCTCGTCGAAGACCTACGACATCGAGGCCTACTCTCCAGGTATGGGGCAGTGGCTGGAGGTGTCCTCATGCAGCGACTTCAAGAGCTTCCAGTCCCGGCGGGCCATGATCAAGTTCAGGAGAGAGCCGCACCTCAAGAGCGAGTTCGTACACACCCTGAACGGCTCGGGCATAGCCCTGGCGCGGACCTTCGCCGCCCTCATCGAGCACTATCAGAACGCCGACGGCTCCGTGACGCTCCCGGAGGCGTTGAGGCCGTACATGGGCGGACAGGACGCGATACGATGAGACCGGATTCGTTCGGAGTTCTCCAAAGCGGCGCTTATTGGCCGTGATTTATCGTATTTGAGAATCAGCCTTGATTGCCACCTCTGCCCCTTTTAATACGGGCGCGCTCGAATAGAATAACCAGGAGCCGACGGAAAGGAGTTGGACAACGTGGCTAACAGGGAATTCGCGCTGCTCGTCGGAAAGGCCTTCCTCAGGGAGTTGGAGACCGGGAACACCGATTCAGCCATCGCATTCGGCCGGGCGTTCCTATTGGCGCTCGGCATGAGGGGGCCGGAAGCCGCGGAGAGCGGTGCGGAGATGAACGACAAGGGGCGCTCGCACGAGTTGGCCCATGTCGAGACGTAGGGCACGACGGCCCCAGCAGATGCTTTTCACGTCATATACCTGAGAGGTCGTGGCCGCCGCGTCTCAGCAAGTCCTTGAGCACGGGCGCGGAGACGATCGCTGTCACGAGTCCCATAAACACGACGACGGAGTATAGCTCGACCCCGATTATCCCCGTAGAAAGGCCGTAGTACGCGATGACCAGCGCCACCTCCAGCCTGGGTGTCATGCCGAAGCCGACTGCCAAGGAGTCCATCTTGTTCATGCCGCTGAGGTAGGCCGGCACGCCGCAGCCCACGACCTTCGTCGCGATGGCGATAACCGTGAGGCTGATTCCGAAGACGATGGTGTTCCATATCTCGCCGAGGTTCACCACGGTTCCGAGGGAGACGAAGAAGAGGGGGACGAACAGTGCGTCCAGGTACTGCGTGCCCTTCCTTATGCCGTCCCTGAGGGCCGAGCCCGCGAAGACCGTACCGGCGACGAACGCGCCGACGATACCTGAGATGCCTATCAGCTCCCCCACGAAAGCGTACAGGAAGGCTATGGCGAGGGCGAGGGTGAAGCCGCTCAGCGGCAGCTTCCGCTTGTAGCCCGATATCTGGACGTTGAACACCAGCTTGACGAGGAAGCGCGTGCCTATCCACGCGCCCACCACGACGAACACGACGGCGCCGATGACGAGGCCGGCGAGGCCGATGGCGTCCACGCCTCCGGACGCCATGCCTTTGGATATCGACAGGACGATCATGCCGAGGATGTCGTCCACGACGGCGGCACCGACGATGGCGTTCGATATGTGCCCGCCTATGAGCCCGAGGTCGGAGATGACGCTCGCGGTGACAGCGACGCTGGTCGCGACGAGGGTGGCCCCTATGAACACCGCCTCGACGTCGTAGTCCCACAAGTAGGCGATCAGGAAGCCGCCGACCCAGGGCACGATGACGCCTCCGATGGCGATGCTCACGGACTTCCTCGTGTATATCTTCTTGAGGTCGCACTCCAATCCGACCATGAAGAGCAGCACGAGCGCTCCCAGCTCCGCCAACATCATGATGCTCTCCGGCAGGCCGGATATGTTGCCGTCGAAGGGCCGGATTATGCTGAGGACGCTCGGTCCTATGATCACCCCTATCAGTATGTATCCTATGACCTTCGGCTGACCGAACCTGGCGAACAGGAATCCTGCGAACAGCGCCACCACCAGCAGGAACGTCAGCTCGAACCATACTGACTCGAGCAACGCGTTGAGGCTGTCCAGGAGCGACTCGGTGATGGCGTCCATAGCATCTCCTCTATCGCATGGCGATAGCGCATTTATTTGTTTCGAACGGCGGTCACGCTCCGTACGCCCTCGCACGGACAAGCCAGACGTCTACTCGCTCTCCCGATGCCCCGACGAAGAGGCTCCCCACGACCTCGCGCGGGATGCCTTCGAGGCACAGGCCGAAGTCCACCTCCCATCGGCCCCAGTCCCTCCCGACGAGCCTCCCTATCGCCGGCATGTTGGGCGATATGGCGACGAGGGCCGTGACCCTCAGACTCTGGTCGACACGGCCTCCGAGCGCGCTCAGGAGCCTCGGCATGCCGACGAAGAAGAGCACCTCGAAGCGTATGTGCAGGTCGGCGAAGAACGCCTCAGGCGATGGCGGGTACTCCACTGGGTTGCCAGCCCTCCCAAGGTTGACGATGTACGTCGCGAGGCTCTTGATGAGCCACTTGAGCAGCTCGGAGACCGCTTCGCCCCCGACGATGAAGGAGAGCCGCAGGCCCGCGCCGGCGGCGCCCGTCGCGTCGCTGAGCGTCGCCTCCAGGTAGAACACCACCTCGTGCACGACCTCCTTGATGATGTCGAGTAGGTTGTCTATGAAGTTGTCCAGCACCCTGCGCCCCAGCGTCTGAAGGAACTCCAGCGACGCCGTGACCTCCGCTGTCCTGGTCTCCTCGAGCGCCTCCCTCAAGGCCTCGAAGAGCGCCTTCGCGATGAAGTCCGCCGTCGCGAGGCCGCCCGAATAGACGGGAGTGCCGTAGCCCTCAAGCACCCTCAGCTGGGCCAGCGTCGTCAGCATGTACTCCACGAGCTTTCCGAGGTCCGACATCTCGCCGAACGAGGCGGACTCGAAGGCCCTCACCTTCGATTCGAGGAACGGCAGCGCGGACACGACGGGCCGCTCGAACGACGCATCCCTCTCGAACGCCGTCGTGCCGCTGCTGACGTTGACCGTGAGGCTTCCCGTGGCGACGTAGTACGGACACGCGGTCCGCTCGCCGACGACCTCGTCGCATCCGGCTGGAACCCCTTCGATTACGGCGGCGGAGCCGTCCATCACAAGTTCCTCCCTGGCCGTATCGTCCGAGGAGACGAGGTCGACGGTCTTCATCTCCGAGAAGAACAGCCCGCCTGTCCAGTTGCCGACGCGCATGGTGAACCCGCTCTGGTCCCTTGGGAACCCCGAGGCCAGGTACTCCAGCATGGAACGGGAGAACTCCTCGGATAAGGCCGAATGGTTTACGGGATACGCGTCCCAGCCGGAGACGACGGCATGCGCACGCGCCGTCGCGGCGAGAGTCACTTCGAGCACCACCTCGTCGACAGAGGCGGCCATCTCCGCCATGAGCCTCTCCCTGCGCTCGGCTTCGAACCGGTCGACCTCCCTCTTCGCCAGGTATACGCCAGCGGCGACGGTCGAGAGCAGAAGGACAGTGGCGATCATGGAGAACGAGATCTGTCCCATATCGTCTCGCCTCCAGCGTCCGCTCGACGCCATACCTGTCGCGGCGCGTCCGCGCCCTTCGTTAAGCGCCATCCCATTCGCTCGAGAGGCCCGGAAGGTGGAGATGGCAGTTGCAGCTACATGCAGCCTGCGGGCCCCCGCGCCGCTGGCCCTGTGCCCTGACTCAAGGTTAAATATCGACTATTGCATTCAACTCGTCGGATGGGATGCATTGGGCACTGAAGAGACGTTGCTCCTGATATTCGTCGCGTTCTTCGCAGCCAAGGTCGGCGGCGAGATCATGGAGCGGCTGAAGCTCCCCGCGGTCACTGGAGAGCTGATCGCCGGCGTGATACTCGGGCCCTCCATACTTCACCTCATCACCGAGGAGCACGCCTTCTTCGATGTCCTCGCGCAGCTAGGCGCGACGTTCCTGCTCTTCTCCGTCGGCATGGAGACGAAGCTCTCGGAGCTGAAGAGGGTCGGACTCATAGCCACGTCCGTCGCGGTGCTCGGCGTCGTCGCACCCTTCGTGACGGGCTACTACGTCTCGGTGCTGCTGCACTTCACTTCCGTTGAATCGATGTTCATCGCCGCGGCCCTCGTCGCGACGAGTGTGGGCATCACCGCGAGGGTGCTGCAGGACATGGGCATGATCGCCACAACCGAGGCGAAGATAATACTCGGAGCGGCGGTGGTGGACGACATACTCGCTATGATAGTCCTCACGCTGGTCAGCGGAACGGCTGCGGGCGCGAGCCTGACAAGCCTCGACGTGGTCATCGTCATCGCGGAGGCGGCGTGCTTCGTGGCGATCGTCACGATACTGGGCACCCGGATGGTGAGGTACGCCTCCGGCAAGCGCGAGATACGCCACGACCGCACCGTGGACGGGAGCTGGACGATCCACTACAAGACGCACGCCTTCAAGAGGGACAACTGGCTGGACAAGCTCGCACAGAAGGAGGCGCCGTTCGTCATAATACTGATAGTCATATTCGGCCTCTCCGCGATGGCGTCGTACGTGGGCTTGGCAGCCATCATCGGCGCCTTCTTCGCCGGCCTGATATTCTCCGACAGCAAGGAGACTTACGAGCTCGAGCACAGGTTCGAGCCTCTGAACGTGCTGCTGGTGCCGTTCTTCTTCGTGGTCATGGGCGCCAGGGTGGACTTCTCCGACTTCGCCAGCGTCGCCCCGTTGGCGATCGCGCTAACGGTTGTCGCGATACTCAGCAAGCTCGTCGGCTGCGCCGCAGGCGCGGCGACCAGGGGCGAGAAGACGGCGCTGATAGTCGGCGCCGGCATGGTGCCGCGGGGCGAGGTGGGCATCGTCGTGGCGATGATAGGCCTCAACATGGGCACGATCGGCACGGAGACTTATTCTGTCATTGTGCTCGTTTCGATAGCGACCACCCTGTACGCTCCGTTCCTGATAAGGACGATCATCAAGGCCGAGTCGAGCAAGGAGCGGTCCAGGCGGTGGGACCTCAACCTCCGTCGCTCTCGGACATGATGCGGAGGAAGTCCTGGAGATGCTCCGACAACGCCTCGTTGTCCGTGTACCCGCACGCCGACAGGTCGGGCGCGGCGAGGAGGGCGTTGCTCGCATCGGCGATCACGTCCGTCGCTATCAGCCCGTGACGCCTGATCACCTTCACGTGCTCCGGCACCTTGACGAAAGGGCTGGTTATCACCGTCACCTGTACGCCCCTCGATATAGCCTTCGTGAACTTCTTGCCCAGGCGCCGCCTGAACTCTGCGATGGACGGCGACGATATGACGAATGTGTGCTCCGCCCGGTCCAGCATCTCCCCGATCTTCTCGAAGACGCGGTCCTTCCCGAGGATGGTGTAAACCAGCTGCGGTATCCCCCTCGTCGAGAGCACATCCTTCAGAGACTCGATCTTGGAGAACGCCTCCCTGATCTCGTTCGCATATCTGTCGCCGAGGGCCGACGGGTCGGCCGGCGTGAAGGTCATGGGCCTTCCCTCCTTGGACCTCGCGAAGCCCTTCCGCTCCAAAGCGCGGAGGATGCGGTACGCAGATGTCCGCGGAATCTGCCCGGTCTCAGCTACAAACGAGGCGGATGATGAGCCCGAGGCGACCAGCGCGAGATAGGCGCGCGATTCGTACTCCGACAGGCCTATGGCCCTGAGGGTGCTGGATATGCTCTCGTACTCCCGGAGGAGGGCGTCGACGTCCCTTCCGGTGCTCTGAACGATGGTTTTCAGCTCCATTTGTAGCGGTATCCGCTACATAAAATTTAAATGAATCGCTAAGAATAAACCTCCGAGGACTGGGATCACCCATGCTCACCAGAGAGAGCGCCGTGCCATCCGGCCTTCCGAAGACGACTGAGAGCCTTTGCCCGGAGTGCCTCGCCATCATCAATGCGACCATACGTGAGAAGGACGGAAAGGTGGTGATTGAGAAGACCTGCGCAGATCACGGCAGCTTCAGCGATGTCGTGTGGTCCGATGCCGAGATGTACCTGCGCGTCGAGTCGTGGGCGAAGGACGGCGTGGGCGTGCGCAACCCGGCGATAACGGGCGCGAAGAAATGTCCGTTCGACTGCGGACTATGCGACCTGCATCTGAGCCACACGGGCCTCGCGAACGTGGACCTCACGAACAGGTGCAACCTTAAGTGCCCCATATGCTTCGCCAACGCCAACGCCGCAGGATACGTGTTCGAGCCGGACTACGACACGGTGCTCAAGATGCTCAGGGTCGTAAGGGACGAGAGGCCGGTTCCGTGCCCAGCGGTGCAGTTCTCGGGCGGGGAGCCGACGATATATCCGAGGTTCCTGGACGCGATCGCGGCCGCGAGGGACATGGGCTTCGCCCAGGTGCAGGCGGCGACGAACGGCATCAAGTTCGCTGAGAGCGTTGACTTCTGCCAGAAGGCGAGTGCGGCCGGGCTCAACACGCTCTACCTCCAGTTCGACGGGATGAGGCGGGAGATATACGAGCGTGCCCGAGGGCGGGACCTACTCGACGTCAAGAAGAAGGTGATCGAGAACTTCAGGCAGGTGACGGGCCCGTCCTCGATCGTGTTCGTCCCGACGATAGTCAGGGGCGTGAACGACGATCAGGTTTGGCCCATACTCCACTACGCGCTCGAGAACATGGATGTTGTCAGAGGCGTCAACTACCAGCCCGTAGCCTTCACGGGAAGGTGCACGAGCGAGGAGCTCGAGAAGGGCAGGTACACACTGCCCGACCTCGCTAAGGACATGGAGCGTCAGTCGGGGGGTAAGATCAGGACGACGGACTGGTACCCCGTGCCGACCGTGTCGGCGATATCCGAGCTGTGGCAGGCGCTGTACGGAGACAACAAGGTGACGCTCACGACGCACGTCCATTGCGGCATAGCGACGTATCTCTTCGTCAAGGACCCGGACAACATCATCCCGGTCACGAGGTTCGTGGACGTCGAGCCGCTCTTCCACGAGATGTACGAGCTGGCCAAGCGGACGGAGGGGAGGAAGGTGAAGTTCCTCGGCAAGATGAAGGCGTTCAGCCTCCTCAAGAAGTACCTCAGGAAGGACGAGATGCCGGACGGCATGAGCTCAGTCCAGTTCCTGAAGTCGCTCCGGGGCGTCCTCTCGGAGGAGACCAAGTCCGAGCTGGCGAAGTTCAGCTGGCAGATGATGTACGTCGGCGCGATGCACTTCATGGACTCGTACAACTACGATATCGAGCGCGTGAAGAGGTGCATGATACACTACACCACTCCCGACGGGAGGATCATACCGTTCTGCGCGTACAACTCGGGGCCGGTCTACCGGACGGCTGTCGAGAAGGAGTTCTCCATTCCCATCGAGGAGTGGAGGAAGCGGCACGGTGCGGAGTACACCTGAGGTGAGGATCGATGGAACAGAAGGGGGAGCGTCTGTGCGCCGATGTCGGCAAATGCCTGCACTGCGGGGCGTGCGTCGGCTCGTGCCCGTCCAACTCGATGTACCTGAACGAGGTCGTGCTGGAGTTCGGGGAAGAGTGCACGCTCTGCAAGAGGTGCACCAAGGTCTGCCCGGTCGGCGCCATCATGCCTAAGGGGGCGTGTGACGATGGGTGACTACGACATCGTCGTCGTCGGCGCTGGACCGGCGGGGACGTCGACAGCCAGATGGGCTGCCCAGAACGGCGCTCGCGTACTGATCATCGAGAAGCGGCAGGAGATAGGCTCGCCGGTGCGATGCGGTGAGGGCATATCCCGCTCGTGGCTCGACTCCGTCGACATCAGGCTCGACTCGAAGAGCGTCGCCTGCGAGGTCAAGGGCGCGAAGCTGGTCGCGCCCAACGGCACGCCGTTCTACCTCTCCGAGAAGATGGCTGGGAACGAGGTCGGCATCGTCCTCGACCGCGTGTTCTTCGACAAGCTCCTCGCGAGGTATGCCATCAGGGCTGGCGCCGACTTGAGGCTCAAGACCTCGGCGCTGGGTCTCATCCGGGAGGGCGACAGGGTCGTGGGCGTGAAGGCGAGGTCGTTCGGCGAGACCGAGGAGATACGCTGCGGCTGCGTGGTCGGCGCGGACGGGTTCGAATCGCAGGTCGGCCGCTGGGCGGGCATCGAGACGTCGCTCGCCGCCAAGGACATAACCACTTGCCTCCAGTACAGACTCACGAACATAGAGCAGGAGCACGAGTACTGCCAGTTCTACCTGGGAAGTGTCGCGCCCGGAGGCTACGTTTGGATGTTCCCCAAGGACGAGGAGACGGCGAACGTGGGTCTGGGCGTCCAGCTCTCGCGGCTCAACGATCCCGGAGAGGTCAAGGCCTACCTGGACAGGTTCATCGAGAGCCAGCCGGGGCTGAGGAAAGGCAGGCCTCTCGACATCGTCAGCGGCGCCGTCTCGGTGTGCGCCCCGATCGACAGGACCGTCGGCGATGGCGTGCTGCTCGTCGGCGACTCCGCGAGGCAGATAGACCCGATCACGGGTGGGGGCATATCCAACAGCTGCAAGGCGGGCAAGGTGGCGGGCGAGACGCTCGCCAATGCGACGCGGGAGGGCGACTTCAGCACGAAGTCGCTTGAGCGGTACGAGAACGGCTGGCGCGATCTGCTCGAGGACCACCTCTACAGGAACTGGATGGCGAAGGAGAAGCTCGTGACGCTCTCCGACGAGACGTTTGACAAGGTCATCGAGACGCTCAACGAGGTCGGCGTGGAGAAGATGTCCACGCTGGCGATACTGAAAGCGGTCGAGAGCAGACATCCTGACCTCGTCAAGGAGTTCCAGGAGCTCCTGTGAACGCTCCCCAGCACTTGTGCCGTTAGTATCATAGCCTTGCCAGCCATTCTGTCCGTGTAGAGGAGGGACGATAGGCATTCGGTCGTCTGATGCAGCGACAAGCGCGCTCTGCCGTCGTCGCGTGCTGATACTGACGCTATTCATCGTCGTGGCCGCGCTGGCGCTGCGGGTCTACCACCTCGAGTGGAGCTTCTCCAACAACGGCGTCGACGAGGGGGTGATGGCCGAGCGCGTGCTCATGCTCTCCGAGGGCTACGACCTCTATGCCGAGCTCCCGTGCGACCAAGCGCCCGGAGCGTTTCTGATGGGTGCGGTCGCCTGGGGGGACGTCGTGTCGCTGAGAGCGCTGACGGTGGTCTTCTCGATGCTTGCGATAGGGAGCTGCATGTACGCCTCGCGACGGATGGCAGGGGCCGGGGCGATGCTCGTCACAGGAGCGCTGCTCGCGGTCGACTTCACATTCCTCCGGGAGTCGAGGCTCTTCTCGCTCGACGCCCTCGCGGCTTCCGTGTTGGCCGTGTCCTTGCTCGCGTTCATCATGTACCAGCATGGCAACAGGCTGCCCTATCTCGTCGCCTCGGGCTTGCTCATGGGCCTCTCCGCGTCGGTGAAGCTCCTGGGCGTCGTCGGGTTGGCCGGAATGCTGTTGTTCATCGTCCTCGAGACGGCCTCGAGGAGAAGCGATGTCAGGACGTCCGCCGTCGCCACGGTCGCTCTGGTCGCATCCGCCTGCGTTCCGATGGTCGCGCTGCTCCTGCTACTCGGTCCCTCGGATATGCTCGAGGGCATGGTCTTCAACCAGGGCCACAGGACGTTCGACGCCTTCCTCAAGCTGTCTGTCGTGGCGTTCTTCGGCCTCTGTATCGCATACGCTCTCCCGCTCGTTCGCGCGAAGGCACTGTGGCGGGCTGGCCCTGCTGAGAGGCTGCTCCTTTCCGTGACATTCGCAGTCCTCCTGTTCATGGTCGTGCAGCCGCTCGTGTTCCTTCACCACATGGCCTTGGCGAGCCCGGCGCTCGCGATACTAGCAGGCGTCGTGGTGGCACGTGAGCGTGGACCGAAAAGCATCACCTGCAGCGAGGGTAAGCCGCTGATTGTGTCGAAACTGTCACGAGGCGCAAAGGCGGCAATCGCTATCCTAGTTGCCTCCCTCGCGGTCTCGGGCGGGCTGTCGGTTTACGGCCTGCTACTGCAGGACGAGCCGATACAGATCGTGTACGGTCGCGCGCTTGCGGAGCTCACGGATGAGGACGATTGGGTCATCTGCGGCGACCCGCTAATCGCTGCCTACGCCGATCGCCGCGTGCCGCCTGAGATGGTAAATGTCGCCCACAGGCAATACCCTGAGCTCACGTTCGACACCGTCAGGACGGCCGTGGTCCAGTACGACGTCGCAGCCGTCGTGGTATGCTACCATCTGAATGATTTCGAAGGGCTGCCAGGGTTTCTTGAATCCCACGGCTACACGCTGATCGACCCGTCCTACGTCACGGCTTCCGGTGGCGCCGCGCTCGATCTCTTCCAGGAAGGCATAGAGCCCGTGTCGTTCTACCTCAGGTGAGCTCTCATCGGCCACCGGTCGGTCATCTGAGAGTCCGGTTGCTCGAACGGTGGAGGCCGAGGTTCCCACGCAAGAAGACATACAGGAGCGCTGCGGCGGCAGAGGTTGCCAAGAAGGCGAAGTCGGTCGCATCGCTCTCACTCGTGCCGATAGATGTCGTGTTCCACGGTCTCAATCCCTCCCGCGCAATGCCCGTGTAGCCAGAACCGGCCGCAGGGGTCCGCATCTGCGCTAGTCTCTCGCAGTTTCCACGGCGCCGTCAGTAACCCTTTTGGGGTGAGAGCGCCTACGTCCCGCCATGCAACGGACAGCCAGATTTCAGGAGAATATGCTCGCTGAGGTCCCTTCTCCGTGCTACATCATCGACGAGCGGGCAATCGAGGAGAATTGTCAGATCCTCGGTAGAATCCAGGATGCGACCGGATGCAAGATACTGATGGCGCTGAAGGGCTTCACCGTACCTGACCTGTTTCCGTTGATCGGCAGGTACCTCCAAGGGACGTGTGCGAGTGGGCTGTACGAAGCCCGTCTCGGAAAGGAGGAGTTCCGGAAGGAAGTCCACGCGTTCGCCCCCGCATATGACGACCTCGAGTTTCGAGGGCTCCTGGAGCTGTCGGACCACATCGTGTTCAACTCACTCGCTCAATGGGAAAGACTCCGCCCTCTCGTGGAGGAGTGTCCGCGGGAGATAAGCTGCGGCATACGCATAAATCCCGAGTACTCGGAGATATCCATCGGCCTGTGGGACCCGTGCGCGAGATACAGCCGTTTTGGGGTGAAGGCGGATGACCTCAAGAGCGTCCCAGATGGGATCGAAGGGCTTCACTTCCACGCGCTTTGTCAGCAGGATTCCGTCTCGCTGGAGAAGCTGCTCAAGGTCGTCGAGGAGAAGTTCGGACGCCATCTCTCGAAGGTCGAGTGGGTCAACTTCGGCGGGGGACAGCTCATAACCGCCCCCGACTACGATGTCGACCGGCTGTGCAGGGTGATATCCGATTTCCGGGCGGAACACGGCGTTGACGTCTACATGGAGCCGGGAGAGGCCGTTGCGTTCGATGCAGGCGTCCTGATGGCGACGGTGCTGGATATCGTCCACAACGAGATGGACATCGCCATCTTGGACATATCCGCCTGGGCTCATGTCCAAGACGTTCTCATGACGTCGTACAAGCTGGAAGCCGTCGGAGGGGACGAGCCTGGCAAGCTGAAGCACACGTATCGGCTGGCCAGCCGCAGCTGTCTCTCAGGAGACATACTGGGAGACTTCTCTTTCGAGGAGCCGTTGCAGCGCGGATCGAAGGTCATGTTCTCGGACCTTGCCTCCTACTCCGTCGTCAGCAACAACTCGTTCAACGGCATACCGTTGCCAGCTATCGTGGTGCTGACCGGATCGGACGAGGTCAGAATCGTCCGCAGGCCAAGCTACGAGGATTTCGCGTCTCGTCTCTCCTGACCGCCGTGCTCCTCGTTCCACGATGGGGAGGGATCCGATGGTTGACATCTCTCTCACATCCCCTTCGAAGTGGCTCACAGTCGTGCGGCGTTTCGACGATATCGGGCGGGCAGCTGGCGGGGACGTCTAGATTCCAAGAAGAGTTCAAACACTCGTTGAGGCACTGTCTGCCTTCTCCTATTGAGCCTCAAGGCCATCCCCATGAGTTGTGGATCTCTCTCCGCATGCCATTGGGCTCCAGAAGAAGTCCGGAAACTCTCTACCTGTAATAGAGAGCCGGATTCGTTCTTCCGACACTGGCTATGATTCAATTTCGCGATTTTAGCACCGAGCTAAACTCCTTCTCGAACTCTTTCCTTCCGCCTCTCGACGAGCTCCCCGTTTAATTCAATCGCCCTTCTGCGAGCGAGCAGTCTACTCTTAAATCTCAGCAGCGACACGTTTGTCACGCAAACGTGGAAGCACCGCGCACCCTTCGATTCATGGCTGCTTAGAAGCGCGTTTCTTGAGTGTATCAGAACAGTCGAATAGGGAAACCGCAAGGGCGAGTCAGTAATCATAAAATAACGGAGTCAGTATATCCCAGCGGACGCATTGGGGGGACTCATTAGACATGATGCCAAGAAAGGGCTATCTAGTATTGTCTTTGGCAATAGTAATCGTCATGATTGGACCGTGCTTCTACTGCGGGGCTGCGCTCGCGATAGAGACGGAGCGGACCGAGGTCGTATACAACCTGTACTTCGGCGATCTCCACTCGCACACGTCGTATTCGGACGGCACGGGCTTGCACGATGACGCTTATGAGATGGCAAAGACTTCGGGCGCCAGTTTCCTGGCGATAACTGACCACTACTTCCCGTTGACGGAAGTGGAGTGGCAGGCCATGCGCGAGTCCGCGGACAGGAACACCATAGACGGAGAGTTCATCGGCATGGCGGCGTACGAGTACTACTTGCCGGGGATAAACGAGCTGAACGTATACGGCTCAGAGAACCTGGCACCGCGATCCGGCCTCGCGCCGGAGGCCTACTACCAGGGAGACCGTATGACGGACTACTCTTACATGCCATGGATGTACGACTGGATTACGCAGGAGCAGGGTGCAATTGGTCAATGGAACCACCCATCCTCCTACGGGTGCCCGCTGATATGGGACTTCTTCCAGTACGACTATTACACGGAGACACGCGATGCAGGCATGAGTATGATTGAGTGCTACAACTGGGGCTACCGCGACCCGAGCTACGTCAAGGCCCTCGATGCCGGCTGGCATGTGATGCCCACCGCGACGGAGGACGACCATTATGGAGATTGGATATCGCCATTGGGGATTCGAACAGTCTTGCTCGCAGAGAGCCTCACACGGGAGAACCTGTACGACGCCATGAGGGAGGGTCGAGGATACGCGACCCTCGATGATAATCTCAACATCCGTTTCACCTTGAACGGTGAGGTGATGGGATCGAACCTGTCGAGACCGGGAGACGCCGAATACGTCGCCTCGATTGAGATTGATGACCCAGACGGAAAGGGCGACGAGATCACGATGGTCGAGATAGTCTCGGACGGCAACGAAACGGTCCGCTGCTTCTACCCGAACAGCGACGAGTTCACTAATCTCGATATTCGGTTGAGCGGGGATGACGCGCCACGGTACTTCTTCGTGCGCGTGACGACGGCCTCGCCGCTGAACGGAGACATTGAGGGAGTGACGGCATGGACCGCTCCCGTGTGGACTGGAAACTGAGACTGTCCATCGTGTTGATCGCCAGCACCGTAATCAGCTATTGCGAGCCTTCCGCTGCTATTCTCGCAGGAGTTCGTCCATGTGATTCTACCAATGAGCCCGCTTTGAAGTGAGATGACTGGCCATTTTTCAATTTCGCGATTTTAGCTCCGAGCTAAACTCGTTATCAGCTTTCTTTCTTCTATCCAAATCTGCAGCCGAGCCTTTAGCCAGACTTATTTGTCCCTTCAATGCCGTGTCTCGCAAGCGGGAAGGGCAAGACATGAGTCAGCTGTCCTCTTTATTGAGGGGGTGGCGATTCATGCGTCCTTCGTAGCATCAAGTACACGATTGCAGCAACAGCAACCACGGCAGCAGCAGAGATTATGATCACGAGACTCATCCCTGATATTCCCCCATCGGGGGGGTCTACCTCGAATTGAAGCGTATCGGATGCGTTATTCCCAGCTTCATCATGCACTCTGACTTCAAGCGAGTGTTCGCCATCGCTCATGTTCGTCAGGACCACATAGCAGTCTTCACAAGGCGTATAGGTCCCTCCGTCGACACTGAATTCCGTATGGTCGACCCCGCTGCCTGTATCGGATGATATCCAGGAAATGTTGATCGCATCAGCGGTGAATACCGTTCCATCCTCTAAGTCAATCAGCACGGATGGCCCGTTCGTGTCGATAGCCACCTCGAGTGTCTTGTGCAACTCACAATTACCTGCGTAGTCGATCGAATAGAATTCGAGGGTATGTAAGCCATCGCCGGCGATTTTGACCGGGTTCTCATACGCAGCCCAGTCAGATTCATCAAGGGAGAACTGCGTTCCATCAACGCTTCCTGAGTCATCCGACGCATGCAACGCCACTGTCACATTGGATTGATACCAACCATTTTTTCCCATGGTGCCAACGATATCGGCTGTCGTGTTAGGAGGAGATACGTCAAACGGCATAAGATCGAAGTAGAGGTCGTTCGCCGTCCAATGATTCGAGATCGCCCTTCCCGGATGCGCCTCCCAATCGCCCCATCCTGTGAACGTGTCCGTTCTCCAAGCACAGAGTTCCTGCGGGTACGCATAGACGATGAACGCGTTGTCGCGGTACATATGCCTCTGGCAGCTCTCCACGTAAATCCTCCTTTCCTCTCGATTTGTCTCCAGGACGGAGGCGGAGTAGTTCTCATCGTTCTCAGGATTCGAGTACCAAGTCTCAGACCATCCCCCCAGCGCATCTGTCGTCTGAGTGAAGAGCAGGTAGTTCGGGTCGGGATCCCCGCTCCAACGGGTCAGCGCGAGGTCGTAGGTGCCGCCATACACGATCGCTCCCCACAATGCGGTATCAACGTACACTGGATTGACATCTATGCCGATCTTTGCGTATTCTTCAGCCAGAAAGAGGGCAACCGCGTGATCTTCGGCGATGCTCTGATCCACAATCAGGTCGAACTCGAGCGGAGTGTCATATGCCGTGGGGTTCCATGGATGACCTTCTGGCGCGTATCTGGTCGTGTGTTGATAATCCCATAGATATCCTGCATTGTCAAGAGTCTCATTGGCAAGATCAATGTCGTACTCAGCAACCTCTTCCCCCTCGGGCTCCCAATGCCAGTCAGGGAATACTGGAGCAATGAGCGTCGAGCCGATTTCAGCATAGCCTCCGTAGATCTGCTCGATTGTGGACTGCTTGTCGGTTCCATGGGCCAACGCCAACCTGACGGCCGGATCGAGTCTCAGCAAATTGCCCCAAGAGTCGGGAAGCATGCAGACGCTGATCTCCGCAGAGAGGCCAGTACACTTCGGTACTGCATTCGCAAGAATCTCTTCGGACGGATTTTCATCAAGCCAGTCAAGCAGAGCTGAATAGGTTGTAGAATCGAACTGCGCGAGGTCGATCGCGCCTTCCTTGAAGTCTTCTAGCAAGTCTGTATGCTCGGGGTATGGATTAAGCACGAGCGCATCGAACTTCACATCATCCCCATACTCAGGTTCTCCGTGATAGTCATAATGCGTCTGCAGAGTGATGCCCTCTCCCTCTAGAAATTCAGTATATGTCTGTTCAGTGCATTTGAATGGTCCAGAACCTATCGGCTGCGGATTCGTGTGAGAGAATCCGGCATCAATGTAGTTAATATCTCTCCAATAATGCTCGGGCACGATAGGTATCATAAGGCTGTCTCCGAAGGAGCAGGCGGTCGGTTCGCCGTCTCTAGCGAAGTGAAGTCGGACAGCATAATCATCCACCTTCTCGACGCTCTGAATCAATATCGTATACGGCTGGTGCATCCACATGGCAACCCACTTGTCTCCTATCTGGTACTCAAAAGTGAACACGACGTCGTCCGCGTCCAACTTCTCCCCGTCGTGCCAGTAGGCGTTCTGGGTAAGGTTGTACTGCCAGACAGAACCGTACGGCTCGTACTCATCAACAATGCACCAATCAGTCGCGAGGTTAGGCTTCGGCTTCAGGTCCTCGTCGAGGCTAATTAGGTTGTCATACACCAGCCCGAAGAAGATGCGCGCACTATCGTTCATGCCGATGAATGGGTTCAGGCTGTCTATTTCGCCCAGGAGTCCGATTCGAAGTACGATTTCTTCGTCTTGTGCGCTAGAGATTGTCGCGAGTCGAAACGCGGGAGTCAAAACAAGGACGAGCGCTGTTATTATAACGACGGATATTGGAACCACACGCACATTCATGTTCAGATGCCTTGCGCGTTGTGCTAATTGGCCGATGCAATCGATGCGTGAGCTGTCAACCACACCAGATCCTACCGTGAAGACGCGGTTCAATTGTATCCCCCGGCCTTCGACCGAACCCAAATCGCCAGGATATCGATTTCGTCTCTGCTATTAATACTATTGGTCGGCCGACCGTGAGCCGAATCTAAACTTGGATGACTGGCCATTCTTCATTTTCGCAATCTCAGTTCTGCGGTAGATCCCTTCTTGGTCTTCCTTTCAAACGCTTCATAGGAAGAGCAGCCTTTGTTCACGGAGTGAGACGAACTTCTAGACAGCCAATCATGAATGTATGAATCCGAGGCACAGGGGCATAAGAACCTTTGATGTATTCATATACAAGAATGCTGTTTCATTACGCTACTAATCGAGGGAAAACGGGGGAGTGTCAGTGGAAGTATTCAGAATCGCCACAATTGCTAACATAGTCTTCGTCATGCTCGTATCAAGCCTCTTTTTCGGGACGCCCGCTCGATCAGAGATTCTTGCAGATTCGAACGAATGGACGATTGCGGTGTATGGAGATGTGGACGATACGCAGCTCGAAGACGCATGGGACAGATACACAAGTCCTGCACTAATGGGAGTACCGGCAAACGATAAGATCTCGATTGTCGCGGCAGTGGACAGGTTCACCATCCCAGGAACTGAATTGATTGAGTATTGCGGTGGCGTTGCGACCGTGGTTGATACTGAGCCTGAGCAGAACTTCGGCCATCCTGATACCCTCAAATGGTTCATACAGACGGTCACATTGAGCTACCCGTCACACCATCTCGCGGTAGTGCTGTGGGATCACGGTGGAGGATGGCATGGAGTCTGTTGGGACGACACAGACGAGGATCACTTGACAATCGACGAAGTCTCAACAGGGATATCAACGGCAGGGGCTTACATAGACATTCTCGGATTCGATTGCTGCATGATGGCGAGCATAGAGGTAGTGTATGAGGTATACACCACTGGACTTGTGGGCATGGTTGTTGGCTCGGAAGGCCAGGCTCCGTACACGGGATACCCGTACGATCTGATGTTCTCTTCTCTGGCAGCCGACCCTTACCTGACCAAGGAGGAGGTCGCGGAGGACATGGTTCAGGGCTGGGACGAATACTACAGCACCGGCCAGGGAAAAGGCATGATAAACTGGATTGACCTCCAAGCGGTGAGCGTGACTGTGCTTGGCGATGTTGTGCTGAGCGAGTTCAAGAGCTGGATGAACGCGATGCAGGCAGATGTAGACAAGTACTGGAAGGAGTACTTGCGAGCATTCAGGGATTCGGAGATGGTAGTGGATTATTACAACGCCGACATCGAGAGGTTCGTTGAATACTTGCTCGCCGACAGACACATCACGGACCAGGCATTGAAGGACGCTTCCACAGGACTCATGTCGGCGGTGGACATAGGTATCGTCTCTCAGAGTTGGGGCAGCACAGGCCCCCTGGCAGGGATCACGCTATGGTTCGGCTTGGGTCATGAGTACGAAGACTACGCCCTGATGTACAGTGAAACTGCTTTCGCCATCGAAACCGGCTGGGGCTCCTTTCTGGCCCTTGTCAACAGCTACTGGAAGTAGCGTGTGCTCATCGATAGAACTCAGCAGGATTCAAACCGATTGCGCTGGCCTGAGCTCAGCCCCACGGGGGAATGCCTCGATTGACCTCCATGAGTAGCGGACCCCGTGGGATAGAGGAGCACGAAACTGACTGACTTCGAAAATGTACTATATACTCACTGCATTATACCCCGAGTTCGGGAGAACCCGATTGGAGAGGGGGGAGTTAGAGTTGAGCAGAAGCAAGCACGGGGTTGTGCTTATTGTCGCATCTCTGTTCCTGGCATTCACTGTGCCAATAGGGACAGCCATGGGAAAGGAGAGGCCAGCGTTACTGGAGTCCGTTATTGAGAACATAGATATGGACTATGCCTGGCAGATTTGCTATGATCTTGAAAACATGGGCACTGCAACGGATATCTACGGCGAGAGTCTTGGATTTCGAGGAGCCGGCAGCGCTTCCTCGCTTGAGGCATCCCTTTACGTACGAGATGAAATGAATGATATTGGCCTCTCGGAAGTCTCACTGGATGAGATTCCGGTTGATGCTTGGGAATTCAGGGGCGCTTGGGTGGACATCCCAGGCATCGGGAAGATGCAAGCGGCATCATTTGGAGGTTCACCGGGTACCGATGGCGAAATCACCGCTGAGATAGTCAATGTCGGCGACGGCTGGAAGGATGATTTCGAGGGTTTGGACGTCGAAGGGAAGATAGTCTTGGCGAATTGGCACAAGGAATCCTGGCCGAACTACGTTGCCATGGAGGCATACAACAACGGCGCCGTTGCCGTGGTGCTTACCACATACGACAGTCTGTATGGAATGCAGGATGGAGCATTGCAGTGCCACGACGGCTTGTATCGCCCCTGTTACCCCCCGATCCTGTCAATCCCCGGAAGTGATGGTCTTGCCATAATCGAATTGCTGGACAACAGTGAAAGTCCCGTTCAGGCAACGCTATGGAGTGACATAGTCACGACCTCAAGAGACGAAGGAGGCTTTGGATGGAACGTCGTTGGTTACCTTCCTGGCAAGAATTGGGGGACACTCGATGACGAGTTCGTGATCATTGGAGACCATACGGACGCATGGTTCTTCGGAGGCACCGACAACAATGCGGGTGTCGCAGGAGTCCTGGTTCTTGCGGATGCCTTCAAGAAGACGTGTGACGAGTTTGGCGAACAGCCAGAGCGGACGATCATTTTCGTCACACACGAGGCTGAGGAGTACGGGATCGTCAACACGTACTACGATTGGTGCTGGGGAGCATACTACGAGATAACGAATCATCACCCAGAATGGGTTGGCAAGACAGTCGCGGCAATGATTCTTGATTGCGTAGGGTTCGGCGGCCATCGCCTCGCAATTGAGGTCAATGAAGAGCTCTTCAGCTTCACTCACAAGGTTGCGGGGCAGCATATGAGCGATCTTCCCTACGGAGTGGAGTTTCATCCGATCTCTGTCTGGGCGGACCATTGGACCTACGAGGCGTCAGGTATCAGCTCTATTCTCTTCAGCGACTGGACGGATGACTACTGTCTGAACTACTATCACAGCCAGTATGATACCATTGACATCATTGACTTCGATTACCTCAGGGGAGTATTCGTTCTGGCCGCTGACATGACTCATCAATTCATCACCCTTCCAATAGCCCCTCTGAACTTCGGCACGGTTGCATCCGACTTGTATGCCACGATGATGATGGGAAACGACAAATTCTCGGTGCCGGCTCTGTATTCGATATACGACAGCTATGGGTTTGATCCGGACGCGAACATGGGCCGTACAGTGTCGGCGTTGGAGGAGTTCAGGGTAAATGCAGGCATATTGATGAGTATCCTAGAAGGCTTTGATGACACCGTGGATCCTGGGATAGCACGAGAGGTCAATAGGCTGATGATGAGCGTTGAGGTGGCACTTGGCCAATCATTGGTAGCGATGGGCGTATGGGAGGAGCATTACTATCCTTACCAGCAAAGCTCGATTGATGTGAAGTACTTGGAACGAGGAATTGAGAAGCTCTCTGCCTCGATCATAGCCGGGAATGAGCACAAGATATCTGATGCGATGTCCTCTCTAAGCTGGGTCGGAGTCACATGGTATTACGACTACATCTCGGAGGAGTCGTATTGGGATAACTACGACCTTTCGTACGGGACTGGGATGGTCTCGTGGGGCACTCAAACGCACCTCCTGCCGGCGGTCGACATCTGGAACGAATATGACCAGCTGAACCAGCTGCCCCTCAATGAGGACATCACCGCAGAGGACATCGATCCCATCATATCGGGCCTTAGAGACGTCATGGTTACGCAGGCCTTGCCGAATCTTGAGCAGAGCTTCGAGACCATGTGGACAGGCCTAGAGGAGGCCAACTTGCTGATTGAGGAGATAATCGCGCTGTAGCCAAGTGCTTGAGCCACTCTGCAAGTTCCCTTCTCCGTCTCATCTTCAGATAGATGATCTGAGAAAGCTCGGAGTAGTCCTGACAGATATTCCAGCGCTGCTATCAACGGATCGACCACGGGCCGACGACTATTAGCCGGATTCATACTTCGATTACTGGCCAGATTCCAATCTCGCGGTTTCAGCACCGAGCAAGACTCCTTTGCAGGCCTCTTATCTCAGCTGCCACGGTTTCTCGGTGCCCTGAGCGACATGCCTGAGCGGGGCTAGGCTGGAATTCGAGGCGACATTCCCGCGGCAAGAATTTATACTGACTTCATCATTTCCTGGGCAACTTCAGAGGGAGTCAGTATGATTGGAAGGTCGGTCGGCTTGCTGCTCACTACAGCTTTGGCTCTGATAGTTTCGACGCCTGTAGCGTGTGTTCAGTCCGCAGTTGGACAAGGTTCATTTCACGCTCTTAGCACTGAGGAGATCGCTCTCTTGGGAGAGTTGGACGTAGGCCGAGCGATGGCGGACCTGGAGACGCTCTGCGAAATGGGCGAGAAGGTCTCGGGAGGTCCTGTGGAGATTGCCGCCCAGGAATGGGTCTACGAGAGGATGAAAGAGTTGCCCCTGGACACTGTCGAAATCGAGAGCTTTCCGACTACCTCGTGGACTCATTGCGGAGACCGCATCACTATCGTATCGGCGCAGGAGAGTGGAAATGCCGATTCGTTCGACGATGAGGAAGTGCCTTGCGCCATATCGAGCTTCTGTTTCGGTGTCTGGGGGATCTGGTACGGAGAGCAGTACTCGTTTGGCACGGAGGACGACGGACTCACTCTGATTGCCCCGGTGATTGATATCGGTCTGGGAACCGTCGCCGAGCTCGATGAGATCGGAAGCCTTGACGGTTCAATAGCCCTTGTGGAGAGGGACGATAGCGTCACTGCATGGCCGAATGTCGTGATCGAAGAGGTTTCAAGGCACGGTGCCTCTGCCGTTGTTTCCTATGGCTATACCAGCACCATGTATGGCCATACTGTCCACCCCGACGGCATAAAACAGAATGTCATAGGCGGCCCGCTTCCGTATTTCGCCATTTCCGTGAGCTCTGCGACGCATATCATTGAATTGCTGCAGAATGGAGAAGTGGTTCTCGCTCTCGAAGGTGAGGCCAACACCGTTGATGCCGCTCCATACGGCTCCGGTGAGTCAGTGAATGTGATTGGCTATCTGGAAGGAACAACCCATCCCGACGAGTATATACTGTTCTCGTCCCACATGGATACCTTCTGGGACGGAGCTTGGGACACGCAGAGCGGCGTCGCTTGCGTTCTCGAGTATGCGCGCGTCTTCTCCGAGGCAAGGGAGACAGGAATGTTCGTGAACGAGCGGACCATCGTTTTCGTCTCCGTGGGGTGCGAAGAGGCCGGAGGACCTGCCGATACTTGGTACAACTCCCTAATCGGCTCGTACGAGTTCGTCCGTGCCCATCCAGAAGTCATGGAGGGATTGGTTGTTGCGCTGAACCTTGACGGCGTGTCGCTGAAGACGGACTCCGGCGTCTACTGGGTGGAGAGCACGTGGGAAATCAATGATTTCCTGACTGAGGCAACATACGATCTCGGTGAACTTGGACAGATCAACATCTACAATCCGGTCTGGTCGTGGACCGATGCATGGTCATATGGCTCAGTTGGGGGAGGCTCCGCGGCGGAGATATGGTGGACGGACAACATGGACGTAATATACCACACCCAGCTCGATAACTACGATTTGGCCGACGAGGAACCTGTCGATCTAGTGCTGCGGCTCTACACTGTAATGGCAGCTCGTGCGGCCAATGCCATCGTACTGCCACTTAATCTCTTGCCGACGCTGAGCTGGGCCGAGGAATTCCTTCGGTCCGAAGCGGCTGCTCTTCCCTACATGGACGATGAGTTTGAGGCGGCGCAGGCCGCTTTGGATAGTCTGGAGTCGGCAGTTGCTACAGCCAATCTTCGTTCGATTGAGCTGGAAGCAGCATATGCATCGGCTGAGCCCGAGGAGAGGACTGCAATCAGGGCTGAGGCCGATGCTCTGAATAGAGCCCTGATAGACGCAAGGAGAATAGTCACCTCCTGGACTGTTGGCATGGGCGGTAAGATGGCGTCGTGGGACGTGTTCCTGAGACCTGATCAGCATGTGAACGATCTGAGCTGTATCGATCGCGCAATACAAGTGCTCGAAACCGGCATCGGGCTCCAACAGGCTCTGAACTCACTGGCTAGCGTCTATACTATGGAATGGGGTCACCTCTTCAGTCCTGATACCTATGCGGCCACCATGGGATGGATGATAAACGACGAAATGTACTGGGGGGATGACTTCGACCAGCAGCAGTGTTATGTCAATGTGCATTGGATCTACGTGGGATTGAAAGATGGGACGTTGACGAAACAGCAGGCAATGACCGCTCTCGATGAGATCAGACGCGGTGAGTTGATACCATGGGTCGAAGTGGACCTACTGAAGCTAGAATGGGCTTGGCTGGAAGCGGCCGCAATCATCGACTACGTCTGTTCGTAGTTCTCTCTGACAGAGATGTCGGTCTTGGGTCGGACTCAGGAAGCAGTCCGAAGTGCTCAAGTCGTCTGTGCTCCCCACTTCTTTGGCCTCTTACCACGGCGCATCAGAGCCTGATTCACACCTGGTTGGCTAGCCATCATCCAATTCCGCGATTATGACTCCAAGATAGACTCCTTCTCAGACCTCTCTTCCGTTCATTAGCTCATTCTTGGGTGTGCGGTCGTCAGGGTTTGAGATCGGTAGTGGCCAGGCTCTTCTTGCTGGCGCTCTCGCCTACCGATGTCCTCGGCGTATCGCTGAACTGAGGAGGCCGCCCGTCAACTTTGAACCGAAGCTAGGATGCCTGACGCCTCCGTCCACGCCCACTCGAGAGTAAGCAGGTCCTCCTGTAACCACGGAATCAGGAGGTCGTCCCTCATATTCTCAAGAATGAGCTGTGCTTCGCTGTTGGTGAGTGTCTCGTTCTGCAGCCCCAAGTAGATCCAATAGACATTCAAGTACGCTTGCTGCTGATCGAAATCGTCGGCCCAGTACATCTCGTCGTTTATCATCCAGCTCATGACTAGCTCGTATGTCTCAAGACTGCACAACGGGGCCCAATCCATTGTGTAGATGCTCTGTAGCGCAGCGAGAGCGTTGTTCGTGGAGCCACTTGATAAATCGCCGATAGCATCTTCCAGACCGATGTAGTCGTGAACATGCTGAGCCGTACGGACAAAGGTATCCCAGGATCCCATCGAACCGCCTTGGCCGATCGACCATCTGTTGATGACTCGACGGGCGTCGGTCAATGCGTCGTTGAGGATCGCAGCCTCCGCAGCAATCAGCGCCCGCTCCTCATCTGTTTCGGCATCATCGTAGGCGTCGCGTAGATCATTCGCATAGATGTTGACTGCGATTACTTCATCCTTCAGGTCCCTCAGCGCCGTATTCGCGCGGTCAAAGAGTTCGGCTTCGGAGGGGACTGAAGGCGCCTGAGACTTGAAGTTGGTGGATAGCCAATTCACCGTGGGCAGGAAGTCGATCGGGAGCACGAGAGCAAGATCCGACCTTATCGCCATGAGGCCAAGGAGGTCGAGCATATCAATCATGGACTCCAGGCTGGATTGCGATATGTCATCCAGCTGAGTGTGGTAGTACGCTTCGCTGTCCTCAACATATGCTGCCCAAATGGATGAGCCGCCAGCTATCGCGGTGAACGACCACGAGTCGGTGTACGAGTACATAGGGTAGCACCACGTAGCATCTACGCTGGAATCCGAGATGGCCTTCTTCACGAAGTCGTTGATCTCCCATGAGTTCTCCAGCCAATAGATTCCCTGCGTCTTCTCAGACCCAATCATGTCCGCGTTCAGGTGCAACACGAGGCCATCGGCGATCTCCGGATGAGCTATCACGAATTCGTACGATCCGACAATCCAACCGTACCAGTCGGAGGGTCCTCCTGATTCTTCGGCGGCGAATGAGCAGAACACCAATGTCCGTTCGTTCACGTAGGTCCCGTTGGCTCTCGCCTCTGAGAAAAGCCTGGCGAACTCGATCACTGCTGCCACTCCTGAACAGTCGTCATTGGTCCCAAACCACCAAGTGTCGACGTGAGCCGAGAATACTATGTACTCATCGGGATGGACCGAACCGTTCAGATAGCCAACAACGTTCGCGGATTGCCCATACTCGACCGAGTGCAGGTCCACCGACCCGTCTATCTGGAGGGTCACGGGGTCGCTCACCATCAAATCCATGATTCGTTGGGCTGAATCTCTGGATATCGAGAAGGAGGGCAGCGAGCCTCCGACACTATCCTGCTTGATGCCGTCTGCCACCGGATACTGCTGGTAGTAGCCGTAGAAGACTGCGGCCGACGCCCCGTGAAGCGCAATCTCCTCGATCGCGACCGTCGGATACGGGATCACAAAGTCGTCTCTCTGCACGAGCGCGATCGCCCCGTTCAAGTCACCTATTGCATCGAGTTCGACCAGGGTTCCTCGTCCGACGTCCACCACTTGGGCGACAAGGGTCTTGCCGCCATTCGAATTCCCGAAATAGTAGGGAACGCCATCCTCAGTTCCCCAGATAGAATAACAGCCGCCGTAGGTCGCAGCTGGGATGTCCTCCACTACAGGCGAGGTAATGCTCATCGTAGTTCCGTTCTGCGACCAACTCGATGTGGGGAAAGGCTCCATCTCGAGTCCATCGAGGTCCATGCTCGTCATCTCGTCGTAGACGTATTGCTGGGCGGATAACTCCAGAGGGCTTCCAGCTGCTTTTTCACCGAGGCTTCCCAGATATTCCATATGCGCCCAGGCGTTGTCTACATCGATTTCGCTCAGCAATGCCAGTTCCTCAGGTGTCATGCCGCCAGATGGACCTCCGCTTATCGAGGTCTCCTTGATGATCCGAAGCTCCATCAAGCTGGGGAGCAACGATACCCCCGCTAACGACAAACACAGTGCCAACACCAGAATCCTTCTCACGAGAATCACCGCTTCCATCTCCTGTTGGGTACAGATGAATTCCAGTCCTCGTTGCAGGAGTCCATCCCGATACCCTATTCTAGGAAACTCATTAAGGCCACAAAAGCCTTGCATCCGAATTTCGAGCCTTCGGTGCGATTTCCGACGACGAGTGAACATACATAGTCACTGTCAAGCAGGATCTTCTTGATATAGGGAGAGGCTCCGTCCAATGGGCTGCAGATGAAGGCGATTCGCACGATACGCATCTGAAACGAGTCGACTTTGACCGTGACGATTGGCAAGAATCCCGTTCCGCGATTCCAGCGCCGAGCTAGACGCAAAATCCCGTTTCACCCTCCAAACGCAGTAGATGTCTCAGTCTGCGGAGTTTGCGTCTTCCAAGATTCTCCTGAGGCTCTGTCCCTCCTCCTTCATATGATTCTTCACGGAATCCATCCTCTTCTTGGCAAATCTCGAGAAGACACCCGTCAATCTGAAAGAGAGCGTCGCTGTGAAGGTGCTCCCCATCCCTTCAGGCTCGATGATGAACGAACCTCCGGGGCAAATCAGAGAAGTCGGGAAGCTAAACTCGAATTCCACAAGTCGGTTCTTCCTCAGCTTGGTAATTCTCCCTTTCATCTTGTGAAGCCTTCCGTGCATCAGTTCCTCGCAATAGCATTTGGATCCCTCGTGGAATCCATTGAGGAATACCCATTTGACGTGATCCTGATGCCATTCTTTGTAGTTCTTGTCCAGGTTTTCGAACCAATCGAAGATGTCCTCTGGTGAGGCGTTGATGTGGACGTCATCGCGCAGGGTAATCATGACATCGCCGATTCAAGTATGACATTCGCCCCCTTGGCCTTTTCGTAGGGCCGGGCTTACACCTCGACACTGGCCATCCTTCTCCCTCGCATCCAGTATCCGGATCAGGTCGTCGTCGCCGTTTATCTCCAAGAAACGATTAACCCCTCTGGGGCTATTACTCCAGGAGATCGAATGAAGAAGAGATGCCCATGGGCGGACCCCAATGACCCACTCTACCTCGAATATCATGACAAGGAGTGGGGTGTGCCTGTTCATGACGACCAGAAACTATTCGAGTTCTTGGTGCTCGAAGGAGCCCAGGCAGGTCTGAGCTGGAAGACGATTCTGAACAAGCGGGAGAATTACAGGCGAGCATTTGCGGGCTTCAGCCCTGACAAGGTTGCCGCATTTGACAACAGGAAGGTCGAGAAGTTGCTAGCAGATCCAGGGATTGTCCGCAACCCCCGAAAGATAGAGTCCGCTGTGGCCAATGCGAGAGCCTTGCTAGCCATTCAAAAGGAGTATGGAAGCTTCGATTCCTACATATGGTCCTACGTAGACGGAAATCCCATCTGCAACATGTGGAAGAGCCCTGCCCAGATCCCGGTTTCCACACCCGAGGCCAAGATGATGAGCTCAGACCTTGTCAAGAAAGGGTTCAGATTCGTTGGTCCTACCATATGCTACGCGTACATGCAGGCGATTGGAATGGTCAATGACCACCTGCTCGAATGCTACCGTCACAAAGAGATAGCCGCGCTGCAATTACGGTCACAGAAACGGCTGCGATGATTGTTCCTCGCTTTCTCCCTGTCCAGTCCGAGTCACCGCCCTATGACCTTTCCCATAGGAATTCGACCGCGAAAGAGCGCATTCTGAACCAGAGAGACCGATTGGCCTGTGTTCAATCAAGGTCGACGGCCCCTTCACGGGTTCACTGGCTCGTCTCCACCTTCAGTTTCCCCAGAACGTGAGGCCAGAAGTCAGGATGATCAACGATTAGCTCGCTGAAAAAGGCGAAGGGCAGCGAAACTATGGATGCTATGACGACGATATGGATGGTAATGGTTTCCGCAGTCGCGAAGTGTATCGCCATCAGGTCCTCCGAAATACCCATCACCAGGCCTACCACGAAGAATTCCGTGAAGCGAATCAGTCTCTTCCTCGGCGTAATCGTCTTCTCTGCGTGCGTCATTTGGCTGTCCCCGTTGGGCGATATGGCTCTTCACAGATAGATTTTCTGCAGCACGAGAGATGGGCGCTCTGCGAAGGCAAGAATCGGAATGGATTTCGCAATGATTCTTCGTGGATTCCTACGCAGCGTTCGTCGTCGATAGCTTGTTTCGACAGCTGGGCGGGGTTGCATCTGGCAACCTCGGCTACGAGCTATGCTCCTACCAGACTCCTCTTCTCGGTCCGTCACTATGGCGTCTTCTCACGGTGCATCCCTATCAACTCAGGACCTTTGACACTCGCTGGACTTCATTCTCGCGACTCTAGCACCGAGAAAGACTCATCCCTCAGATTTGACCCCCGCTTCTTGCGCTCAAGACAACTCCGGATGGCGGCTACCGGGACGGTTTGTCGATCAGTGCCTTCAGGTTCCTCGGGAATATGCTCAGGCTTAGGCCGAGGCTTCCGAGCTTCCTCTCCATCTTCGCGGCCTTCTCTCCGCTGAACTCTCCTCGGAGGAGGTATGCGGTCTCTTCCTCACTGAACTCTCCTCGGTCTTCGCACCGATCAGCTGCCTTCTTGTCATAGGGGCAAGCCATTTGACAACGCATGCAACCGATGATGGAGTTGTGGGCCGAGGGGTCCACCCATTCTGGAAACTCATGTCTCGCGTCCCTCTCGTTCAGATAAGTCAGGCATTTCTCGGCCCGTATCAAGAACCTGTCCTTCCGGATGGCACCGGTGGGGCAGGCCTTGACGCACTCATCGCACTTCGCACACAACGGAAGCGCCTCCTTGTCCCGCCAGTAATCGATGGGGCTGTCATAATCGGAAAAGAACGCCGTCAGACGGTGGAAGCTGCCGTACCTCGGTATGTATGTGATGTTGTTTCTTCCGTATCGGGCCAGGCCGCTCCTGACCGCAAGGAGCTTGACAGGCAGGGCGCCCCTCACGAGCCTGTACTGGTCGGGATAGAAAGCCTTCTTCAACTCGTTCCTGGCTCGCCAGATTATCTTGTGTGCGTCGAAGTATGTGGGAGGTACGACGACTCGCACGGAAAGTCCCTCCGAATGGAAAGTCGCGCGTATCATGGGCTGAGGCACGGAGACTACAATCAGAGACTTCGCGTTTGGAAGCCTCCGAGGCAGTCTCGGGGAGAAATGCGGACCTGCATACTCTCGGCAGAGACCCTTGTCGAGAAGCCCCTTGCGGTGCAACGAGTTGATCTCCGCGCCGAGCTCCTCCAAATGCTTGGCTGAGACAATGCCTCCGAAGCAACCGCTTTGCTCAAGGCGTTGGATTAATAGCGGTTTCTCTGACATGGCATCTTGCCGGGAAGGGATGGCTGTCTTGGCATATTACACTAACACCACCTATCGAAGCCTCTTCGCCCACGTTCTCGTACCCCCCTTTGGCATTCTCTGGAATGCTCAGCTGCACCGACTGGGAAACCAGAACAGGCTCTGAGTCTGCTTTGGGGTGTGAAATCAGGCCATTCCCGAGCTTCGTGGCTTGGGCACCGAGATAGACTACTTCTCAAACTCCTTGCCCGTCTATAATGATGATGCAAACCATGTGGAGCTGTCACGGCGCCGTTCAGGAATGAAGTGGGGCATAGAACGAGGCATCAGGCTTCGGATGTCGCAAGCCACTCGAGATCGATGTTGCCGCCCGAAACAACGACGCCGACCCTTTCCCCCTCGGCGAGCCTGAGCTTCTTCTGCATGATTGCGGCCGGGCCAACGACGGCAGCCCCCTCGACTATGTGCCGTTCGTTCCTCATCATCCATACGATGGCATCCTTCAGCTTCTCCTCTTCCGCAAGCACGACGTCGTCGAAGTACTTGAGGGCGAGGTCCAGGTTGAGCTGAACGATGCCGCCAGCGAGCCCTTCACAGATCGTGGCGGGGACGGGGACCTCCAACAGCCTCTTCGACTTGTAGCACTCGTGAAGCGTGTACGCCGCAGTCGACTGCACGCCTATGATCCTGATGGCAGGGTTCACCGCTTTAGCCCAGGCGGCGATCCCCGTCAGGAGGCCACCTCCGCCGACGGGGCACACGATGGTCTCGATGTCCGGGAGGTCCTCGAGCATCTCCATCCCCACCGTGCCGTGGCCCGCCATCACGCTGAAGTCCTCGGTTCCAGAGACGTAGGTCTTGCCGCTCTCATCCGCGAGCTTCTGACAGTGCGCAAACGACTCGTCGAAGTACCTACCGTGGAGCACGACCTCGGCACCGAGCGCTTCGCATTTGCCGATCTTCACCTTCGGCGTGTTCTCGGGGACGCATATTGTCGCATCGATGCCAAGGCTCTTGGCGCCAAGGGCGACTCCGAGGGCCCAGTTGCCCGCAGAGGTGGTGATCACGCCCCTGCTCTTCTCATCCGGTGAGAGGAGGCTCATCCTGTAGAGCGCCCCACGTACCTTGTAGGAGCCCGTTCGTTGCAGGTTCTCCCACTTCACATACACCTCGGCCCCCGACAGGTCGCTCAGGCCGTCGGAGCGAGTCAACGGCGTCCTGTCGACGATGCCTGCAAGAGCCTTGCGCGCCTTGAGCACTTCGATCGCGCTGATGTTCAAGTCGCAACAGCCTCACACACCTGAGAGTCGCACTGGTTTATGAACCCATGCTTGCGCGAAGTAGAGGGATATCCTTCATCCGCTCCTCCGGTGGCGCTCCCTTTCACGATCACCGTCTTCGGCCAAATCGTCGACGACGGACTCGTCTGAAATGGACTTCTAGTTTCAGGCTCAGTCAAGATGATGGGCACGCGGTCCCATCATCTTGCCGTCTGCCCAAGCCGTCGCCGATCCCACCAACCGCGCATGCCCTAGACTGGTACGGAGGCCTTGCGTTTGCCGCACATTGCCGCAGGGCAGTGCGTGCCTCTCTGAGAGCTCTTACTGCACGCGCAGGTTGCCGTTAACGTCAGATGCTGAATTAACGACGTTGTCGGCGTAGGACGGTGCTTGACCACGCGGTTCATGGGGGAAATTCTAAAGAGTAGCGTCTTCATGCCCCTCCTCAGCCTACATTAGGGGGGAGCGAGACTGACTTCAAGTACGATGAAATCGATGTGTGCCGTTCTCGCGCTTGTGTTCGCACTCTCAGCCGTTGGGAATGCGACGATTGCCGAGGACGACCAGGGAGACGACTACTGGAACATCCTCGTGTATCTGCAGGCCGACAACAATCTCAACGAGTTGACCCAGACGGACCTCGATGAATTCATGGCCGTTGGTTCCAGCGACAAGGTGAATGTCATAGTGTTCATGGACAAGCTCGACGATGTCGCCTATCTGTACTACATCGAGCCGGGGAGCATGACGCTTCTGCCGTACGAGCACAACGGCGAGGAGGTCAACACCGGCGATCCCGGCGTGTTCGAGGATTTCGTGACCTACGCGGAGGACGAGTATCCTGCGGACCATACGCTGATTTTCTTCTGGGACCACGGCAGCCCGACCGCGGGTGTTGGCGTGGATGACACCACCCCCGAAGGAGGGAGCGATTGGCTCACGCATCACGAGCTGATAGACGTGCTGAAGGACCACACGGTCGATGTGCTTGCGATGGACGAATGCTCGATAGGCCAGATAGAAGTGGCCTACGAATACGCCAAGAACCTCGACACCCAGTATCTCGTCGCAAGCGAGAGCTACATCGGCTACAGGGGGTTCCCTTACGATAAGATACTCGAGCGGCTTATGGATGACCCCGACATGTCCCCTCTGGACCTGTCGCTCGTCTGCGTGCAAGAGTTCCAGGAATTGTTCATGCAGTCGCCGTACGAGGTGGAGATGCTCACGACGCAGTCGGTGATAGACCTCGGCGAAGTCGAAGCGCTGGCATCCGAGTTCGGCGACCTCCTCGAGGCCCTCGAGGCCGACATCGACTCGTACAGGGACATGGTGAAGTCTGCCCGGGCTAGCGCGGTCATCCCTTGGGGCTCCCAGAGCGCCGGCAGAATCGACCTGCCCTCTCTTGTGCAGGCGATTGCCGACACGGCGCCCGCCAGCTCGGATGTGAGGTCGGAGGCGCTCGAGTTCATGGACGTCTATTCGAGGGCCGTGCCCGAGATGGGGCTCACCATGAAGAGTGAGAACTTCAACTACCTGGGTCTGGGGATACTCTTCCCACAATCTGCCAACTTCCTGACGGTAGCCTGCGCTGGCATGTTCGAGAGTTACACGACCTTCGACTTCCCTGACAACGGCTGGCTGCAGTTCCTGGAAGTCTACTACGACGTCGACCTGATCTGAGCAAGCCTCCGCGGCGGGGTGAGAGCTCATCACGCACGCGCCGCCTCACGGCATCCCAGGGTGCTTGACGTGGCAACATCGAGACGCCGATACGCGCTTGGAGTGCGAAGAACACGTCCTCGACGGCGAGCCGGTTCCGAGCTGTAGCTGGCCGTTCTAGGAGCCTCTCCTGATGTCCGCGTGAAATGTCCAGAGAGAGTTCGCCATGAAGTTGAATATGCTGACGAGGAAGATCGCTATCAACTGAGCGACCACCAGGAACACGCTCGCGCGGTCCTCACCAATGCCGAGCGCGGGCATTATGTCTTCGACGATGGCCTTGAGTATGATCAGGTTCAGCATCAGCCCGTCCAGGCTGACCAGGAGGAACTGGCCGTATTGGACGTGGACCTTGCCTTTGGACCGGAACGTCCACCATCTGTTCCATATGTAGTTGTTCGTGTCGGCCACGACGAAGGCGATCACCGCCGCCCACAGGTAGTGGACGAAGAATATCTCGACCGAAGTCCACAGCACCGCAAGGTTGATCAGGGCTCCTATGCCACCGATGAACGCGAACTTGATGTATCTCGCGAGCCAGGGCCTGTTGTGCTCGTACAGGCGCGTGCAGTGGTCGATGTACTTCAGGTACACCGAGGCGCCCAGTTTGCTGCTTCCGGCCTTCCTGTCCGCGAAGGTAATGGGCACCTCGACGACGTCGTCGTATCTGCCTTTGACCAGTATCTCGAGGCCTATCTTGTAGCCGACAGGGTCGAGCTCCACGCCCTCGATGACGGACCGGTTGATGGCGAAGAACCCCGACATCGGGTCCTTGA
Source organism: Methanobacteriota archaeon (assembly GCA_020347565.1). Classification (GTDB taxonomy): domain Archaea; phylum Thermoplasmatota; class Thermoplasmata; order UBA10834; family UBA10834; genus UBA10834. Next base: position 712,341 of record CP070732.1, on the reverse strand, counting down.
CGTCCGTGAGCCATCTCGCGAGGAGCGTCGCACCCCTGGACACGAGTCTTCTGTGCAATGGCCAGTTCTCCACCCGGCCGCCCTCGACGTATCTGCTTCCGACGGCCATCCCTGCCTCGCCCGACACTATCTTCTCCGCGAGCTCCGGCACCTTCTCCGGTGGGTGGCTGAGGTCCGCGTCCATTACGACGAGCACGTCCCCCGTGGCCGTCTCGAACCCCTCGAGCACCGCCGTCGACAGACCCAGCTTGCCCTCTCGGTGGACGACCTTGACGTTGAACTCCTTGCCGAGCTCCTCGGCAGCGTCGCCGGTGCCGTCTGGGCTGTTGTCGTCGACTATGACCATCTCCGCTTCCATGCCCTTTTCTCGGCAGGCGGCGTCGATCCTCGAGACGAGCTCCCGCAGGTTGGGCTTCTCGTTGTAGGTGGGGATGACTACTGAGATCGTGGGGCCACCTCCTCGCCGAATTTCCTCCTGCGGTAGGTCACGGATGCAGCGAGGCTTATGAGCAGCACGATGATCACCGCGATGAGGGCCACCCACGGCGCTATCTCCTGTTTGAGGTTGTCGTAGCTCAGCCAGGCCAGGGCGATCACGACCGACGCCTTCGCCATCGCGCCTATGATGAGGTAGAACGCGCACTTCTTGATGTTCCAGTTGCAGACGGCCATGAACGCGCCGGTGTAGGGCACGAGCGGCGCGACGCGGTTGAGCAGCAGCAGCCGTTCGTCGCTGACGATCAGGAAGTTGGTGTACTTCATCATCACCTTCTTCGCCCTCCTCGGCATGCCTATCAGCTTCACTATCGAGTACAGTATGAAGTTGCCACCGAGGCTGGCGACGCTCGAGACCAAGATGAGCAAGATGGCCCAGCCGAACGAGTCGAAGTGCACGCCGTAGATCCAGACCATCCACACCTCTGGCAGCGTGGGGAAGCCCGTGCCGTCCAGCAGTATGATGGCGACGAGCGCGAGTATCATACCCACATCTCCAAGGGACGCGAAGAAGTCGATGATCTCCTCGCCTATCATGACCGCGGCCTCCCGGACGCAAGTTCCTCGTACAGTCCCTTCAGCATCTCGGCGGCCCTCCTGATATCGTGCTCCTCCGCGAGCCCACGCGCGCCTCCAATCATCCGCCGCCTCAGAGCGTCGTCGTCCAACAGCGATTCGACCTTGCGCGCGAAATCGTCATCGCTACGGGCCTTCAGGCAGTGTCGTCCTTCGACGACCCAGTCCTCGTAGACCGGTATGTCCCTGATGAGCAGCGGGCACCCGCAGCTCGCAGCCTCGAGCATCGCGTTGCCGTAGCTCTCGGCACGTGTCGGGAAGATGAACAGGTCAGCAGACGAGTACACGCCCACGATGTCCTCGAAGGGCACGTGTCCTGGAAACACGACGTTGTCCGGCGGCGACTCGTCCAGCGCGTCCTCGAGAAGCATTTCAGACGCGCCGACCCACACGAATCTGATGTCGTTCCGGTCCTGGAGATTGCGCGCCACGTTGACGAAGGTATCGACGCCCTTCCTCGGTATGCGAAGTCCGACCGTGACGACGACCCTCTGCTCTTCTCCTATGCCGAGTCTCTTCCTGAACGCGGCTCCCTTGACCTCGTCCCGGGTGAAGACCTCTCGGTTGATGCCGTTGGGTATCGTTCGGAAGGGGCCCTTCACGCCGTCCCGGGCCAATGCCTTCGCGACGTATGGGGTCGCGCCGAGGACGACATCGCCAAGGTTGTAGAACAACCTCGAGTATCCCCTGACGAACGGGTAGAACAGACTCCCGCCGACGAACCCTCCCTTGACCAGCTCCGGCAGGTGTCTGCCGTGGACGACCAGCGGCCTGTGTGCGAGCCTCCTCCTGAGGGCCCACACGAACGAGTTGGGGAGCGGGCTGTGGACATGAAGGACGTCGTACTCCTCCCTAGGCTTGTTGAAGTAGACTCTGCACCCCAGCCGCTCGAGTTCTTTGGCGACCATCGGCGCGTTAGTCCCCATCCCTCCGGGGTTCTTGTACGGGACGAACCTGCGGTAGCTGTCCAGTTCCGTCAACATGCAAACAGAAACCATACCTCTCGCCTTGGCCTAACCAGCCCAGCGGCGCTGCCCCGCTCCGCCCTCAGCCGCGATGAATGCCTTTCAGGATATATATATAACCCTTGCTGTGAGCCGTGTGGCGCCTGCGGTTCTGAGGCGCTCAAGTCGCCTGTCCCCTGCCCGTCGAACGAAGCCTCCCAGCTGGCGCTGCGAAGGCGAATGGCTGCCGTCGCGATGTTCTTCCATCATTGCACGCCGTTCCGACCTGATGCCCTCCACTGTCGAAGCGGATCCCACGGCATACAGTTGCACGGTTCACGCCGTCAAGAACGGAGCGTCTGGCAGACGCGATTCTTTATAGCGTGCTGACGATTTGGGATGGTCAGTCGCCCATTGGAGCGCTGAACACGGGGGGATGAAAATCATAGCGAAGCGGGCAATCAGCTCTTTCATGGCGATAACCGTGGTGTGCCTTCTGGCCATCTCAGGAGCGTCGTCCGGAAAGCAGAATGGAAAACCGTTCACGGAGAATGCGTGGACGGTCGCGATATACGTCTGTGCCGACAACAATCTTGAGCCCTACTGGGGTGATGGAAGCCTCGCGATGCTCCTGAACATACCGCAGAGCGAAAGCGTCGAATTCATCGCCTATGTTGATATCATGAGCACGAGCGAGACGCAGATCGTGGAGATCGACGGGGGAGAGGCGGTCGTTCTGGAAACGTTGCCCGAGAAGAACTTCGGAGACGGGGCTACCTTCCAGTGGTTCCTCGAAGACGTCAGCGTCCGGTGTGAGGCAGAGAATCTGGCAGTAATCGCGTGGGACCACGGAGGCGCTTGGAGGGGATTCTGCCATGATTCCACAAGCGGCGACCAGATAAGGCCCATCGAGATGCGCGAGGCCATAGTAGGCGCTGGCGTAGACATCGACATCCTCGGGTTTGACGCGTGCATGTGTGCTTGCATCGAGACGGCCTATGAGGCGGCAGCGTCGGAGTTGGTGGATTTGATGGTCGCATCGGAGGAGCTCGTCGACTACGACGGCTTCCCCTATGACTTGATGTTCACGCCGCTGGCTTTGGATCCAGAGAAGACGGCGATCGATGTGGCCTTCGACATGGTCGACGGTTGGGCAGCGCACTACTCCGAGAACGAGTGGGCATGGTTTGCCACGCTCGGGGTCATAGATGTCAGCGTAATCCTTGACGGAATTGATGCTATCGACGATTGGACCGAGGGTATGCTGGAAGGCCTCCCCGAGCACCTGACGGACTACAAGTCCGCGCTCAGGGACAGCAGCAGTGTATCGTGCGTGAGCCATTACCAGGCCGACATGGTCGACCTTGGCAGACACCTGCTGGCTCTGGATTCGGTTGCCGAGGACACCGAACTTGCGGAGGCTATCCAGACGATGATGGACTGCATCGACGAGGCGATCCTCTATGTCTATAACCCTGAGAGGAAGGCAGACAGCACTGGTCTTTCGATACTCTGGGCGATCCACGATGCATGGAGCAACAGTGCGGAGAACTACGCCTTGTGGACTTCTTTCGCTGTCGATACATCCTGGCCGGAGTTCCTGACGCAGTACAACCTGCTGGCTGCGGGATAGCGCGCGATGTAGCTAGCTCGGGAAGAGGCTTTGCTCTTCGCAGCGCATGCCCTCCAACTCCGAGGGACGGCGGATCTCTCCATCAGACACGGCGAGTAGGACACTGGGTCGACCCCGTGTGCGTTCCAGCGCAGCAGTTCGGCTGCGACGAGGGCGCATCCGTCGCCCTCGTCGCCTCCCGGGCCGATTGTCCTGGACGTGACCGTTCTACGGCCTAGGCCATCGACACGGGTTCCGAGCGCAGCGGCCTGCCATCTTTGAGTACAAGTTCGCACAGGTTGATGCCCATGCGGTACGGTATGCTCACGTGGTTCGGCACGTCCAGGACGAGCAGGTCGGCCTTCTTGCCGATGTCTATCGAGCCCACGGACGTCTCCATACCGATCGCGGCCGCGGCGTTCATCGTGGACGCCATGAGAGCCTCCTCGGGCCGCATCTTCATGTTGTAGCATGCGAGCGTGATTGCGAGCTGCATCGACGGGTTCCAGCAGTTTGGGTTGAGGTCGGTCGCGAGCGCCACGGGCACGCCGAGGTCTATGAGCCTCCTCGCCTCCGCGTAGTCGCCCGTCATGGACGAGAAAGGCGTCCCTGGCAGGAGCACACCCACCACGCACTTCCTCGCCATGGCCATGATGCCGTCGTCGGACGGCCTCGCGAGATGGTCAGCGGACACGGCGCCCACCTCCGCGGCGAGCTCCGCTCCTCCCGTGTGTCCGAACTCGTCAGCGTGCACCTTCGGCTCCAGTCCCATCGCCTTCGCCGCGAGCAACACCTTCCGGGACTGCCGCGCGTCGAACGCGCCCTCCTCGCAGAACACGTCGCAGAACCTCGCGAGCCCCGTCGCTGGGAGGTCGAGCAGCACCTCGTCGATGATGAACTGCACGTATCCGTCGGGGTCGCCGGAGAACTCCGGCGGGACGACATGGGCACCGAGATAGGTCGGCACAAGGTCGATGGGCAGCTCCTCGCCCAAGCGCTTCACCGTCTCAAGCATCCTCAGCTCCGTGCGCTTGTCGAGACCGTAGCCGGACTTCGCCTCGGCGGTAGTCGTGCCGTGGGACATCATCGTCTTCAACCTCGTGGCCGACTGCGCGAATAGCTCGTCCGCCGCGGCCGCCCTCGTGTCCCTCACGGTCCGGAGTATGCCTCCCCCCTCCCTGAGGATGTCCAGGTAGTCCTTTCCGTCGATCTTCATGCGCAGCTCGGACTCGCGGGAGCCCGCGAAGACGACATGCGTGTGCGGGTCCACGAACCCCGGCATCACCACCTTTCCCGAGGCGTCGTGCCTGTCCAGCCCACGGGAGCCGTGCTCCCTGAGGATCGCCGGCGTCTCGCCCACCGCGCGGATGTGTCCGTCGCGGACATACACCGCGCCGTCCTCGATGATCGAGAGCTCGGACATCTCCTCCCTTGTCCTGGCTCTGCACGGGCCGCGCATCGTCAGCAGCTCGGCAGCATGGACTATCACGAACTCGTCATCCAAAGCCTGCACCATACGTCGCCCTAATTCGGCTGCTATCCTATAAAACGAACTGGGCTGGGAGGCGTCACTGTCCGCGTTTGCCCACGAGCTCCCTCACGACGTACTCGAACGTGCCATGCGGGTTCAGCATCTCCTTGAAGTACTTGTAGTCCGACCGCTCCAGCTCACCCATGAAGTACGCGGAGAAAGCGTAGGCGAACAGGCCGACGACGGCGAGGAGGATGAGCCAGAGCCAGTCTATCACTGGCACGAACACCCAGTCGACGACGTACATCGCCCCGATCATCGTGATGGCGCTGAGGAGGTGCTTGAACGAGTGCGAGTACGGCACGATTCTCGTAATCCTCCATGCCATGTACCTCAGGGCGAAGAAGTAGTATATTGAGCACATGAGGAGCGCTGCCGCCGCTCCCCGCCTGCCCATGCCAGCCGTCTCGAACCCCAGGAACTCCTCTGGCACGAGCACGAGCAGGAGCGCGAGCTGCAGCAGCAGGCCTACTAGCCCTATGGCGAACAGCGTCACGGGCCTTCCGATGCCGGCGATCACCGAACGCAGCGGCAGCACGAGGGCGACGACGGCGCTCGCCATAACCAAGAGGTCCATGGATAGGACGGCGGCGACGAACTCCTCTGTCAGGAATACGCGCAGTATGTCCGTGCCGTACAGCAGGTAGAACGCCGCTGTCGGGATCACGACGACGGACACGTACCTCTCCGCCTGGTTGACGACGTCCCAACTGGCGGTGACGTCCCGGCGGATGAAGTATGTCGTCACGGACGGCAGGATGAGGGTGGAGACGGCGAGGGAGAACACGCCGACGAATATGGCGATCCGCTGCACGCCGAAGTACAGGCCGAGCTCGTGCTCCCCCCAGTAGTATCCGACGATGGCCTTGTCGAGGTACAGGTCCACTATGATTATGACGGATACGAGGAAGACAGGTGCCAGGGAGCGCAGGTAGTTCGTCAGGGTCAGCCTGTCGGGCATGGACACGCGGTGGCTGCGCATGAGCACAGCCGTCAGCAGCATGGACGATATCATCCCTGCCGCATAGGCGGACGCGAGGAGCGCAGCACCGTTCGTGCTCGATCCGAGCGGCGAGGTCGCGATGTAAACGACGAAGGACACCCTGACTACCAGCTCGAGGAGCGCGGGGACGTGCACCTTTGCGTCCTGGCCGAGGGCGTCGAAGGTGTGCGTTGCTATCTGGCTGATGCCGAGGAGCACGTAGTACACGAGGAAGACGTACATCGTGTCCGTCAGCGTCGGGATCATCAGCGCATCGGTAGGCATCAGGCCCCCCGCCGAGCCGTCCTTCCACATCTCTATAATCACGAGCGTGATGCCCACGAAGACGAACAGGAGTACGAGCTTGATGACGGCGTATGCGCCGATGCATTTCGCCTTGTCGCCGCCGAGGTTCATCTGGCGTATGTGCACCGAGCCGACTCCGAAGTCCGACAGGAAGCTGAGTATCCCGATCGTTGAGAGCCCGAAGCCCAGCACGCCAAGCACGCTGGCCCCCATGTCCTTGGCGATGAAGATGAGGGCTGTGGTGCCAAGCAGCGCCCCGATGACGTTGTTGGCGACTGCCAAGGCCGCCTTGGGGCTCATGAGCCTTCTGGCCCCTACGCCCGCGCCGTCCCCCCGCTCAGGCATGCCCCCCGATTACCCTGGTGTCGATATAAGGCTGATGTCGAGGAGGCCTGGCCTCAGAGCTTCCCGGCGACATCGCGTACTATGTCCAGCGCCTCGGCTATGTTCTCCTTCGAGTTGGCGTAGGAGAAGCGGAGGTGTCCCTCACCCTTGGCCCCGAAGGCCGTGCCAGGGGCGCAGATCACACCTGCGGACAGCAGCTTCCTCGCATATTCCTCCGAAGCGATCCTCTGAGAGTATCTGGGGAAGACGTAGAAGGCGCCCTGGACGAGCGGCGTTTCGAACGAGGGTATCTCCGAGAGCTTCCTCATGGCGAGGTCCCTCCTCTCCCTGAACTCTTCGAGCATCGCGGCCCTGAAGGCCTTCCTTATCTTCATCCCCTCCAGGACAGCGTACTGCGTCGCAGTGGGTGGGCACGCGAGGGTGTAGTACTGCACCTTCGCCAGCTGCTCCACGATCTCCTTCGACGTGGCGACGTAGCCTATACGCCAGCCTGTAGTGGCCAGCGACTTGGAGAATGAGTTGACGATTATCGTGTCGTCATGGTATCTCGCGGGTGACACGTGCTTCCCCTCGTAGACGAAGTTGTGGTAGACCTCGTCGGAGAGGATGTACAGGTCCCGCTCGGTGGCGATGTCGCATATGGCTTTTATCACATCGTCCGGATACACCGCGCCCGTCGGGTTGGACGGACTGTTCAGTATGATCGCCTGCGTCCTCGGGGTGATGAGCGACTGTATCTCGTCAGGGTCCGGACAGAAGCCGTTCTCCGAGGTCAGCGAGTAGTCGACCGCCCTCCCGCCTGCAAGGGCGACGTCAGGGCCGTATATTATGAACCCTGGATTGGGCACGAGCGCCTCGTCCCCTTCCCCTATAATCGTCTCGCATGCTATCCTCATCCCCTCTGTCGCGCCAGCGGTGACGATGATGTTCTCCCAGTGCACATCCCTCCTGTAGCTCTTCAGGTTGTTCGCGATCGCCTTCCTCAGGTCCATTATGCCCGCGCTGGGTCCGTACTTGTTCATGCCGTTGTCCAGCGCCGTCTTGAACGCCTCGACCATCTCCTTCGGCGGCTGGATGTCCGGCTCGCCGAGGCCGAGGTTTATGGCTCCCGCCGGGGCCGCTTCGAACAGCTTCCTGATGCCGGAGAACCGGAGGGACGCCACCCTTCTCGGGAACATCGGTGTCCAGATGCACAGTTCCGTACATTAATCGTTCGTGTGTACGGCCATATGATGTTCGCTTTGCCGCCGCGGGACGACGCGTCGCCGGCACCGCGGCTCCGCATGTCGAAGGCCGCCTTTGCGCGCCGTGGTTTACGCCTGGCCCCCTGTGCCCCTCTCGGCTTAAAGAATGACAAAGGGAGAATTCAAATGACTGGCTCGGGACGAAAGAACTAAGTCGCACGGACCGCTAGAATATTGGGGGGTGAGGAGACGGCACAAGTGCGGAAGCGCTCCGGGAAGCTCGAGGAGTTCGACAGGCGCAAACTCGAGGAGTCGATCCGGAGGGCCGGCGCGTCCCCGGAGGTGGTGAAGAGGGTTTCGCAGCGGATACAGCCGCAGGACGAGATGTCTTCCGAGGAGATCCGGAAGAAGGTAGCGGAGGAGCTGAGGCAGGAGAGCTCGACGCTTTCCGGCGCCTACAGGTCCACCGAGATGCTGCGGATCCGCGCGTCCTCCGAGACGAAGTCGGGCGTCGCCCGCCTGAACGAGGAGCTGCTGAGGGAGCACGAGGCAAGGTCTGGCGAGCATGTCCTAGTGAGGCACAAGGGCAAGGAGTCCAGGATGCAGGTCGAGGCCATGCCAGACCTCAGCATGAGCGAGATCCAGGTGAACCGGTCGGACCTGGAGAAGCTCGGAGCGCAGGAAGGAGTTCGCTTGGACGTCAAGTTCTCCAAGTGAACGGTCGCGGGCTCAGGGCCTGAGCCAGCCCGTGGGGTCGGCGGACAAGGGTCGCCGGCCCCCCAAACCCATTGACGAGTCCTCTTGTCCACGGGTCCTACCCGTCTTCACCCGGTCCATCCTCGGCTTGGGGCGCCTTCTCGATGGCCCCTGGGACGAGTATGTCCATGAACTTCTCGAAGTACTTCTTCTCCAGCGCCAGCGACTCCCGGTCCAGTTCGAGGTCCGCCACCGCGGAGATGGAGCCGGATCCGAGGCCGTACGACTCGACCCGCAGCCTGTCAAGGTCCTTCGTCAGGAGCTTCTCGTGCTCCTGGAGGCGCACGCCGATCCTCTCCCTGGCAATCCTCTTCAGCATCTCCTCGAGGAACTCCACCTGCTCCTCCTTGCTCTTCTTAGAGCGGAGCATCATGGCCGCCTCGTGCCTGAAATCGACCCTCGCATTGGCGTGCTCCTCGTCCGTGGTGGATATCCATACCAGCGGGTGCTCTGGCGAGTTGAACGTGACCTTCTCCGGGACGAGGGATTCGGACGATATCCTCGTCGCCTCTTCGCCTCCAGAGTGATAGACGGCATAGAAGCTCATGCGCTCCAGGAAGTTGACCTCCAGGAAGTCCTTGCGGCCGCGGTCGTTTATCGTCGGGTTGCCCTCGGCCAGCTCCTCGAGGATCGCCATGGGGGTCTTCTGGAGTCTTCCCTCGTCGAGATACCCGGACGCTCCCGATACGCATCTGAGCGGCTCATAGGTCCTCGTCAGCCAGAATGACGGGGGGAAGCTGGTCCAGGACCTCTTCTTTCCCTCCGCCTCCGCCTTCACTTTCAGCTTCGAGAACGAGAATGTCGAGAACTGGTACTTTATGCGGCCGTCCACCCGCTCCAACACATTGGACGGCAGCCCCTCCTTGGCGACGATCCTGTCGGCCCAGAAGCCTAAGTCGCCCCTCAGCTTTGGCCTCTTCGTCGGCCCGTTCTCGTTTATGTATGCGAGTATCTGTCTCCTGGTCCTCGTCGTCATCCAGCCGAGCCATATCACCAGCGACTTGGGCGAATCGACGTACGGCACCGGGAGGATCGTGCTGTCGGCTGCCGTGCCCCAGGAGGGCAGGACCGCTTGGCCCGGGGCGTGGGCGAACGATCTGTCGGCGAAGACCTTCAGCGACACGTCCTCCTCATCCTCGGCCGACTCCCTGATGGGCACTGGCTCGATCCTGAGGTCCGAGTTGAGGAAGTAGTAGTTCTGCCTCTTGGATGTCAGCGGCACGAGCACGCCGCAGTCGACGCCTTTGGCGAGGAGCGTGCGCATCTGAATGGTGCTCTTGTCCTTCAGCTCCCTCGTCTGCGCGCTGAGCGACAATCGCCTCATCGAGTTCGTCAGCGGGCTCTTCTCTATCTCTCGCCTCGTCATGGGCTGCTTGTGCATAAGGGCGTACACCACCGCCCTCGACACGTTGTTCGTCAGGAACTCGCCGATATCCTCTGCCTTCTGCTTCGGCAGCTGCGCAACATGCTGTGACATCCCATCACCTCTTTGCTCTGTTTTGCTTCAAATCGATATATGCGTACTTATAATTATGCGCAAATCCCCCATCGGAGCACCTGCCTCGCGCCCGCTGCGTAATCGGAATGAACGATGTCTTCAGAGGACGCGTTCGCACCCACACCGGTCAATAGAATTTGGACGAGACCTGCATCTCCTCATCGACCCGGATCTTTCTCTTGCCCAGCTCCCTGAAGAACGGCTTCGGGTCGATGCACGCCTCGGGCGGGAGGACTCCCCGCTCCTTGATCTTGCCGGTCGCCAGCCAGTTGGCGGTTATCGACGGCGGGACGGAGGTGTCCCTTGCGGAGGACAGCCCGGTCTTGCGGTCGTTCCATGTGCGCACCAAGTAAGTGCATCTCGCGGGCAGGCGGTCCTTCCTGCCCGTCACGTCCACCCTGAGGTAGTCGTACTCGTCGACCGCCTCCGTCGACTTCCTGGCGTTCGCGACGGCGTCGGTGTACATGGCCGTGATGTAGTCCTTGGGGGAGCACTTGCACCCGCCGCCGATGTCTAGCGGCTTCTCGCTCGCGAAGCCCAGCTCCGCCAACGTCTTGAACGTCGCGAAGTCGGTGTCTGGGAAGCCGATCCTGAAGCTGACGTGCTTTGTGCCCTTGCCTATGAAGTCCGCCATCGTCGCGGGCTCGGAATGCTTGATGTAGTGAGCCACCACCTCGCCCGACGGCTCGGGCATGACGACGGACGTCTCGCCGGACAGGATGGGCACCTTCTTCTTCCTGCCGTTCTCGACGATCCCGGGCTCCTGCGTCATCTCGTCAAGGACGGTTCTGATGGAATACGCTGGCATCCCCGCCTGCGTGCTCTCAGCCTTCGTCCCCCACGTGCAGTAGATCAGTATGTCCTTCACGGAGTCGAGTCTGTCGGCCCCCGCAGCGCCGCAGACGTTTGTGATGCCTGGCGTGCTGCCTATGCCGAGGACGCACGTGACGCCCGCGTCCTTCGCCTTCTTCGTCAGCTTGAGTTGCCTAAGCGTGCCGTCGTAGAAGCCTCCGAGGTCCGTGTAGTGGACCCCGGCCTTGATTGCCGCGTTCATTATATCCATGTTCAGCTCGTACCACGCAGAGTTCATCACGACGTCCACGCCTTTCAGGGCCTTCGCCATCGCCTTCGCGTCTCTGGCGTCGAGGTCGATTGGCGTGACCCTGTTAGGATTCGTCGATTTGGCGACTTCCTTCACCCTGCGGAGGTCTATGTCGGCCGCGACCACATCGGCCTTGTAGCTTGCCACAAGGTCGCTTACGCTCATCGCTCCTATCTGCCCGGATGCTCCTACCACCAACACCTTCATCCTTTCACCTGTCTCGGATTCCGTTGCCACTATTTCAACCCGTCTCTCTCAGCCTGGCCACGATGGCGTCCCCCATCTGGGTCGTGGATGTGGTGCCCCCTGTGTCCGGCGTCCTGTGCTTCCCGTCGCCGAGCACTGCACGCGTCGCCTGCTCGATCGCATCCGCCGCCTCTTCGTACCCTAACGTGTCGAGCATGAGGGCGGACGACAGGACGGCGCCGACGGGGTTCGCCAGGCCCAGACCCGCGATGTCCGGTGCTGAGCCATGGACCGGCTCGAACATACTCACTCCCTCAGGGTTGATGTTGCCCGAAGGTGCAAACCCGAGCCCGCCCTGGAGGGCGGCTCCCAGGTCCGTCAGGATGTCGCCGAACAGGTTCGGTGTCACGAGCAGCTTGAACCGCGCAGGGGCCCTCACCATATGCAGCGCTACGGCGTCGACGTACTGGAACTCCACATCGATACCGTACTTGGTCGACGCCGCCAGAACCTCCTCACGCCACAGACCGTACATCTCGGTGAGGACGTTGGCCTTGTCAACCGAGGTCACCAGGTCTACGCCCTTGGACCTTGCGAGCGAGAAGGCGTAATCCATCACCCTGCGCGCGCCACCTCTGGTTATGACGCCAATCTGGTATGCGAGCTCCTCGGAGCCCTCCAGCTCTATCCCCACATCGAACTTGGCCTCGTACGCCGTTCGCTTCAGCAGCAGCTCCTCCTCCGATGACCTCTGCGTCGTCCGTCCTCCAAGGCCGACATAGAAGTCCTCCGTGTTCTCCCGAACGAACCTCATGTTCACGGCGCGCGAGTCTCCAGCCAATGCCGATGGGATTCCGTCGTACAGCGTCACCGGCCTCAGGTTCACGTACTCATCGAAATGGAACCGCAACCTCAGGAGTATGCCCTTCTCGAGCACCCCCGGTCTCACCCTGGGATCGCCGAGAGCACCGAGCAGTATCGCATCCTTCCCCTCGAGCCGCCCTATCGTCTCGTCGGAGATGACCTCTCCCGTCTCAAGGTAATGCGCCGCGCCGAGGTCGAACTCCTCGAAGTCGAGCGATACGCCGCAGCGTTCGGTGACGACGTCGAGCACCCTTCTCGCCTGCTCGACCACCTCGGGGCCGATCCCGTCGCCAGGGATCACAGCTACTCTGTGCATCCGAGCATCTCCTTGGTGTATGGGATGAGCCCCCCTTTGTCGACCAGCATCATCACGAAGGGCGGGTATCCCCTGAACTCGAGCTTCTTGCCTGAACTCTCATTGACCAGCGTGCCGGACTTCAGGTCGACGCTGACCTCGTCGCCCTCCGAGACCTCTATGTCCGCCTCGACCACGGGCAGGCCTATGTTTATCGCGTTCCTGAAGAATATGCGGGCGAACGACTTCGCGACGACGCACGACACGCCCGCTCCCTGAAGCGCCCTCGGCGCGTGCTCCCTGCTCGACCCGCACCCGAAGTTCCTGCCCGCGACGACGACGTCTCCGGCCGCGACACGCTCCGCGAAGTCCGGCCTGACCTTCGCGAACGCGTGCTTCGCGAGAGTGGCTCTGTCCATCGTGACCAAGTACTCGGCCGGTATGATCTGGTCGGTGTCGACGTTGTCCCCGAAGGTCCAGGCCCTGCCCTTGATGGACGACATCAGCCGACCACCTCCGACGGGTCTGCCACCCTGCCCGCCACCGCGCTCGCCGCGACGACCGCCGGGCTGGCAAGGTACACTTCGGAGTCCTTGTCCCCCATGCGTCCCACGAAGTTGCGGTTCGTGCTGCTAACGCACCTCTCGCCCGGTGCGAGGACGCCCATGTAGCCCCCGAGGCACGCGCCGCAAGTGGGGCCCGAGACGAACGCTCCAGCATCCATGAAGGTCTTCACGAGTCCATCCTCGATCGCCTGCTCCATCACCTTCTTGGATGCCGGTACGACTATCATGCGAACGCCGTCCTTCACCCTGCGCCCCTTGAGTATCTCCGCGCCCACCCTGAGGTCCTCGATCCTGCCGTTCGTGCACGAGCCCAGATACGCCTGGTCTATCTCGACACCGACTTCGCTGGCAGGGGCTACGTTGCTGGGAAGATGAGGCTTCGCGACGACCGGCACGATATCCGCTCCGTCGTACTCCCTCGAATCCGCGTAGACTGCGTCCGCGTCGGCAGCGACGACGTCGTAGCTTCCGCGCACCCTCCCCGAAAGGTAGTCGCGCACCTTTCCGTCCGGAGGTATCACGCACGCCTTCGCTCCGGCCTCGATGCCCATGTTGGATATAGTTATGCGGTCGGACAGCGAGAGCGCGGATACCGACGTGCCGTCGACCTCCATCGACCTGTACAGCGCCCCCTCAACGCCTATGTCGCCGATGATCGTCAATATCACATCCTTGCCCATCACGTGCCTGCCGAGCTCGCCGTCGACCGTGAATCGCATTGACTCGGGGACCTTAAACCAAAGGACGCCGCGGGCGAAGACCGTCGCCGCCTCTGTGCTGCCTATGCCCGTGGCGAACGCCCCGAGGGCGCCGTAGGAGCATGTGTGCGAGTCGGCGCCGACGATGAGCCTCCCCGGAGCTGCGAAGCCCTCCTCTATCATGACCTGGTGGCACACGCCCCCGCTGCCCACCTCGAAGTAATGTTCAACGGCGTGCTTCCGGGCGAAGTCGCGCATCCTCTTGGCCTGCTTCGCGGACGCGACGTCCTTGTTGGGCACGTAGTGGTCCGGTACGAGTACGACCCTGTCCCGCATGAGCGGCGCGCACAGCTCTTCGAACTCGTCGAAAGCGGCGGGACCGGTGATGTCGTTGACCATGACATAGTCCACGCTGGCCTCCGCTATGTCCCCTGCCCGCACGTCCTTCCCGCTCTTGCTGGATAGGATCTTCTCGGCGATGGTCTTGCTCAAAGCGAGTCACCTCAGTTGCCGACCCGATTCGTCACGTGGTCAATAGACTTTCCTGCCGCCGTCCTTGCCGTTCATAGTGAGCTTGCACACCCACAGCCTGTTCAGCGCCTCGACGGTCGCGTCCACGCTGGTGGTTACGATGTCCGAGCCGACGCTCTTCCCGAGGGAGATTATGCTCGGGTTCTCCGTGTCGCCGAGCTTGACGGTCACCTCGCACAGGGCGTTGGACCCGCCGGTAATCGCCTCGAGCCTGTACTGCCTGAGCACGATGCTCTTGGACACGGCGCTCCTCATGGCGCTCAGGCTGGCGTCGATCGGGCCCACGCCCGTCTCGGACGCGCGCCTCACGTCGCCATCGATGTTGAGCACGACCGTCGCGGTGGGCGTGAAATTGAGGCCCGTGAACGCCGTGAACTCCTCGAGCCTTATCACGGGCTCGGTCTCCTGGCCGAGTATGTCGTACGCGACAGCGAACAGCTCTGCGTCGTCGAGCTTCTTGCCCGATTCCGCGTACTTCTTGACGCGCTTCACGAGCTCCTTCATCTGCTCCTTCTCGAGCGTGATGCCGTACTCCTTCAGCCTGCTATCGATGGCGTGATGGCCTGAATGCTTGCCCAACACTATGCTGCGCTCCTTGCCGACTATCTCTGGACGCATGGGCTCGTAGGTAGAGCTCTCGCTCAGGATGCCGTGCACATGGATGCCCGCCTCGTGCGAGAACGCGTTCTCGCCCACGATAGCCTTGTTCGGCTGGACGGCGATGCCCGTGAGCTGCGACACGAGCCTGGACACGAACGCGAGCTTGCGCGTGTTGATGCCCGTCTTCATGCCGTAGAACGCCTGAAGCGCCATGACGACCTCCTCGAGGGCGGCGTTCCCCGCCCTCTCACCGAGGCCGTTCATGGTGACATGGACCTCTTCCGCGCCGCCTCTGACGCCCGCGAGGGAGTTCGCGACAGACAGCCCGAAGTCGTCGTGGCAGTGCACCGCGAGCGGCACCTTGGTCTTGCTCCTGATCTCCGAGACGAACTCGGTCAT
This sequence comes from Methanobacteriota archaeon, assembly GCA_020347565.1. Classification (GTDB taxonomy): domain Archaea; phylum Thermoplasmatota; class Thermoplasmata; order UBA10834; family UBA10834; genus UBA10834. The sequence continues at coordinate 696,871 of CP070732.1, read as the reverse complement.
CGCGGGAGGCGTCATCACGCCTACCGTGTCTGGAATGTCTATCCTTTCCACACCGACTTCCTCGATGGCCTTGTGCACCTCATGCAGAAACTCGAGGTCTGTCCTCGTGGCGTCCTCGCAGCTGAACTCGGTCACGAGGCCGTGGTCCTTGGCGTACTGGACAGCCGTCACGGCCTTCTCGACGGCCTCGTCCTTGCTGATCTTCAGCTTCTTCTCGAGGTGCACCTTTGACGTCGCGAGAAATATGTGGGCCGAGTCCACGCCCGCGCCTATCGCGGCGTCCACATCAACCTTGTTGGCCCTGCAGAGGGCGCATATCTCACTCCTCAGGCCGGACGAGGCGATCCTCTTCACCGCCTCGGCCTCGCCCTCGGAGTTGATGGGGAAGCCCGCCTCGATGATGTCCACGCCCAGCTCGTCCAGCGCCTGGGCTATCTTGACCTTGTCGTCGATGGAAAGCGCCACGTTGGGCGTCTGCTCGCCGTCCCTCAGGGTCGTGTCGAGTATCTTGACCCTCTCGGGCATGCGCGTCGCGCGCAGTATCTTCTTGTTGTATTCACTCACGAAGACCCCCTTGTCGGGGATCTTGAAGCCGCCTTCGCCTTCCTGTCCAGATTTCTCACTAGGGGATTGTGTCGACATCGGAACACTCTCCAAAATTCAGCGATGCACAGCACTCAGGCTAGAATGAGCAGCCCCAAGGGCAGCAGAAGCAGCGGTCCGGTCGATGTGTCATGCTTCATTCACAGCCTCTCCAGCGCGATGCAGCCCCGCCGTGTTCGGCGAGGTCGGAACTGAGCATGTGCTGCACCAATATAAATCTTTGTGGGGGAATATTCATAGCTCGGGGTCAGCCACAGGACACTTGTGTACAACGCCTCGGAGCGCGTCACGGGCTGGGAAGGATAGAAATAGGTCGTTCGATGTACGCCGGGCTACCATGTCGAAGGCGAAGAGGTTGGTCGCTTTCCAGGGGGAACGCGGAGCGTATTCCGAAGACGCGTGCTTCAAGTACTTCGGAAACGGGGTCGAGACCAAGCCGTGCCCCGATTTCAAGTCGGCCTTCGAGGCCGTGGAGCACGAAGAGGCGTCCCACGCAGTCGCCCCGGTGGAGAACTCAATAGAGGGCAGTGTGACTCAGGTGAACGACCTGCTGCTCGATCACGACCTGTCTGTTTCTGGCGAGGTCATCGTTCCCGTCAAGCATTGCCTCATGTCGCACAGCGAGGCGGAACTGTCGACGATAGCTGAGGTACTCAGCCATCCCCAGGCGCTCGGACAGTGCCGCAGGTTCCTTCAGACCTATACGCGCTGGCGTTTGATACCTGCGTACGACACCGCGGGAAGCGCGAGAATCGTAGCAGAGTCGGGAAGGAAGGACCAGGCGGCCATCGCGAGCAGAAGGGCCGCGAGCGTCTACGGCCTCAAGATACTAAAGGAGGATATTCAGAGCGAGGTGGAGAACTACACCCGCTTCTTTGTCCTCGAGAAGAACCCCGCTCCGGTAGAGGGTGCCAACAAGACCTCCATCGTATTCGCGACGAAGAATGTCCCAGGGGCACTGCACAGGGCGATGGGCGAGTTCGCATCGAGAGACGTCAACCTGTCGAAGCTGGAGTCACGCCCGAGGAGGAACAAGCCCTGGGTGTACGTGTTCTACGCCGACTTCGACGGCGGCATGGAGGACGCCAACTGTAACGCTGCGGTAGGCGGTCTCCTGAAGTCCGGGGCATTCGTGAAGGTGCTCGGATCGTACAAGAAGGCCGAGGGCTGGGTCGAGAACGGCGAGTGATCTATCCATCACGATGTCCACTCCTCAAGGTTCTCAGAACTCGATCTGAGTCCCCCAATCGCCGTCGTCACTCTGACGACCGTAGCCACTGATTCTGGGCACTACGGCTCATAGGATAGCTCGCCGTTCACTCCGACATACAGCCACAGTCCGTCTCCGGGATTCAGTTGGAAGTCTATCAGGCCGAACTCAACGACGTAGTTGTCGTAGGTCTGCGTGTCGGCGTTCCACCGCGACACCATCTCCAGCAACGGTGGGTCGTACATGTCCACAACGTCGCTAGCCCACAGATCCGTCCTCAGCGATGCAAGTCCGATCTGGACCCATCCGCCCCCAGGAGGGACCGTGATATTCCTGCTCTGCGTGCCCGAGGGAGCGTCCCCCCACAACGTCAGTGACTTCGTCGTGCCCGAGAAGATCCAGTAGGACCAGCTTGGCTCAATGGCGAAGTCGGAGCCGGAGGCAGAGATGCCGACGATGTAGTTCTTGTCGTATGTTTGTGTTTCCGGGTCCCATCTCGATATCATATCGCCCGCAGACAGTTCGAGCGTGCTCGCCTCGTAGCTGTGATTCACCAGCGGCACGGTGATGAGATTCCAGCCGGCAACGAGCTCCAGGTCGTACGACGTTCCGGCCTCGTGGATGATCATGGTAGTCCTGTTCGAAGTCATGAAGTAGTCGTCGTAGCCGTTCGACGAGGAGGCCTCTCTCGCGGCCACGTACGCGGTGTACTCGCCCGGTACGGAGTACAGGTGCGACGAGAGGCCGCTGTCTCCGACTATCCAATCGGTCGACGTCCCGTCGCCCCAGAACCATCTGTACTCCAGGTCTGTCGTGGGGTCGTCATCCCATATCGTCGCCGTGACCGCTGTGCCCTCCCCGAGGCAGCCTTCGAAGCAAGGGTCGACCTGGACGACGGGCGCGTGGTTGTCTGTCGGGTGTATTCTGAGGGACAGCCATGTCGGCGTGACGTCCGGGAGCAGCATGTGGTCTGCCTCGAGATCACCGTAGTTGCACCAATCCGTGACGTTCGCGGCGTACAGGTCGTCCCGGTACGCAACACATTGGCAAGAAGCGTCCTCGTACAGCATCGCCTGCATCTCGTTGACTATGCCCCTTCGGACATCGCCATCCATCTCCACGAGGGATTCGTTGTAGAGGGCGTCATAGGTGGAGTTGCTCCAGAAGCAGTCACTCCACGACCCTATCTCATCTGTGGTCATCAGGCTGAGTATGTCCGAGGGGTCGCTCGCAAGGCCAAAGATCCAATCCCAGAGCCATACATCGTAATCAGCGCAATACCATATGGAATTCATCTCGCTAACTGAATGTACCCAGACATCCAGCTCGATTCCGGCTTCCGCACACCATCCTTTGATGAGCATTGAACCGTCTATCCATTCTTGCTCTGTATCTATCGTGGCGAACCGGAAGCTGAGCACGTCCGAGCCCCCTGCCTTGCAGAGGGGGACGGTCTCGGAAGTCGCTGGGTTCCCATACTTGTCGTAGACCCATCCGGCTGCCGTCAACATCGCCCTTGCGCCGTCGGTGTCAAAAGGTATCAGCTCCTCCTCCGGGGCCTCTCCGTACGCGTAGTGCCATGGGTTAGCCAGCGGTACGAGTGAGTCTGCCTCCACTCCGCAACCGTCCAATACATCGAGAACGAAGGCATCCTTGTCGACGCACATGGCCATGGCCATCTTGACGGTTTGGTTCAACAGCAGCTGATTGTTCGTCCCTTGGCTGAATGGCCCACCCAAGGCGTCCCTCATCTCATCGGTCATCTGGTTCAGGTTGAATTCGTACACGAAGCCACCGGTGTGCCCGAAGCCTACCAGTTCCGGATACAGTGGGATCTCGTCGAGAAACAGGTCTCTGGGCAGGTCGATCATGAAGTCTACTTCGCCGTCCGTAAGGGCCGAGAACGCCCAGTCCCACGATCCGCATTCCTTCAGCACCCAGCTGTCCGTTCTCGGCTTCCATCCCCTCTCGTCCTCCATGTACCAGATCGGATTCCTTTCGAGCACGACCTCACCGCTCTCCGGGAGTCCGTCCGTTGCATAGTAGAACGGCCCTGAGCCAATTGGGGGGTTGTTCTCGAAACTCAACGGGTCGACTGCTTCCCAGATGTACTCTGGCAATATCGGTATTGACACCAGCGAGCTGACAATGGGCGCGTATGACTGATTCAGTTCGATGCTCACGTCGTACGGCCCCGTCGATGACAACTCGAAAGTCACCTCCGGATTGGGCGCTCCCAACGGATGAATGCCGGACACGTTCCGGACGACCGAGTATGTGAAGATCACGTCGGACGCAGTCACAGGGTGGCTCATGTTCGTCGGATCCAAGGGGTCGACGAAGTAGGCGTTGTCCACGAGTTCGAAGTGCCAGGTCGGGCCGTCTACGCTCCAGAAGCGCGCGAGGTCCCCGTCGATTTCCATCCTGTCATCATACTGTAATAGCGCGCTGTAGCACGGAAACACTGCCATCCATTCGCTGGGTCTCGTGAGTGTGATCGGGTTCAGTGTGTCTACATACAATTCAGAAACCCCGACTGTGAATCTCCTGTCGACGTCAACGCTCTCCTCTGCGCTCGTCACAATTGCCCCGTTTGGGCTGGACACCATCGACGGTAAGGCGAAGACGACGACGGCAAACGTGACGGCCAATACACACAATCTTCGACTAGATGGACTGAAGAATCTCATCCGCATTTCCCCCTTGCCCAGGTCTCATGAAGAAGCTGGCGCTATTTCAGACTTGCGGTCGTGTCGTCCTTCAGTGAGTGGCCCTCTAGCTGCGGGTTCCAGTACGAGGTATATCGCTATCTGCTATCAGAACTGAGAACGGCTCCTTCGCTGGCAGAGCGCACGCTACCTCGGTACCGCTGCAGGTATCCGTGCAGCTTCTTTGAGGGCGCCTTCGCCTGCTTGATCCGGGCCTTCATCTCCTTCTGTGACATCAGGACCTCGATCTCTCTCTCGTCGAGGTTGACCCTGATGATGTCGCCGTCCCGCACCGCAGCGAGTCCTCCGCCGGAGAACGCCTCCGGAGCCACATGGCCTACGCACAGTCCTCTCGTGCCTCCCGAGAACCTGCCATCCGTGACGAGTGCGACGTGCTCGCTCAGGCCCAGGCCCGTGAGTATCGAAGTCGGCCCGAGCATCTCTGGCATCCCCGGAGCCCCCTTTGGGCCCTGGTATCGGACTATTACAGCATCGCCCTTGTTGACGCGTCCGGTAAGCATAGCCTTCGACGCTTCCTCCTCGGAATCGAACACGCGAGCCGGTCCCTCGAATCTCCTCATCGAGTCCACGACTGCGGACTGCTTGACCACGCAGCCCTCTTCTGCGAGGTTTCCCCTCAGGATGGCTATACCGCCCTCCTCGTGATATACCTTGTCAAGGCCTCTGATGACATCCTCGTCCATCACCTTGGCCCCAGCTGCGATTTCCTTCACGCTCTTCCCTGAGACCGTCGCCTCATCGTTCAGTGAGGAAGACATTACTGACATCACCGCGGGTATCCCTCCGGCGTTGTCGAGGTCGATCATGAAGTGCTTTCCCCCGGGTCTGAGGGCGACGATGTGCTTCGTCGCTCGGGATATGGCATCGAAGGTGTCGAGGTCCAGGGCGACGCCGAACTCCCTCGCGACGGCGATGAGATGAAGGCACGTGTTCGTCGAGCCGCCTATCGCGTTGTCGATCCTGAGCGCGTTCTCGAAGCTCCTGCCCGTGACGATATCCCTGGGCTTCAGGCCCTTCCTCACCAGATCGACGGACAGCTTGCCGGTCTCATAGGCCATCTTCATCTTGCGCTCGGTGATCGCGTGCACCGTGGCGCATCCAGGGATGCTCAGTCCCAGCGCCTCCGTCAGGCACGCCATGGTATTGGCGGTGAACAGGCCCGCGCACGATCCTGCTCCAGGACACGCACGCTTCTCTATCTCGGCGAAGTCGTCATTCGTTATCTTACCCGCCGCCAGCTCGCCGACGGCCTCGAATATCGATATGACATCGAGCCTGCGGTCCTTGTACTCTCCAGGCATCATCGGCCCCGCGGTGAGCATCACCGACGGTATGTTCACCCTGCCGCACGCCATCAGCATGCCTGGAGTTATCTTGTCGCAGTTGGTAACGCCGACCCAGCCGTCCGCCTGGTGCGATTCCACCATCGACTCGACGGCGTCGGCAACGATCTCCCTCGACGGCAGCGAGTAACGCATGCCGGGAAGCCCCATCGCGACGCCGTCGCATATGGCGGGAACGCCGAACTCGTAGGCGAAGCCGCCGGCATCCTCTATGCCCCTCCTGACCTCGATGACGAGCTTGTCCATGTGTATGTGCCCTGGGACGATCGTGTTGAACGAGTTTGCAACGGCGACCAGCGGCTTGTCGAAATCGCCGTCTCCCATGCCGATCGCCCGCAGCAGTCCCCTTGCGGCAGCCCTCGAGCGCCCCCTCTTTATTGCGTCGCTTCGGTATGTCACGGACTCCTTCGTCATCCGGCCTCACCCAGCCTGAAGTCGTCGTGCAGCGCCTTGACCGCGCCCGCGGCGTCATGCTTCCTTATTATGAACGATATGTTCAGCTCGGACGAGCCCTGGGCTATGGCGCGTATGTTGACGGAGTTCTCCGCCATCGTGCGGAAGACACGTGCCGCGACGCCAGGCGTGCCCTTCATTCCCGCGCCCACGACCGCGACGATGCTCAGCCCCGCCTCGATCGAGACCTCCCGCACCTGCTTCGATCCGAGCAGCGAAAGCTCGAGGGCGTTCTGTGCGCGCGAGCCGTCGTCCTTCGGTATCGCAAGCGTGATGTTCTCCTCGGATGAGCTCTGGGAGATCATGAGCACATCGACATCCTCGTCCGTGAGTATGTCCAGGACCCGGGCCGCCAGCCGGGGCGTGCCCACCATGCTCGCGCCGCTGACGGTGATGAGGTCCACATCGTCTATGTTCGTTATCGCCTTGACGACATCGCCGTCCTTGACCTTGACCTCCTTGACGATGAGCGTGCCCCCGCCGTCCGGCCTGGACAGGCTCTTGACCCGGAACGGCAGCTGGAACCTGGCAGCGCTCTCCAACGCCTTCGGATGAATGACCTGGGCGCCGAAGTGTGCGAGCTCCATCGCCTCCGAGAACGATATGCGGTCTATCATCCTCGCGTCCGGGACCATCTTCGGGTTTGCCGTCATGAGCCCCTCCACGTCCTTCCATACCCAGACCTCGTCTGCCCTGATGGCGGCGCCGATGATGGACGCCGTGAAGTCGGAGCCTCCCCTTCCGAGCGTAGTCTGCGTGCCTTCCTGCGTCGATGCGATGAAACCGCTCACGACGGGTATGACGCCCTTCTCGAGCATCGGATCTATGACCTGCCGCACCTCCAGCGTCGTCACGTTCATAAGCGGCTCGGCACCTCCGAAGTGGTCGTCGGTGACTATCCCCGCCTCTCCGCCTGTGAGCGCCTCGGACTCGATGCCCAGGTCCCTCAGGACGCCGCGCAGTATCGGCGCAGAGAAGCGTTCGCCATATCCTATCACGAAGTCCTTTGACCTGGGAGTGAGTTCCCCGATGTGCGCCACACCAAGGAGGATGTTCTTCAGGTCCTCGCACTTGGACTCGATCGCCTGGAGCGTCTCGTCGAGCGCCTCACTGTCGGCGATCGCTGTCTTGGCGCTCTCCGCGTGCCTCCTCCTGGTCTCGTCCACGAACTCAAGGACGAGGTCCCTCTGGCCCTTGCCGGCCTTGGCCGCAATGTCCAGGAGCGAGTCCGTCACGTTGTGCATCGCCGACGTCACGACGACGAGCTGATGTCCCTCTCCGCGGAAACGGTTCACTATCTCGCCGACCCGCTTCATGCTCTCGCCGTCAGCCACGCTCACGCCGCCGAACTTCATCACGATCTTCATCGTCGATCCTCCGAGATGCCCCCTCTCCACCTACTTCGCGAAGTCCTGTCTGATCTCAATGAGGTCCCTCAATACTGAGCTAGCCGTCTCCCTTCCGCCCGCGCCCTTACCCACCAGCGTTATCTCTCCAGCCGGGTCCGTGTCGAAGGTGATGGCGTTGAAGGTGCCGGACACGTTCAGAGGGTGGGTGAGCGGTATCGTCTCAGGCGCCACCCTGGCGCCGTCTCCGACGTGCCCTATTAGCTTGACCGCCTTGTCCTCGGAGGCCGCGGAGGATATGTCCTCCATCGTGACCCCGGTTATCCCGGTCACGTCGACATCGCGTATCGACATGCTGGTTCCGAGGACATAGTTCGACGTGATGACCAGCTTGCAGGCGCTGTCGAGCCCCTCCACGTCCGCCGTGGGATCGGCTTCCGCGTATCCGAGGCGCTGGGCCTCCGACAGGGCATCCTTCATGTCTACGCCCTCCGAGGACATCTTGGTCAGGATGTAGTTGCAGGTGCCGTTCAGTATGCCTCTGATGGAGTCGATGGTGCAGCCCTCGAGGCACTTCTTCGCGAGGTCCAGAACGGGCGTCCCGCCGCCGACGGTGCCGCTGAACTTGAATATTACTCCGTTGTGGCCGGCGAGCTCTATGAGCGCCGGCATCGCCAGGGCGAGGGGTCCTTTGTTCACGCAGATCACGTGCCTCGCCTCCTTCATCGCCGCCCTCACATGGCCAAGGCCGGGCTCGCCTTTGGTGAGGTCGCTGGGCGTCGCCTCCACGACGACCTCGCAGTCGACCTCCCTAATGACATCGATCGCGCTCATGCCCTCTCGGTACACGCCGCCCAGCCCTCCAAGCGATCGGGAGTCCTTCTTGGCCCTGAGCGCCGATGGCAGGTCTACCCCTCCCGGTGACACGGCGGCACCCTTGCTGTCGACGATGGCCACAATCCTCGGCCTCAACCCGTAGGTTCGGGAAAGCTCGGCTGACTGCGCGGACACGATCTCGGCGAAGCTCTGTCCGACGACCCCGAAGCCGATGAGCGCCAGCCTCATCGGCCGTCGCCTCCCAACAGCTTCGAGAGCGCCTCGACGGACGCCTCGATCGTCCTCGGCTCTGCGCTCTGCCTTATCGCTGTGTCAGGGTCCTTCAGCCCGTGGCCGGTGGAAACGCAGACGGTGACGGCTGACCTGTCGGCGAGGTCTTCCTCTACGTCTTTGATGAGCCCAGCCAATGCGGCCGCTCCCGCGGGCTCAGGGAATATCCCCTCCAGTCGCGCCATGAACTTCTGCGCTTCCAGTATCTCATCGTCGGTGACGGTCGAGGCGTGACCTCCGGACTCCTTCAGCGCGCGCACGGTCTTCTTCCAGTTGGCGGGGTTACCGATCCTGATGGCCGTCGCGACGGTTTCGGGCTCTTCGACCGGCTTCATGTGGTCGGAGCCCTCCTCGAACATCGCGGCGATGGGTGCCGCTCCCTCCGCCTGGATGCCTCTCATCGTCGGGCACCCGGACGTGAGGTCCATGGAATCGTACTCCTTGAAGCCCTTCCAGTAGGCCACCGAGTTGCCGCCGTTTCCGACGGGTATGTAGAGCGCCTCTGGCGTGACGCCCTTCAGCTGATCGCATATCTCATAGGCCGCGGTCTTCTGCCCCTCGATCCTGAACGGGTTGACTGAGTTCAGGACGTACAGTCCGAGCTTCTCCGACGCCTCCATGACGACGTCGAGGGCCTGGTCGAAGTTGCCCCTTACGGACAGTACATCGGCTCCGTGCATCATCGCCTGGGCCAGCTTGCCGAGAGCAACGTTGCCCTCTGGTATCAGTACGACGCAGTCGAGGTCCGCCAGAGCGGCGTACGCGGCGAGGGACGCCGACGTGTTGCCCGTGGAAGCGCACGCGACGGTCGTCATACCGAGCTCCAGCGCCTTCGTGACGCCGACGGTCATCCCTCTGTCCTTGAACGACCCTGTGGGGTTCGTCCCGTCGAACTTGATCCATAGGCTCTCGAGGCCGAATTCCTCCCCGAGCCTCCTGCACCTGATCAGCGGCGTCCCGCCCTCCCTCAGCGACGCGACCTTGGATATGTCGTCGACAGGTATCGCCTCCCTGTACCTCCAGACGGACAGCGGCCTATCCCGGAACGCCCCTTCGTCGAGCGCCTGTGCGGCTTCTTTCTCGTCTATGACGGCCTCGAGGAGGCCGCCGCAGGAAGTGCATGCATAGGCAGGCCTGGTCGGGTCATGGCTCTCGCCGCACTCGATGCACCTTATCTCGTAAGTCACCACAGGCCTTCCCCACAGAGACTGCGCCTGCTATGGCTGTGAAACATATAAGCCCTTCGCAGCTCTGGCAGGCGGCGCCCGGGGGAGCCAGTGTCAGCTGGCCCTTCGCCCTGGGCGGTCCTCGGTGCGTGTGGTTTTATATGCCGACATGATATGCACATCATCCAGGTGTAGCACTTGAGGTTCGAGAGGGCAGAAGTGACTTCTCCGGCGACGATCGCCAATTTCGGCCCGGGGTTCGATTCCTTCGGCCTGTGCATGGAGTCTCCCGTCGACAGGATCCGCATCAGAGCGGCGGGCGACGGCGCGAGGTCTGTGAAGGTCGAGGGCGGCCACACCTTGCCGGAAGAGCCCGAGGAGAACTGCTCGTCCCACGCGGCATCCAGGCTGGCCGAACTCTCCGGCCGCGATGATGAGGGCTTCGATATGACGGTCGTTAAGGGCATGAAGCCAGGCAGCGGCATAGGCAGCAGCGCCGCCTCGTCGGTGGGCGGGGCTCTTGCCATGGCGGCGATTCTCGGCGTCGATGACAGGCAGCTCGTCCTGGAAGCGGCCGCGATGGGGGAAGAGCTCGTGTCCGGGACGAAGCATTACGACAACGTCGCCGCCGCATTGTACGGAGGCTTCACCGCCGTATCCGACCCTCGCTCGAACAGGATACTGCGCCTGAAACCGCCAGACTTCAGCATAGTCGTCCTGCTGCCCGATGTCGCCGTTGAGACGAGGAAGGCGAGAGCAGTGCTCCCATCGGAGATCCCCATAGAGGACGCAGTGTACAACATGTCTCTCGCCTCGGGACTGATAGACGCCATGGCCCGAAAGGACATCGCAGGCGTGTGCGCACATCTGGACGACAGGCTCTCCGTTCCGTATCGCAAGGCCCTCGTCCCGGGATACGACTCGGTCAAGGAGCAGGCGCTGAAGTCCGGTGCTTTGGGCGTGTCGCTCGCCGGTTCTGGCCCCGCGATCTTCGCGATAACTTCAGAATCGTACGCTCCCGAGGTGAGGACGGCCATGGTACGTGCGCTTTCCGAGTCCTCAGGGATGGAATCGGAGTCCTTCGTGACAGTACCAGGCAGCGGGGCGAGGGTCGAGAACGTCGATTGAGGCGCCCTTCTCTACACCGTCGCCGCGCCTCTCGTCCCAGCATCCGATGTCAGAACTCGATGTGTTCGCCCGGCACTCTGGGGAAGAGGGCCACATCTCTCACATGCTCCTGCCCCGTCAGGAACCGCACCATCCTCTCGATGCCCAGGCCGCCCCCGACGGTACGCGGGATCAGACCGCCGCGGGCCGCCTCGAGGTACTTCCTGTAGGAGTCCATGTCGGTCTTCCGCTCGGTCATCTTGCGGACGATGTTCTCGTACTCGAACTCCCTCTCCCCCCCGGACAACGCCTCGCCGTAGCCCTCGGGCCAGAAGACGTCGTAGTTGTGATAGTAACCCTTGCGCACGCTGTCCTCCTTGTCGTAGAATTCGCGCTTGAAGTTGGTGATCCAGAAGGGGTCCTTTTCTTTCAGGGAGGCCGCGGACTCGAAGCCGTCCCCGTACCTCGCCCTCAGCTCCTCCGACTCGTACACCTTCAGGGGCAGCTCGGGCACCCTCAGCTCCCTCCCCAGGGCCCTGAGGTCGTCCTCGCACTCCCGGATGACGAAGGCGAACACGCTGGCGATCATGCCATCCACGACGGCCATGAACTCCTCCTTTGACTTCTCCTTGAGCTCTATATCGACCTGCGTGAACTCGAACAGGTGCCTGCCCGTACCTCCCAGGCCGCCCTCCTCCAGCCTCACGTTTGGGGACATGAAGTATATCTTGTCGAAGCCCCCGTTCAGCAGCGCGAGCTGCTTGTGGAATATCATGCTCTTCGTGAGATGAAGCCGCTGGCCGTAGTACTCGACCGAAGCGTCGAAATGCGGGTGGTCAAGCGGGTCCGTCTCCGGCGAGAGGACGACGGGCATGGCCTGTACCACATCGCTCTCGTACATGTAGTCGTGTATCGCCTTGAGCGCGGCGCTCTGAACCCTGAGTATGTGCGTCATCTTGGCGTCCTTCAGGCGCCTCACGGTCCGCTGCATGTCGATCTCACCGATTGAACGATATCTCGGCCCTGTATTTGGCATTTTCTTCCAAATTCACGGCTAGAATCCGAGATATGACAATATTCATATACTATTATCGTCATAATGACGGGATATGTTGGACGAGAAGGACACGGCGATCCTGGGGCAGCTCACGGAGGACTCCCGAAGGACCACGAAGGCAATCGCCAGGGAGCTGGACATACCCCGCGCCACGGTGCACGACCGCATAGCGAGGATGGAGAGGAAGGGAGTCATAAGGAAGTACACGGCCATACCGGACTACCGCGAGGTCGGGCTCGGGGTCACGGCGTTCATACTCGCGCAGTTCGACCATTCCTCTGGGACATCGCAGCGTGAGACCGCAGAGGACATAGCGAACATCCCGGGCATGTTCGAGGTTCATCTCATATCCGGCGAGTACGACATGCTGCTCAAGGTCCGGGGTGCGAGCATGGAGGACATCGGCCGGCTGGTCGTCGATCGACTCAGGGACGTAAAGGGCGTGGCAAGGACGCTCACGTGCGCCTCGTTCGCAACGGTGAAGGAGTAGGACCCGGGCCCCAGCGAGTCATCTCCGCCGCCTCTCTATCAGCTCCGCCACCGTCTCTCCAACCTCGTCTCTGATGGGCTCGACGGAATGCTCGTCCAGTATCCCCCTGACCCGCTCGCGCGCCCTGTCCAGGATGGATTTCGAGCCGCTCTGTACCCAGGAGTCCCACGAGGATCTGTCTGATATGATCGGCATGAAGTGCTCCGTCCGGAATCGCTCCATCGTGTGCCGCTGCCCCAGGAAGTCCCTCCCAGGCCCCACACGGTCCACAACGTCGACCGCCAGGGACTCGTCGTCTACCTCGACGCCCTGTGCCATGCGCCCGATGATGCGAGAGATCTCGTCGTCTATCACCATCTGCTCCAGCCACACGGTCCTGCAATCCTCGAGGAGCCCTATACCCGCTATCATGTCCGCCCCCGCCAGGATGGGCGTCACAGCGCTGGCGAACTTCTCGTACGCCGCCTGCTGGTCGGGCTCCTTAGATGTCGTCACGAACCCTCCCGCGAGGGCGGGGAACCCCATGCTGTGAGCCATCTGCGTGAACGCCGCGGACGTCAGCCCGTGCTCCGGCCCTCCGCCCGCACGCATGGACGCCTTCATGTCCAGTACGGCCATCCCACATGAGAAGACGAAGGCGGTGCCCGGCCTGTGAAGCTGAATGATCGTGTTGCCCGCGAGCGCCTCTGCGACGGCGACGGCGACGGACCCCGCCAGCGTGACCGGACCTGTCGCTCCTGGTCCCGGCATGACGTAGAAGCATATCGGCATGCCACCATCCGCGGCGACGAAACCTGCGTCCATGCCATCGGCCTCTATCTGGAGCGGTGATGAGCTTGTGTGGATCGAGGATATGAACGGCCTCCTGGCGAACTCGTCCGCCCCTCCCGCCTGGGCGGCAGCGATCGCCAGCACATCCTCCACCTCCCATTCGGTGGTGTTGGTAGCGAGCGTGATGTGCTTCTCCGTGTTCTCAAGCGACGCCTGGAGGTCGTGTATGTGACGCGTGCCTGCAGCCACGTCCTGCGACGTCACGCTGGGCCAGTTGACCCCGTGCCCCTCGAGCGCGTCGGACACGAGAGCGGCCCTGGCGACGTCCTCCTTCCGCGAGATGCGCCTCTCGCCCGTGTCGAAGTCCTTCGCCATGGTGCCGTTGCCGTCGCTGCAGACGTGCACGTGACCGCCGTCGAGCCGGGCGTCATGTGCGGGCGTCCGTCCGTGGAGAGTCACGCTCCTCTTCTTGCGCCGGACACACCCCTCGACCACGGACGGAGGCATCCTGACGGTTGCACTTTTCTCGTCCAGGTCGCATCCGGCATCGACAAGCAGCCTCTGCGCCCTTTTGCTCTTCACGGTCACGCCGGTCCGCTCCAGTATCTCCAGAGCAGCGTAGCGTATGCGCCGGACGCCATCGGAGTCGAGGACGTCCCTCCTGCATCTGATCCTTATCGAGTTGGCCATTTCGCATCCCCTTCGTCGGTCCCAGCGTTCACCCAGGAAAGCATCTGAACCTCACAATCCGGCCGTGTGATTCAAAGAAATACAGTTTGCGGGGCCCAGGCGGGCGTCGCCCTGCCTGGCCCGTATTCAGGTTTCGCGCGCGCATCTGTCTACTCGACGCGGCTCTCGCCGCCCCACATCGGCTTCTCGGCCTTCTTGATCATGGCTGCGAGATCCTTGTTGACCTCATCGGACAGCGGCTTGACCTCGTGCTTGCCGAGGATCTCCTTCACCTTCTCCCTCGCGGAGTCCCTCATGGTCTTCTTGCCAGTTGTCGACCATGTGTCCTCCGAGCGCCTGTCGATCAGGGAAGGCATGAAGTGGTCCGTCCTCAGGAACTGCATCGTGTGCTTCTGCGCGAGGTAGTCCTTACCTATGCCGACCTTCTCGATGACGTCCAGCGCGAGCGTCTCGTCGTCCGCCCACTCGCCGCGTATCAGCCTCGCGATCGCGCCGACGATCTCGTCGTCGATGACGACCTGCTCGAGGTACAGGCAGCTGGAGTCCTCCAGCAGCCCTATGCCGCACATGAGGTCTGCACCCGCCAGCAGCGGACCGACGCAGCCCGTGTAGGTCTCGATCGCCGCCTGGATGCCCGGCTCCTTGGCCGTCCCGGAGACGCCGACGCACGACGGCATGCCGTAGTAGTGGGCCATCTCCGTGCCCATCGCGGAGCATATTGCGTGCTCGGGACTGCCCCCGGCACGGACGGTGGTCTTCATGTCGAGCGGGGCGATGCCCAGCCCGTAGATGACCGCTGCCCCCGGGGAGGACAGTTGAGTCATCACCAGAGCGCTCAGCACCTCAGCGTTGCCGACCACGACGGAACCGACCAGCGAGGCAGGGCCCGTCGCGCCCGGCTGCGGCATGCAGAAGAACACCAGCGGCACGCCGTTCCTGGCGAACTCGAGGCTCGCGTCCATGACGCCGGCGTCATGCTGCAACGGAGCGTAAGTGCACTGGAGGCACGAGGTTATCGGCCTCCTGCGGTACTCCTTCTCGCCTCCAGCGGCGGCGTAGCCCATCGCGGTGAGGTTCTTCGCATCCTCGAGGGTCACGCCCGTCTCGTACATTACGTGCTTCCCGGTGTTGTTCAGCGAGGCCTCGAGGTCGTGCAGGTGCACGACCGATGCGGGCATGTCCGTCGAGCTGACCATCGGCCAGTGGATGTGCACGTTCGGGAGCGCGTCGCAGATTCTCGTGGAATCCACGAGGTCCTTCTTCGTCGAGTTCCTGCGCTCGCCCGTCTCGAAGTCAACCGCCACAGCGCCGTTGCCGTTGGCGCACATGTAGCTGTGGTTGAGGTCCAGTCGCGCGTCGTAGCTCCTGTCCCTCGCGGCGAGGGTTATCGCCGACTTCTTCTTGGACAGCGCCTCCTCGACGAGGTGCGAAGGTATCCTTGCCGACCTGGCCTTCTCGTCTATCTCGCATCCGTTCTCCTTGAGCAGCTTCCTGCACGTGGGGCTGTCGACCTGTACGCCGACCTTCTCGAGTATGTGCAGCGTGCCCCAGTGGATCCTGTCGAGGTCCTCCTCGCTCAGGATCTGGAAGCGTATCCCGCGCGCAATGCCGTAGCTCACGGCGCTCACCCGACCAGCTTCTTCGCAGAGTCCACTGCCCCGGACGCATCGCCGCTGTAGCCGTCCGCGCCGACTTCCTTCGCGTAGACGTCGGTCACGGGGGCGCCTCCGACGATCGTCTTCACCGATGGGTCTTCCTTCTTCAGAGGAGCGATGACCTCGCCCATCCTCGGCATCGTCGTCGTCATGAGCGCCGACATTGCCAAGATGTTCGGTTTGATCTCAGCGGCCTTCTTGACGAAGTCCTCCGATGGAACGTTCACTCCGAGGTCGACCACCTCGAACCCGTTCGACGAGAGCATCGTCGACACGAGGTTCTTCCCGATCTCGTGGATATCGTCCTGAACGGTGCCGATGAGGACCTTGCCGAGCGTCGCACGGTGCTTCCCCGAAGGGACGGCCGGCTCGAGCACGGCCAGGGCAGCCTTCATAGCCTCGGCCCCCATGACGAGTTCGGGCAGGAAGATCTCCCCCTTTCCGAACTTCTCGCCAACGGTCTTAATGCCTTGTGCCAAGCCTTCCTCTATGGCGACCAGCGGATCGACGCCTGAATCAACAACCTCCTTGGCGAGATCGGCGATGGTCTCCATCTCGTAGTTTATCACAGCGTTCTTCAGCCGTGTCACGATTTCTTCCATTGGTGTGTACCCCCTTGTGTTCCCTGGAACCGTGTTCCTTGGGACCTGGGCTCGGAAGAAAGACCCTTGTTCGCGGCATTTCTGGAATTCCTTCCGAATCGAAACCGCATACGCCATTCCCTAATTAAGGTTTCTGCCCGCCGGGGGGCCTGGAGTCGTCAGAGCCATCACTTCATTCTGAAGTAGACAACCATCGCGATGCCGACGATGGCCATCGCCGCGAGCAGGACGGGATAGGCGTGAGCCCACCCGAGCTCGGGCATGTCCTCGAAGTTCATGCCGTAGACGCCCGCGAGGAAGCTGAGCGGTATGAATATCGTCGCGATGATCGTCAGCACCTTCATCACCTCATTCATCTTGTTGCTCACGCTGGACAGGTAGACGTCGAGCATCCCTGTGACCACATCGCGGATGGACTCCACGGCGTCGATGACCCGGATCGTGTGGTCGTACAGGTCCCTCAGGTACAGCTCCGTACCTTCGCGAATGAGGCTGCTCCCTCCCCTGTCCAGCGCGGAGATGGCCTCGCGGAGCGGCCACACGGACCTGCGCAGGAAGATCATGTCGCGTTTGAGCCTGTAGATCTCGTGCAGCGTCTCGGGGACGGGGTCCGATACGAGCTCCATCTCGAGCGCCTCCGTACGCTGGCCCAGGTAATCCAGGATGATGAAGTAGCCGTCCACTATGGCGTCGATGAGCGCATATGCCAGGTAGTCTGCGCCCATCCTCCTCATCTTGCCCTTGGGTTCCCTTATCCGCTTGCGTATGTCATCGAACACGTTGGCTTCCGTCTCCTGGAACGTGATGACGCAGTCCTCGGTGAGTATGATGCTCATCTGCTCCATCCTCAGCTCCCCAGCCTCGCCGTCGTGGCACGCCATCCTCAGGACTATGAAAACGAAATCGCCGAAGTCCTCGAGCTTAGGCCTCTGGTGGACGTTCAGGATGTCCTCCAGGACGAGGGGGTGAAGCCCGAACTCCTTCCCGAGCCGCTCGAGCATCCCGATATCGCTCAGGCCGACGACGTTGAGCCAGGTCACCGTCGGCTTCTCCTTGATGGGAAGGCACGATTCGAAGTCCTCGACCACGCGCTCAGAGTACTCGGAAGAGTCGTACTCCATGATCGATATCCTCGCCTTGTCGACCTTCTTCTCACCCGTGTATATGAGCGTCCCTGGCGGGGTCCCTGTCTTCTTGGAGTGGTGTCTGGGGAGCCGGAACGCGGACCTCATGACCGTGGTGGGCTTCAGCTTCGTAGGACTGCCTCCAGCAAGCTATCTCGAAGGGACGAATCGTCGTTCTGAGTCATGATTCCTTCCGTCGCGGCGATGGGAACGACCTGGACCGGCGGTCGAAGCGCCTTGGGCGTGCCTCTGGCGCCAGGACGAAACCTTTTTCTTCGCCGAGGCATTGTCCGGCTTGAGGAAGGACGGAAATGCCACGTGCTAATGTGCCTGTTATCGAGCTGAAGGGAACCGCCAGAACGGTCAAAATCGGAGCGACCAAGACGCCTGTGATAGTGGGCGAGAGGATCAACCCGACGAACCGCAAGGCGTTGATTGAGAAGCTGAAAGCCGGGGAGTTCGACGTCCTCGACGGAGAGGCGAGGAAGCAGGTCGAGAACGGCGCGGACGTGCTCGACATCAACGTCGGCGTGCCCGGGATAGACGAGAAGCATGCGATGCTTGAGGCGCTCAGGATAGTCCAGGACGCCGTGGACGTCCCGATATGGATCGACACGTCGGACCCTGCGGTGCTCACGGAGGCGCTGAAGGCCGTCAGGGGCCGCCCTGGCATCAACTCGACGACGGGCGAGGAGAAGCGGATGGAGGTCGTGATCCCGCTCGCGGCGGGGTACGACGTGGCGCTCGTGGGGTTGACGATAGACGACGCTGGGATACCCACAACATCGGAGAAGAGGGTCGAGATAGCTGGAAAGATCATCGACCAGGCCGAGAAGGCCGGGATGGACCGGAAGAACATCATCATCGACTGCGTCGCGCTGGCCTGTGGCACTTCCGACAGCGGCGCGATGGCGACCCTCGACACGATAAGGACCGTCACGGAGAAGTACGGCGTCAACACGACCCTCGGACTCAGCAACGCCTCCTTCGGGCTGCCTGCGAGGCCGAAGCTCAACGCCGCGTTCATGCTGATGTGCGCCGGCGAGGGAATGAGCTGCTTCATAGGCAACCCGAGCGACCCCGAGATGGGCTTCGCGCTCAGCGCTTCGAAGCTCTTTTGGGGCGAGGACAAGTTCGCGATGGATTACCTGAAGTTCTACAGGAAATGGCAGAGCTCCTTCGAGACGGCGAAGAAGTGACATTGCTGCCGCAACAGCCTGGCCCGGGGCCGACCACGCGGAACACATCGCTTACCAGCGGTTCGCGACGTCTATCTTCTTCTGAGTTTGGGGTTCAGGATGTCGTCCAGCGCGTAGCCCACCAACGAGAACGACAACACCATGCCCAGAATGCACAGCCCTGGTGGCAGGATGTACCACCATGCGCCCTGGTAGAAGGCGCCGAAGTGGTACGCGCCCTCGAGCATCGCACCCCAGCTTATCACGTCCGGGTCGCCGAGCCCGAAGAAATCGAGGAACGCCTCGGAGAAGATCGCGAGAGAGATGAGAAGCACCGTGTTGGCGAAGATCAGCGGCATCACGTTCGGCATTATGTGCTTCACTATGATGTGGCTGTCACCTGCGCCTATCGCCCTCGCCCTCTCGATGAACTGGCGTTCCTTCACCGTCAGCACCTGGGCCCTCACAATCCTTGCGGTGGACGGCCAGCTGGTTATGCCTATCACGACGATGATCCATATGAAATCCCTGCCGAGGATGGCCATCATGACGATCATCAACGGGAACCACGGGAGCACGAGGAAGAAGTCCGTCGCCCTCATAAGCACCTCGTCGGCCATTCTGCTGAAGTAGCCCGCCGCGAGACCTATCAGCGCGCCCATGACGGCTGATATGCCGGCGGCCACAAGCCCGACGATCAGGGAAGCCCTCGCTCCGTACATTGTCAAGCTCCAAATGTCCCCACCCTTGTGGTCCGTCCCCAGCGGGTGGAGCTGGTCGGTATATGGAGATGGCGTCATCGACGGCGGCAACGGGTTCACCCATTCGTCTGCGTGGACATTCGGCTCGAAGTTGTCCGAGACGTTCGGGTCCCGAACGGTCGAAAGCCAGGGCGCGGCTAGTGCGATGACGACGAATATCCATAACGCGATGAACCCTGTCATGCCGATCCTGTTCGCCCTGAAGATCGACCAGACCTTCTTCGAGTTCTTCAACTGGAGGTGTAGCTTCTCGATATCGGTCTTCGTAACCAGCGCCTTGTTCTTCCTGTACCTGGTAACGGACACCCATGTCGCCACGGCTAGGATGATGACTGTGGCAGTCAGCCTGAACCAGTTCTCGGAGAGCCATGTGGCCTCCTTGTTGACCTGTACGATGACCGTGGTGCTGTTGGTCCATCCGGAGGCGTCCGTGACGGTGAGCAGGATGTCGTAGGTGCCGCTCCTGTTGAACCAGAACGGCGCGACCTCACCGAAGAGCACGAGGTCCTCCCTGTCGTACTCGAACTCCCATGTGTAGTTGACGATTCTGGCGTTGTCTGTGCTCAGGGTAGCGTTGAGGGGGACCAGGGTCCCGACGAGGACGATTCTGTTCCCTCCTCGTGCGACGGGAGGCTCTGTGTCCGGTACGACGGCGACATTGATCACGTCGGTGTCCCAGTGGCCGTCGTCGTCGGTCACGTTCAGCGAGACGGTGAAGTTGCCGGCCGTCCAGAAGGTGTAGTTCACGACGGCGCCGTAGAGCGTGTGTACGCCGTCGTCCTCGACAGTCCAGGTGTAGTTGACTATCCCGAAGTCATCCGTGGAGTCCGAGCCGTCGAAGCTGACAATCGCTCCGACAAACGCCGTCCGGTTCCCGCCGGCGTCCGCCTTGGGAGTCTCGCCCTGAGCTATGGTCGCGAGGGAAGTCATTCTGAGCGCGTCTGCGACTCCAGACGGGCTGCACTCCTGCGTAGGTTCCACTGTTGGAAGCGTGACCAAACCAGCAACGGCAAAGGCAAGGACAAAGGCCACAGTGAGCGTCTTCCCTGCTGACACGCCCTTCCCCGATTGGTGACACACGGAGTGCATTCGTGTCCCGCAAAGCAAGTTCATTCAGAGCCTCCTCAAATTTTCAACCTCGGGTCAAGCTTGAACAGCGTGATGTCCGCGATGAAATTCGCGACTATAACGGCGACAGCCTCCAAGAGGAACGCCGCCTGTATCAGCGGGTAGTCATAGCCTATCACCGCCATCCACATCAGGTAGCCCAGGCCCTGATACGAGAAGATGATCTCGATCATGATGGCCCCGCTGAGGATCCAGCCGACGTTCATCGCGATGACCGTCACGACCGGGAGCATCGCATTGGGCATAGCATGGTTCCTCAGTATCTGTCGGCCCTTCAGGCCCTTGGCCACCGCAGTGACCATGTATTCTTCCGTCAGCACGTCCATAAGCGAGCTCCTGGTGATTATGGAGAACGCCGCGATCGATTCGATTACCAGAGCCAGAAGCGGCAGTAAGACGTGAATCGTTCTATCCCAGAACTTGCCGAGGATGCCGTACGAATCGTAGTCCGCGCTGAACTCGCCTTCGATAGGCCATCCTGGAACGTACTGGGCGAAGAGCGTGACTAGCACCAGGGCGAACAGGAATGTCGGTATGCAGTAGAACACTAGGAAGAATGCCCCGCCGACGCGGTCGAAGGCCGTGCCACGCCTCCATGCTGCCTCGCGCCCGAAGATCATCCCTAAGCCTATCGCTATGATCGTGCCGGCGCCCACGAGGACGACGGTCTTCACGATGTGCGAGGATAGGACGTCCTCGACGGGGGCACCTCTGCGATAATTGATGCTTTCACCGAAATCTCCAGTGAACGTCTGCTTCATGTAGATCAAGTACTGGACCACGAGCGGCTCATCGAGTCCGTAGTACTCCGTCAGACGCTCGACGGTCTCGTTCGTCGGATTCTTTGGAATTATAATGTGTGTGACGTCGCCGGGCATCACTCGGAAGAGGAAGAAGTTGAAGCTCAGGATGAGCACTATCGATATGAAGACGTAGAATGTCCTCTTCAGGAAATACGTCCGGAAGCTAGATGGCATCCACACTCACCCTGCAGTCCGCTGCTGTGCTTCTCCGCGCATCGATAGTACCTTCAGCCGGCTTCTCACGGCGAGGTCTACGGCAGACGCACCTCTTCCTCATCCTCCTTCTTCGGACGGCCCTTCTTGCGCCACATAATGACGACGACCGCCGCGACAGCAACCACGACGACGGCTGCTATTCCCAGCATGAGCGCCACCGGCAGTCCGCCGTCCCCCTCCTCGGGTTCGGCGATGGTCAACACCAACGTGACGACGGTCTCGTTGTGCGTGTCGTTAGCCGTGAGGGTTATCGGATAGTCGCCTGTGTCGGTGAAGGTCTCAGTCGCCTGGTCCGTGAAGCCAGTGGAGGTTCCAGTGAAGGACGCGGAGTGCGATCCGACCTCTCCGAACTCCACGTCCGCGGAGACGGGGTCGCCTTCGTAGTCCTTGCCAGATATGGTGAAAGTCATCTCCACGTCGGGCTCGCCCTTGACTGCAGAAGGTGCGATTCTCAGATTCGACGGTGGAGCGTTTCCGCCAGGCCCGATGATTGTGGCCGTAGACCCCTGTCTGGTCCCCGTGTTGCCATCCGACACCGTCAGGCTAGTGTTGTATTGACCCGGCGCGGAGAACGTGTGCGAGACCGCAATCTCCCCATCGTCGGGGACCGTGCCGGTCACGTTGGCACCGTCGCCGAAGTCAAGCAGGTACTCCATCTCGACGCCCTCAGGGTCCTCCGCATACGCGGTAACCTCGAGGCTTGTGCCAGCCGGGCCCGCGACATTGTCGAGTATTACGAACGGCGCCTCGTCCGAAGACAGCGGGGCGAGGTCGAAGTAGAGATCGTTCGCCGTCCAGAAGTTGGATAGCGCCCTCCCTGGGTGCGCCTCCCAGTCGCCCCAGCCGGAGAACCTGTCCGTCCTCCATGCAGTGCACTCGTACGGATATGCGTAGACGATGAAGGCGTTGTCGCGGTACATGTGCCTCTGGCAGTTCTCGACGTATACCAGCCTCTCCTCAGGGTCGGTCTCGAGGACTGAGGCGCTGTAGTTCTCGTCGTACTCGGCGTTGGAGTACCAGTTCTCCGACCATCCGGAGAGCGCCTCGGTCGTCTGGGTGTACAGGATGTAGTTCGGGTCGGGGTCGCCGCTCCAGTATGTCAACGTTAGGTCGAAAACGCCGCCGTACACGATGGTGCCCCACAGGGCGGGGTCGACGTATATCGGCACGAGCTTGATGCCTATCTTCGCGTACTCTTCCACGAGGAACGCGGCGACCGCGCGGTCCTCGATTATCTCCTGCTCGACTATGATCTCGAACTCGAGTTCCTTGTCGTTGGCCTCGACGTTCCACGGGTGGCCAAAGGGCGCATACCGGATCGTGTGGGCGTCATTCCACAGGTATCCCGCATCGTCGAGCAGCTGGTTCGCCAGGTCGATGTCGTACTCGTAGATCTCGTCTCCGGTGGGCTCCCAGTACCAGTAGTCATAGACCGGCGAGCATATCGTCGAGCCGATATCGGCGTAGCCGCGGTATATGTAGTCGACTATGAACTGCTTGTCCGTGGAGTGCGCCATCGCCATCCGCACCGTCGGGTCGAGCCTCAGGTGGTTCGTCTCTGGCGACGCGGCGGGCGGGTTCATGCAGACACCGAGCTCCACGGAGAAGCCGGTACACTTGGGGCTGGCGTGCGTGTGGATCTTGTCAGTGGGGTTCCTGTCGAGCCAGGTAAGGAGGTTCGAGAAGGTCGGGGCATCGAACTGCGCCAGGTCGATCGCGCCTCTCTGAAGGTCGGCAAGGAGGGCGGTAGGTTCGAGGTAGGATTCGAGTATCAGCCTGTCGAACTGTACTTCATTCCCGTAATCTGGACCGCCGTGGTAGCGATCGTGCGGGTACAGGATCATCCTGTCCCCTCGCAGGTATTCGTCGTATGTCTGCTCCGTGCACTTGAACGGTCCGGACCCGATCGGGAACGGGTTCTCGTAGCCAAATGCGGCGTCGACGTAGTGTATGTCGCGCCATATGTGCTCGGGGATGATTGGCATCATCAGGCTGTCGCCGAAAGAACACGTCACTGGTTCGCCCTCTTTGGCGAAGAACAGACGAATCGTGAACTCATCCACCTTCTCCACGTGGTCAACCAGAAGCGTGTACGGCTGGTAGGCCCACATGGTGACCCACTTGTCGCCTATCTGGTATTCGAAGGTGAAGACGACGTCGTCCGCGTTCACGGGTTCGCCGTCGTGCCAGTAAGCGTTGTGCGAAAGGTTGTACTGCCACACTGAGCCATAGGGTTCGTAGTCGTCGACTATGCTCCAGCTCGTGGCGAGGTTGGGCTTGGGCTGAAGGTCCTCGTCCAAGCATATGAGGTAGTCGTAGACCAGCCCGTAGAAGATGTAGGCGTTGTCGTTCACTCCTATGAACGGGTTCAGGCTGTCGACCGATTGCACTATGCCTATGCGCAATGTCGACGTTGTTCCGTCAGCATCTGCCGCCTGAGGAACATGCTGCACCATTGAAATGGCAAAAATAACCGTCAGAGCGGATGCAAATGCGATTCTTCCTGGTCTGATGTCCGTTAACACTTTCTTCGTTCCACAACTAGCGCACACATCGAATTCTCTGTTGTTGAGCGTCAGCCTCCCACATTCCCCAGGGCAAGGATCTCAAGACCCGCGAAGCCCATCGAAGTGATTGTAATGTCTTCTTCCATCATAACCTTTTCCCGGAGGGCTCTTTAGATGCGGCGTCTCCCCAGTGCATTTGAGCAATCGACGCGGACGACGAAGACGAGAAGCGGGAAACTATATCAGTCGTTGTACTGCTCACCCATCCGGGCAGGATGTCCGAAGCAACGACGAGATTCCAACCGATCGGGAAGAAGGCCGACACCCGTGCTGGCTCCACGCTCCTGGCTATCGCCGGCGGGACCGGTGTCCCCCTCGAGTCCATCTGCGGCGGGGCGGGGAGTTGCGGCAAATGCAGGGTGCGCGTCGTCGAGGGCATGGACAGACTGACTGCGGTCACCGCGGCGGAAGCAAAGGTTCTGACCGCCACAGAGATCACATCCGGCATGAGGCTCGCGTGCCAGGCCGAGGTGGTCTCGGAGGGTGACATCGTCGTCACGGTTCCCGAAGGCAGCCTGAGAGGACACCACAGGCTGCTCGCCTCCGGAGCCGAGCCCGAGGTCGCGTTGAAGCCAGCTCTGCGCAAGATCGTGCTGCGTATGCCGCCCGCCACGCTGATGGATATCAGGGCGGACGATGACAGGCTGTTGGACATACTGAACTCCGAGGCTGCAATCACAGCGAGCCTCTCGCACGGCGTTCACAGGAACATGCCGAGAGCCCTCAGGGAGAAGTCATGGGAGACGACGGTGACGCTGTTCAGGGGGGAGGAGCTGATCAGGGTCGACCCAGGGGATACGTCCGGCGAGCTGCTGGGAGCAGCAGCGGATGTGGGGACAACGAAGATCGCCGTCTACTTGATTGACCTCACGTCAGGGAAGACGCTCGCGCATTTGAGCGAGCCGAATCCACAGATACCGTTCGGCGAGGATGTCATGTCACGGATAACCTACGCCGCCAGCAACGCGGACGGGCTGGAGAGATTGCACGGGGCGGTGATCTCGACCCTCAACCAGATGCTTCGGACGCTTTGCGAAGACGCTAGCAAGGACCTGAACGACGTCATGGAAGTCATGGTAGTTGGGAACACGGCGATGCATCACATATTCTTCGGAATTCCCCCCGAGCACCTTGCGGCGGCGCCGTACGCGCCAGCAGTAAGGGCGGCCATCTCCGTCGACCCCGCACACATCGGAATGGAGATCTACCCGTTCGGCAAGGTGAGCTCGCTGCCGAACATAGCAGGGTTCGTGGGGGCTGACGCTGTCGCAGTGCTCTTGTCGTCGGGGCTGCACGCCGACGGCGGCATCGGGATGATGATCGACATAGGAACGAACACGGAGATAATCGTGGGGAACAAGGACAGGCTCCTCGGCTGCTCCTGCGCCTCTGGCCCAGCTTTCGAGGGCGCACACATAAGACATGGAATGAGGGCATCCACTGGGGCGATTGAACGCGTGTCGATCGAGTCGGACACCCTCGACGTTCGCCTCAGAACTGTCGACGACGCACCCCCAAGAGGCATCTGCGGGTCGGGAATCGTGGACGCCATCGCGGAGATGCTGCGATGCGGGGTGATATCGAGCTCCGGGAAGATCGCCTCTGGGAGTACCAGCGAGCGCATCCGCACGGGTGAGGACGGCAGGCCGGAGTTCGTGCTGGCGACCATGGACGACTCCGGGGGCGACGCTGATGTGACGGTAACTCAGGCCGACGTACAGGAGATACAGCTGGCCAAGTCTGCGATATTCACCGGTGTGTCCGTCCTGGTCAAACGGCTCGGAATAGACTACTCGGGCATTGAGACCATCTACACGGCAGGGGCATTCGGAACATACATAGACGCCTCGAGCGCGATTGCCATCGGCATGTACCCAGATGTCCCCGTCGAAAGGATCAGATTCATCGGCAACGCCGCGGGGTCCGGGGCGAGGATGGCCCTGAAATCGGTCGAAGCACGTGACCTCGCGGACAGGCTTTCGAAGGCGGTGGAATACGTCGAACTTGCCTCGGAGCCGGGCTTTCAGTCCGAGTTCGCCAAGGCGATGTTCATGCCGCACAGGGAGGAGGACAGGTTCCCCAGCTTCCGCAGAACGAAGGCCGCATAACGCCAGGGAGCGATGCCACACAATAGAAGAGCGGGATGGCTCGGGAAAAGCTCTTGCCGAGGAGTCTCGTCCTGGTGGCAGCTGACCTGTACGCATCTCGAATGTGTTCGCCGAGTTTAAGTAAATCCCCCGCCATCGGGGTAACGTCGGGTCTTGGCCGAGTGGGGGGTTCCGGGGCGAGTGTGAGTACGATGAAGACAATGGTTCTTGGAGTAGGAGCAGTGGGATCAGTCGCGGCTGAGATTCTCGCGGGTTGCGAAGAGTTCGACAGCATAGTCCTCGCCGACATCGACCTCGAGAAGGCAGAGAGGATGGAGAAGAGGATATCGAACGACAAGATATCAAAGATGAAGGTCGACGCGTCGGACGTCGAGGGCATGGCAGAGGCGTTCAAGGGAATCGACCTGATCCTCAACTGCGTCATACCGCGTTTCAACTACGGAATCATGGACGCCTGTCTGATGGCCAAGGCGAACTACGCCGACATGGCCAGCGACATATTCCTGTCGAAGGAGAAGCCCGGAGAGATAGTCCAGGAGCCTCCAATGCAGACGCAGGCCAAGCTCTACACGGACAGGTACGAGAAGGCAGGGATTGTTGGCATGCTCGGAATCGGATGCGACCCGGGCGCAACGAACATCTTCGCCCGGATGGCAGCAGACCGTATGGACCGAGTCAAGGAGATACTCGTCAGGGACGGCGACAACGGATACGTGGAGGGGTACGACTTCGCCCCGCTGTGGTCGCCGGAGACGCTGATCGAGGAGGTCCTGATGGACGCCATGGTCTACAGGGATGGACACTATACGAAGATTCCGCCCTTCAGCGGCCGAGAGATTTTCGACTATCCGGATCCGGTCGGGACGCTGCCGATCTACAACGTCGACCACGAGGAGCAGGAGACTCTACCGACGTACATCGGCGAGGTTCTCGGCAAGGGCTGCGACTACTGCGACTTCAAGATCGCGCTCGGAGACAACTATGTCGACGCGATCAAGACGATAGGCAAGCTGGGCCTGGACAACCCGAACAAGATAGACGTTAAGGGCAAGAAGGTGGCGCCGAGGGACGTCGTCGCGGCATGCCTGCCAGACCCTGCCAGCATCGGTGACAAGGCCAGGGGCGATATGGCCATAGGAACGATAACGAAGGGCGTGAAGGACGGCAAGGATGTCGCATACTACGCCTACACGTCCATGAACCACCAGGACTGCTGGAACAGGTACAAGCACAGCGCCACGGCGTACACCGTGGGCGTGCCGTTGGCGGTAGGAGCCATATTGTTCGCGCGTGGCGAGATAGGCATCAGGGGCGTCTTCCCGCCGGAGATGCTCGACCCGAAGCCCTTCGTCGACATGCTTCCCGAGTTCGGCATGAACTGCATCGAGAAGAAGCTCTAAACCATCAGGCCGAGAGCGCAGCCATAGGCTGACGCAGTCGGTTCCGCCAGACAGGGCCTTCAGCCCCTCCCCCTCACAGGCTCGCCGAGAGGCGAGGCTGGGCGTCGCTTCCATCAGGTTTTTATCCAGAGGGCCATACGGGTTGCCATGGCGGAAGGGGACTCCCGCATACGTAGGTTCTACCTTTTCAGGGCGCTGACATCGTTCACGATGTGGATGCCCTTCTGGACGCTCTGGGCGTACGAGAACCTTGACAGCCTCTACCTGATCACTGTGGTCGACGCCGCCTTCTGGGGCACGATGATAGGGTTCCAGATACCCGCTGGCCTCTTCGGGGACAAGTACGGCAGGAAGGCCGCCCTCTTCATGGGGGAGATACTGTTCGCCGTCGGAGTCCTGGCCTTCGGGCTGAGCACGGACTTCTGGCAGTACGTGTTGTCGAACTTCATTTGGGCGCTCGGAGTGTGTTTCATCGTCAGCGGGGACACACCGTTCGTCTACGACACGCTGCTCGAACTCAAGAGGGCCAACGAGTTCACCCAGGTCATGCTGACGGCGACCGTGGTCATGTACTTCATGAGCGCCGCGGCCTGCGCAGTCGCGGGGGTCATCGTCGAAGTGACCGGCCGCCTCGAGATCACGCTGATCGCGGCGGCTCTGATAACCATCGTCGGCTCGTTCACGGTTTTCCTGCTTCAGGAGCCCAAGGTGGACAGGAGCAGGATGGCATCCATGACGGCGCATTTCG
The DNA here is from genome assembly GCA_020347565.1 of Methanobacteriota archaeon. Taxonomy (GTDB): domain Archaea; phylum Thermoplasmatota; class Thermoplasmata; order UBA10834; family UBA10834; genus UBA10834. Next base: position 668,509 of record CP070732.1, on the reverse strand, counting down.
GCGTCGGACTCCGGACTGTCCTCAACTCCAGGATCATAATCATACTCATCCTGTTCCAGATAGTAGTGGAGATAGGCGTGTACGTGATGGCCATCTTCCGGTCGATATACATGAACGAGGACCTCGACCTCAGCTTCCTCTGGGTTGGGATCCTGTTCTCCACATTCCTGCTAGTCGCCGCAGTGGTCATCCTGTGCTCCCGCAGAATCGAAAGCATCCTGGGCGAGAAGTACTCGCTCGTGTTCCTCTATGCCGCGGTGTTCGCGACCTTCCTGGTGGTGTTCATCGTGAGGTCGCCGGTCGCGATCGTCATGCAGTACCTTGTCTACGTCGTCGCAGGCATCCAGGGGCCGATAATAAACGGATACATAAACCAGAGAGTGGACTCCGAGCACAGGTCGACGATCATGGCGATTGCGACATTCGCTTTCACAGCGCTGCTCGTCGTGGTCGAGGTCTGCGTAGGCTACGTCGCGTCCGCCTGGGGGCTCATCAACAGCCTTCTCCTCCTGGCGATACTCAGCGCGCCGATAGCCGTGACGCTGCTTGCCATGTGGGGCAGAGCGCTCGACCGTGAGAAGGTCCTGCAGGATAAGGCGTCAGCCGCATGAGCTTACGCTCGGAAGGAAAGACCGCCTCAAGAGAGCTATCTGGAAAAAATGGGGGGAGGATATTTGACCTATATTCAGACGGCGCTAATAAATGTTATCATTATCGATACTGATAGATTGACGATTTTGCGACGTTGCCCGTGACGACAGGGGAGCGCGGACGGGCGCCCTCACTTCCCGACGCCGAGGGACTTCTCCTTCTCGGCAACGCGCAGCTTGGTGGCTATGACCGTATCCGGGTTAAGGGACATGCTATCTATGCCCAGCTCCACGAGGAAGTCGGCGAACTCAGGGAAATCCGATGGCGCCTGCCCGCATATCCCGACCTTCCTGCCCTTCGCCTTCGCTGTCCTCACGACCGTCTCGACGAGGTTCTTGACGGCGGGGTTCCTCTCATCGTAGAGGTGCGACACCAGCTCGGAGTCGCGGTCCAGCCCGAGGGTCAGCTGCGTCAAGTCGTTTGAGCCTATCGAGAACCCGTCGAACACCTCCGCGAACTCCTCGGCCATGATCACATTGCTGGGTATCTCGCACATCACGTATATCTCCAGGTCGTTCTCCCCTTGCTTGAGCCCGAAATCGGCCATCGTCCTGATGACCTTGCGTCCCTCGTCCGGCGTCCTGCAGAAGGGCACCATCACCTTGACGTTCGTCAGTCCCTTTCGGTCCCGCACGCGCCTGAGCGCCGCGCACTCGAGTGCGAACGCGGGGCTGAATTTGGGGTCGTAGTACCGGGAGGCCCCGCGCCAGCCGATCATCGGGTTGTACTCCACGGGCTCGTAGAGCCTCCCGCCGAGCAGGTTGCCATACTCGTTGGTCTTGAAGTCCGAAAGCCTCACGATGACGTCCTTCGGGTAGAACGTCGCAGCGATCTTCCCGACGCCCCAAGCGAGCCTGTCGAGGAAGAACTCCGTCTTGTCCTCGTACCCCTGTGTCCTGTCGTCGATCTTCGCGACAATAGATGCGACTTCGGGGTCGTCGGCGGCCATCGCCTGGAGCTTCTCGAACTCGATCAGCGCCATCGGATGGATGCCTATGTGCGACGCGATGATGAACTCGAGGCGTGCCAGGCCCACGCCGTCGCATGGTATCTGGCCTTGCGTGAAGACGTGCTCCGGGACGGCCACGTTCATGAATATCTTCGTCTTCGTCTCCGGTATGGCCTTGAGGTTCCTCTTGTCCACCCTGAACCTCAGAACGCCATCGTAAACGCGCCCCTCGCCCTCGGAGGTGTCCACCGTCACCTTCTGGCCATCCCTGAGCTGCTTCGTGCCATCGCCGGTGCCGATGATGCACGGTATGCCCAGCTCCCGTGAGACTATCGCGGCATGGCAAGTACGGCCGCCCCTGTCGGTGACGATCGCGGACGCGATGCGCATGATGGGCTCCCAGTCCGGGTCCGTCTTGTCCGTGACCAAGACCTCGCCCTTCCTGAATTCAGATATCTCGAAGGCGCTCTCGAGGACATTGACGACGCCAGCCCCAATCTTGCTGCCGACCGCCTCGCCCGATACGAGCACGTCACTACGCTCCTCCAGGACATAAGTCTCGAGCTCGCCCTTGCCCCTGGCGGCGTGGACAGTCTCCGGCCTCGCCTGGACGACGTACAGATCACCGGTCACGCCGTCCTTGGCCCACTCGATGTCCATGGGCTTCCCGTAGTGCTCCTCGATCATGCAAGCCCACTTGGCGAGGGTAACGATCTCGTCGTCGTTGAGCACGAACCTCTTGCGGTCGCGCTCGGTGACCTCGAGGTCGATCATGCCGTTCCCCTTGGACGAGTACACGAGCTTCTGCCGCTTGCCACCGAGCTTCTTCTCGACGATGGGGTCCTCGAACTTGCCGAGCGCAGGCTTGAAGACGTAGAACTGGTCGGGGTTGACCGCGCCCTGGACGATCATCTCGCCTAAGCCCCATGAACCGGTTATGTAGACGACCTTGTCGAAGCCGCTCTCGGTGTCCAGTGTGAACATCACGCCCGAGCAGGCCTGGTCGCTTCTGACCATCCGCTGGACGCCGACGGAGAGAGCGTTCCCGAGCTGCTCGAAACCCCTGTGAGCCCTGTAGGCGATCGCCCTGTCGGTGAAGAGGCTGGCGAAGCACTGCCTGATCGCCTTGAGGACCGCCCCCTGACCGCGCACGTTCAGTATCGTCTCGTGCTGGCCTGCGAACGATGCGCCGTCCGAATCCTCCGATGTGGCGCTCGATCGAATCGCCACGCTCGGGTTCTTCAGCCCGAGCCTCCTGCCCAGCTCCCAGTAGCCGTATTTGATCTCCCTCTCGAGCTCCGCCGGGAACCCGGCTTCCAGGAAAGCGCTCCGTATCCGCCGGCCCATCTCCGACACCTTCTCGGGGTCGTCCGGGTCCACGCCGGAGAGCGTCTCCTTCACCTTGTCGTCGAGCTCTGCGTTCTCCACGAACCACCTGAAGGCCTTGGTCGTGACGGCGAAGCCTTCGGGCACTCGTATGCCCTTCTCCGTTAGGTTGCCGAGCATCTCGCCGAGCGAGGCGTTCTTGCCTCCGACCTTGGCGATATCCTTGATGCCGATCTGGTCAAGCCATAGCAGATGCTCGTTCGCTCCTTCGCGTCGTCCGTTCGGTCCATCGAGCATCATTCGCCCCCGTCTGAAGCAGGTTTGACCGGAGTCATGGCACGCGCAAACCCTCCCGACAGCCGACGGCGCTCCGGGCAGCCCACGCAGGGTCGTGTCGCGCGCCTTCAATGAGCCATTCCATCCACAGCTTCAGTCCTCTCCCGGCAACGGAGTCCCATGCTCAGCCGCCAAGGGGATGGATCGACCGCCTCGATACGGGGATAAATCGGCACGCCTTAATAACGTTTCCCAGATACGAAGAGCGGACGCTTCGGAAGCTCCTCCGCCCGCGGCTCTCGGAACGCGCCGACGTGCCCGACGGCGTGCGCAGTCCCCCTTCAGGACCTGCCTGGGAAACTGTTTTGTCCGAGTACTCGATTCGCATCACAGGCTTTGCATGAACGACGGATCTAGCATGAGCGTGGCGATGCTCACGTACAGCACGAGGGCGAGAGGAGGCGTCGCCCACGCTCTGAAGCTCTCGGAGCACATGACGACGGCCGGGGCGGAAGTGACTCTTTACTCGGTCGCTCGGGAGGACGACGAGTCGGCGCTTCGTGGGTATTTCAGGGACACGCGAGTGCCATTCGTCGTGGTGCCCTATGCCTGGGACAGCGACGTAATCACCAGACTGGAGAACATGATAGATGCCTACTCCCATAGCCTCCCGCGCGGACACGACATCTATCACGCACAGGATTGCGTGGGCGGGACGTCGCTCGCGCGGATGAAGCGCGATGGCTCGCTGAAGAAGCCTGTCTTCCGCACCGTGCACCATGTTGACGACTCCGCCGAGCCTCGGCTGTTCGAGTTCGAGAGACGGGCCGTCAAGCTCGCAGACCGCAGGTTCGTCGTCTCCGAGTACTGGAAGGCGAACCTGGAACGCGAATTCGGCCTCGACTCGGAGGTCATCCACAACGGCATCGACCTCGACGACTTCGCAGGCCTGCCCCCGAGGCGATCAGAGGCGCCGACCGTGCTCTTCGTGGGCGGACTGGAGCCGCGCAAGGGCCTGGAGTACCTCGTCCTCGCGACGCCTTTCATCCTCGACCGCGTCCCCGGCGCGGTGGTAAGGGCGGTGGCCAAGGCAGGCTTCCGGGGGGTTGATAGGGTCGAGTGGTTCGAGCTGCTTGCGCAGAGAGCCGGCGTCCTGGGCAACATCGAGTTCCACGGATCGGTCAGCCAGGACTCGCTGCTGCAGCTCTATGCCGACGCCGACGTGGTGGTATTGCCCTCCCGGAACGAGGGTTGGGGACTCTCGCTCATGGAGGCCATGGCGTGCTCGAAGCCTGTCGTCGCGACGAGGGTCGGCGGCGTGCCGGAGCTGGTCAGGCACGACGTCGAAGGCATACTCGTCGAGCCGGGGGACGTGGCGGGGCTCGGCCTCGGGATTGCCTCGGTCCTGCTCGACAAGGGCCTCGCGGAACGCATGGGCGCGGCCGGCCGGGAGAGAGTCGCCGGGTACTCTTGGGACGAGGCTGCGAGCAGGACGATGGCAGCGTACAGCGAAGCGCTTCAACGCTGCTGAGCGAACTCGTCCAGGAAGCTGACCATGAACTTCTCAGCCTCGGTCAGCGAGGCGATCTTCCTGTTGCCTTCGACCACCATGTACTCGTTCGGGCTGTGCGGCAGCGCGCTGTGGCCTATCCCGCCCATGGTGAACGGGAGCTTCAGTATGCGGTTGAAGACGTAGAACGGAACGGCGCCTCCGCTCGTCGGCCATATGGTGGGGTCGTGGCCGTAGGCCCGGTAGGTCCGGAGCATCGCCTGCACGACGGGCGCCTCGACGCTCGTCCTGCACCAGTCGTACCCCGTATCCACCTCCTTCACCGATATGTCGCCGTAGCCGTGCCTCTGCAGGTGCTTCTTGACGAGCGGGAGCACGCCTCTCTTCTTCTGGTTCGGCACAAGCCTCACATCTATCTTGCACGTCGCCTCGTGCGGCAGGACGGTCTTGGAGCCCTTCTCCGTGTACCCGCCCCATATGCCGTCTATGTTGAGCGTGGTGCCGTACGTATACGCCTTCAGCAGGTCCTCGCGGTTCTCCTCCGGCAGCATGAACTCCTTAACCCTCATCGTCTTCTTGAACCCGGCAGCGTCGACCTTCCCCGCCAGGTCGCGTATGAGATCCATGTCCTCCTCAGATGGCGGGGCTATGTCATCGTAGAACCCGTCGATGAGTATCCTGTTGCCGCAGTCCGTGGTCATCGTGCCGAGGGCGTCCACCAGCCTCCACACGGGGCTATCGACCCAGGCCTTGTTGCTGCTGTGTATCGCGAACTCTTGAGGGCCGCGCCCCCAGCGCTTGCCGCTGCAGTTCATCTCGAAATAGGCGACGCCCTTCACGCCCAGGAAGTGCGAGCACGCCCCCGCCTGCTCCTGACCGAAGAACGGGAAGTAGCACGCATCCGCCTTCGACAGCCGTTTGCGGTCCTTCCTCACGTACGCCGGGAGGCTTGGGCTTCCGAGCTCCTCCTCCCCCTCCGCGACCAGTATCAGGTTCACGGGCGGTCGGCCGTTCGCCCGGTTGCAGGCGTCCACGGCGTTCAGGAACGCGGCCAAAGGGCCCTTGGTGTTGTCGGCCCCGCGGTTCACGATGGCCTTAACCTTGCCGGACGCGAGCCTCATGTCCACGAGCTTCGCGCCCATCGCTGGATGCTTCCAGCCGGGCTCGTTGAATGGCATCGTGTCGTACATGAAGTATGCCAGGAGCGTCCTGTCGGAGTCGCCTTTGCACTCTCCGTACACGATTGGGTTGCCCTTCGTGCCGACGACCTTCACCTTCTCGCATCCGACCTCCCTGTACAGCCTGCCGACCAGTTCGGCGCACTCGTCGATGCCGATGTCCTCCTGGCTGGAGCTCGGCTGCTTCAGCAGGCGCCTCACCCTCGCAACGTGCCTGCTCTTGTCCCGGTCGACCTTGCGGAAGACCCGCTCACAATCGTACTCGCCTGACATGTGATCGCGCAGCCAATGAGTCGGTGCGATAATGAGGTTTGCGGGGCGATGCAATGTGAGAAATACCTGCAAGCAGCTCTCGTCGCGATGTTGGACGAGTTCCTGCTCATATTCATACCGATGTTCGTGGTGATAGACCCCTTCGGCGTCATGCCCATCTATCTCGTTATGACGAGGAGCATGGCTGAGCGCGACAGAGCCAAGACCCTCCGGTACTCCATCGTGTTCGCCACGGCCCTCCTCCTGGCGTTCGCCCTGGTAGGTAAAGCGGTGCTTGACTACCTGTCCGTGTCCATCGACGCGCTCATGATCACCGGGGGGCTGCTGCTGCTCGTGATAGGCGTGTCGATGCTGTACGAAGGGGACGCCCCGAGGTCCAGGAGGAAGGGCGTCGAGGAGGCCGAAGCGTCGCAACACGTCCCGGAGGACGTGGCCTTCGTTCCGCTGGGGACGCCGATGATTGCGGGGCCTGGCGCGATATCGGTCGTGATAGTCCTGACCGGCACTGGGGACATACCCCTCGTGATACTCTCGCTGCTTGCCATCATGGCCATATCCGCGGCGATCCTGTGGCAGGTAGGTCTAGTGTACAGGCTCATCGGGAACGCTGGCACGCGGGCGCTCACGCGCGTCATGGGCCTGATAACCTCGGCGTACGCCGTACAGATGATACTCGATGGCGTGACGGGATACTATACGACGACCTTCGCGTAGCGGCGCACGGAACCGCAATGTTAATGCTTGATATAACGCCGCGAACGAAGGAATGAAATACGCGGGGTTTGCTTCTGAATACGAGTTCGAACTGGACGAGATGCACAGGCCGAACGATTCGGCCCGTGCCCGTCTGCTCACGCGGTCCTCGACAGGGGGGATAGACCATAGGCAGACCCATAGTGCTCACAGCGGACAAGACGCTCATGTCAACATACAACGGCAGTCAGTTTATCGGCTTCGCGGCGTGTTTTCCGCGTGTGCTCCCGAGATGGCTCTATGCTCGCCTCTTCTGTCCCGCGAAGAGCAACGGGAACGCGGCCATCCCCGCCCCCGCAGGCCTGCGGAAGGTCGAGGCCGTCCTCGTCGAATCCGGCATCCCCGAGGAGGACGTCGAGATAGTCCATCCGATGAGGATCAGGAAGGCGGTCGACTCCGACACCAGAGTGGTCGGTGTCACCACCTCGGACCCCCTGGGCAAGGGCCCTGCATCCAGCACCTTCTCAAGCCTCATCCGGAGGGAGCCCTACACCGCGTACTACTTCCGCGAACTCCTGACCCATGAGGCCCTGCGGTCCGACGACCTGAGGGTCATCGTCGGCGGCCCTGGCGTCTGGCAGCTGGCAGACCCGAATGTGAGGGCCTCACTCGGCATAGACTGCATCGTGGAGGGGGAGGCCGAGTTGGTGGCGCCGAGGCTGTTCAGGGACGCCCTCGAGGGCGCGCCCCTCCCGGGCACCGTCTCCGGCGGAACGGTGCCGATGGAGAAGGTCCCGGTTATGAGGGGACCGACGATAAACGGCACGGTCGAGGTGAGCAGGGGATGCGGCAGAGGCTGCGAGTTCTGCAACCCGAACATGAGGAGGGTGAGGCATGTCCCCCTGGAGAAGATACTGGACGAGATACGGCTGAACATACCGCACTCGCCGAAGGTCACGCTCCATGCCGAGGACGTGCTCAGGTACAAGGCCGACGGGATCGTGCCCGACAAGGACGAGGTCCTGAGGCTGTTCTCGGAGGCGACGAAGCTCACCGACGACATCGGCATTAGCCATATAGCCTTGTCGTCGGCCCTAAGCAGGCCGGACCTCGAGGAGGAGCTCGCAGACCTCCTCAAGTGCCTCGGGACCGGGGCGCACATCTACGCGCAGACGGGGATCGAAACGGGGTCTTCGCGTCTGGTCAGCAGACACATGAAGGGCAAGGCGAAACCCTTCAGCCCAGAGGACTGGCCAGAGGTCGTTCGGGAGAGCATGAAGCTGCTCTCTGGCAACGGCTGGGTCGCCTGCGGCACCCTGGTGCTGGGAATGCCGGGCGAACAGACCGACGACGTCCTCAGAACGCTTGAGCTCGTCAGGGATCTCAGGCGGTACAAGAGTCTCATCGTACCGCTCTTCTTCGTGCCCCTTGGGGAGATGACGGAGAGCGACTTCTTCACGCCCGAGGGGATGCTCCCGGAACACTGGATGCTGCTCGCCGAGTGCATAGACCACGACTTCCACTGGAGCGGGATCCTCATGGACGAGCTGTTCAGCCAGAACAGGATGAGCGGCGCGAAATCACGTCTGATGAAGTTCGCCGCGTGGTACATGCAGCGCAGGCTTAAACCCTACATGGAGACCATGAAAGAGGGCGTCAGCCCGCTGGAGGGCGTGGCCGGACTGGAGGAGCCGCCGCACGCGTTTGAGATCGGAAGGCAGAAGGCGAAGGCATAGCCGACGGGACTCGCAGGGTGGGCTGCTACGTGTGTGTGACGCTCGCGAGGTCGGTGCGCCGTTCGCCCGAAGAGACCAGGTATATCGCCACGAGGACGAACGAGGCGCCGACCAGCGCGACGGCCCTCAGGCTCTCCTCGAGCAGGGCGATCGATATGGCGATGGCGGTGATTATCTCCAGCAGCATTATGGTGGCGGATGAGGTCGCAGAGACGCCCTGGAGGCCCATCGCCCACAGCAGTGTCGCTATCGACGTGCAGAATATCCCGAGGTAGACGATGCTGGCCCACCCGCGCGGCTCAATCGTGAGGTCCGCTCCGGTGGCTGCCACGAGCCCCAAGGGCAAGAGCAGCCAGACCATTGAGGTGACTATTGCCCCGGTGCTCAATTCGATCGCGTTGTGCCTGGTCAGCAGCTTCTTGTTCATGACGATGAAGAACGCCCAGAGCCACCCCGCAAGGAAGACGGTGATATCTCCGACGAACTCGGATTCGCTCCATGATACCCCGCCCTCCCCCGTCAAGAGCACCACGCCGATCAGCCCGGCGGCGACACCGACGGATTGCCTCCGGCCCAGACGCTCGGCGAAGACGAAGTACGAGATTATCGCCACGGCGACGACGTTGATGTCGATGAGCAAAGCCGTCTTAGACGCCGTGGTGTAGTTTAGCCCGACGTACTGCGCCGAGAAGCCGGCGGTGTTGAGGCCGCCAACCGCCCATAGCTCCGGCCTCCTCAGCAGACGGAGCTGGAACTTCTTCATCGCCACGACTATCGAGAGCGTGACCGCCGAGGCCACGAGGAACCTCAGCCACAGGAACAGGAAGTCGTTGCCCGCGTATCCGAGGCCCCACTTGACGCCTGGGAACGAGGTGCCCCAGATCAGGCTCGCGATGGCGGTCAGCATGACGGCTCTCTTGCGTTCCATGTCCTGTATCGTGGCTGAGAACGTGAAGGACTATTAGAAACCTACTTCATCGCTCCCTTCGGGAGGCCGATGTGGAACACGCTGCCCTTGCCCACCTGACTCTCAACCCAGATCCGCCCTCCATGCGACTCCACGATGCCCTTCGATATCGCAAGGCTGAGCCCTATGCGGTTCACCTCGTGCGAGAGGTCGTCGCTGGCGACGATGTGGAAGGTGTCGAATATCCGTCCCAGGTTCTCCAGGGGTATGCCCACGCCGTTGTCCTTCACCCAGATGTGGACTGACTTGCCCTCGTCCCTCGCGCCCAAGTGAATCGTGCCCTTCTCTGGGGTGTACTTCATCGCGTTGTCGACTATGTTGTTGAGCACATCCCGCATCCTCCTCCTGTCGGCCATGATGAGCGGTATCTGGCCCTCGACATCCAGCGAGAGAGACTGCTGCTTCTCGACGGCGTCGTGTGCACGCGTCCTGACGACCTCTTCAAGCAGCGCGTCGATCTTTGTCGGTTCAGGGCTGATCTGGAGCGTCCCCTTCTCCAGGCGGCTGATGTCCAGCATGCTCTCCACAAGCGCGTACAACTTGTCTGCGTTGGCGCGGATGGTCTTCATCTTCTGCGACAGCTTCGGATCGGCTATCGATGGGCACTCGGACTCCACAAGGTCGAGGTATCCCCGGAGCACGGTCAGCGGCGTCCTCAGCTCGTGAGACACTATGTCTATGAACTGCGTCTTCAGCCTGGCGACACGCTCCAGCTCTTGATAGGTCTGTATCAGCTTCTCATAGGATCTCTCCAACTGGCTCTGCAGGCGCACGTTGGAGGTCATGTCCAAAGCCACGAGCAACGCTGACTCTATTTCACCCGTCTCGGACGGCAGCGGCGTGACCTTCGCGTGGAGGTAGAAGGCTTTGTCGACATCTGGGACGAAATGAACGTTGTCCATTTCGCCAGGGATGCCTTCGAGAGCCCGCATGAGCATCCTGTCCAGCCCCGCCTTGGCGATGGCGGAGTGTTCGAATATGCTCGTCATCAGCAGCTCATCCTCTTTCTTGACGCCCATTATGCCAGTCATGTGCCTGTTCGCCGAGGTGATCATACCCTTCGAGTCCACCGTCATCATGCCTATCGGGGCGAGGGACAGGATCTTCTCCGTCTCCTCCTGAGTTCGAGCCAATCTGTATGTCTTCCGTATGTGGTCGATGACAGGAGCGACGGAATTGGCCACGGTCGATAGCAGCCTCCCCTCGCGCTCCGTTAGTGGCGAGCCTTTCTCCTTGCGTGCGACGATCAGGTAACCAATCAGTTCGCCCCCGAACATGATGGAAGATGCGATGACGGAGCCGAGGTTGAGTGACGAGAAGAGCTGGACCCCGCCCTTGGGGACGTCTTCAGGGCGGGTGACCACAAGCCACGTGGACTGCATCTGCGCCTCGAATTGTCTCCTCGTGTCGGCATCGGTGAAGATCGGTGGAAGGCTGGGTATCGCGGACATGTTCAGCCCTGAGACGCTGACAAACCTCAGGTCCTTACGGCCAGGTTCGTACGCCACGAGACCGGAGTAGTCCGCGTCGGACAGCGTCCTTATTCTCTCCGTTATCAACGTGTAGGCCTCCTGGGCGTCCTTCACTGCCGACAGTTTCGACGTCAGATCGTTGGCGGCCTTGAAGAAAGCTGTTTCTTCAGACACGGTTTCTTCGGTCAACAAGAAGGCCTCCGTCTCGCTGCAGCCCGCTGCGTCTCCAAGGGGGATCAGGCTCAGCCCTCGAATCCACGTACTCGATAATTAATAGTGTTGGCAGGTTCAGGGCCCGATACGGTGAAACAAAATATAACGATGGTACGCTGATTCGCTGTGCATGACACTGCGAGGATTCGGAAGCTCCAAGCCCACCGTCGACACGACGGCCTATGTGGACGACGACGCTCTGCTCATCGGCGATGTGGTGCTGAAGGCCGGAGCATCCGTATGGCCTGGCGCGATCCTGAGGGGAGATGACGGCCGCGTGGAGATAGGCGATGGCTCGGCCGTGATGGATGTGGCTTTTGCGGAGGCTCCTCGAGGGAGGGACGTCGTCGTCGACCGCGGATGCATCATCTCTCATGGGGCGAGGCTTCACGGCTGCCGCGTCGAGCGCGGAGCCCTCGTCGGCATCGGAGCGGTCGTGCTCGACCGAGCGACCGTCGGCGAGGGGGCGATCGTCGCTGCCGGGGCCGTCGTTCCGCCCGGTGCCACGATTGAGAAGGGCACGCTGGCGGCAGGAGTGCCGGCCAGTGTCAGGAGGAAGGTCACGGAGGCCGAGGGGATATCCATCGCGGACGACCTCGCCGCTGTGAGGGCCAAGGCAGAGGAGTACGGCCAGAGCAGAGTCTGAACTGTCGCCGCCCCGACGGCAGCTGCGGGCGCAATCGTTCATGACCGTGTTTATATACGAGCAAGTGCATCGATTCAGGACGACCTCCAGTGGAGGAGGCCTGAGAGTCTTCGGAGAAGTGACGTTTTGGAGATAGCTTTCGGCAAGAAGGTGGCCGCACGCGTGCGGAGATGCAGGGTCGTGGTGGTCAAGCACAGGCTTCCCAAAGAGGACCGGGAAAAGGAAGGCGGATCCGGCGAGCTCTAGCGGGCATGCGTGTCGACATCACGGGCGTATGGTCCGAGACCGAGACGCTTCATCCGCAGCCGTTCGACCGGCGATTGCTTCTTATATACTTTTCCGAAAAGGATTTACACCCGATAAATCAATATCGGGCCGGAAGGGATAAAAATGTCTTCTCAAGGCAAAGCAGAACCTGCCCAGCAGCCGCAATATCCCGCATATGCGCCGGTATATCAGCCCGTGCACAAGCAGCCGATCGAGTACATAAAGCCCTTCGCATCCGATGTGATCCTGGCGATGGGAATCGTCGTCGGCCTGTTCCTGCTGATGCTCGGGTCGATAATCGGTGGCATGTCTGACAGCGAAGCGGGCTGGGACGCGGGAATGGTCCTGAAGGCCCTTGGACTGTTCATAGTGACGGCGGCCATGCTGCTCGGTGCAGTGCTCAGGACGGACATGAACAAGTGGGTCAGAGTCGCCCTGCTGTTGAGCGCAACGTTGCTGATCATACTGGTCGGTTTCTGGGGCTCGTTCTGGCCGGATGTCTCCGGAATGTTCAGCAACCAGGGATTTCCGTAGATCCTGACAGAAACCCTTTTTCTTTAGCCTTTTTCCAGCTTCGACCGTACAGATACGATCTTCGACTCCAGGGCATTGGTCACCCCGCGCCGGTCGTCTATCTTGATGCTTGTGATCACGCGGGGGCACATGCTCGCAATCCGTTTATGGCACGCACCGACCACCGCCATGACCTCGTCGAACCCACCCTCGACGACAGTCCCCATCGGATGCAGCCTGTAATCCAATCCGGACCCCTCCACGATACTGACACACTCGGCGACGTATCTGCTCAGGCTCTCTCCTGCGCCGATTGGCACGACGCTGAACTCCGCCAACATGTTGATATCCCTCCGTACGCTTGCTGATCTTGACGTTCGTAGCCCCGACGGCTATCGTTCCTTGCGCTGTGCGCTCGTCGAAAGCCAAGGTATTTATACTTCGGCTATCTAAATGATTTCTCCGTTGCGAGTCCGTGGCGTTTCTTGATGATTGGGGGCATCGTTTTTGGCGAAGAGGCGAGGGGAACCATTGAGTGAGTCCTTGAACATAATCACCAAGCTCCGGAAGACCGATTCGGCCGCGCCCGACAGCACTCTGACGGTGGAGCATCTGACGAAGGCGATCAAGAACAGCATAGACAAGCAGGGCATGCCCGAGGAGGAGGCGAGGGCGATGGCCCAGCACGTGATGAACTTCTTCGGCTACAGCGAGAGGATCATCGACAACGTGCTCGAGCCGGAGGACAGGGACGCCTTCTACATGCTCGAAGACGCTGGCATACTGATGACCGAGCGCGAGGAGACGACGCTCTATGACGGCAGAGAGTGGCGCATACACTACTGGATGTTCAGGAAGGAGCGCATCTCCGAACTCATATACGGCAGGGGCAGGTCAGAGGGACAGTCCGAGGAGGATGCGTCCGTCTACGACGACATACCCGAGGACATCTGGTCCAGGGAATGAGTGTCAGACGGGGCCTTCTACTTTCGGCTGACCAGGTGATAGACGCTTAACCAGCGTGTGCCCATGCTGGCTCGCATGCCCACGCAGGCCTTTCCGTACACCCCGAGGCCAGGCCAGCAACAACTCATGGACCTGATACGCGAGGCGTTCGACTCCAGAAGGCATGTGGTGGTCGAGAGCGGGACCGGCACAGGGAAGACCGTTTGCGCCCTCTGCGGAGCGCTCGATGGGTGCAGGAGCCGCGGCAGGAAGCTGCTCTACCTGACGAGAACGAACTCGCAGCAGCGGCAGGTGATGTACGAGCTCCGGCGCATCGGCGGCGACCCGCGCCTATTCGGCGTTGCGCTCCAGGGAAGGCGCAACATGTGTCCGCTCGCGATGACGGATGAGGAGCTCTCCGGGGGCAATCCCGAGGAACTCTCGAAAGTCTGCAGCGAGCGCAAGGCGCGCGTCATGCGGGGTGAGGAGGACGCCTGCAGGTACTTCGCGAGCACCATGTCCGAGGACCTACAGGCGGTATCGCGGTACATGCGGCGCGAGCTGCCTACGGCCGAAGAGTTGGCGGCGCACTGCACGGACCTCGAACTCTGCCCTTACGAGGTGACCAAGATGCACGTCCCCGCTGCGGACGTCGTCGCCGCGCCCTACATAATGTTCTTCGACGGCTTCATAAGACACAATCTGCTCGAATGGATGGGGTGCTCGCCCGGCGACGTCGTCGCGATCGTCGACGAGGCGCACAACCTGCCCTCTTACGCCCGGGAGTTGCGGTCCTCTCGGCTGTCGGACGTGACGCTCAGGCTCGCCAGGACGGAGGTGGACGAGTTCGGCGACCAGGAGGTGTCGGATGGTGTAAGCCTCTGCGACCTGCTCTCGCTCCTCGAAGGGGCCCTCGAACGAGCCCTGGAGGAGTACCTGATCGACGAGGACGGGGTGATCCCGCAGTCGTTCCTCGAGGAGGAACTGATGTTCCGCCTGGGCCTCACGAGCCACAAGGTGAAGGGGATGCTAACGGAGGCGATGCATTACGGGGAGCTGGTGCGCGACGCGCGCAAGGTCGCTGGGAGGCTCCCGAGGTCCTTCGTGCATCGCACCGCGGGGTTCCTGGCGTTCTGGCAGGGCCTCGAGGAGGGGGAGTACGTGAAGCTCATCGTGAAGGGAGACGCTCCGGCGTTCGAGGCCTACTGTCTCGACGCGTCGCTCGCGTGCGCTCCGCTGCTGGAATGCCTCAGCAGCGTCCACATGTCCGGCACTCTGAGACCGATCGAGGATTACATTCAGACGACGGGGCTTCCGCAGGACGCACTCCAGGCCGCGATACCATCCCCGTTCCCCGGAGAGAACCTGTGCGTGCTGTACGTGGACGACGTCACGACCAGGTTCGAGGACATCGAGAGGAGCCCAGAGATGGTCGACAGGATTGCGGGTCACATAGTGCGCATCGTCAACGCCTGCTCCAACAGGAACGCAATCGTGTTCCACCCATCCTATGCGATGGCGGAGAGGGTGGGCGCGGTGGTGGACGGGGGGGTCCCCCGCGAGCGGCTGTTCCACGAGGAGCGGGGCATGGCACAGGCCGAGGTGATGGACGCCGTCAAGCGGTTCAAGTCGGCCCGTGGAGGCGCCGTGCTTCACGCCGTGATGGGCGGGCGCGTCAGCGAAGGGATCGATTTCCCCGCTGGCGAGATGGAGGTCGCGGTCATCGCGGGGATACCATATCCGAAGCCTACAGCCAGGCACAGGGCGCTGCAGTACTTCTGCGACATAAGGTTCGGCGACGGATGGAGCCACGCCGTCAAGGCGCCGACGAACAGGAAGCTGCTCCAGGCTGTCGGGAGGCTGATACGTTCCGAGACCGACAGGGGGATAGCGGTGATCCTCGACAGACGGGCGGTGCACTTCTCCGATTCGCTCCCGGCGCGAAGGTCTGTCGTGCCGGAGCAGGACGCCGCGTCTTTCTTCTCGGGCTGACGCATCCTGTGGAGCGGCTGCACCGTACGGTTCAATTATTATGCATGTCTTCCATACGCCCCTGACGATGTCTCCCGTGGAATCGGCTTTCGCTGGTCTTTGGCTGATGCTTCCCGCCCTCGTGCCGAACCCAGCGGCCGTCCTACTGGGAGGTGGAAGGCCCATAGACCTGGGCAAGAGCTGGCGGGGCACGCGGCTCCTGGGAGACGGCAAGACCTGGCGCGGATTCGTCGGCGGCGCCACGTGTGGCATGTTCGTCGGCCTCCTTCAGGTGGGGGCCGTCGAGTCGTCTGAGCTTGGCGACGCATGGAGCTTCGGTCCTTGGCCCTCGGCGTTGGCCGTGGTCGTATGCCTCGGCCTCGGGTCCATGCTCGGCGACAGCATGGGATCGTTCGTGAAGAGGAGGATCGGTCTCGACAGGGGCACGAAGGCGCCTGGGCTGGACCAGTACAACTTCATAATCGGCGCGTTGGCGATAGTCATCCTGTTCAGGTTCACGTGGTTCGAGGAGCACTACATCGAAGGGAACGCCGCCTGGGGGCTCGTAGCGCTCCTGATAGTCGTCCCGCTGCTGCACAGAGGCATCAATATAATAGGTTATAAGTTGGGCAAGAAGAATGTTCCCTGGTGAACGGAGGGGTCGTGTGCTCAAGGAGATGCTCAGGGACCTTAAGGTCGTGGAAACGGGTGACTTCGTCCTTGCTTCGGGCAGGAGGAGCAACTACTTCGTGAACATCAAGAGGGCCAGTACGGACCCGCGCGTTCTGCGGGAGATGGCCAAAGCCGTCGCGCCCCACGTCGATGACAGGAAGATAGCGGGCATGGTGCTAGGGGCGGTACCGCTGGCCGTAGCCGTAGCCCTTGAGACTGGCATGCCGTACGTCATGGTGAGGAAGTCGGCGAAGGACCATGGCGTCAAAGACCAGATAGAGGGTGATGTTGAGTCGGGAGACGAGTTCGTGGTCGTCGAGGACGTTGCCACGACCGGCGGTTCGACGCTCAGGGTCGTGGACGCTCTGAGGAGGAAGGGCGCAACGGTCAGGACGGCCGTAGTGGTCGTCGACCGCGAGGAAGGCGCGGCCGACCTGCTCTCAGAGAACGGCATAGAACTCGTTTCGGTATTCACGGCCAAGGATCTGACATGAAGCCGCGCGGAGCCATCCCCCAAGACTGCTCGCGATGTCGTCTTGACCGTTCTAGGAACAACATCGTCTCCGGCGTCGGCCCCCGGAAGTGCCGAATCGCGTTCATAGGCGAAGCCCCGGGCAGGGACGAGGACGAGCGCGGTGAGCCGTTCGTCGGGAGGTCGGGGAGATTGCTAGACGACGCGCTCGCAGAGGCGGGCGTGTCAAGGGACGAAGTCTTCATCACGAACCTCGTCAGGTGCAGGCCTCCGGGGAACAGGAGGCCGCGAAAGGACGAAAAGGGGGCATGTCGCGGCTTCCTGGTGAAGGAGATCGAGGAGACGGGCGTCGAAGTGATATGCGCCCTCGGCGAAACGGTCGCCCGCGAACTCATAGGGGTGGACGAACGCATGTCTGACCTCGTAGGGAGGGCCTTCCCAATCCACCTGTTCGGGAAAGACTACACGGCCGTCGTGGCGTATCATCCAGCCGCGTGTCTTTACCGAAGGGATAAGCTTCCATCATTCAGGAATTCGGTGAGGTGCGGCCTTGAGGCCGCGGGGATGCTGTGAGAGTGTTGACCATGAAGCATGCTGGAGTTTTCGTCGCCGCCCTCGTCGGAACCGCTCTCCTGACGGGCGGAGGCTCGGTCGCCGGCATAACGGATACTCAGGGAGCATCGGCTGAAGACCCGCGGACGTGGACATTCATGATGTACATGGCGGCGGACGTCGGCGACGAGCTGCCATGGCTTCAAGACGTCAACGAGATGGAGGCCGCCTACCAGGCCGACGGTACAAACATCATAGTCCTTCTCGATCCCCCTGATGACGGAGATACGAGGCTGCTCGAGATCGTGCATGACGAGGCCTTCTTCGACCCGGACATAGTCTCCGTCGACATCGATGACGGAGGAGAAGTGTTGCCCTTGAGCGGCGAGGTGAACACGGGCTCGCCCGAGACGCTGAGAGACTTCATCGAGTTCTCCGCGGCGAGCTATCCCGCCGACAACCTCATCCTAGTGCTGTGGGGCCATGGCGCTGGATGGAGGGGGCTCTGCCCAGATGGCTACGACCTGCTGACGCTACCGGAGCTGAGGTCCGCTCTGGCCATGGCCCAGGACTCGTTGTCGAGCGGGCTCGACATGGTGGTCCTCGACATATGTACCGGATCCACGGCGGAGATGGCAATCGAGATCGAGGAATACGCAGAGTTCATGGTAGGCAGCCAGCTGGGCGTCCCTGCCGAGGGGCTGCCCTATGCGGACATCTTCAACGGCCTCGCGTCCTCACCTGGGCAATCGCTGCCCGAGTTCGGAGCGGCCATAGTCGACGAATACATCGAATGGGCCGCGCACGGCTCTTCGTACCCCGTCGGCGCGTCGCTGCTTGACCTGGGTGCCGTGGGCGGAATCGGCGCCGCAGTGGACGCGATGTCCGACATCGGCATCGGCTTCGACGGGCTCTTCCACGAACCGCTGGTTGCGGCCGTGAACCTATCCGAGTACGCCGACGGAGATTGGCTGGTCGATTTAGGCGCCTTCAGCCGGAGTCTGGCCTTGCAGGGGCTCCCGCTCGAACTCGCTATGGCGGCCGCCTCATCCGGGATGGCCTGCTCGGACGCGGTGATACACCATGCCGAGCACTCGCCTGACGGCTCCGACGGCGGCACGACTGGCATGTCGCTGTACGTGCCCTCGGACTCGCACGAGGACGACGGGTACGTCGAACTCCGCATATCCGACAGGACCTCCTGGCCGGGTCTCGCGAGCATGCTGAGGACCGATAGGGCGTCCGTCGAGCCGGGGCCGGGGCCGGAGGTGACGATTTACGACTCCGACGACGAGGACGACCTCGCCGACAGTGCGACCGTGGCCTGGGACGTGACGGACGAATGGAACTACACCTCGTTCACCGTGCACGTGTTCAGAACGGAGGCCGGCGGCTTAGTCGACTGCGGGGCGATCCATTCCACGAGCAGCGAACTCAGCGTCACCGATATAGTCGGCAGGCTGACGTTGTCGACAAGCGCTGGCCGCGACGGCGAGGTGCTCGCCTATCACTCGGTCGACGTGACGCTGTCGTCGACAGTGATCATCAGCGTCACGCTTCAGAACCTCGAACGGCTGGACGGCGAGGACGTCCGGGTTGCCCTCGTGCTGCAGAACGACGCACCGTTGGTAGAGGAGTGCACAGATGCTTCGTGCGAGATCGCGGTGGCGGTTCCGGACTGGGCCGACGTGGGGGAAACGCTGAAGATCCAGGTGCTCGCCACCGACGACTCGCATGTGCTATCGGAGAAGACTGTCCTGGTCTCCGGGGACGATGTCGACGTGACGATGACGCTGTACGCCTCGCCGGCGGACGCAAAGCCATTGCCGACTGCGGCGCTCGTCCTCTGGTCCGTACTCGCCGTCCTGGTCGTCGCGGTCGCCGTGTCCGCCGGCTTCGCCTTCCGGAAGCGCCGCAGCGAATAGGGTCAGAACCTCTTGCTGAAGAGAAACCGCAGATTTCCGAGGCCGTCCTTCCAGCTGCTCAGCTTCACCTCGCCGACCCTCACCCGGTACTCGATCGGGACCTCGGTCGCCCTTGCCTTTCTGAACGCCTCGATCTTGATCTCCTCGGAAAGCGCCATGCCGTCGCTCGTCAGCTCGAACCCGGCGAGGGCGCTCCGCCTGAAGACCCACATCCCGCTCTGGGAATCCTTGACGCGGACCCTGAAGAGGAGTCTGGTCGCCAAGGACAGGACCCAGTTGCCCAGCCTGTGCTTGGCGCTCATAGCCCCCCTCTCCATGCGCGCGAACCGGTTCGTCGTTATGAAGTCGAACTCCTCGACGAGGAGTCGGTCGACGAGTCCGGGTATCGTCGCCGCGGGATAGGTCATGTCGGCGTCCAGGGTCGAAATGATCTCGCCCCGGGCCCTCTCGAAGCCGGTCTTGTACGCCCTCCCGTAGCCGCGTCTCGGTTCCTCGACGACGACGGCTCCGAGCGAGGAGGCTATCTCCCTTGTCCTGTCCACCGAATCGGTGTCGACGACCAGTATTTCGAGCGGAGAATCCCCGAATGCGGCCATAATCTCCTCGATCACCAGACCGACGCTCTCCTCCTCATTCATCGTCGGAATCACGACAGACACTAAGGGCCGAGACACCGTATGCTACCTCCCAGGGAAGAGCAGAGTCCATCTCCTCCTTCGTGGTTTCCGCCCCCTCTCTCGCGACCTGTCAACCCCTTCTGGCGGGCGTTCGAAGACCTTGCACATCAGATATCCGAGGAGTGCGGCCGCGAGCCTCGCCACGGCCCACAGGGACTTCGAGGTCTCGATCAGCCTAGTGGGTTTATATGACGACCATAATCGGCCGTGCTTCATCGTCAGCTGCTTCCTGCCCCAGCCGTTCCAGAAAGCCTGCTTGAAGAACCCCTTGAAGCTCCCCTTCGTGCGGTGATAGACTATCGCATCCTCGTTCACTTCGAGCCTGTAACCCTTCTCGATCGCCCTAAGGTTCACGTCGATGTCCTCCGCTGTGACGAACCACGGGTCGAAGCCACCGATGTCCTCCAGCACTTCATGTTTCCAGGCCATGCTCGCACTGGGATGTGATATGTCGACGCCTCGATGGTAGAGCTCGACACGGTCCAGGTCCTCGAACGCGTGATAGCCGAT
Organism: Methanobacteriota archaeon; assembly: GCA_020347565.1. Taxonomy (GTDB): domain Archaea; phylum Thermoplasmatota; class Thermoplasmata; order UBA10834; family UBA10834; genus UBA10834. The sequence continues at coordinate 648,115 of CP070732.1, read as the reverse complement.
GTTGATCGTCCTGCCGGCCGCGATGTCGCAGTTCGCAAGGGACTTCCTGAGCTCGCGGATCCAGAAGGGGTTCGCGATGCAGTCGCCGCCTATCGTCGCGACGGCGTCGCCCGTGGCCTTGGATATGCCGAAGTTGGTGCTCTCGCCTCTGGTGCCGGGGCAGTGATGTAGGCTGATCGTGTCGTGTCTGGCCATGTAGCCCTTGACGATGGCTACGGTGCCATCGTAGCTCCCTGCGTCCACGACGATTATCTCCAGCGGACCCTCCTGCACAACAAGGCTGTCGAGAAGGTCCCGTATGTGCCTCTTCTCGTTGAGAAGATTGAGCACAACGCTTATCTTCATGATGCCTCGAAGGCATCTGAAACGGTTCGCTCCTTATTATGATTTGCAGCGCGCTCACGCCGGCGATCACTTGCTGGCGACACCGTAGCCGACGCCGAGGTACCTCGCACCGGCCCTCTCGACCTTCGCAGGGTCAAGACACCGTCTGCCGTCGACGACTATCGCGTTGCGCATCCGCGAGAACTCCTTCTTCCCCAGCCTGCTGAACTCCGGCCAATCGGACTGTACGACGCACGCGTCTGCGCCGTTCAGGGCGTCCTTGGCCGACGAGGCATACTGTATCGCCGGCATCAACTCGATGAACTGCGACATGGACATCGGGTCGAAAGCAACGACCTCGGCGCCCCCGGCGAGAAGGCCCGCTATCAAGGGTATCGCTCTGCTGTCCCGCACGTCGCTCACGCCGCCCTTGAACGACAGCCCCAGAACGGCGACCCTTCTGCCCCTGAGGGAGCCGAGAGCAGTGTTGAGCAGTTCGATGGCTTCGAACGGTTGGTCGTCGTTCACAGCCAGAACGCCGGACATGAGCTTGGCCGGGAGTCCAAGCGCCTTCGTTTTGTGCCGGAGGGCTTTGACGTCCTTCGGCAGGCAGCTGCCGCCGAAGCCCAGCCCCGGCGTTAGGAACATTGAGCCTATGCGCGGGTCCTTGCCCACGGCCTCGAGCACCGGCCCCGAATCTATCCCGAGGCGCGCGCACATGTTCGCCATCTCGTTGGCGTAGCTGATCTTCATCGCGAGGAACGCGTTGGAGGCGTACTTGATCATCTCTGCGCTGCTGAGGTCCGTCCTCACCTTGTCCGCCTTGATTGGCGCGTACAACCTCATGAGAGCATCTCCGGAACGCCTGTCGATGGCACCTACTACCACCCGGGACGGCTTCATGCTATCCCTCAACGCGCTGCCTTCCTGAAGGAACTCCGGGTTCATGCAGAGTCCGAAATCCTCCCCCGCCGTCTTTCCAGAGCCGCCCTCGAGTATCTGCCTAACCACCGAGACCGTGGTGGATGGCACGACCGTGCTCTTCACTACGACGACCTTGTATTCCTTCGACGACGCCAAGGTCTTCGCGACCACGCGGCTAGCGGCCTTCAACGGACGGAGATCTATCCTACCTGACGAGAGCGACGGCGTCTGGACGCAGATGAAGATGAACTTCGAGTCGCGTGCTGGCGCGCGGGAGTCCGTCGACGCGGTAAGCGCGCCGCTCCTGACGAACTTGCCGAGCTCCTTCTCCAACGGTGGTTCGTAGAATGGCGAGCGGCCCGCCTGAATGTCTCGAACGCGCCTCTCGTCCACGTCCGCGCAAACCACCTTATGACCTAGCTTGGCGAACATGACAGCGGTGGCGAGCCCGACGTAGCCAGCGCCGATGACGCATATGCGCATGTTCGCTCTAACCCCCTCCTCCGGTTATAACACTTTTCATGCCGCAGTCCCTCGGCAAACCATTATATTGCCACTGCATGTTCATTCGGGCGATGAAGGCCGTAATCCCCGCGGCGGGCATGGGCACCAGGCTGCTGCCCGCAACGAAGGCCCAGCCGAAGGAGATGCTCCCGGTCGTCGACAAACCGACCATCCAGTACGTCGTCGAGGAGGCCGTCGATTCCGGCGTGACGGATATAATAATCATAACGGGAAGGGGCAAGCGAGCCATAGAAGACCACTTCGACAGATCCCTCGAGCTGGAGCAGAGGCTCGAGAAGTCAGGGGACGACCAGGAGCTGAGGGAGATACAACGGATCGCGTCCATGGCGGACATATTCTACATACGACAGAAGGAGCAGCTCGGGCTCGGCCACGCGGTCCTATGCGCGAAGAAGCACCTCGGAGACGAACCCTTCGCGGTCATGCTCGGCGACGACATCGTCGTGAACGACAGACCGTGCCTTAGCCAGCTGTTGAAGGTACACGAAAGGACTGGCTCGTCGGTCGTCGGCGTGGAGAGCGTCCCGAAGTCGATGGTGTCCAGGTACGGCGTGATAGCGGGCGAGAAGCAGGGTGAGGACCTCTACAGAGTCACCGACCTCGTCGAGAAGCCGACCCCCGAGACCGCGCCCTCAGATCTTGCGATAATAGGAAGGTACGTGTTCGAGCCCCAGATACTCGACTGCCTGGAGAAGACGGGCCCAGGGATGAACGGGGAGTATCAGCTCACCGACGCGATGAGGGCGCTCTGCACGGACAGGGACTTGTACGGCCTCAAGTTCACTGGCAGAAGGTTCGACATCGGCGGAAAGGGCGATTGGATCAGGGCCACCATCGAGCTCGCCCTCGAGAGGGGGGACCTCGCCTCGGAGCTCCGGCGGTCGCTCGGACAGCTGCTGGAACGAGACGGCGAAGGGTGATGGCCGTCCCCCGCCATCCGGCTGGGCCTACGCAACATATTATAGGTATGGAAGGGTTCTGTGGAACGCTGGTGAGCGGTTTGAAGCTCCTCGCGAAGCACTACTGCATCGAAGACTGCGAGATAGGCGAGGACACCGTAGTCCGCGACTTCGTGAACCTATATGGTTGCAGGATCGGAAAGGCCTGCAAGATCGCGGCGTACGTCGAGGTACAGCGAGGCGTCGAGATCGGCGACAGGTGCAAGATCGAAGCCTTCGCGTTCATCCCGAGCGGGGTGACGATAGAGGACGAGGTCTTCGTAGGGCCTCATGCCTGCTTCACGAACGACCGTCGGCCGAGGGCCGTGGGCGAGTGGGGAGTGACGAAGACCTTGGTCAGGAAGGGCGCTTCGATCGGGGCCAATGCGACGATAGTCTGCGGCGTCACGATAGGCGAGAACGCCCTTGTGGGAGCCGGGGCAGTCGTGACCAGAGATGTACCTGCGGACGCGTCCGTCGCGGGCAGCCCAGCGAGACCGATTGGAGGCTCCAGGGAGGGCTGAGGCCCGCCTGCGAAAGGAGGAGATGTTATGAAGGTTCCATTGGCACGGCCAATCATGACGGAGGAGATGATAGAGGCGGCGGCGGACGCCCTTAGGAACGAACGACTGACGATGGGGGAGAGCATGTTCAAGTTCGAGGAGGAGTTCGCGGCCATGTGCGGCGTGAAGCACGCCGTCTCGGTGAGCTCCGGGACAGGTGCCATACAGCTATCGCTGCTCGCGGCGGGCATCGGACGCGGGGACGCGGTCATGACATCGTCGATGTCGTTCGTCGCCACGACGAACGCGTACGTGGCGTTCGGCGGCAGACCAGCGTTCGCCGACGTGATCGAGGCGGAGTGCACCATCGACCCAGCGGAGATCGCCGTCACGCAGGACCTGAAAGCGATCATGCCGGTCCACCTCTACGGACACCCCGCGAGGATGGACGATATCAAGGCGGTGGCGAAGGAATCGGACCTGCTCGTGATCGAGGACGCCTGTCAGGCGCACGGCGCGAAGTACAAGGGCAGGAGGGCCGGCGCGCTGGGCGACGTCGGATGCTTCTCGTTCTATCCCACCAAGAACATGCACGTAGGCGGGGACGGAGGCATGGTCACAACGGACGACGAAGAGGTCGCGGAGCTGGTGAGGAAGCTGAGGCACTGCGGACGAAAGAGTCAGTACGAGCACGACGCGATTGGATACACGGCGAGGCTGAACACCGCGAACGCGGCCGTTGGACGCATCCAGCTCAGGATGCTGGACGGCTGGAACGATAAACGAAGAGCCGTCGCAAAGCGATACGACACCGTTCTCGACGGAGTGGGCGACCTGGCGCTCCCGCCCCGCCCCGACGCCGACTTCCTGCCCGTATACCACCTGTACACCGTGAGAACCGCCAGGAGGGAAGCGCTGCGGGCGCACCTGGACGCCGCTGGCGTGCAGACGGGCGTGCACTACGAGATACCAATCCACCTGCAGCCAATCTACAGAACCATGTACGGATACAGCGAGGGCATGCTCCCGATAACGGAGCGGCTCTGCAAGGAGGTCGTGACGCTGCCGATGTTCCCTGACATGACCGACGAGCAGATCGCGTACGTGGGCGAGAGCATAGCCGGATTCTTCGCGGGGGCCGAGTGACATGACGAAGCTGAGCGTGGGCGTTATCGGAGCAGGCTACTGGGGCAGGAAGATAGTGGATGAGTACTCGAAGATAGAGGAGGTCAGCATCGCCGGCGTGGCGGACCTCGACCAGAAGAGTCTCGATTTCTGCGCTGAGAGGTACGGCGTGAAGGACGGCTACAAGGATTACAGGGAACTACTCGGAAGGGAGGACCTTGAGGCCGTGAACGTCTGCACGCCCAACTCATCACACTACGAGATATGCAGATCCGCGCTCGAGATGGGCAGGCACGTGCTCGTCGAGAAGCCCATAACGCTGACGTCCGCCGAGGGCTGGGATCTCGTGAAGTTGGCGGAGGAGAAGGGGCTGACGCTGTCGGTGGGACACATATTCAGGTTCAACAACGCCCTTTCGGAGATCCGCAGGCTGATAGATGAGAAGTTCTTCGGCCGACTCTACCTGGTCGAGATGACCTGGGCGAACCTCGAGAAACCCTGGCCAGACCGGGACGTCCTGATGGACCTCGCGCCGCACATGTTCGACATCCAGAACTTCCTCCTTTCGCGGTGGCCGGTGGAGATATCGTGCAACGGAGGGGCGTTCAGGCGCGAGGCGGGCGAGGAGACGGCGTATGTGGTCTCGAAGTACGAGGGCGGCCCGATGGCCATCGCGAACATCAGCTGGCTGATACCTAGGAAGACCAGGCAGATAATGCTGGCAGGCGAGTCGAGGTCCGCGCTCATAGACGCGGTGGCCCAGGAGGTCACCGTGTACGAGAGCGGATACACCTATAGGCTCGGTCTGGAACGCAACAACACAATACGGGACGAGCTCGTGCATTTCGTGAAGGCCGTGTCGGATCCCGAGGTGGAGACGCGCAGCAGCGGGTCGATTGGCGTGAAGACCGTCGAGCTCATCGAGGCCGCCAAGCGCTCGATGGCCGAGAAGAAGACCGTGATACCGTGACGGCGCGAGCGCCACCTTAATAGCCACACAACGAATTCACCGACGATGCCCTCGACGCTGATGCTGCTCTCGAACCCGCACCGGACGGACCCCAGGGTCCTCAGGGAGTCGCGAGCCCTCGTCGCCGCGGGCTACCGCGTCACCGTCGTCGCCTGGGACAGGGATTCAGGCGGAGACTCGGAGACCGAGGAGGAAGGCGTCAGAATCATCCGTCTGGGACCGGGTTCTCCGTACAGGTCCCCCGGCAAGGTGTTCGCAGGCCTCGTCATGTTCTGGGCCAAGGCGTTCCGCAAGTCGATGGGGCTAGATTTCGACGTCGTGCACTGCCACGACTTCGACACCCTGCCGCTGGGGAAGGCGATCGCCTGCCTGAGGCGCAGGCCGGTGCTATATGACGCCCATGAGGTCTACTCGAACATGGTCAAGAAGGACGCCGCGCGCGCGGCCATGGCGCTCTGGCCCATCGAGAAGAGCCTGTCATCGACCGCCGACGAAATCGTGACGGTCAACGAGGGGATGGCTGACATACTCTCCAGGAGGCGGAAGGCGCCTGCCAGGCTCGTGCGCAACAGCCCTGACCTCTCGGCCATCGCCGGTGTGGACGACGGAGAGACGAGGAGGAATTACGGCCTCGAGGGGTTCGTGGTCTCGTACCTGGGGTCGCTCGAGCCAGGCCGCTCGGTTGAGGAGCTGGCAACGATCTTCTCGCCAGAAGATGGCGTGACAGTGGTGATTGGGGGAGCTGGCACGCTGCGGCCGTTCGTGGAGGAGAAGGCGGCGGAGAACCCGTGCGTGCACTTCATAGGCCAGGTCGGGACGGACGAGGCGCTCAGGATCACCTGCGCCAGCGACCTTGTACCAGCCGTACACGACCCGACCAACCCCAACTACGTCATGGGAACACCCATAAAGGTCCTCGAGGCGATGGCCTGCGGCAGGGCCGTCATCACATCCAGGGGCATAGACATATCAGCCGTCGTCGAGGGTGCGGGGTGTGGCTTCGTCATCGAGTACGGGCCCCGGCAGCTGCGGGAGACAATCATGTCGGCGTCGAGATCCCCAGCGAAGCTCGCGGAGATGGGGCGCCTGGGAGCCGACTACTACAGGCACCACCTGTCGTGGGACCTGTCCCGGGCGGAGCTGCTGGACGCGTACAGGGCCCTGACGGGCCCTGCCTGACAGCCGCCTGCGAGAACTATATATACTCGCGGTGCCATTTTTATGTAGGCGTCCGACATCTGTCGGACTCATTGGGATGGGATGCAGCGAACTGCTGATATCGTTAGCACGAACCACGGCATGTCCTCTCATCCCGGTCGGGGTCGGTAACGATGCACCTGAAGGAGATCGAGCTTGATAATTTCAAGTCATTCGCACGGAAGACGAGACTGCCTCTGCTGGAAGGGTACACGGCCGTCACCGGCCCGAACGGAGCTGGCAAGTCGAACATATCGGACGCCATCCTGTTCGTCCTGGGGCCGAAGAGTTCCCGGGTCATAAGGGCTGGGAAGCTCACGGACCTTATATTCAACGGCGGGAAGGACAAGAGGGCGGCGAAGGAATGCAAGGTCAGCCTGTATTTCGATAACTCCGACAGGCTCATACCGATAGACACCGGCGTGGTGAAGCTCACACGCCTGGTCAGGCGCTCGGAGAACGCCGACGACTACTACTCGTACTACTATGTCAACGACAAGAAGTCCTCTCTCGGAGAGTTCGATGGGCTGTTAGCGAATGCGAGGATAAGCGCCGACGGGTACAACTTCGTCCAGCAGGGGGATATAACCAGGATCGTCGAGATGACAAATCTGGAGAGGCGGAGGATCCTCGACGACATAGCTGGCATCACGAAGTTCGACGAGGACATCCAGGCGGCGGAGAAGGAGAGGGCGACCGCCGAGCAGAACATGGAGAGGCTTTCGATCATCGTCGCCGAGATCAAGAAGCAGATGAAGCAGCTGGAGAGGGACCGCGAGGGGGCGTTGAAGTACAAGGACCTCCACGACCGCCTCAGCACGTCCAAGGCGGGCCTCGCGGTGAAGGCGAAGGAGTCGGTGGAGAGGGAGATACACTCGTACAAGGAGCAGGTGACCTCCTACGCCGCCGAGACGTCGAAGATGGAGGAGAAGAGGGCGGAGCTGACGTCCGCGCTTGAGAGTGTCTCGCAGGAGCTCACGTCCGTTGAGGACGAGATTTCCGAGAGGGGCGGGGAGGAGGCTAGGGAGGTCAAGGAGAAGATCGACAACCTGAGGATAGAGATCGCCCGCGCAAAGGACGCCTCCTCGAATGCCGACGAGATGGTCCTGTCGCTCAAGGAGACGCGCAAGGCCCATGCGGAGGACCTCAGGGCCGTTCAGGAGGACCTCGAAGCCATCGAATTGAAGCTGGAGCCTCTGAGGAAAGACCACGACGGGAAGGTGAAGGCGCTCGAGAGCCGCAGGAAGGAGCTTGACGGCCACCGGGACGTTATCTCCAAGTCCGACTCGGAATTCAGCGCGCTACAGAAGGAGTCGCTGAAGATGGGCATGGAGGTCGGCGCCAAGGAGGAGAAGGCCCACGCCCTCACGCTCGAACAGGACAGGCTGGCCGAGCGCCTGTCCAGGCTCAAGATAGACATCGCGAACCTCGAGGAGACGAGGAAGACCTTCGAGTTCGAACTCAAGGACGCGGAGTGGTCGATCAAGGAGCTCGGGAGCGAGGCGAAGGAATCGTCGTCTGGCCTCAGAAAATCCCAGAAGGAGTACGAAGCCGCCAGGGAGAGGGAGAGGAAGCTGATCAGCGAGGCTCAGGTGCTCGAGGATGCCGTGAAGTCGCTCACGCGCGAGTACAACCGCATGAAGGCGGAGGCCGAAGCGGCGGACATGGTCAAGAAGGGCTTCAGCTCCGCGACGATGTCGTTGCTCGAGGCACGGGACAAGGGATTGATCAAGGGCATACACGGCACCGTGGCGGAACTCGCGCACGTGGACGGCGAGTACGAGACGGCGCTGAACGTCGCCGCGGGCAACAGGATGCAGTCCATAGTGGTCGACACTGACCAGGTCGCCGCGAGCTGCATAGAGTTCCTCAAGAAGAACAAGCTCGGCAGTGCGACATTCCTTCCGCTGAACAAGATGCTCGACGGCAGGCCGCGAGGAAAGGCGATCATGGCCGCGAAGAACTCACTCGGCCTCGCGATCGACCTGACCGAGTTCGACGAGAAGTACAGGGCAGCGTTCTGGTTCGTCTTCGGCGACACGGTGGTCGTAAAGAACCTGACGGAGGCCAGGAAGCTAATGGGTGGCGTAAGGCTCGTCACACTCGGCGGGGAGCTGGTTGAGGCGAGCGGCGCCATGGTAGGCGGCACGCTCGATCGCAACCTGGTCAAATTCGGCGCGCCGTCCAAGAGCAAGATTGACAAGAAGGCGGCTGAGCTCCGGACAGGGACGGAGCAGACGGAGAAGACCAATGCCGAGCTCACGGAGCTAAGGCTCAAGATGGCGGAGCTCGAAGAGGCCATCAGGGAGTCCAACGCGAAGGCCGGAGGCGACAGTGTACGCAAGAGCTCGCTGGGGGCGAAAAAGAAGGAGTTCCAGCAGAGGCTCGCCTCGGTCGATGCGGAGATGGAGGCCAAGAACGGCGACCTATCCGAATGCCTCGACCTGGTGGAGAAGGCGAAGCAGGACATCGACCTGCTCCGGACACAGATCGAGGCCGCGAAGCAGTCGAAGGCGGAGATCGACAGGAAGCTGGTGGAGGCTACGCCTGACGAGCTGTCGCAGAAGCTGAAGGAGCTGGAGAAGGACATACTGGAGTCATCAAACGAGGTCGCGACGCTCAACTCCGAGATCCAGACGCTCGCCAAGCAGGCGGAGCTCGTGAGCGCGAGGAAGCTGGAGATCGAGGAGGCCATCGCGACCGTCGATGGCAGCGTGAAGGAGCAGAAGAACAGGCGGAAGGAAGGCGTCGAGAGGCAGGGCGGGCTCGAGACCGAGCTGAAGGCGTTGCAGAGCATGGAACGCTCGATGGGCGACAAGCTGAACACGCTCCGAAACAAGAGAGACTCGCTGTACAAGAAGAAGACGGACACGGAAGCGGCGATGGAGAAGGCCGACACGAAGATACAGACGAACGGCGACTTCGTGCTCAGCATCCAGTCGAAGCTCTCGGAGACGGAGGAGAGGCTGAAGGAAGCCGAGGCCGCGGCGTCTCAGTACGCCTCCGTCGATCTGCCGGAGCCGCTTCCTCCCATCGGGGAGCTGCGCAAAACGGTTGCGGAGTGCGAGAGGCACATGGAATCGCTCGGAGCGGTGAACCTCAGGGCGATCGACGAGTACGACGAGAGGAAGTCCCGGTTCGACGAGATCAAGGCCGAGACCGGACAGCTCAGCAAGCAGAGGTCGAATCTCATCAAGCTCGTCGATGAGCTCAACTCCAAGAAGAAGCAAGGGTTCCGGAAGATATTCGTCGCCATCGACGAGAACTTCAGCAAGATCTTCTCTGAACTCTCCGGGGGCGGCGAGGCGGAGCTGTTGCTGGAGAACGAGGAGGACCCGCTCTCCGGCGGGTTGATAATCAAGGCCAGGCCGAAGGACAAGAAGTTCGTCAGGATGGAAGCGCTGTCCGGCGGGGAGAAGAGCCTCACCGCTCTGTCGTTCATATTCGCCATACAGGCATACGAGCCGTCGCCGTTCTACCTGCTGGACGAGGTTGACATGTTCCTCGACGGAGTGAACGCGGAGAACGTCTCGAGAGCTGTGCGCAGGAGCTCCAGGAACGCGCAGTTCATACAGATATCGCTGCGCAAGGTGACGCTCAAGGAGGCCGACCACATAATCGGCGTGACGATGCAGAGGGAGGGCGTCTCGGACCTGATCATGAGACCGAACCTGAGCGACATCGCCGACGCCCCGCCCGACACAGGCGGTCTCACGGAGGGAAGACAGGAGGCTGCTGGAACATGATGGCATCCCAGACGGACTTCGAGAACGTCGTGAACCACCTCATGTTCCAGAAGTCGATCATAGACGACGATGAGGACCTCCAGACGAAGATCAGCAGGTACGTCCGCATCGCGGAGGAGATGCAGAGGGGTACGCTGGTACCGTCAGACGACCCGTTCGAGAGATGCGTCGCGCAGGTGTTCGAGCTCGTCGTGCAGCAGCAGTTCAACCCGTGGGACATCAACCTCATCGAGTTCTCGAAGAGATACATGGCAAAGGTCAGGAAGTCCTCCGACGTCAACCTCATCATCGCCGGGAAGATCGTCTACATGGCCTGGGAGATCCTCAGGCTGCAGAGCGATTTCGCCGTCAACAGGGCAGACAGGCCGGAGACGTGCGAGCTGGTGTTCGAGGGAATGGATCCCGCCGGTTTCGACCTCTTCTCAGAGCCCTTCGACCTCTCGGGCGGTGAGGCGCTGCTGTACAGCGAGGAGATGCCGATTGGCGAGCGCGTGCGCAGAAGGTCCGAGCGGCCCGTCACCCTGATAGACCTCCTCGACGCGTTCGAAGAGGCGAAGAAGGAATCAGACATCAAGAAGGAACTCGCCAGGTTCATGAAGAAGTACCGACGGCCCGACTTCGACGACAAGTCGCACAAGGAGAGCCTCGAGGACGACATCGCCGACGTCTGGGAGAGGATCCAGCGCTTCGGCAGCGGCCCCATACCGGCGTCCGACCTATACCTTGCGGGAAGGGAGGACAGCGTCACCGTCCTCGTCGCCATGCTCTTCCTCGCCAAGATGGGCAAAGTCCACATCTGGCAGGAGAGGCCTCCGTTCGGGGAGATCTTCCTCGAGGTCAAGGTCCCATGGGACATCGCGCATCTCGAGGATGCGGCGGCGGTTGAGGAGACGCAGGCAGAGAAGGTAGCGGTGGTCAAGTGAAGAGCGAAAGGTTGGTCGAGGCCGCGTTGTTCTCCGCGGCCGGGCCGGTGACGGTGACGGAACTCAGGGAGGCGTCCGGGCTGGATGTGAGGACGATACGCTCCGCCCTGAAGAACCTCACGGAGGAGTACAACGGCTCGGACAGGGCAATCGAGATAGCGAAGATGGGGCCGAGGTACGCCATGCAGGTGAAGAAGGAGTACTCGACGCCTGCATCGAGGCTCGCGGAGCTGAGCGTGCCAAAGGACGTCCTCAAGACGGCCTCGTTGATCGCGTACTACCAGCCCATCCTGCAGAGCAAGCTCTCCGAGCTACTAGGCAGCAAGGTGTACGGGCACGTGCGCACCCTGGACGAGCTGGGCCTCATCAGGTGCAGGCCCAAAAAGAACAGCGTCCAACTCACGACCACGAAGAAGTTCATAGAGACCTTCGGCATCGACGCGCGTTCGAGGAGCGAGGTCAAGGCGTGGATCGAGGGCGAGCTCTCCAGGAAGAACGGCAGGAGCAAGTCGTGACGCAGCGTCTACGAGCCCTCGGCTCCGAGAAAGAAAAGCTTTAAGTCAACACTCGGCATTGACGAGTCGTTGATACGATGGTCATGCCTCTCAGTTTACTGGAGAAATCGATGAACAAGAAGGTCTCGCTGCTTCTCAAGGACAGCAGAACATTAGAGGGGACCCTGACTGGTTTCGATGACTACCTGAACATGGTGCTAGAGGACACGGAGGAGACGAACGGCGACCAGGTGAAGAGGCTGGGGACCGTCATCCTCCGCGGCAACAACGTCGTGAGCATATCGCCGATGTAGTCTAATGCCGCCGCGCCCTTCCGCATGCAGATGGTTTTTAAACAGATACCAGCATCCGGCCTCCGATGAAAGCTGTGCTCCTCGTCGGCGGCAAGGGCACCAGGCTGAGGCCGCTGACCTGCAGAGTCCCGAAGCCGCTTATACCGGTAGTGGATAAACCTCTGATGCTGCACGTCATAGACTCACTCCCCGACGAGGTCGACGAGGTGGTCGTGCCTGTCGGTTACAAGAGGGATGTGATGGAGGACTACCTCGCCAGGAACCCGCCGAAGCGCCGGATTACCATCGTGGAGGAGAGGGAACCCATGGGAACGGGCGGAGCGGTGAAGAACGTGGAGGAGTACATCGATGGACCGTTTCTCGTGGTCAACGGGGACAGCATCTCATCGCTGAACATGCGCCGGTTCGTTGCCTTCCACAGGGAGAAGAAGGCGTTCGCCTCGATATCGCTATGGGAGGTTGACGACCCGACACCGTTCGGCATAGTCGACCTCGATGAAGACCAGAGGATTCGAAGGTTCCAGGAGAAACCTACCAGAGAGGAGGCGTTTTCTAAGCTCGTCAATGCGGGCGTGTACGCGCTCGAGTACGAGGCACTGGATCACATCGGAGAAGGCTTCGTATCGATGGAACGCGAGGTCTTCCCGAAGATACTTGACAAGGGGATGTACGGACTGACCTTTGACGGGTATTGGGTCGATTGTGGCACACGCGAGAGTCTGCTCGACGCGTTCTGGACTCTGATGGCCGAAGGGGGTGCAGCGGCTCCTGGCTCGCCTGTGGAAGAGGTTGGCGCGCGCGACCAGGTCTTCGTCGGGGAAGGTTCCACGGCCGCCGGTGCGGAACTCGGCCCTCGTGTGTACCTGGCGAGCCGAGTGCATGTCGGAGAAGGCTCTAAGATCGAGAACTCTGTGGTATTCGATGACGCTCGCATAGGGCGTTCTTGCAGGATCGCCAACGCGATCATCGACGAAGGCGTGACGGTGCCCGACAACGCTGTCCTCGAGGACGAAATCGTTGTACGCGATGGATGCCCGCGCGATGAGTGAGCATATCGTCGGGCGACGCCCTCAGCAGAACGGGTTGAGTAACAGGAAGAGCACGCCGGAGATCGTTGCGGCAGCGGGTATGGTCAAGATCCAGGCAATCACGATCTTCCGCCCGACGCCCCATCTGACGGCCGACAACCGCTTCGTCGCTCCGACCCCCATGATCGACCCGGAGACTGTGTGTGTGGTGCTCACAGGTATTCCGAAGCTTGTCGCGACAGCTATCATCGATGCGGCTCCAGTCTCTGCACAGAAGCCCTGGTATGGCTCCAGGTGGGTGACCCTCGCCGCCATCGTCTTGACTATGCGCCACCCGCCGAAGAAGGTCCCGAGGGCGATCATGAACCCACAGGACATTATCACCCAGAGATCAGGCTCGAACTCTCCTGTGACGAAGACGCCCGCCTCGAGGAGAAGGACGCTCTTGATTATGCCCATGCCTTTCTGGGCGTCGTTCGAGCCGTGCATCAACGACAGAAACGCCATGGAACATATCTGCAGCTTCCTGAACCAGTGGTTCACTGTCGTACGTGTCATGCTCTTGCCTATCCGCATCACACCGCTTGCCATCAGGAATCCGATCGCCAAGCCGGCGATAGGCGAGATGACGATGAACGCGACCGTCTTCAACGTCCCGCTCCAGACTATTGCGTCGACCAACATCACAGCGCCGCCCGCGCCGATGAGGCCGCCGATCAGGGCGTGACTGCTCGACGTGGGGATTCCCAGCCACCAGGTGATGACGTCCCACACGATCGCGCCCACCACCGCGCAGAATATCAGGCATACTCCGTATTCGTCAATCAGGACGTCATCGATGATGCCCTTCCCCACCGTCTTCGCAACCGCCATGCCCAACACGAATATGCCGAGGAAGTTGAATATGGCCGCGAGGCCAACAGCCCAAACGGGCGATAGGACCTTCGTAGCGACGACAGTCGCGATTGAATTCGCAGAATCATGGAACCCATTCACGAACTCAAAGGCCAGGGTGAGGGCGATAGTCGTCACACCCAGGACAGAGAGCCCGAAAAGATCCATCGTCGATCCCCTATGAGTTCTTGATGAATATGTCCTTGATCACGTCAGCTGCATCCTCACACTTGTCGGTCGCGAGTTCCAGATGTTCGTATATCTCCTTCAACTTGATTATCTCTATGACATCCGCCGTCTTGAATAAGCTCGCCACCGCCTGATGGGTGATCTCGTCGCCGATGTTCTCGAGACGGTTGATCTCTATGCAGTGCTTCGCGATCTCGTTCTTCTTCTTGAAGTTCTTGAGGTCCTTAACGGCGTGGTTGACCTCCTTCGTCGAGCTCAGGAGCACCTCTACCAGCTTCATCATGTCGTTCGGTACACGCTTGATCTCGTATGACCACAAGCGGTGCGAAGCGGATTCCATGTAGTCGAGTATGTCGTCCAGCCTCGATGTGAGCTTGGACATGTCATCGTGGTCAATCGGCGTGACGAAAGTCTTGTTCAGAGCCTCTGATATCTCGTGGACGATGTCATCGCCCCTGCGTTCAATCGACTTCATCCTGTCGCGCTTGTCGGCGACGTCGTCGAAGTTCTTCATCAGGTCAAGGAGTGTCTCCGCGCCCTCCAGAACGGTGTCCGCCTGCTTGTCAAGCATGCTGAAGAAGTACTTCTCCTGCGGGATTATCCATTCCTTGAACCCCATTCGGTGCCCCCTCCCCTTCCTGTCATCGACCAACGGCTAGCCGGGTATTAACTCTTGCGGACGTGGCCGTTCGGCATCTTCCCGCAAGCTTTTATTGATGGCCCGACAATCACGAGGGATAGATTCAATGACCTCAGAGGACGGCGTCCCGAGACTCTTCGGCACCAATGGCGTCAGAGGAGTGGTCAACTCAGAAGAGATGGACTGCATGCTCGCCCTCAGGCTGGGCATGGCTATAGGGACATTCATGAAAGGGGCAGTGCTCATGGGCACAGACGCCAGGACCTCAAACGAGATGATCAAATCCGCATGCTCCGCAGGGATGATGGCCGCCGGCAGAGACTTGGTGGATCTCGGGGTCGTCCCGACCCCCGCTCTTCAGTACTCCGTGAAGGGGGGAAACTTCGGAGGAGGAGTCGTCATAACGGCGTCACACAATCCACCGGAATTCAACGGCATCAAGTGCATAGACGCAGATGGCACGGAGATGTCGCGTGAAGGCGAGGAGCGCATCGAGAGGCTGTTCCATTCGCGTGACTTCGCGAGGACCGGGTGGAGGGATGTCGGGCACAGGCGCTGTTCCGACACGGCCATACCCCGCTACATCGATGGCATACTGAGCGTCACCGATGTCGAGAGGATATCGGCTTCACCCCTGCGGGTCGCCCTCGACTGTGGCAACGGAGCTGGCGGGCGCGTAACTCCGTTGCTGCTCGAGAAGCTCGGGATACCCTACTCGACCTTGAACGCCGATCCCAACGGGGCGTTCCCCGGTCACAACAGCGAGCCCACGCCGGAGAACGCGAAGGACCTCATAGAGTTCATGAGCCAGGGAGGCTTCGACATCGGCATCTTGCACGACGGCGATGCGGACAGGACCATCTTCGTGGACGAGAAGGGGTCGTATCTGTACGGTGATAGGAGCCTGGCAATCGCCGCGCACTTCGCCTGCCTGAAGAACGGCGGAGGGCTTGTTGTCACCACCGTGGGGTCCTCGAGGTGCGTGGAGGACGCCGTGAGTTCTGCCGGGGGCGAAGTCATGTACACTCGCGTTGGCTCGCCCATCGTGGCGCGCGCCATGATGGAAAACAACGCTGTCTTCGGCGGAGAGGAGAACGGGGGACTCATATTCCCTGAGATGCAGTACTGCCGGGACGGCGCGATGGCGGCAGCGAGGATGATTGAGATAGTCGCCGCGAACGGGAGCCTCTCAGAGATCAACGCGAGGACACCGTTCTACTACCAGCACAAGACCAAGACCGCCTGCCCGGACGACAAGAAGAAGATCGTGCTCTCCAGGCTCCAGGAGGACGCCGCAGACGATAGAGTCGACACGACGGACGGTGTCAAGGTGTTCTTCGAAGACGGTTGGGTGCTCGCAAGGCCCTCCGGCACGGAGCCGATCTTCAGAATATTCTCCGAGGCGGCGTCGGAGGAGAGGGCGAAGGAGATAGCCGAGCACTACAGGAAGAAGGTCGTTGGCATAATCGGGTGAGTGAAGACGCCCATGTGCTATCCGCTATCCTTTCCTCGAGGCTTTCCACTTCACGGCTACGACTTCCCGTACGTATCTCGCAGCGAGCATTGAGGTGTTTCCGTTATCATACGGGGGACACACCTCGACCACGTCGAAGCCGACGAGACGGTCCGCGAGCCTGTTCACGATGTACCTCACATCGAAGGATGTCAGGCCGAACGGCTCGGGCGTTCCGGTGCCAGGCGCATAAGCAGGATCGATGCCGTCTATGTCCAGCGACAGATAGACCGGCTTTCTATCGAGTCTTGACAGCATGTCCTCAAAGACCTCTTCGCAGCCACGTTCGTGAATGGTGAACGCATCCGCGAAGAGGGCCTCCTCAGGTCGCTCGTCCTTCGACCATGATCGGATGCCAAAAGCGAAGACGTTACCTTTCCCCACAATATCCTCAACACGCTTGTGCGCACATGCATGGCTGTGCTTCAATCCCTGATACTCGTCGTTGTAGTCCAGATGCGCGTCTATTATCACTACGGATACCTCGCTACCGAACGCCTTGACTATCGGAGGCGTAATCGAGTGCTCCCCACCTATCGCTATCGGGAACTTGCCGTTCGACACCAGATCACGGGCCTCCACCTCGATGGCGGCCACCATCTCATCTGCACTCCCCTCTTCGTCCAGGTCACCCATGTCGTGGAAAGGCACATCGCGGATGTCGACCCCGTGCTCGGGCATGTCCGCTTCGAAATTGCGCGATGCTTCCCTGATGGTCGTCGGTGCGAAACGCGTCCCGCTCCGAAAGGTCGTCGTTCTGTCGAACGGCACGCCGAAGAGGACGAAGTATGCGTCATCCATCGAGTATCCAGCGTCCGCGAAGACGAGGGCACCACGGCTTGGCATGGAGGGCTCACACCCGGGTTATCTTCTTCCTGCCCATGGCAATTAGGTACTGGATGTTCTCCCCAGGCGTGAGAGAATCCCTGAAGTCATCTGGTATGCGCAGCTGGAAGATCTCGTAGTCATCAAGGTCCATGAGCTGGACCTCGTCGCCCATTATGGTGACGACCTGTGCCTGCCTCTTATCGATCATTGGCACCTGCACCTTGTGCTTGACGGGGTACACGACAGACCTCTTGCCGCCGTCGAATATGCCGACCGCCTCGATCCTGGCCTTCGCCTCCCCGTGCTTCCCTGGCTTGGAGGTCGATATGCTGGTGATCTTGCACGGCTCGTCGTCGATGTTGATGTACCGCCCTTCCTTCAGCGTCCTGACCTCAGCCTGCTCCCATGACATGCGCTCACTCAGCGTGACGGTAAGTCCAGGGGATTAAAATAGTTACCGTCTACCTTCTCCCCTTGCGTCGCTTGCCAGCAGCCTTCTTGGGCGGCGATCGTCTCTGCTTCCTTATCTCCTCGATTCGGGCATCCAGCTGTTCGTGGAGCGAGGTAGAAATGTCGTTCTGAGTGTATGCGTCAGCCCTTGCCGCCATCGACACCTTCGACGCCAGCGCCATGGCGATCGGCCCCCGCTGCCATGCTGGGGCCGTATGCACAAGCGAGTGCTGGAACAGGATCCCGTGCTTCGGAGGACGCGTCTTCTTCTTCAGGTGCCGGAACATGGCCTTCTCGGCACCCAAGAGTTGGACGGTGCCAGAAGGCATGGAGGCCAACCGCTTCAGGCTGCCTGCGTGCATCATCAGCCTCGCGCCTATCAGCGGACCGGCGACGGAAGCCACGTTCGGCGCGACGACCCTCATCCTGGAGTCGATATAACCCTCGATACCCTTGCGGGCGCTAGTCCCGGACCTGAGGGCCTCCGCGAGGTCCCTGATGGACTTGAGGTCCTCCTCGTCGATGTCGGCACCTATCGAGTCCATCCTCGTTCCCATCGACGACAGAATGACGTCTCTGGCGCCATTGTCCGCGATGGCGTCGACGTATTTCTCGGGTGAGAGTACCTCCTGAAGCTCTGGGAAGTGCAGCGAATACCATTCGTAGAGGCGTTCGGAGAGCATGTTGCTCGTTGACACCAAATCGTCGTATGCGCGAACGGCGTGACCTAGGTAGACATCGGCTCCGATGCTGCTCTTAACGACGCGCTTCGCGAGCTCGATCGTCGCCTCTCTGTACAGGTCCAGGGTGAAACCGTAGTCCTCAGGCCTGAGGAACGACGAATCGAACCTGGTCACCATTCCGAACTCGGACAGTCGCCTGTCGACGACCCGTGTCGCGCCTTCAGCCAGCCGTCTCTCCTCGTCCAGCACCTCGCCGTTCCTGATGCGTTCGAGCCTATCAGAGATGCCGGAGGCGTCCATCGGGAACAGTATCGATTTGGCTGCCCTGCCCTCGACGCAAAGAAAGCAGCCGAACCACTTGGTGACCAGTATCATCCCGGCCCATATCCGGCCATCGGCCTAAAAGCCTGCCGGAAGGCTACAGTTCAGGGTCGTGTAGCCTGCCGAATTCTCCTGGCCCGAGTATCCCACGCTCCGTGATAAAACCAGAGACAAGCGCCCCGGGCGTGACGTCGAAAGCAGGGTTGAGGGCCTCAGACCCGTCGGGGGCGACCCTCACGCCGCCGATGGAGAGCACCTCATCGGCCGAGCGCTCCTCTATCACGATCCCGTCGCCCGTCTCAAGTGAAGGGTCGAACGTGCTCACCGGCGCTGCCACGTAGAATGGCACTCCGTTCTCCTTCGCGAGGACGGCCTTCTCATAGGTCCCTATCTTGTTGGCGAAATCGCCATTCGCCGCAATCCTGTCGGCTCCCACCATCACGAGATCGACTTCTGATTTCATGTAGTGACCCGCTGCGTTGTCTGCGATGATTGCGTGGCGGATGCCCTCATTCGACAGCTCCCACGCGGTGAGCTTCGCTCCCTGGAGCCTCGGGCGCGTCTCGTCGACGAAGACGAACAAGTCCCTGCCGGATCTCTTCGCCACGCGCATCGGCGCGAGGGCCGTGCCGTAGTCCACCGCCGCCAAGGCACCAGCATTGCAGTGCGTAAGGATTCGCGCGCCATCCCGAATCAGCTCCGATCCAGCCTCGCCTATCCGTCTGCACTTCGATACGATGGAGTCGGCGAAGCTCAGCGCAGCACCGACGACGTTGTCTCCGTGCTTCAGCATCAGGTCGATCGAATGGAACAAGTCATGGGCCGTCGGCCTGGTGGCTCTCAGCCTCTCCGCCGCCTTCCGCAGGTCTGACTTCGCGGCCCACGCCAATGCGATGCCAAAGGCGCCGGACGCGCCAATGGTCGGAGCTCCTCTCACAGTCATGTCGGAAATGGCATCGGCCATCTCCTCATAGCTCGCGATTCGCGCGATCTGCAGTTGATCTGGCAGGAGACGCTGGTCTATCACTCTGACGGCTCCGTCCTCCCACCATACAGCCCTGAGATCCTTCGTCCCCCGCTCTGTCTTGACAAGCATCCTGTTCCACCGGAGATTGGATACCCAGCACAAAAAGCATGGGGTCGAATCACGGCGCCTCTGCAAAAGTAATATCTAGCGGATGGCGCATTCTTCGGCTTCGAAGGGCCCATGGTCTAGCGGTTATGACGGCGCTCTCACACAGCGCAAATCACCGGTTCGAATCCGGTTGGGCCCACCATGATCCTCCAAGGTGAAGGCCCTATTCTCTCTGAGATGGCTTCCAAGAATATCCTGGGACCGGTATCCCGGCCTTCTGCTCGAGCCTCGATATCCTCGTGCTCAGCTGCTCCATGTCGTCCTTGATGTCGGCCACGGCCTTGACAAGCTCCTTGGACACGTCCGCTCTTCGGGACTGGGCCGTGTGCAGGCTGTTCTCCAGGATCTGCATCCTGTCCTTCAGTGTAGCCACCTCCGGGTCGATGTCCACCTGGATCGCCGGGGTCTCCACCGCGGAAATGTGCTTGCTGGCCTTGCCGTCCGAATCGGACACGAGTACCGCCAATCCCTGATTGATCCTCTCGTCGATCATGTAGTTGAACTCGCCCAGTGCCTTATTCATCGAGGACTCGATGCGCTCCAACGTTTCGTCCTGCGACTCAACCCGGCGGACCACGTCTGTGAGGTCGCCCAGATCCCTGCTGATGCTCTCAAGCAGCTCTCGCTCCTTGATGTCGATGGATATCTCCACCGGCTTGGTTGGATAGTTGCGCAGGGTGTCTATCATCGCGAGCATGTCTACGTCTGGGCCAGAGTTCGCCACGACGTCCTTTATCGGCTGCAGCTTTGTCAGTTCGAGCTCGGCCAGCTTCAGGAGGCTCTGGTTGCCCTTCTCCACACTCGTCAGGTCAGTCAATATGTTGTCGAGTTGG
The DNA here is from genome assembly GCA_020347565.1 of Methanobacteriota archaeon. Lineage (GTDB taxonomy): Archaea > Thermoplasmatota > Thermoplasmata > UBA10834 > UBA10834 > UBA10834. Next base: position 627,618 of record CP070732.1, on the reverse strand, counting down.
CTGACAGCCCTGGACAGGTTGGAGTCCTCAAGCGACCTTATGTTCCTGACGGCGTCTTTCTTCCCCTTGGCGATGGCGTCGGCCACAGTCGGGTTCTCATGGGCGTAGACGATAACCATGTGGTGGATTCCTTCCAGCGCCCTCTTCTCGACGTAAGCCCACTCGCACTCTCTGACAGATATGCTCTGCCTGTCGGCCCTTTCGAAGAGCATGGTAAAACACTGGTTGGGCATCAGGCATACTTCTATCGCATAGGGGCGATTCCTCGCCAGCGACGGCAAGTGCTCTGGCTTCTCCCTCTCGACGGCGTTAAGGTAGGCTCCCATGTATGCGCTCGCGTAGTTCTCAAGGGCCTTCTTCGTCAGCAGCGTGTGCTCCCCTCGTGGCTCGTGCATCTCCTCCCGATATTCGAGGTCCAGGATATTGAGCTTTTCCCTGCGCGACGCCCTGGCGGAAACAATTATGTAGACTCTTGACAATGGGACACACGCTGCGGGGCCTGGGATGTCCCATCAGCCTACGTCCGCAGAAATGTCATTCATCCCTTGACGTGGTGGTTTGTATGAGCATCATAAAATCGAAGCGCTACATCAAGAAGGTCGGACTGATCGGCGACTCCGCCGTAGGAAAGACCTCATTGATCCGGCGGTTTGTCGTGGATGTCTTCGATGACGCGTACATAGCGACGATAGGCACGAAGGTCAGCAAGCGAGACCTGGAGTATGACCTCACGGACAAGACCATGTATCTCACACTCATGCTCTGGGACATCCTTGGGCAGAAGGACTATACCAAGATCAGGACGCAGAGCATGAAGAGCTCTCACGGGATGATGGTGGTGTCAGACCTCACTCGAGACGAGACAGTGGAGTCCGCCAAGGACTTCTGGTTCAAGGAGGCACGGGACACCCTGGGGCACGTGCCCGTCGTGTTCATAGGCAATAAAGCAGACCTGGCCGACGACGGTTCAGAGGCGGCGGAGAAGCTGAAGCGAACAGCCGAGAGCGTGGGGATGCCGGCCTTCGTCTGCAGCGCCAAGACCGGCGAGAACGTCGAGGACGCCTTCAGGAAGATCGGCGAGATGATGATATCAGGAGACTTCGCGAAGAGGCAGGCCCAACCCGAGGGAGAGTGCGGCTCTCTGGCGCAGGCCGTCGACGAGATAGTGAACGACTTCTGCGAGCAATACGGCGAGACGGCCAAGGCTATGGACGTTGTTGAGAAGGAATTCACGAGGGCGAAGGTGAACATCCACAACCCCACCAAGGATTCGTTGCTGACGGCGATTGAGTACCTGTCGGACGTCGAAAGGGACCTCCACGGAAGGGACATTTCCGAGGTCAACAAACTAAGACGCTGGAAGATGATCGACGAGGCTAGATAGACACGGTCCTCGCTGCTCGGAGAGTGTCGCAGTGAAGAAACGCCAGCTGGAGATTATGCTCGAACGGCTCGCACAGGTGAAGCACCGCGAGCCGCGGCTGGAGCAGTACCAGACCCCGGCCAGGATCGCTGCGGATGTGCTCTGGCTTGCTCACGCGTCGGGAGAGGTCGAGGGCAGAGACGTTGTCGACCTCGGGTGCGGGAACGGCGTGTTCTGCATAGGTGCAAAGCTGCTTGGCGCGAGGCGCGCGGTCGGTGTGGATGTCGACCCCGAGTCGATCAGGACCTCCTCCGAGAACTCCCGTGCCCTACGGCTCGAGACGGAGTTCGTGCAGTCGGACATCGCCTCGTTCGACGGGGTGTTCGACCTCGCGATACAGAACCCCCCCTTCGGCGCCCAGACCAGACATGCTGACAGAGTATTCGTCGAGAAGGCTATTCGGACTTCCCCCACGGTCTATTCCCTCCACAACGACGCCACGTCTGAGTTCGTGTGCCGGCTCGCCGCCTCGTTCGGAGCCACGTCAGAGACCGTCAAAAGGTATAAATTCGAGATACCATATGCGTTCGAATTCCACAGAAAGACCAGAGATGTCGTCTCTGTCGTTCTGCTCAGATTCCAGAGATAGGTGATTCCGCTGGCTAAGACCGGTGTGAGAGTCCTGCCAGGAGATGAGGTGGCCGAAGCCGAGGAGTACGTGGCCGGCGAGGGTACCTTCGAAAGCAAGGATGGCAAGATATGCGCCAGCGTCGTTGGCGAGCTTGACATAGACGACTCGGAAAAGGTCGTCAGGATAGTCGCGGAGAACCCGCCAATCGTCCTCGTGGAAGGGGACACAGTCATTGCCGACGTTACGGATGTCAAGCCCGTGATGGCGATATGCATGATAGTCTCGCAGGAGGGCAGGAGGCGTGAGGTCTCCAGCGAGACGCTCGCGGCGGTTCATGTTTCCAAGATAGCCAGCTCCTACGTGGAGGACGCTGGGGACCTGCTCAGGCCCGGGGACATCATAAGGGGCAAGGTCATCCAGGCACTCCCATCCGTCCAGCTGACCACCTCCGGCCCGCACTTCGGGGCGCTGAGGTCGCTGTGCATGTCATGTCGCAGCGTTCTGGAGCGGAAGGGTGACAAGCTGTACTGCGAGCGCTGCGAGCGAACCGAGGTGCGCAAGATGGCCGATGACTACCGGGACTTCGAGGTAGGGAATGAAGAGCCCTAGAACCACATTAGGCGACGGAATGAAAGGGAAGGGGGGTTCCATGAAACAGAAGAACCAGGAAATTCTGGATGAGATCGACCGGCTCCGGGAGGACGTGCGACAGCTGAGAGAAGTCGTGAACATCTTGGTGAACGTCGTTATCGAAGAAGACCTGGAAGAGGAGGACGAGGAGTTCTCGACCTTCGTGGGCAAGGACGGACGATTCAACCTCTACAACTGAGAGCGGCTCGAGCCCTCTGAAGGCCGGCCCAGGAGCGCATACACATGAGGAACGACTACTTCGTCAAGCAGATGAGAGCTCAGCAGAGGTGGAGGCTCGAGGACTCCGTCAACCTTCTGCCCTCCGAGAACGTCACCAGCCCTCAGGTGAGGGCACTGTTGTCGTCCGACTTCGGACACAGATACACGTTGCCCATCGACGCGGAGTACGCCGGGGAGTATCTCGAGAATGGCTACAGAGGCACGCGCATCACGACGGACGTCGAGCGCGAGGCGGAGAAGGCGGCTTGCGAGGTCTTCGGGGCTCGGCACGGGTGCGTGCAGCCGCTGTCAGGACACATAGCGGCCATGATCACGATAGCGTCCACCACACGTCGAGGCGACGCGGTCTACTCGATCCACGCTTCCGACGGCGGATACGACGGCTATGGTCAGGACTACATACCGGACTTACTGGGTCTGAGAGCACGCCATCTCCCGTTCGACGCCGAGCGATATACCGTCGACTCGCGCGCCGCGTCGATGGAGATAAGGAGGAGGAAGCCCGAACTCGTCATCCTCGGAGCGTCTTTCATACCGTTTCCGTACGACATGAAGCCCTTGCGGGAAGCGTGCGACGATGCCGGTTCGACCATCGTTTACGACGGCTCGCACGTCCTCGGACTCATAGCTGGAGGGGAGTTCCAGAGGCCGCTCAAGGAGGGCGCGGCGATCCTGTACGGCTCCACCCACAAGTCCTTCTTCGGACCGCAAGGGGGCCTCATAGTCACGGACGAGAAGGATGCGAATGAGGCCGTCAGGAAGAACCTCGTGTGGCGACTGGTAGATAACGCTCACTGGAACCGCGTGGCCGCCCTCGGCCAGACGCTCCTGGAGATGCACAAGTTCGGAAGCCGGTACGCGAAGCAGGTCGTGAGGAACTCCAAGAGGCTCGGAAAGGAGCTGAAGGAGAGGGGGTTCCCGGTCATGTTCGAGGAGTTGGGCTTCTCTGAGTCGCACCAGCTGCTCATCGACCCCAAGGGAATACGCGAGAAGTACGGCATGTCCGTGAACGACTTCTCTGTACTGCTGGAACGGTCCAACCTGATGGTCGACTCAGTCGCGAGGCTCGGGACCGCAGAGATCACCAGGATGGGCGTCAAGGAGAAGGACCTGCCCGAGCTTGCGGACCTGTTCATGGCCGCCTCCGAGGGCCGGAACGTCAGCAAGCGGGTCAAGAGCTTCCGAGAGCGCTTCGATATGGACTACATACTCCCGTGACGCGCAGCGCACGGTGCCAATGATTATTAGATGCACAGGCATATCGACTGTCGTTGAACCAGGACAGGTACTCGAGGCAGGTGCTCCTCAAGGAGATCGGGATAGACGGACAGAGGAAGCTCTCAGAGGCCAGCGCGGTCGTGATGGGCTGCGGCGCCCTGGGAACGCACTCCTCGTCGCTGCTCGCGAGAGCGGGTGTGGGCGAAGTCACGATCCTGGACAGGGACGTCGTGGACATCACGAACCTCCAGAGGCAGACGCTCTTCGGAGAGGACGCGGTCGGGCAACCGAAGGCCGAGGTGGCCGAGAGGCAGCTGAGGCAGGTCAACTCGGAGATAGCGATACGGGGCGTCGTCGTCGACGTCACACCGGAGAATGTCGAGGGTCTCCTCTCGGGGGCGGATGTGGTCGTCGACGCCACTGACAACATGAAGGCGAGGTTCGTAATCAACGACGCATGCGTGAAGCTCGGCGTTCCCTGGGTGTATGGAGGGGCCGTCGGGACGTCGGGGATGGTGCTAGCAGTGCATCCAGAAGGACCATGCCTTCGATGCGTCTTCCCCACGCTGCCGCCGCGCGAGGCGACGCCGACCTGCGACGAGGTCGGGATAGTCAACACGCTCCCGAGCGTGGTGGCGTCCATTGAGGTGACCGAAGCCCTGAAGGTGTTGCTGGGGGAGAGGACGACCCCAGAACTCATGATCGTCGACGTGTGGTCTGGCGACCTGGACAAGATACGAGTGGCGAAGAACAAGAGCTGCGTGACATGCGCCCGTCACGAGTTCTACAGGTTCGACGGGTGAGGAAATGAAGGGCGTCCTCCTCATGTCAGACGGGATCGACTCCCCAGTCGCAGGATATGTATTGGGGAGGCAGGGTGTGGGCCTTGTCGTCCTGCACTTCGACACGTCGGCGAATGGGGACACTGGACGGTTGGAGAAGATCTCGGCCATCAGGGATAGGCTCGAGGCGGCAGTGGATGCGAAGGTGGACGCGTACTCCGTGCCGCACAGGGAGACGCTGAAAAGGCTCGCGAGCGAGTGCAAGCCGAGCCTCACCTGCGTGCTGTGCAGGCGTGCGATGCTCAGGGCTGGCGCGTTGATGTCCGAGCAGACGGAAGCTGCCTTCCTCATCACCGGCGAGTCCCTTGGACAAGTGGCCTCGCAGACGCTGACGAACCTGCTCGTCGAGGAGCAGGCTGCCACGGTCCCCGTCCTGAGGCCGTTGATAGGAATGGACAAGGTCGAGATTGTGAACATCGCCAAGAGCATAGGGACCTACGAGTACTCCATATCCTCTGGAGCCGCATGCGATTTCGCTCCGGAGAGGCCGGCCACGAACAGCGCGCTCGACGAGGTCCTGGCGGAGGAAGAGAGCGTCGACGCCGCAGCGCTAGCCTCTGCCGCCCTGGAGGGCATCAGGAAGCTGGAATAGAGGTATCCGAATGAAAGGCCTGGTACTCGACTCATCAGCGCTCTTCTACGGCAAGGATCTGCCGTCAGACTTCGAGCTCGTGATAACCCCGGGCGTCGCGACAGAGCTTCGCCGCCATGATATGGAGGATAGGCTCGACTTGCTGCTCGAGACGCGGGTCAGGGTCCTGTCTCCCAGCAAGCACTCGCTCGTCAGGGTGATATCGGAAGGCGAGAGGACGGGCGATTCCAGAAGGCTGTCCTCCACAGACAAGGAAGTGCTGGCCCTGGCCCTGGACCTGGGCTATGAGATAGTGACAGATGACTACTCCGTCCAGAACCTGGCTTCTGCACTCGGCATCGCCTTCAGAGGGCTCGAGCAGAAGGAGATCAGGAGCGTGGTAACCTGGAAGGCCAAGTGCAGAGGGTGCGGAAAGGTGTTCGACGCGGATGTCCAGGAGTGTGACGTCTGCGGAAGCCCTACGAGCATGAAAGGTGGGAAGCGTTAGCGCAGGCCATCGCTCCCCATCGTCCAACGACGTTGTCACAGAAATAGTCGCCTGCACCTGATTGCGCGATCCAGACCGCGGCGTCCCAACATCGCCATCGCCAATCCGGTGAGCGCATCGTTCCTGAAGGCATAGCCCGCGAGTCTGAGCGTCTTGTGCGATCTGATGAGTGGTCCCTCCATGAACGCCCGCCAAGCGAGTTCGTAATCGCTGAGGGGCGCGCCCTCTTCGAGATGCCTCCTGATGACACGCCCCGCCTCCCTTCCCGCGATCATCGCCGTAGGGATGCCGCCTCCGTTCGACGCCATCGTATGTCCCGCGGCGTCGCCCACGAGCACGAATCTCCCAGACGTCGTGCGCCGGGAAGGCCCAGCCAGAGGCACGAAGCCCAGAGCCTCCTCGCGGACGGAAACGCCCAGCCAGGAGGCGAAAGCCTTCAGCAGCTCGGTCGGCTTGGCGGAGCACATCGCCTGGCTGTAGCCCACCCCTATGTTGGCCCCTCGGTCCTTCGGTATCACCCAAGCATATCCTCCGGGAGCCGCAGCGCCGAAGAACATCCTGACCTCGCTGCCGAAGGTCGAATCGGTCCTGCAGGCTATGGCAGGATAAGATGGCCTAGGCCTCTCCAGGCCCGCCTCCCTCGCCGTCCTCGAATTCGGCCCATCAGCCCCGACTACGACCTTGGCCTTGATCTGCCCTGCCGTCGTCTCCGCGACGCCGCTCTCGTCGACTGACAGGAGCGACGTGCCGGTCATAACTCTGGCGCCGGCCTCCTCGGCGCCTTTGGCGAGGCGCTTGTCGAAGGACCGTCTGTTCAATACGTGCGACGAGAACGGAATCCTGTAGGCTCTGCCCCGGGGGGAGATCATCTCAATCGTATCGCTCTCGCCGTCCACCGTCGAATGGTCGATGTCGAACAGCTCCTCGAGCTCGATGCCCCTCGGAAACATCGAGTACATCTCCTTCGCGTGGGGGAGCAGTTCGCCGCACTGGACTGGATGGCCTATCTCCTTCCTCCTGTCGATCACGAGGACATCCGCGCCTCGATGAGCGCAGTACTTCGCCGTCGTGCTGCCAGCGGGACCGGCGCCCACTATTAGGACGTCGACTTCCAGGGTTTCTTCCCCCTTGTAAGCGTGGCGCCGCCCAGCCTGAGGGGCTTGGTGGAGACATCGTCGAAGCCTTTCGACCGCAGCAGCCGCTCGTAGAACGAGGTGAAGCCGAAGGCGTCGTAGGTCTCTGCGAACTTGCGGTATGGGTCCTTGCTCAGGCGTTTCCTCGCGCTCTGGTGTACAGCCACGCGCGCCATCACAGGGACGATGTGACGCACATGCATCTCGAGCAGCTTCGCCATCGGACTCGGTGGAGGCTTGGCGACATCCGCAATGAAGAGCTCGCCGCCCTCCCTAAGCACCCGCAGCATCTCGGACGCTCCCGCGTCCCTGTCCCTGAAATCCCTGAAGGAGAATGAGCAGAACACCTTGTCGACGGACCCGCTGGCGAGGGGTACGCGCTCGCCCACCCCCCTTATAAGCTCGTATGGCTCGTCCGGGAGGCCATCGCGCGACATACGTATCAGGCTCCCGGAAGGCTCGAGACAGTAGACCCTCCTCGCGCGCAGATGCCTGGCGAACGTCCCAGGGCCCGAGCCGACCTCGAGCACGACGTCCTCCTCATCGGCCTGGGTGGCCACCTCGGCGCGCCATCTCTCGGCCATGCCGAGGGTTATCAGCTGGTTGACCCTGTCGTAGTACGGCGCGACCTCCTCCATCGCTTCTATGACTTCGAGCCATTCCGACGATGTCATCCCGCTATGGTTCATCTGCGAGCACCTGCGCTGCAACTCTACTACGAGTCTCTCTCCAACACCCTGGACACCAAGTCTCTCAGGGCCTCGCTATAGGGCGTGTTGGGAAGGCATCCCAGATGCTGGAGCGCCTCCATAGCGTAATACTCAGCCATCGCGCGCGCCTTGTCGATCGCGCCTGAGTCGACGACTAACTTGACGCAGCGGCCGATCTCCTCGGGGGTGGCGTCCTCCCTGTCGATCGCCTTCGCGACAGCTGTCCTGACCTCCTCGGAGTCCTTCATAGCTATCAACGAGGGCAGAGTCAGGTAGCCCTCCTTGAGGTCCGTCCCGACAGGCTTACCTGTCAACGCCTCGTCGCCGACGAAGTCCAGTACGTCGTCGATTATCTGGAACGCCACTCCCAGGTTCAGTCCATAGGCGCCGAGACACCGCACCTCCTCGGCGGTGCCGCCGGCCAGATAGGCTCCGACCACGGCCCCTGCCTTCATGGGCTCAGCCGTCTTCCTCTCCATTATCTGTAAGTATCCGTCCATGTCCAGGTCGTGGGTGTGTCTGAATCGACTCTGGACTATCTCTCCCTCGGCGAGCTTCGCACAGGCGTCCGCCGTTGTCCTGACGATCTCCCTGTCGTACATCCCCCCCAGCGCGAACGCCTTGACGAAGAGGAAGTCACCGACCACCACCGCATTGTGCAGACCGTACTTGCGGTAGACCGTCACCCTACCGCGACGCGTCTTGCCGCCGTCGTTTATGTCGTCGTGGACTAGTGTCGCGGAGTGGATCAGCTCGAAACCAGCGGCTATGTCCACTATCTTGCCCGTGTCCTCACCCCCGAGGCTCTTGTATGCAAGAATCGCTATCGTTGGCCTGAGGCGCTTGCCACCCGCGCTGACGACATGTCTCGAGGCCTCTGTGAGAAGCCCCTCCCCCGACTCAGTCATTTCCTGGAGCCGGTCCTCGACCATCTTTAGCTCCTTGCCTACGCCGAAATCCCAGGGGGTAGAACTCATCGAAATCCGCATATGAGCCAATATCTACTTAACACTAGTGGTTTACTGGCTACAGTGCCAGCGGGCCACCAAGGAGTGCACGCCGAGTGCCGCACACCCCGTCGGCGCATGCCCTCCGCATCATATATATCACACGTTACGCTGTCAGGTGACCCATGGACGAAAAGAAGGACAGAGGCCCTCGTCCCGGGCTGAAGGTATGGTTCCTAGAGATACGAGCGCCGTTCTTCACTGCGACCATCGTCCCGACCGTATTCGGCGCCCTGTTCGCGTGGCACGAAGGCTACTCATTCGACTCTTTCCTCTTCGCCCTGACGCTCCTCGGGGTTCTGTTCATCCACGCGGGCACCAACGTCGTCAACGACTACTTCGACTACAGGAGCGGCACGGACAGGATCAACGAAAACAGGAGCCCGTTCAACGGAGGCAGTCCGTTCGTCGTGGAAGGGGTCCTAACGCCGGAGCAGATATACAGAGCGGCCTTGATGCTCTTCGCCATCGGCGCCACCATCGGCGTCGTCCTGGCCCTCTCAGTGTCTCTGCTGATCATCCCGTTGGGCGTGTTGGGCATAGGCCTCGGGTACTTCTACACATCCCCGAGGGCCCACTTGGCCGCGAGAGGCGTGGGCGAGGTGGCAGTAGGATCGGGCTTTGGCCCGCTCGTCGTTGCCGGAGCCTATCTCGTTCAGGCCGGAGAGATAACGTGGACGCCGTTCGTGGCGGGCCTGCCGATCGGTGTGCTCATCGGGCTGGTGCTCTTCATCAATCAATTCCCCGACGCGGAGGCCGACGGCAGGGTCGGCAAGACGCACTGGGTTGTGAGGATGGGCCTCCACAGGGCGGCGATGTGGTATGCTGGCCTGATGGCGTCCGCGTTCGTGCTCATAGTGGTACTCGTCGCGGCGGAGGTGCTGCCCGTATGGACCCTGTTGGCCCTCGCTCCCGCGGTGGTCGCGGTGAGGGCCGTCAGACTCGCCCTGAGAGAACACTCGCACTTCGGCCGGCTGCTGCCCGCCCAGGCGATGACTGTGCAAACGCACGCCATGGTGGGCCTGCTGCTGGCCCTCGGGCTCATGGCCTCTGGGCTGTCCTGAACCTGGACGGTCATGTCCCGAACAGCGCCGCCGCGGCCTGCTGACAGAGGTCGAACACCGCGTCGAAGTAGACGCCGAGGAGCACGGTCATGACGGACGCGAACAGGATTGCCGTGCCAGCCATGCGAGGAACGCTCACCTTATCATCCGACCCCTTCTCCATGTACATCCGCTTGATCACGCGCGCGTAGTAGTAAAGCGAGAGGGCGCTGTTTAGCACGCCAGCGACCGCGAGCCATATGAGCCACGACTGGCCTGGGACGAGCGCCGCGTCGACCGCGGAGGAGAAGAGGACGAACTTGCTCGCGAAGCCGGCGAGAGGTGGTATGCCCGCCAACGAGAGCAGGAACAGTGTCATCGCCAGAGCGAGCAGCGGCGACCGCTTCGCCAGCCCCCGATAGTCGTCTATCGATTCACCCACGCCCCGGACTACCAGCGCAGCGACGACCATGAACGCCCCCGACTTCATGAACGCGTGCGTGACGACGTGGAACAGGCCGCCCGCCACCGCGTAGTCGGTGCCGATCGGCAGGACTATGAGTATGTATCCCGCCTGCGCGATGGACGAGTAGGCGAGCATGCGCTTGATGTTCGTCTGCACGACGGCAATCACGTTCCCGACGGTCATCGTCAGAATCGCCATCGCGCCGAGGGCCACGTCCCAGTCGGACTTGGTTGCGATGATGCCTATCAGGAATATCTTGAACAGCGCCGCAACCCCCATCTTCTTCGAGGCGGCGGCGAGCAGCCCCGATATCGGCGTGGGGGCGCCCTCGTATACATCCGGGGCCCACATGTGGAACGGCACGGCAGCGATCTTGAAGCCCAGCCCGGCTATCAGCATGACCGTCGCCATGACGGCGACGGACCGCGTTCCATCGACGGCAGAGAGCATCGCGCTCATCTCGGGCCCGAGCGCCGCTATCTCCGTCGTTCCTGCAACACCGTAGAACAACGATATCGCGAACAGAGTGAGGGCGGAGGAGAACCCTCCGACGATGAAGTACTTGGTAGCAGCCTCCGCTGAGCGCTTCTCGCCCTTGCTGAAGCCCGAGAGTGCGAACGACGCAATTCCCGCTATCTCCAGGCCGACGAACAGTATGATCAGATCGGTCGACATGGCCACGACGGTCATCCCAGTCACGGCGAGGAGTATGAGCGCGTAGTACTCGCCCTGGTTCCTCTCACCGCGTATGAACTCCGGGGAGCTGAGCACCACGATGATGCCCACGGATACGAACGCCAGGGCGAACAGCCCAGAGAACATGTCGATCTCTATGAGATGCGGCGACACGCCGTCCGTCGGGGGCTCCCAGTAGCCTCCCACCGTCCACGAGACCAGGGCGAGGGCGTATCCGACCAGGGGCGCCAGGGTCGCGAAGGCCAAGACGCGCTTGTCCTTGAACAGGTAGTCCAGGGCGGGCAGCGCCAGGGCAAACAGCACAAGCAGCAGCTGCGGCATGAAGGCACCCAGAACATCCAAGACTTCCAACTCAGCCACCTCCGAAAGCCCTCAGGGCTATCTCGACGGCCGGGCCTATCCGCGAGAAGACGAGCGCAGGGAACACGCCGAACACGGCTATGAGGACTATAAGCACCGCCACGGGGACGCCCTCGTACCAATCGACATCTCTCACATGGGAGGTTTCGATCCTATTGGTCATGGGACCGAACATCGACCGCTGCAGGGCCCACAGGTAGTACGCCGCCGTCACGGCGACGGCCGTGATAGGCAGGAATATCCACATGCCCCACTTGAAGAACATTGCGGCGAAGACCATAAACTCCGCAGCGAAGCTGACCAGGCCGGGCAGGCCGAGCGACGCGAGGAAGCCTACCGTCATCAGCGTCGCGGCCACCGGCATCCTACTCGCAAGGCCTCCGAGGAGGGGTATCATCCTCGTACCGCACTTGTGCTGGACGACTCCGCACATCATGAACAGGACTGCGGTGACGAGGCCGTGCGCGAACATCTGGAACACGCCTGCGACCACGCCGAGTTCGCCCAGCGTGGCATATCCGAGCAGGACGAAGCCCATGTGGCTGATTGACGAGTAGGCGACCATCTTCTTGAGATCGGCCTGCGCGAGGCACAGGATGGCGCCGTACAGGATGCTGGCCACAGCGATCGCGGCCATCACGAAGACCATGTCCTCCGCGCCCGACGGCAGCGACGGGATGGCGACGCGAATCAGGCCGTAGCCACCCATCTTGAGCAGCAGGCCCGCAAGGAGCACACTCCCAGCCGTGGGTGCCTCGACGTGCGCGTCAGGCAGCCAGGTATGGAACGGCACCATCGGAAGCTTGACACCGAAGCCGAAGAACATGGCCGCGAAGATCGCCAGCTGGAGGCCGCTACTGAAGTCCACGCTCACCTCGGCGATAGCCTCGATGCTGAAGGTTCTCAGGCCCGCCTCGAAGTACATCGCCATTATGGCGATGAGCATCGCCAGGCTAGCTATGTGGGTGTAGATGAAGAACTTGATGGCCGCGTAGTCCTTGTTAGGGCCGCCCCAGATGCCGATCATCAGATACATCGGGATCAGGACTATCTCCCAGAAGACGTAGAACATGAAGTAGTCCAGGGCGACGAACACCCCGAGGACGCCGACCTCCAGTATCAGCATGAGGCCGAAGTACTCCTTGGGCCTGTGGTCCGTATCCCACGAGAATATTATGGACAGCATGCAGAGGAGCGTGGTGAGGACGAACAGGGGCAGGCTGATGCCGTCCACTCCCACGATGTAGTTGATGCCAAGCGACTCAATCCACACATGGGATTCGTAGAACTGGTAGCCGTTGCTGTAGCCGTCCAACTCGCCGGGGGCCGCGGAGTACGGGTCGACTACGAATTCGAACGCGACTGCGAGGGACAGAAGGAATGCAGCCGCCGAGAAGGCCAACGCCACCCACTTCGCCATACTCTCGCGCTTGCCCAGGGTGAAGGTGACCAGCGCTCCCACCAACGGCAGGAGGATCGTCAGCGACAGGACAGGCACGTTTTCCAGCATGTCGTCACCACCCTCCCCACGGGACTATGTAGAGCATGAATATGAGCAACAGGCACAGACCGACGACTATCAGGCTCGCGTAGCGCTGCACGTTCCCGCTCTGCGCCCTTCGAAGAATCTCGCCTGACTTCGTCCCGAGGAAAGCGAACCCGTTGACCATGCCGTCGATCACATACCTGTCGAACGCGTCGGCGACAAGCGACAGGCCGTACACGACCTTCACCGCGAAGTCGTCGTAGAATTTGCTAATGTACCACCTGTTCTCAAGCGCCCTCTGCAGTGCGCCCCCTACGCCCTTGGCGAAAACGGACCTGTCGAAGCCTGGCTTGCCGTAGACGGCGTAGGCCACCAGTATGCCCGCGGCAGCAAGCACCAGGGAGACGTAGGTCAGCGGATCGCCGAATATCCCGGCGAGGAGGTCCATCGCGGAGCCGTGGTGTGCTCCGTGGAACAGCGAGCCTATCGAGTGTTCGGCGAACATGCCGAAGCCGTCCCCGATGAACAGGGCGAAGCCCGACGAGAACGCCAGGGCGGCGAGGATGATGAGCGGGACCGTCATCAGCCTAGGCGACTCATGCGCCTGGTAGTCCGATCTCGGGTCGCCGGCGAAAGTCATGAACCACATGCGGAACATGTAGAAGGCCGTCATGAAGGCAGTGGCGATGCCCATCGCCCACAGCAGGAAGAACAGGCTGTCGAACTCGCCTGCGCTGTACACGGCGGCGAGAACCTCGTCCTTGCTCCAGAAGCCTGAGAAGGGCGGTATGCCGGATATCGCGATGGCGCCGAACAACATCGTCAGCGACGTGATGCGCATCTTCTTCCCGAGGCCGCCCATGAACCTCATGTCGTTCGTGCCGACGGCATGAATCACGCTGCCGGCGCAGAGGAACAGAAGCGCCTTGAAGAACGCGTGGTTCATGAGGTGCAGCAGTGCCGCGGAGTATCCGGCTCCGCTTCCAGCGTAGACGACGAGGTAACCGCCGGCGCCCAGCGCGAGCGTCATGTATCCAAGTTGGCTGATCGTGCTGTACGCCAGCACGCGTTTGATGTCCGTGGCGACCAGGGCGACGGTGGCCGCGATTAGCGCGGTCACGCCTCCTATGACGGCCACGAGCATGAGGCTCTCCGGCGCCTGGACGAGCAGTGGATACGAGCGCGCGGTGAGGTAGACGCCCGCCTTGACCATGGTGGCCGCATGTATAAGCGCGGACACGGTCGTGGGGCCCTCCATGGCGTCCGGAAGCCATTCGTGAAGCGGGAACTGGGCACTCTTGCCTATCGCTCCGCCGAATATCAGAGCCGTGGCGAGGACCATCATGTCGGTGGGGACGGCCGCGCCGGCGCCGCCGTCGAACAGCGTAGCGAAGTCGAGCGAGCCGACGTACTTGAACAGTATGATTATGCCGGCCATGAACATGATGTCGCCGACGCGCGTAACTATGAAGGCCCTCTTCGCCGCGCTCGCAGCCGACGGCTTCTCGTACCAGAAGCCTATGAGTAGGTAGGAGCAAAGGCCCACGAGCTCCCAGAAGATGAACATCTGTAGGTAGCTGTCGGATATGACCAGGCCGTACATGACCGATATGAAGAGCGTTATCTCGGCGTAGTACCGCCTGCGCCTCTCGCCCTCCCCGTGCATGTATCCGCCGGAATAGAAAACGACGAGGGTGCCGACAACGGACACCACAACGAGCATGATGGCTGTCAGCTCGTCAATCCATATACCGAACACTACGGATATGTCGCCTATCACCAGCCATTCGAACTTCGGACCGTCGCCGACCATCGTATTCCCCGCGATGACGTCCCAGATGACGAGCATCGACAGGGCGAACGCGCCCAAGGCGCCGCCTATCGCGTATCCCGCGCCGTCCTCCCAGGACAGCGTGCGTTTCGGCAGTATCGAGATGAGTATGAATGCCGCGAAGGGAAAGACCGGTATGAGCCACGCGTACTCGAGCATTCTACCACCTCAGGATGTTTATCTTGTCGACTTCGATCGTCTGATACCGCCTGTAGACGGAGAGCAGGATCGCCAGCCCGACAGCGACCTCGGCGGCGGCTATGGCGATCGAGAACAAGGTGAACACCTGGCCCGAAGGGTCCACCCCGACGTGAAGGACCGAGTGATACGAGCTGAACATCACGAGGTTGATGTTCGCGGAGTTCAGCATGATCTCTATGCACATGAGGACGACGATGGCGTTCCTGCGCGTCAGGACGCCGTAGGCGCCTATCGAGAACAGGAGGGAGCTGAAGACCAGCCAATACTCTATCGGTATCATTCTCCTTCCTCCTCCTTGGCGAGGAAAACTCCGCCGAGCATCGCGACGAGCAGGAGGAGGCCGACCAGGAAGAACACGAGGCCGTAGCCCTCGACATCGTCGCCGTCGTCTCCCGACGTGCCGAACAGCTCCTCGCCGAGCTGCTCGTTGGTGATCCGGTCCATCTCCCCCTCAGGCCACGAGGCCTCCGTGACGGCCAGTACGAACAGTAGGGCCAGGAGGCACACAGCGAGCGCCCTGGTGACAGCACGCCTCATCTCCGCTCACCCCCCATTATCTCCCGCTTTGTGAGCATGATACCGAACAGGATCACGATAGTGACCGCTCCGACGTAGACAAGGAACTGGACTATCGCGACGAACTCGGCATTGAGCATC
Source organism: Methanobacteriota archaeon (assembly GCA_020347565.1). Classification (GTDB taxonomy): domain Archaea; phylum Thermoplasmatota; class Thermoplasmata; order UBA10834; family UBA10834; genus UBA10834. The sequence goes on along the minus strand of CP070732.1, from coordinate 612,025 downwards.
ACGAACAGGCAGCCGATCGATATGAAGCAGGTCGCAAGGGCGATAACGCTGTGCACGATCTCCTTCGCGGATATCACCCACATGGCGGATACTAGGGCCGAGCCCGCGAGGAACAGGAAGACGAGCAGCTCCCAGGTCACTTCTTCACCCCCGGCATTTCGATCGCGTCGAACTTGCAGGCCTGGTAGCACCTTCCGCATCCGACGCATTTCTCGAAGACGAATACGGCGCGCTTCTTGGGCTTGCCCTTCTTGCCGCTCTTGAGCGTCTTCTCCGTCCCGGGCATCTCGAGCATGTATATGGCCTCCGACGGGCACTTCCTAGCGCACGCCCCACAGCCGGTGCATTTCTCCAGCACCAGCCTCGGCTCGGGCATGTCGAAGTACGACTCGTACACCTCGACCATGGTCAACGCGTCCTCCGGGCACGCCTCCGCGCACTTGCCGTGCGAGGTGCACTTGGCGAGGTTGATCTCGGGCTTCTTCCTACCAGTCCGGTCTATGGGCATCATCGCGATGCACATCTCGGGACACTCACCGGCGCATTTCTCGCAGCCCGTGCACTTGGACAGGTCCAGGACGGGGAGGAGCCGCTTCTGGCGCTCCTCCATGAAGGTGGCGCCGAACGAGTCGTCCCTGATGTCGGCCGATCCGAGCCTCAGCCTCTGCCTGTCGTTGTCTGCGAGCTCGTAGTCGGTCGTCATGTGCAGCGCCACGGTGGGGCACACCTCCGCACAGAAACCGCAGAACAGGCATCTTCCGATGTCCACCCCGGGGCGCTCCACCTTGCCCAGCTCAGGGTCCTCGACCTTCTCGAGCCACATGCAGTCGTTGGGGCATATCGTCACGCAGTTGCCGCATCCGATGCACTTGTTGAAGTCGAGCACATGCTTCCCGCGATAGACCTGCGGCAGGTCGAGCTTCTGATAGGGATAGAGGACCGTGTTGGGCTTACCGGTTATCAGCGTCCTCACCAGCTGTCTTCCGGTACGCTTCATCGGCTGAAGCACGACGCCCGCGGCCCTGCGCTTCCTGCGCTCGGTCATCAAACCCACCCCCACGACTTCACGGCAACGGCAATGACCAGGTTCAGCACGGCGAGGGGCAGGAGCCTCCTCCAGCCGAACACGAGCATCTGGTCTATCCTTATCCTGGGAACGGACCAAGTGAGCCACATGAAGACCGTGTAGACGATGTACGCCTTGATCAGGAACCATATCTCGTCCGGGATGAACCAGGGGCCCTGCCAGCCCCCCAGGAACAGCGCCGTCGCCAGGGCACCTCCGGCGTAGGACCTCACAGCTGTAGTCATGTAGAACAAGCCGAACTTCATGCCGCCGTACTCGGTCGTCCATCCCTCCACGAGTTCCGCCTCCGCCTCTGGAAGGTCGAACGGTATGATCTCCACCTCTGCTATCAGACAAACGAGGAACACGACGAATCCGATGAACAGCGGTATGCAAAACCAGACATCGTGCTGAGCGTCGACGATGTCGACGAAGTTGAAGCTGCTGGCCAGCAGGAACACGCTTGCAGCGCTGAGTATGAGCGGTATCTCGTAGCTCATCATCTGGGCCGCGGACCTCATGCCGCCTATCAGCGTGTACTTGTTGTTCGATGACCATCCAGCGAGCAGTATCGCGAACGGCGCGATCGAGAAGGCCGCGAGGGCGAACACCGCACCCGCGGGCACGTACTCGCCCGATGCGTTCGTCGCGACTCCGAAGTCGACGCTCAGCGGTATGACGGCGAGAATCAACAGCGATGAGCCCACGAAGATGATGGGCGCAAGGAGGTAACCGAGCCTGTCTGCCTTGGCCGGAACGATTATCTCCTTGACGAAGAGTTTCACGCCGTCGGCGAGGTTCTGGAGCCAGCCGCCTATCCTGTACCCGACGTAGTACGGTCCGTAGAAGTCGAGTATCCTGCCGCTGAGCTTCCTGAATATCCACAGGAAGTTGAGCACGTTGATGAGCGCCACGATGATGATGATAAGCGTCTCGAGGAGAATCGTCATGAGCGTCAGGTGGCTTTCCGACGCCGCGAAGTCTCCGACTGCGGTGAAGAATTCCCAGAAGTACCACGGCAGGAAATCGCCCAGCCAATACCAGACGTTGTTGACCAGGTCCACGAGCCAGTGGATGATGCCGTGACAGAACTCGAACAGGTTCATTTCCTCACCTATCGTTCTCCCCGATGCACATGTCCAATCCGCCCATGATGGCGACGACGTCCGCCAGCTTGTACCCGACGAGTATCTTCGGCGCGGCCGACACGGTGACGAATATCGGGCTTCGGATCTTCAGTCGGTACGGCCTATCCGTGCCGTCCCCGACTACATACATGACGGCCTCCCCCCTCGGGTCCTCTACCCTCCCGACGCCTGTGCCGACGGGAGCATTCCTGGGGGCGACGACCCTCCACCTTCCCTTGGGCATCTTCTCGATTGCCTGGCGGATGATCCGGCAGCTCTCCCACATCTCGTCCATCCTGACCCGGTACCGGGCGTAGCAGTCGCAGTCGCTGTGCGTCGCGACCCGGAAGTCCATCTCGGGATAGACGGAGTACGGCATGTCCTTCCTGAGATCGTAGTCCACGCCGCTCGCCCTCAGAGATGGACCGGTCACGCCGAGGTTGATCGCGTCCTCCTTGCTCAGGACGCCGACGTCGACATTGCGCATCATGAAGATCTTCGAGCCCTCAAACAGGTCCTCGTACTCCTTGAGCCGCTTCTCCATGTAGCGGGTGGCCCGGATCGCGTCCCTTCCGAAGTCGGGAGGAAGGTCGTGCGCCACCCCTCCTATCCTCGGATAGTTGTACGTGAGCCTCGAGCCGGTGAGGCCCTGGAGGAGGTCCACGAAGACCTCCCTGTCCCTCATTGTGTAGGTGAATCCGACCGAAAGCCCGAGGTCGCCCGCGTAGGCCGCGAGCCACATGAGGTGCGAGGCGATCCTCTGCATCTCAATCGTCATGACGCGTATGTACTCGGCCCGCTCAGGCACCTCGACGCCCATCAGGTCCTCCACGGTCAAGCAGTATGCGTGGGACCAGGTCATCGACGAGCCGTAGCAGAGTCTGTCGGCGATGGGGATAATCTGCGGGTATGTCCTGCCCTCGCAGAGCTTCTCTATCCCCCGGTGAAGGTACCCCACCTCCGGCTCGGCGTCTACTATCGTCTCGCCGTCGACCTTGACGCGAAGGTTCCAGAGCCCGTGCGTCATCGGATGCTGGGGTCCCATGTTTATCCACATCTCAGCCATGCATGGTCACCCCCGGAAATCCTTCCGCAGAGGATGGTAGAGCACGTCCTTGGGCAACAGTATGCGCTCCAGCTTGGGATCGCTCCGGAAGACGACGCCCATGAGGTCGTAAGCCTCTCTCTCCTGCCAGTTCGCGCCTCCCCAGACGGAAGATATGGAATCGACTGAGGGATCGTCCTTCGGCGTCGCGGTTATGAGTTCGAGGAATAGCCTGTGCTGGTACGACGTGATGTGGTATACCACCTCGAACCTGTCCTCGTAGTCGACGGCGGATATCATGCTCAGGTGCTCGAAGCCCAGCTCGTCTCTCAGCACCCTGCACACGCCGAACAGGTCTGAGCGCTCGACCGTCGCTCTCAGCAAACCCGGCCTCACCTGCGTGCCCTCGGAGACCGTCCTGGGGAACCGCTCCGCGAGCGTCCTGAGCACGCGGAACTCCGAATCGTCACCCACCTTGCTCGGCGCCCTCTCGATGCTCGCGCCAGTGACTCTGCCAGCGTTCCCCCCTTCGGACATCCCTCAACACCCCTACCTGCCCGTCAGCAGGCCTCTCTTGTCTTCTTTGATCAGCTTCTGAAGCTTCAGGAAGCCGTCGATCAGCGCCTCCGGCCTAGCCGGACACCCGGGTATGTACACATCGACTGGTATGAACCGGTCGACGCCGGGGACCATGCTGTAGCTGTCGTAGAACGGCCCGCCCGATATGGCACATTCGCCCATCGCGACGACCCACTTCGGCTCGGGCATCTGGTCGTAGAGCCTCCTAAGGGCGGGCTTGAGCTTCTTGGTCACGGGCCCGTTCACCAGCAAGATGTCGCACTGTCTCGGGCTCGAGCGCGGTATGATGCCGAACCGTTGCTGGTCGAACCTGGGGGCCGAGGCGACGGCCATCTCCAGCGCGCAGCACATTATGCCGAAGTGAAGGAAGTAGAGGGAGTTCCGCGTCGCCCAGTTGAAGAAGTCCTTGGTCAGGTAGTCGATCCCTCCCCCGACGGGCGACCTGCGGAGCAGGTACTCGAGAGCGTCGTCTGACCACTTCAGGAAGTCCTTCGACCTGAACATGATCGCCTGCCCCAGGGAAGGGCCGGCCTTGTCGTTCATATCCAGACTATCTCCTCCTTCTTCAGGGCGTAGGTGACGCCCACGAGAAGAACTCCCAGAAACATGAGCATGTAGACTTTCGCGATGTCGCTCAGCCCCGAGAAGACCAGCGCCCATATGAGCACGAACACCGTCACGAGGTCGAAGGCGACGAAGATGATGGCGTACATATAGTACTGGAAGTGGAACTGTATCTGCGCGTCGCCTATGGGCACCTCGCCGCACTCGTAGGTCGTCATCGACCTAGGGTCGTTCCTGTCCGTCCGGAAGTAACGCGAGACGAAGAATGCAAGGGTTGGAAAAAGGATGGCCACAATCGCGAAGACGGCGACGCCCATATAGTCGTCTTGCAGCATTGTCCGTGGATTCACGACAACATATAAGGGCTTTTCCGGAAGACGCCCTTCGCACAACCCCGTCAGTAGCGGGCGCGGACGACCCTCCGTTCCGTGCCCGACGCGGCTCCCGGCGCTGCAGTCGGACACCGAAGCAGCGTGGCAAAGAAGGCTTTTACTACCAGTGTCAACTTGTCAATCCAGATGTCAACGCCCGACCTCATCCTGATGCATCCTCCGAGCGTTATGGATTTCAGGAAGAGGACTCTCCTGCCCGGCCCTGTGAGCGACCTCATCCCGTCGACGCCCGTATTCGAAATGTATCCGGTCGGATTCACCACGATAGCGTCGCACCTGGATTCGAAGGGGTACGAAGTGCGGATAGCGAACGTGGCCTCGAGGATGCTCGCGTCCGGACGGTTCGACCCTGACAGGTACGTACGCTCCCTCGACGCGACGGTGTTCGGCATAGACCTTCACTGGATGCCGCACGTCCAGGGTGCGCTCGAGCTCGCACGGATGGTCAAGAGCCATCACCCCGACAGGCCGGTCGTCCTCGGGGGGTTCAGCTCATCATACTACCACGACGAGCTCATACGTGGGTTCCCCCAAATCGACTACATCCTGAGAGGAGACTCGACCGAGGTGCCGTTCGAGCGGCTGATGGCTGCCGTCGAGAAGGGCTCCCCGCCGGATGACGTGCCCAACCTAACCTGGAGGGACGACGGCCGGGTCGTGGCGAACCCTCTCACGCACGTGCCTGAGGACCTCGACGACATGGTGATTGACTATGGTCAGCTCGTGAGACGGGTGCTGAGGTACCGCGACTTGACCGGGCATCTGCCGTACGCCGACTGGAAGGCCAACCCGATGTCGATAGCTGTGGCGGTGCGGGGCTGCACGCACAATTGCCTGAACTGTGCCGGCTCGTGCGACGCGTTCGCGAGGTACCTGAACCGATCCCGACCGGCATACAGATCGCCGAGCCTGCTGGCGGAGGACGTCCAGAGGGCCGAGGAGTTCATCAAGGGCGCGACGTTCATAGTCGGGGACATAAGGCAGGCTGGGAGGGCGTATTCCGACGAGTTCCTGAAGGAGCTTAAGGACAGGGATGTGGACAACGAGGTCATATTCGAGCTGTTCACGCCGGCGGCCAAGGCCTTCGCAAAGGAGGTGGCGTCCAGTGTGGGGAGGTTCAGCGTGCAGATGTCGCCCGAGACCCACGATGACGACGTGAGGAGGGCGCAAGGAAAACACTACACGACCGACGGGGTCGAGCGCTCGGTGGACTCGTTCCTGCAGGCGGGCTGCGGCAGGTTCGACCTGTTCTACATGATCGGCCTCCCCGGGCAGACGAAGGAGTCCGTCGCGGGCACGGTCGAGTACACTCGCAGGCTGCACGAGAGGCATCGGGGGGCGCGTCTGTTCCCGTTCGTCAGCCCCCTGGCACCCTTCATCGATCCCGGGGGGAACGCCTTCGAGGAACCCGAGGCGCACGGCTACAGGCTCTTCGCGTCGTCCGTGGAGGACCACGCGAAACTCGCTGTCATGCCGAGCTGGAAATACGTGCTCAACTACGAGACGAAGTGGATGACGAGGGATGCCATCACCGAGTCGACATACGCCGCGGGGCTCGGCCTCAACTCCATCAAGAGAGACCTCGGGCTCATATCCCGCGAGGTGGCCAACAGGACCGAGGAGCGCATCCGCCGTGCGCGGTCCCTGATGTCCAAGATAGACACCATCATCGCGCGAGGCAAGGCGACCGACGCGGATCTCGATAGCCTGAGGGAGGAGGCCTCCGGGCTGAGCGAGTGCACCGTATGCGAGAAGGAGGAGCTGGACTGGTCCTCCAGCTCGATATATGCGAGCATTCCCCGCATGGTCAGGGCCCTGCTTAGGGGAAGATGATCCGCCCGAACCGTTTATGCCTTAGGCTGCGGATTACGGTCGGGGCTTCGCATGATACTGGGCATATACGGATGGCAGGACTCCGGCAAGACGACTCTCGTGGAGAGACTGACAGAGGACCTCTCCGCCGAGGGCTACTCGGTCTCGTCCGTCAAGCACGCCCCGCACGAGAAGGACCAGGACGTCGAAGGCAAGGACTCCTGGCGGCACTCGAAAGCCGGCGGCGACCCTGTGGTGCTGCAGACATCGGAAGGCACGACGCTGATAAAACGGCCTGCGCTCGCGATTGGCGAGGTGCTGGAGGTTGTTCGCCGGGAGTTCCACCCTGATGTGCTCCTCGTGGAGGGATACAAGGACGGCGACTTCCCGAAGGTCGCGCTGGGAGACATAGAACCTGCGGACGGCACCGTCCTCGTGAACCCTGCGCTCGAAGAGGTGATCGGGTACATACGGAAGGAGGTCGAGTACGAGAGAGCATACGACAAGCTGCCGAAGTTGGACTGCGGCAAGTGCGGCCTCAGCTGCGGGGACCTCGCACGGGAGATTGCGGAAGGGAAGATGAGCCTGGATGACTGCCCAGAGAGACCTGCGCGCAAGGTGGAGATAATCGCCGGGGGTGAGAGGCTGCCCGTGGGCGGGTTCGTCGCGGAGATACCCGATAAGACCATCAGGGGATTCCTTTCGAGCCTGAAGGGATACTCAGGGGAACCCGACGTAGAGATCAGGCTCAGGTCCTCGGACGATTAGGCAGGGCGCACGCGTCGAACGGCCGCGGTAGGCCGCTGCTCCACACGTGCCGCACGTCATGCGCTAGATTTATCAACACCGAAGATATCCTGAGAGCCAGTGGCAGGTACGACAGACGCGCTTCACCGGTGATTTTCATGAGAAGGATTTCAGAGATCGAGAAGGACCTCAACGCCTGCTTGCAGTGCGGGTACTGCAGGGACCCCTGCCCCGTGTTCAGGAGCATAGGATGGGAGTCAGCGACTCCAAGAGGCAAAGTCTACTATCTCAAGCAGATCGCCCATCGGTCACCCGTTGACAGGGTACTCAGGCGTCGTCCGAAGGTCGACGATAAGCTCACGGAGCGCATTTTCCAGTGTACATCATGCGGTGCCTGCGAACACGTGTGTCATGTCGAGATCGACTTCCCGCACCTCTGGGAGGAGGTGAAGGAGTGGCTCATATCACAGGGCTACGGCCCGATGGAAGCCCATAAGAGGATAGCCGAAAGGGTGCTCGACAAGCGGAACCCGTACGACGAGCCCCCCGAGAAGCGGCCTGCGTGGCTGCCAAAGGGGATCGAGCTCTCCGACGACCCCGAGGTCGTCTTCTTCACAGGCTGCACGGAGGCGTACAGGATGCAGCCACTGGCGGCCGCCACGGCTGAGATCCTGGACAAGGCAGGTGTCAGGTTCACTATCATGGGGGAGGACGAGTGGTGCTGCGGGTCGCCCCTGCTGAGGACGGGACAGAAAGCCCTCGTGGCGCGCGAGCTGGCGCCGCACAACGTGAGGGAGATGGAAAAGCACGGCAGGAAGGTCATGATCAGCGCGTGCGCGGGCTGCTACAACACCATCAAGAACGACTATCCGAAGCTGGTGGGCGAGCCGGCCTTCGAACTCTATCACATAACTGAGTACCTCGACATGCTGATTAAGGACGGCAGGCTGAAGTTCTCGAAGGAGTTCAACAAGAAGGTGGCGTACCACGACCCGTGCCACCTGGGCAGGCACGCGAGGGTCTACGACGCGCCACGGAATGTGCTCAGGGCCATACCCGGGCTGGAACTCGTGGAGATGAAGCACGAACGGGATGACTCCCGATGCTGCGGCGCGGGCGGCGGATTCAAGTCCGCCTTCAACGACATGGCGGAGGACATGGCCGCGGACCGCGTCAGGGAAGCCGCTGAGGCGGGTGCGGAACTGATCGTGACCTCGTGTCCGTTCTGCCAAGTGAACCTGAACGCGGGTGCGAGAAAGGCCGGGCTGAACCTCAAGACTTCCGATATCGTGCAGGTCGCGCTCCAGGCCGTTTAGCGGCGAGACGTCTCTGGACCGCTTCGCTCCTGAGCTCCCTGAGCGCGTCCGACGCGATCCACCTGGCCGCCCTCGAATCGACGGTCGCGATGTCTTCCGCGCAACTTATGGCGAGGCCGTTCAGACGCACGTTCCTCTTGCCTATCTGCCTGAGCGCCCAGTTGACCGCCTTCCTCACGTACTTCCTGTCATCGTCCGACTCGCGCTTCACGTGCTCCAGGAAGCCGGCGAACACCTCGTCCGGGGCGGCCTTGTCGTGCGCGGCCAGCCCGGCTATGAGTGCGAACCCGGCACGCTTGACGAACTCCTCCTCTCTCCGGCTCCACTCGACGGCCTTGTCGATAGCGTGCGGTGTCCTGTCGAACAGGCAAGTGCAGGCCTGGTCGCAGACGTCCCATGAGTCGAAGTCCTTCGCCCACCGGTCCATCTGCCTGCGCGACACCTTGCCGGGCTCGTCGATGATCGCCGCGAGGATCCTGGCCTCGTGTATGCCGGTCGCCCACAGCTCGAGCGCCATCCGATGGTCCCTGCCGATCTCCTTCGCGACCTTTCTGAGGTTAGTGACGGATATCCCGAGGGCGTTCCCTGTGCTGATGCCGTATCTTGCCATGCCCTCGACGCTGCGCGGGTCGGCCATCGACCTCAGCCGACTGACGACCTCGGCCGTGCCCATCCTCAGATGCCTGTCCATGGTACGCCCTTGTACGCGCTCATGACTATCTGCGTGTCGGTTTCCTTTATGCCGTCCATCTTGAGGAAAGAGTCGATGAACTCCTGCAGCTCGCTCATGCCCAGGAAGAGTGCGACCACGAGCAGGTCGTACCCACCGGTCACGCGGTACACCGCCACGACGCGGTTGTGATCCGTGATGTGCTTGACGACCTCGTCCAGCTTCTCGCTCAGGGACTTCACGTGTACGTACGCCTTGACGGTGTTCTCTATCAGCTTGTAGTCGATGTGGATGGAGAAACGCATTATGATGCCCTTGTCGATGAGATTCTTGATCCTCCGCCTCACCGTCGCCTCGGTGACGCCCAGCTTCTTGGCGATCTCCGAGTTGCTCATACGCGAGTTCTCCCTCAGTTCGCACAGTATGCTTATGTCCGTCTTGTCGATGGGCAGGAGCTTGAGGTCAAGGCCCTTCCACCTCTCGACTATCTCGCATGGATAATCCGTAGTCGACGTCGACATCATGTTCTTCTCCCCGTCCGGGTAGAAGGTATCCATTACTTCAACTTAACGGAATTCATACAAGTTCCTGTCTCACAGTCGCATCTTTCGAACTCGTCAGAGGCGATTACGCAGGCAAAGCAACGATAAACGGCGGAAAACGGTCATTCCCCGAACCTGCGCTTCCTGAGCTGGTACGACCTGACGGCCCTCAGGAAATCGACCTTTCGGAAGCCTGGCCAGTAGACGTCGGAGAAGTAGAGCTCCGAGTAGGCGAGCTGCCAGAGCAGGAAGTTCGATATCCGCTCCTCGCCAGACGTCCTCAGTATCAGGTCGGGATCCGGGAGGTCCGACGTGTACAGGAACCTGTCGAACGCCTTCTCATCGATGTCCTCGATGCGCATCCTCCCTTCGCGGACCTCGGCCGCGATCCTCCTAACCGCCTGTATGAGCTCCTCGCGCCCGCAGTAGCCGACCGCCAAGTTGAAGAAGTAACTGTCGTAGCCCTTCGTCCTTTCCTCGGAATATCTGATCGACTCCTGAACGTCGGGCGGGAGAATTTCCTTCTGTCCCAGCACCCTGACGCGTATGCGATTCTCGTGCACCCTGCTGTCGTCCGCGAGCTTCCTGAAGTTCTCCGCGAACATCCTCATCAGAGTGTTGACCTCGTCCCTCTCGCGCGCCACGTTCTCCGTCGAGAAGGCGTAGACCGTGAGCACTCTTATATCGAGTTCGAGGCACCACTCGATCATCTCCTCGAGCTTCTCCTTGCCCTTCTCGTGCCCTTCGGCCACGAGGAGTCCGAATTCGCGGGCGTATCTCCTGTTGCCGTCCATTATTACGGCCACGTGCTTGGGCACGGGCTTCGACTGGACCTCCTTCAGTAGACGCTTCTCGTATGTCTGGTACGCGGTGGAGGCGATCGCCCTCGATATCTCTCCGGTCATGCGTGCAGCTTCCTAGTGATGATTGCCGTTGCGGACTTAAACTATGCGCGTCTGAAGTCTTCGGGCAGGCCAGCGCTATATAGCCCCAGGTCCACGCAGCCTATGGCCGCCACCGCCCCGATCGAGCCCCGCGAACCCGTGATGCGCTCCAGCGAGACGCCGTTCTCCGAGGCGGCGTGCTCAGCATCGTGGATGGACAGTATGGTCTCCTTGGCGTCCGCGCCGAACCTGACGAGCCTTCGAGGTATCTCCAAGCCCTGATAGACTGCCAGGCAAGTCTCGTCGGACAGAGTGTGCTTCGCCACGAAGTCGCGAGCACACGCGATGACCTTGCCGATATCCTGCTTGAAGACCGCGAACGAGACGGCCGTCGACGAGCAGTTCGTGGTCTTCTGGGGAGCGTGCGGGTTGAGCTGTACGATCTTGTGCGACAGGAACACGCCGTGTGGCATCTCCCTGGCGAGCTTCAGTCCCAGCACCCAGGTCGCGCCCTCATCCTTCGTGTCCGTGTCGTCGATCCCGATGACGACCCTGCGATGTTCGGGCGTTGTTATCCTAAGCTTCACCGCCCTGCTGCCTCCGACCTCCTCGTCGCTCAAGAACTCGACCTTCTCGACGCCCTCGGCCTGAGGGAGGCAAGCCCCCACCCCGACGCTCGCGCCTGCCAGCCCGAGCCAGGTGGTCTCTACCTTCCCGTCTCTGACGAGCACGGACTTAAGCGCCTGCCCCCCGGTCTCTCCCGACGACGGGCCGAACCTGACCTCGCCCTCGCCGAGCCTCGTGTCCATGATCAGAGTGGTGCCCTGGACCTCGACGTGCTCGAGGACGCCCTTCGCCCTTAGCCTGTTCACGGCGTCCCACTCGACCGGACCCTGAGCACAGCACTCCTCGACAATACGAGCCCTCTTGGTCCGCTCGTCCACGAGGGTGATCAGCCTCCTCGCGAACATGCTGCCGTGGCGCTGCCTTATCTCGTCCGGTGTCCGTGTCGTCGCCATATCAGATCATACTTCCAGTGGTTCGCCTGGCTCAAGTATGGCGACCTCGGCCTTTGACGAGGACTCCCTGACCAGCCTCTCGAACTCCTTCGGGTCCTGGTCGATAGGATCCCAGGTGCCGTAGTGCATCGGCACGACCATCTTGGGCTCGATGAGAGAGGTCGCGAGCGCAGCCTGCCTCGGGTCCATCGTGAAGAACCCGCCAATAGGCAGCAGAGCGACGTCCGGCCTATACAGCTCGCCTATCAGCTTCATGTCGCCGAACACGCATGTGTCCCCCGCGTGGTACACCGGCTTTTCGGTGTCCACCACGAGGCCCACTGCCATCGCCGCCGAGAACTCGAGGCCGGGGGCTCCGATGCTCGACGAGTGGAACGCCGGGACCATCGTCATCTCCGTGTTCTCCACCTTCGCCGTCCCGCCGAGGTTGAATCCAACGCTCTTGACGTCGCACCTCTCGATGTACATGGACATCTCGACTATGCTCGCTACAGTCGCTCCCGTACGTCGGGCGATCTCAACGGCATCGCCAAGGTGATCTGCGTGTCCGTGAGTCACGCAGATGACGTCGCAGTCGACCTTGTCGTGGCCGATCGGCGCCTTCGGGTTCCCGGTCAGAAACGGGTCTATCAGGACTTTGTCCCGGCCTTCGATAAGGAAGGCTGCATGGCCCAACCATGTGATCTTCATGCTACCATCCAGGTAGAAGAATACGCCCTTGATATTTCATGATTTGCGATGCGCCGCAGCCACTTGGGCGTCAACCCTTCACGGCGACGCCGACGAATCGCGACGGGACATCCGACAGGTCGAGCGCGTTCAGCCTCGACGATCTGTATATGAGCCATCTGCCCTTCACGCCGACGGCCTCGCCCCTGTGCCTTCCGGGCGTTTCCTCCAGGTGCGGCACGCTGTTCAGAGGCAGCTCGACAGGGTACCTGTCCAGCCACTGGATGGGCTCAGCCTTGAGGCCGAACCTGGATTCCAGCGACTCGCTGAGCGACGAGTGCCTGCGCTCGATCCCGGTGACGTCCACCTCGCGCGCAAGGCTCTTGAGCAACGCCTCTTGACGAAATGCCTGAGGCACTCTCATCGATGACGATATCTCCTTCTCGGCCGTGCGCGCAGACCGCCTTGTGGGGTAAGAACCGATGACGGAGAACGCATCCGCCCCCTGCTCAATTAGGCGTTTGCTCAGCCGCCGCGAGGAGCTCATCCCCACCTTCACCTTCGTGTCGTAGAACGCCAGGTAGAGTACGTGCTCGCGCCTGCAGAACTCCACATCGCACAGCTCCCCATCGCACTTCGGCTCGAATATGCACTCCTGATGAGGTATGAACGTCTCCTCCGCGCATTCGGCGCACTGCGCGAAGCGCGTGACGGGGGCCCTTCTGGGGCAGCTAATGTACCTGTCGCCATCGAAGCGGCCGACGCACTCCCTCCTTCTGCTAATCACGAAGTCCACTTCGCCGAGGTCCATTTCAGTCACGGCGCCGTCCCGGTCCACGCACGTCAGGTTAGGCTCGAAGCCTCGCCACCCGAAGTCGAGCGCGTGATAGGGCAGCGAATCCTCGATTTGGGACAGCCAGACAAGGTCAGCGCGTTCGAACATCCATTCAGGTACCTCGTCGTGGCGGTATTAATCGTTTACCGCTGCCGCCCGAAAGTGGTAGCTCCGCCGAGGCCGTCTCGCATCTCAGGACGGGCTGTCGTCCGACTCCCCAGCGCCCTCGGAGTCGGCGTTCTGGGGCTTGGGCTCCGGCGGGTATTCCGACAGGTCCACGTCAATCCTCTTCAGATACTTCCGGTCAATCTCCTCAGCGAGGTAGACCGTCTTCCCAGCCTTCTGTATGACCACGCCGTCGTCGGAGGCCGACCTGACGTCCACCTCGAGAATCACAGGGGACTCCGTTCGCACACGCCCCGCGTTGACCGCGTCGCCAATCGTCTTGCTCAGATGCACTCTCTTCCTGTCCGACGGCTTGATCCCCGTCTCGAGGATGATGTCGACCTCCTCCTCGGTGGCGGGGTAATAGAGCGATTCCGGGATTCCGACGTTGCTGGGGTCGAGCTCCACCTCGAAGGAGTGCGCATACGTCGCCCGTATCTTGCCGTCCTTGAACTCGTATCGGCCCTTGTTGTCCGTCTCTATGATGGCCAGGATGTGGTGTGGTCTGAGCCAGTGATATCTCCTCTGCTTCGCCTGGACGGCGTTGACGAAGCGTCTCCGGTCCACGAAGCCGTAACTGTCGACCTCCAGGTCGAACCGCTCCGGGAAGTGTCTGAGGATGCCTGCAAGCGTCCTACTCAGCCTGTCGAGCTCCTCCGAGTTCATGAGGAACCTGCCCTCTTCGCCGCACACGGGACAGTACTCCGCCCTGAAGTAGCCGTGCTCTCTGCATTCCCTGAGCAATCGATGCCTCCGTCTGCCCAGAGTATTGAGAACCACGATATATCTTTTGGGCTGAGGAGGCGGCCGATCCGCGCATATGGGCCTGAACGACTGGAGGAAGGTCCACATAAGGCTTAACTATGAAGTCGCAATATCGTCCGCAACACCTTCCGTTCACGCATACACTGCGTGGACTCCAGCTGTATTGCGTAAGTGACCCAGCCCAGCTCGAGGCGACGCTACCGCAGCGATCGGGCGTCTCCTGGGCGCCTTCGGTGCGAAGGGGGGATTCATTGGAGAAGAAACGAGTCGTCGTCGTCGGAGGAGGCATCGCGGGGATACAGGCGTCCTTGGATCTGGCGGATAGAGGGCTCGAGGTCCACGTCGTCGAGAAGACGCCTTCGATCGGCGGGCACATGGCGCAGCTGGACAAGACTTTCCCCACGAACGACTGTTCCATGTGCATCCTGTCGCCGAAGATGATCTCCTGTGCGGATCACGAGAACGTGGTGCTCCATACCTATTCGGAGCTCGAGAGCGTCGAGGGGTCGTTCCCGGACTTCAGGGTCAAGATAAGGGAGAAGGCCAGATTCATCGACATGGACAGGTGCACGGGCTGTGGAGACTGCATAGCCAAATGCCCGGTCAAGGTCCCGAGCGAGTTCGAGGAGGGCCTCTCGAAGCGCAAGGCCATGTACCTCCCCTTCCCACAGGCCGTGCCCCGGAAGGTCACGATAGACAAGGTCCATTGCCGTATGATGACGGACGGGAAATGCGGCGTATGCAAGAAGGTATGTCAAGCCGGCGCGATCGACTACGAGCAGGAGGACAGGGTCGTCGAGATCGACGCGGCTGCGATCGTCGTCGCGAACGGGTTCGACATGATGGACGCGTCTTCCATCCCCGAATACGGGCTTGGCATCTGCAAGGATGTCATCACCTCACTTCAACTCGAGAGGATCCTCTCCGCCTCGGGACCGACGAACGGCCACCTCCAGCGGCAGTCCGACGGCAGGGAGCCAAGGAACCTCGGCTTCGTCCAGTGCGTCGGTTCGCGGGACGCGCACACGCACAGCTACTGCAGCAGCGTCTGTTGCATGTATGCGACCAAGGAATCTATACTGGCACGGGAGCACGCGCCCAAGGTCGACATCACGATATTCTTCATGGACATGAGAGCGACCGGCAAGGGATTCCAGGAGTTCGTCTCAAGAGCAAAGGACTCGTACGGCGTCAGGTATGTGCGCTCCAGACCTGCCAATGCGCAGCCGGCGAACGGCGAGAGCGGCGTGCTGGTGGCCTACGAGACGAGAGGGCTGGCGGGCGAATCGCGCACCGAGGAATTCGACCTACTCGTACTATGCCCCGCCCTCGTACCTTCGGGGGGCAACCGGCAGCTGGCACAGATTGTCCATGCGGCCCTTGATGATGACGGGTTCTTCGTGACACCGGATCTCTCGCGTCCAGTTGACACGACCTCGAAGGGCGTGCTTGTCTGCGGGTTCGCAAGCGGGCCGATCGACATCCCCGACTCCGTATCGCAGGCGTCAGCCGTGGCGTCGAGGGTCGCGGAACTGCTGACGGAGTGTGATGAGTGATGGCCAGAATCGGCGTGTTCATCTGTCACTGTGGCCACAACATAGCATCTGCCGTGGATGTTGAGAAGGTCGTCGAGTACGCTAGGACTCTGCCTGAGGTCGTGTATGCTGGGCGCAACCTGTACTCGTGCTCGCAGGAGGGGCTGAGCGCGATCAAGGAGAGCATTGAGAAGAACGACCTCAACAGGGTCGTCGTCGCCGCCTGCACTCCCAGGACTCACGAGCCGCTCTTCCGACGGGCCTGCGAGCAGGCGGGCATCAACAAGTACCTATTTGAGTTCGTCAACATCAGGGAGCACTG
>CP070732.1:343920-595871 GCA_020347565.1 Methanobacteriota archaeon | reverse complement strand
CTCCTGCAGCCTCTCGATTATGAGGGCGTTGTCCGTCTCCCTCTCGCTTCCGCCGATTATCTCTCCGAAGCCCTCTGACGCGAGCAAGTCGCTGTTCTTGTACGTCCTCGGGTCGTCGGGGTTCTCCTTCATGTAGAACGGCTTCAGCTCCTTCGGATAGTTGACGATGAACAAGGGCACATCGCTGTCCTTGGTCAGTTCACGCTCCTCAACTGCGCCCAGATCCGATCCCCATTCGACATCGAACCCCCGCTTGCCGAGGGCGTCCATCGCCTCGGCGTACGGCATCCGGTCGAACGGCGGCTCCACCCTCTTCAGCGTCTCTGGGTCGCGACCAAGAAGCACGAGCTCCGGCTGGCATTCCTCCACGACGCATCCGAGCATGCCAGCGACGAGCTCTTCCTGGGCCTTCATGTTGCCTTCGTTGTCGAGCCACGCGGCTTCCATCTCGAGGTGCCAGTATTCCGCGAGGTGTCTCGGAGTCCTCGACTTCTCCGCCCTGAACGAAGGCGTCAGGGACCATACTTTCTCACAGGAGAAGACGAGCGATTCGAGGTAGAACTGCGCGCTCTGGGACAGGTAGGCGATCCTGTCGAAGTACTTCACCTGGAAGAGGGTCGTGCTGTCCTCTGGCGCCACACCCGTCACGATGGGAGGGGTGACCTCGACGTAGCCGTGCTCGTCAAACCATCTCCTGGCGCCTTTCAACAGGGAGGCCTTCACCTTCATGACCGCGGTCTGCTCGCGCGACCGTATCCACAGATGCCGCTTGTCCAGAAGCAGCTCGGTGCTCTGGTGCTCAGTTATCGGGAACGGCTCTGACATGGCTATGACGTTGAACCTGCTCGCGCGCACCTCGACCCCGCCGGGCGCGCGCTCGTCCTCCGCGAGCGTTCCCTCGACCTCGACCGCTGACTCGATGCCGGCCTGGGACGCCGTCTCGAAGTCGTCGTCCGGCACCTCACCCCTCTTGACGGTGGTCTGGAGTATCCCGGAGGAGTCCCTGACCACAGCGAAGACTATCCCGCCGCTGCTGCGCGTGCGGTATATCCATCCTCGGATGCTGACTGCCTCTCCGGAGGAGCGCCCTGACAGGACCTCGCCTATGGCTTCCATCCAGATGCTGAAGCCCAAGACCGAATATAAGCCCTTCGGAGTGGCAGCAACCGACTTAACGATGTAGGGGTCTTCTCTTGCCTCGTGAGGATAAGGCGCGCCTCCCTGGGAGACATGCCCGGGATAATGCGGATCGAGGACCTGTGCTTCGGCAGGCGTAGGTTCAGTCCGCAGCTCGTGCAGTCGATGCTCCTGAGGGACGATTGCCTAGTGCTCGTGACTGTCGACGCGGAGGTCGTGGTGGGTGCGGCGATGTGCACGTTCTCCAGATTCCAGGAGACAGGCAGGATCGCATCGATTGCCGTGCTCGCGGAGCACAGGGGCCGCGGCATAGGGAGAAGTCTTCTGAAGGCGAGCGAGTCGGAGCTGCGGGATAGGGGCGCCAGCAGATTCACACTCGAGGTTTCGGTCGATAACGCTGCGGCCATCGACATGTACAGGTCGAACGGATACTCCGTCGGATCGATCATCGCAGACTACTACGAAAAGGGAGAAAGCGCCTTGTACATGGAGAAGGACCTCACGATGAGAGGGAAGAGGACGAGTGTCAAGGTCTCCTGACGGAGATTTCTAGCGGCATCTTGTTTATCGTCCACCTGCTACCATCTTCGACTTCCGCCTTCTGCGCCAACTGCTCCGAGTGTGTCTCAGCCATGATTCTGTCCTCGTACGCGGCAATCGCCTTCTCCAGGTCAGGATGGCCGGAATACTCCACGACTATCGGTTCGCCGAACTCGAGAGACAGCTCCTTCCGCATGTGCTGTATCCGTCGTATGACCTCCCTCGAGAGACCTTCCAGCTTCAGCTTCTCGCGCAGCGATGTCGACACATATGCGTGTACGTCCCCCACGGCCGCATGTGAGTACCCGGACTTCTCCTTCTCGCTTATGACGACGTCCTCCTGGAATATGTCGAACCCTCCGAGCCTGATTCTTCCCGTCGACGACAGGTGCCGCGCCATCTGGCTCCCATCGGCCTTCTCCATCAGCTCGGCAACCTCTGACGCCGACTCCTTGAGTCTGGGACCGAGGGAGCGCAGGTTCGGAGCCAGGACGTACTCGACCATCGGCTCCCTTGACTCGATGCACTCCACGCTCTTGACGTTGAGCTCGTCCGCGAGAGTTCTCTCGTACCGTCGTAGCACCCAGACGCCATCCGGTCCGGCCGCGATGACTGCCTCGTCCAACGGCTGCCTCAGCTTGATACCGGCCTTCTGCCTGGCCAGGCGACCGGCCTCCACGGCGCTTCGCACCAACGCCATATGGGCTTCGAGCGACTGGTTGACCGCGCCTGCGTCTGGCTCAGGGTACCGCTCGAGGTGGACGCTGTCCTCGGGGCCGTTGAGGCCCTTGTACAACCACTCAGAGAGGAACGGTGTTATCGGGGCAATCAGCCTCGATATCGCGATGAGACACTCGTTGAGCGTGCTGTAGGCTGAGAAGCGGTCTTCGGGGTCGCCCTCTTGGAGGAACCGTTTGCGCGAACGGCGAAGATACCAGTTGCTAAGATCATCCACCAGGTCCGTGATCTCGAGCACCGCCCTGTGCACCTCGAGGGCATCGAAAGCGCTCCTGCACTCGGATATCGTGGAGTTGAGACGGGACAGTATCCAGACGTCGAGGTCGTGCGTCTTCCTCGGTAGCATCTCCCCCCGGTAGTTCAGCCTGTTGGAGTTGGACGCGAAGTAGGAGTACACGTTGAGTAACGTGGACAGCGTCCTCACCATCGTCTGCCTCACGGCCTCCATCGAGAACTCGACCGGCAGCCACACCGGCTCGCTCAGCAGGTACAGCCTTGAAGCATCTGCCCCCAGGGAGGAGAACACCTCCTCCAGGTCGGTCGCGCCCGCCCCGTTCGCACCCGCCCTTTGCCCTCTCTCGTCCAGCACCTTGCCCACTACGAGGACGGACATGAACGCAGCGCTATCGAACATGAGCGTAGACAACACGTGTTGCGTGTAGAACCATCCGCGCGTCTGATCCTCCGACTCGCTGATCAAGTCGACGGCCCTGTGTCCGTCGAACTCCTCTATGTTATCGAAGGGATAGTGATACTGTGCGAACGGCGCGCAACCAGAATCGAACCAACAGTCGAGGACGCAGTCCTCCCTCGTCATCGGGCTGCCGCAGACAGGGCATTCGAGCACCACATCGTCCACCGACGGGCGGTGCAGGTCGATGTCGGCGGCTATCAGCTTCGTCGAGAGGGCCTTCAGGTCTTCCACGCTGCCGACGCACTTCTCATGCCCTGACGGACAACGCCACACGGGCAGAGGTGTGCCCCAGTACCGCGTACGACTGACGACCCAGTCCTTCGCCTCCGACACGAACTTGCCGAACCTGTCATGCATGAATGACCTGGGAACCCACCCTATGCTTTCGTTGAGCTGTTGCATGCGCCCGCGTGCGTCGGACGCGGCGACGACCCAGACATCCCTGAGTTTGTATATCAGTGGGGTATCGCATCTCCAGCAGAACGGATATGAATGCCGGATTAGGCCCCATCTGAAGAGTCTGCCGGCCGCTTCTATCATCCGGACTACCTCGACGTCCGAGTCCCCGGCCACCCTGCCCTCGAGCTCCGGCACTTCAGCGGTGAATCTTCCGGAGTCGTCGACAGGGTCGAACACCTCGCTCCCCTCTTCCAAGGCGATTCCGTAGTCGACGGCAGCATAAGCAGGCGATATCTGCACTATGCCGGTCCCTTCGATCTCCGGCACATCATCGGAATGCACTATCCTGAACGCATCGTCACGTCCTTCGGCGAAGTCGAAGAGCCTGCGATACCGCTTGCCCAGCAAAACGTCGCCCTTGAACCTCTCCAGCTCGCGCGCCTCCGGCAGGATGCTCGCCACATGTGAGGCTGAGAGTATAAGGCGTTGACCCTCGTGCTCTACGACCACATACTCCCGATCCTTACGCACGGCCAGGAACATGTTCGCCACCAGCGTCCAAGGGCTGGACGTGTGCGTTATCAGGTCGGCGTCGAGGTCCTCGAGGCGGAAGCGCACAATGGCGGTTCTGTCCTCCACTTCCCTGAACCCCAGTGCCACCTCGTGGCTGCTCAGCGCCGTACCGCAGCGATAGCAGTAGGGCGTCACGCGACGTTCCTTGATAAGCATACCCTTGCCGTGAAGCTGGCTTACCGCCCACCAGACGCTCTCGATGTACTCGTTCGACATCGTTTCATATGCGCTGTCGTAATCGAGCCAGTAGCCGATTCGGCGGCTCATGCGCTCCCACTTGGCCCTGAACTCCGCAACCCTCTTCCGGCACAGGTCGTTGAAGCGCGATATCCCGTACGCCTCGACCTCGTCTCTCGAGTCGATGCCGAGCGTCCTCTCGACATCTATCTCCACTGGAAGGCCGTGGCAGTCCCATCCCGCTATGTACGGGACTATCTTCCTGCCGTTCATGACGTTGTATCGCAGAAGGGCATCCTTGACGGCCCGCGGGAGAGCGTCTCCGATGTGAGGGTTGGTGTTCGGCGTTGGAGGCCCTTCACAGAAGACCAAGGGGTCACTAGACGACATGCGTTCGATCACCTTCGTTGTGATGCCGCAACTCTGCCAGTAGTCGAGGATCTCCTCCTCGATAGTGGGGAAGGTCTCCCCGGCAGGTTCCCGATAGTACTTGGCCATCTCCGTGACTCCTCCAAGAAAGATGCACAAAAGGCTCGGCAATGAACAAGCTCGATTAGCTAATGATGGCTATGCCGAAGGTGTGAGCCGAGTTCATCAAAGGTTTCGCAGTGGCTGATTCGTATATAATACTTGGCTGCACGTCGGCCCGCATCCGCCTGAGCAAGCGTTGCTGCGTTCGCCGTACGCACTCGCAGGCGGGGCAAACTGGGGCATCCAGCATCCGTTGCTGGTACGAGAACGCGGATGAGAAAGGTCTAAATAATAGGGGGCGCATAGCGCGGCACCGTGCATACCATGGCCAGGGTGGGTACCCAGGGCCGATGGGGTGAACACGAATGGAAGAACCCTTGTGCAACGTGGAGTTTCTGAAGAGCAGCGCCGCGTATGTGGCGAGAGTACAGAGCGACCTGGGCGGGATGCGCGAGTACCGGAGCACCAGTCTCGAGGAGATCCTGGAACAGGTCATCATCGATCTTCAAGAGGAGTTCGAAGGGGCGAGGCTCTGACTCGACGTGGGGTTGGCACAAGGCTTGGGCGCCGTCTCGCATAGCCTGATCTTCCAGGTACGCCCTTGTTCATCCGTGGGGCTTGGGAACTGCCGAAAGCCAAGCAATCGCTGGGCAACTGTTGGATACAAGGGGGCGTTCCCGTGGAAGATAAGGACAAGAAGGAATATGAAGAGGCCATCTCGTCTTATTATGGCGAGGACCAGGTCACCGCCCTTGTGACCTTCAAGATAGACACCAAGGGCTCGGATGACGTAGCTGAGAAGATCGCCAGCAGCAGCAACATCGAGGATGTCTTCCTCGTCACCGGAGACACGGACATAGTCGCGAAGGCACGGTTCCCGAGCTACGCTGCCCTGAAGAAGTTCATAGTGGACGAGGTGGCGGAAATCGCTGGGGTGAAGGAGACGAGGACTTTCATGGTTGTCACGACCTTCAAGGAGAGAGGAAAGATGCTCCGTGAGCCCGAGGACGAGGAGAGCACGGAGAAGTGATTCGTACAGAACGAACAGTGTGAGGCTGATGGTGAGTGATCGTTATGGATTCACAGGCGAGATTGAAGCAGATCATGGAGGTGCTCGACCAGCTGTCCGAGGACACGTCGGTCCCAAGGAACATACGGCGTGGCGCCACTGAGGCGAAGGAGCGGCTCCAGCAGAGCGACGAGGCGCTGGATATCAGGAGTGCGAGCGCGATAATGATATTGGACGACCTGGCGAACGATCCCAACATACCGTTGCACGGAAGGACACTTATCTGGAACATAATCAGCCAGCTCGAGACTGTGAAGTGAGTCGTCACGCCCTGTACCATTGCGGGTACTCCGTACGCGCTGGGGCGAACCATCGGAGAGATATCGTGTACCCTCAAGAGAAGAGGTTCTGCTCGTGGAGCGGGGGCAAGGACTCCTGCCTCGCATTTCACAGATCGACATCGGCGGGCCAGAGGCCTTCGGTCTTGCTGACCATGCTGACTGAGGGCGGGGAGCGTTCCAGGTCGCATGGTCTGTCGGTCGAAGTATTGAAGGGCCAAGCATCGGCACTCGGAGCGCGGTTGGTGACCAGAGCCACCTCATGGGACGACTACGAAGCGGACTTCGTGAGCACTGTGCAGGAACTGCGAGCTGAAGGCTTGTCCAGCGGTGTGTTCGGCGACATCGATCTAGAAGGACACCGAGAATGGGTCACGAGGGTCTGTTCTATTATGGGGGTCAAGCCCGTACTGCCGTTGTGGCAACGTGATAGGCGAGAGCTGCTTGACGAGTTCGTCTCATCGGGCTTTCGGGCGCTGATTGTTTCAGTGAGAAACGACGTCCTGAATCGGGACTTCCTCGGAAGGATTCTAGACGACCAGACTGTTGAGGAGCTGGAGACGGCCGGCGTCGACATCTGTGGTGAGGGGGGCGAGTATCACACCTTCGTCACAGATGGCCCAGCATTCTCCAGGCCTGTTCGAGTAGAACACATTGGAACCGAGAGCCATGATGGCTACTCCTTCCTCGAGTTGCGCATTTCAGACGATTGACTGCTGACCTCGAGGCAAGGCCATGCGGATATGTTTAAATCGAGTCGCCTCGTTGCTCCTTCGAATGCGGCTGTAGTCTAGCGGTTAGGACTGAAGCTTCCCAAGCTTTAAGCCCGGGTTCGAATCCCGGCAGCCGCACCAGGGTCCTCCCGAGAAATGGCGTGTGAAAGAACCAAGTCTCCTGTTCAAGATCCTGTTCCTCGCCGATCAGGAATCTGTCGTAGGACTAAGCCGGGTTGCAGAATTCCTGCGACCAAGGGGGATAATCAAAGAGTCGGGTCACACGCAGAAACGAATGAGACAACTTCAATACAACTCCGGTTGGGCAATGATGCTTTCCAATAGTCATGCAAAGACGAATTCCGTCGCCAACTCTGCGTTATTGTAGGACCGTTTTCTTTATGCCGTCGAATATCGTATTTTTCCACTGCAGAGTAGCGTAGAGCGCGGGAGGAGGCTCGGGAAGTGGAAAGCTGAACTGCGGAGGGTTACGTTGAAGGAAGAGGAACAGGTTGGTAAAGACCGCCCAACAGTGGCAGTGTACCTGTGCAGATGCGACGGCGAGATATCGCAGCACGTGGATCTCGAGGAGGTTGCTGAACGCATTTCGCTCCTGCCCGACGTGAGGGTTGCCGGGGTCCATGACACGCTCTGTTCAGACGATGGGCGGAAGTTCATGAAGGAGAACAGGGGCAAGGACAACTCGGACAGAGTTATAATCGGTGCCTGCTCTCCGGAGATTCTCGACTCTCCGCTGACTCACGACCTTATTGAAGTGGGCGTTAACAAGTACCTTGTTAACCAAGTGGATCTGAGAGAACAGTGCGCTTGGGTTCATTCCGACAAGGAGAGAGCTACCTCAAAGGCGGCGGCTCTCACGAGAGGAGCCATCCAGAAAGCTCTCAAGCAAGAGCCTCTGGAAGACATGATCTTCCCGGTGATAGGAGCTGCTCTGATCGTGGGGGCGCGCGAGCCCGGACAGGCCGCAGCAAAGAGAATCGCTTCATCAGGATTCAAGGCGTACATCGTTGATGATGCGAATGCTGCAGTAGACTATGACGTGAGTCAGGGCACTACGATAGCTGGCCCTGCGGAAGGGACCCATCCGCCGTCCCTCAGCGACAGTCGGCTCGAAGAGGACGTCACGCTATTCCTGAGGTCCGCTATCGAGACCATGGAGGGTGGTGTAGGCAAATGGACCGTGAGAGTCAGGACTCCAGAAGGTATGAAATGCTTAGATGTTGGCACCATCATAATGACTGTGCAACCGCTCAGCCGAGCTTCGGATGAGAAGAAGGAGCCAGCCACTGCCGCTCCTACTGATTACACAAGAAGAATCCTGCACATGCTGCACGTCGGGCGCGGAGAAGACATGACAATCAGGCGTCTGACGAAGAGGCACCTACCTGACCTCAACAGAGGGATCTTCGTTCTCGAGTCTTCGATGGGGCTTGAGGGAGCGGTCCCTGCCATTGAGGATGCGATAAGCGCTGCGGACGTTTCCATCGCCATCATGCGAAAGGGAACAATGAGCATACCACGAATAATCGCTCGTGTGGAGGAGTACAGATGCCGCGGTTGTGGGAAGTGCGCCGAAGTATGCGAGTATGACGCCGTCAGTCTCGTCGAGCGCGATGGGGGCATCAGGGTGGCGCATATCGATGCATCGCGCTGCGAAGGCTGTGGGCTATGTAGAGTGGCGTGCTGCAATGGATCAATGGCCCTGCTCGGATACACGATCACGCAACTCCTGGCGAACATGATGGGTATAGCCGAGGAGATGAGCGTATGAGTGAGAAAAGATTCGAGCCGCTCATCATGGCATTTGCCTGTGCGTGGAGTGCCAGTAGCGCTTTGCTTGAGGCGGGAAAGGGAGGGCACACGTATCCGGCGAACGTCAAGGTACTGAAGGTCATGTGCAACGGGTCGATAGACCCGACCTTGTTCATTCAGGGTTTTGAAAACGGCGTGGACGGTTTTGCGGTCATATGATGCCCCAAAGATGAATGCCACTACGGCAAAGGAAACACCGTTGCTGAGGAAAGGCTGACCCATGTTAAGCACCTGTCAGAGTTGCTTGGACTCGGGTCAGGAAGGATTGTCAACCTGTTGGTATCACCATCTGATGGTGAACGCCTGGCAGGCGCTCTATCCGCCTTCGTAGAGGACGTACGCAAGCTGGGGCCAGTTCTGAAGAGCGGGAGAGAGACCGCCAAGAAGGCGTCAATCGAAGAGGTCAATGATGAGATCAAGTATCTCATAGACGAGACGAAGGCTTACAAATGTGTGGAATGCGGGAAGTGCACAGTTGTGTGCCCCATTCCACGATTCGAACCTGAGTTTGCCATGCCTAGGATCGTGGTGCTCAAATCACTCGAAGGGTTGACAGAGCACCTTGTCGACGACAAGGACATCTGGACCTGCACCACCTGTGGTCTATGTAACTCGTTATGTCCGTTCAAAGTAGACTACTGTGGGTTCATACAAGGACTTCGCATCCAGGCAAGAACTCTCGGCCATCAGCCAGTATGCTCACACAGAGGGCTTATTCACTCATCGATGAGGGTAATGGCGAAGACAGACCTGAAACAAGACCGGCTACAATGGATACCGCCAGATTGCAGAGTCAGCGAGAGCTGCAGGGTCTTATACTTCGTCGGATGTTTGCCGCACTTCGATGCGATCTTCTCCGACAGGAAGCTAGGCCTTTCGAACATCTCGGCTGCGGGCATTAGGCTCATGAACGCTGCTGGAGTCGAGCCGAACGTGAGCACGCAGGAAAGATGCTGTGGGCACGACCTTCTCTGGACCGGGGATGAGGACAACTTCCTGAAGCTCATGGACAAGAACCTGAACCTCATCAGGGAAAGCGGTGCGGAGAAGGTAGTGTTCTCATGCCCAGAGTGCTTCAGGACATTCTCGGTCGACTATCAGGAGTTCGAGGGGGATCTCGGATTCGAGCTAGTACATATCTCTGAGTATCTCAAGAGGTTGATTGACGATGGGAAGCTGTCATTTCCAAAGAGGGATGTTACGATTCCAGTGACTTACCATGATTCGTGCAGGCTCGGGATACACATGGAGATCATAGATGCTCCAAGACAACTTCTTGAGGCAGCAGGCATGCAAGTACTGGAGATGGAGAACACGAAGAACCGATCGTACTGCTGCGGCAATTGCGCATGGACAAACTGTTCATCGACGACGATGAAGATCCAACTTGAGAGGATGAAGCAGGCAAAGCGCACTGGGGCTAGCTGCCTACTCACATCGGATCCGAAATGTCAGATTCATCTATCTTGCGCGACATCTGGTGATCTGCCCATCGATAGAGATCTCGTCGACATACCTGTGAAGTACATCCCAATAGCACTTGCAGAGCTGCTGCCCAACACGTAGAAAGCCACCAATCCTGAGCATTCTGTAGATCGACCATGGTTCCGGATGGTAGCATGAGTGTCAATCCATTGGTTGCCCAGACTGCGCATACCTCTCTCATCTCATGTCAATCATAACTGCAGAGATGTTGGCGCAGGCTCATAGGTCTCAGAGTAGCCAAGGAAGTCGTCAAGAGAGACAAGCGCTCTCTCAAGCAGTAACCGTCCTTCGATTAAACTCAGAAGAAGGACGTCTGGCTACTGCCGGGCACAAGTCCCGGCAACCGCACATCTGTGTGTTCTGCCGAGTGACTTACTCTTTCTGTTGACAAGGGGAAGAAGAAGTCTCGAAGCCCTCGGGCATTCTGGCCTTCTGCAGGGTATGGCGATCACACGCATAGGCAGCGGCGAGAGGGGGCTCTCCTTGCGATCAGTAGGTCGGTTCTCTGGGACCATCTCATCACTCGCCCGGCGGGTTTGCGTTCGGAATCGCTCTGGTTTCAACGACGGGGAGCTTCTTCATAGGATTCATGATGTCTTGAGGGTCCAGCAACCTCTTGACTCCGATCATCATCTCCAGCGCTGTCTCGGAGTACTCCATCTTCAAGTGGTCCCTGTACTTCAGCCCAACGCCCATGCATGCAGCTATTGAACCCCCCAGCGAGACCGCTAGCTCGGCAATCTCCCTGGTCGCGGCCGAGTGACTCTCATGCCATTTCTCGTCATCCGGAAGGGCGAATACAACGTAGGCCATCTCGTATCTCCCCATGTCGGCACTGCGTCTCTCGCTGAAAGGGTACGGCGTCATTCCGTACTTCGGCAGTATGTCGTTCCAGACCTTGTCGTAAAACTCCGCCAATCGCCCAGAAGGGATATAGGAGCAAACGGCGTCCCTTCTCTTCTCACACATCGCTTTGAGACCGCACCATATCATCTCGTAGCCTTTGGTGACGAACTCAGCGTTCCGGGGGTCGGATAGGACACCCCCAGTCCGTTCCACGATATCAGTGACGAAACGCCTCTCGGCCTCGACCTCCCCCCTCGTTCCCTCGAAGTCCACGACGAGCGCTCCATGTCTCCCGGCAGGCGCCTCGTAATCCCACGAATCAGATATCTCGAAAGCCTCCAATCCAACCATCGTGACTCCGGAAACCTTGATTTGGCAGGAGGCTTCCAGCGCACTCCAGAAGTCAGTGTAGTACGCCAAGACGGCCGCGTGCGCCTCAGGCAGCGGCTCGACCCTGAGAGTGGCCTCTGTTATCACGCCGAGCGTGCCCTCGGAGCCCACAAACAGCTGGTGGAGACGATACCCAGTCGACGTGTAGAGCACCTTCGGACCTGTCCTGAGGACCGTACCGTCGGCCAATACCACCTCAAGGGACATCACTCGATCGCCAATGGTTCCGTACTTGTTGTGCTTGCGAGGAAAGCCCGCGGTCGCAATCGACCCGCCTATGGTGGCGACCTTGTACGATCCCTGGAGTTGGTTGAGTGCGAGCCCGCGCCCGGAGAGCACCTCATCGAGCTCCTTGAGCGTTATCCCCGGCTGAACTGTAGCGAACAGGTCTCGCACGTTCACCTCGACTATCTTGTTCATCTTGATCGTGTCAATGACGATTCCGCCCTTCACCGGGACGAGCATCCCACAAAGGTTCGACCCGCCACCCTTCGGGATAATCGGGATGTTGTGGTCTGATGCGACTTTGACGATCTTCTGGACGTCCGGAGTGGTCTCCGGAAGCACCGCAAAATCGGGGGCATATCTGTCCCTGTCGCCGTTAGCAATCAATTGATAGAAATAATCCGATCGATAGGCCCGGAGGTCCGTCTCAGCGTGAAGGACCCTTCCCTCCCCGATCGCCTCGACCAGGGATCTTCTGACCTTCTCTCGAATTTCAGGATCCATCAGGCACCACTGCCCTCCGGTAGGGATTGATTCTTCATGTAGACATACTAATCGGTCAGCATGGATAAATAGGGCAAGGATACTGCCATGAGGCATGGACCGGTCGGAGCTCCTGAAGGCGCTTGAGGCCTGCGCTCAGTGCAGCTGCGGTTGCTGCAAAGACGGCTGCCTGATCTACGGCACGATGCTTGAGGAGCAGATGTCGGCTCGAGGCAGGAACTCTATCATCCTGGCTTATCTCAAGGGGCAGATCCAGCCGGATGTGAGAATGGCCCGGACTCTGTATTCCTGCCTTCTGTGCCGGCTTGATGAAGAGAATTGCCTGGCGAGGATCCCCAACGCAGACATATGCGAGAGCGTCAGACAGGAGTTCGTATCCAAAGGATTTGGGCTACTTCCGGAACATGTACCGCTAGTTGCGAGCCTGAAGAACTATGGCAACCCTTGGATGCAGCCCAAGTCCGTAAGAGGCCGCTGGGTACGTCAGGCGGGAATCTCGACTGAGCATCAATCACATACCCTGTTCTTTGCCGGGTGCACATTCACAATGTCTCCAGAGCTGACTGCGGCCCCGATCGCTGCGGCGAAGCTCTTGATGATCGCAGACGAGGATTTCTCCGTACTCGGCAAGGATGAGCTCTGTTGCGGGTCTACCGCGCTCAGGCTGGGAGACCGCAAGATGTTCGAGGACCTACGAGGGAAGAATGTCAAGGCGCTCACTCAGTACGAGCGCGTAGTGACATCCTGTGCGGGATGCTACAAGACGATGAGCCTGGACTATGTCTTCGACGGGAGTGCGCCGGATATCATACATTTCACTCAGTTGCTTTCGGAGCTGTTGGAATCAGACAAGCTGAGGCCAAGTGCTCTCGATGTGAAGGTGACATATCACGACCCATGTCATCTTGGCAGGCAATCTAAGGTGTATGATGCCCCGAGGGACGTAATCACCCGGATCCCGGGAGTGGAGTTCGTCGAGATGAAGAACAGCCGAGAGCACTCAAGATGCTGCGGCGCTGGAGCCGGTGTCAAGACGGCCAGCCCCCAGATATCTCTCGAAATCGGGAAGCGACGGGTGGAAGAAGCTGCACGAACGGGCGCGGAGCTACTCGTCTCGGCCTGCCCGTTTTGCGAGCAGAACCTGAAAGAAGCCGCCGAATCTCTCGGAAGCGAGATCATTGTGATGGATGTTGCTGAACTGTTGACTATGGCGTGCATGCAGGACCCCGTTTGATGACGCTTTATCATTGAGAGAAGAATGGCTCATGACTCTTGCCCGGGCGCGGGCCTCGGTTGCTGAAGATCGTACATAGTCAGTATGCCGAGGCTTTCGGCACAGATATATAGCGATCCTTTGATTCGGATACTGACCTAAGGGGGAACGCCTTGGGGGAGGTCACCTATATGAGGGCAAAGAGAGCGGTAGCGGTCCTGTTGATGCTAGTGATGTCGGCGGGAATGTTTTCGGTGCATAGCTCGGGGGCGCTCGGGTCTAATGATCGATCCTTTGAAACCGACCAAATCGCCAAGTGGAGATTCTTGGTCTATCTCGTTGCGGACAACAACCTCGACGTCGAGGCTGGAATGTTCCACACTCCTGTAGTCGAGGATGATTTCAATGAGTTCATTTCTGTCGGGTCGACTGACCTCGTAGTGTGCTATGTCTTCGTCGATAGATGGGAAGGACCAGCGAATCTGTTCAAGATGAACTCAGGTGAGATGGAGGAGATGGTGGACTTCCCGCTGAACGGCGAGGAGGCGAATATGGGAGACCCAGCTACGCTTAGGAGCTTCGTCGAGTACACTTATGAGGCGACACCGGCAGAGCATACGGTGCTGATGTTCTGGGACCACGGATCGCCGAACATCATCTGCTGGGACGACAACGGTCCGGAGCTAGGAGTCGGAGATTCGCTGACGCACCATGAGGTAATCACCGCGCTGGAAGGTTACAAAGTGGACATAATCGGAGCGGACGAGTGTCTCGTCGGCCAGGTAGAGGTCGCTTATGAATATGCCCAGAGCGGGCTGGAGATCGACTTCCTGCTGGCTAGCCAGACATACACGGGCTGGAGAGGCTATCCTTACGACCAGATCTTCGCAGAGATGGTGGAGAATCCGTACATGACGCCGAGGGAGTGTGCGGCCATGTTCATCGAGCAGGTGGACATACTGCTCAGTGAGACGCCTGTCATGTCCGAGATAGTCAACTGCCATGCGGCAATCGACCTCGCTATGACGAACGCTTTGGTGGCGAGCTTCCAGGACGTGACTGAGCTGATTCGCCCCGACATGGAGGAGTTCCTCCAGGCACTCTCAGGGGCCAGAGGCACGTCGGTGTTCCAGTATGGGGCTGGCGAGTACGGACTGGTTGACTTCAGGAATCTCGTAGAGACGCTCGGAAGCTTGGCTCCGTCCACGGAAGTCAGCGAGGCCTGCGCCGAGGTTCTCACGAACTTCGATTCGACCGTTGTGGCACTCCAGGACACGCACGTCCTCGAAGGGTCCGTGAATGGCCTGGGTATGCGATTTCCGCAGCACGAGTTCGACTTGCCTGGCTACTACTCGTCGTACGCATTTGCCAGCGATGGTTGGATAGACTTCCTGGAGCTCTTCTGGACCATGCGAGGTGCGGGCGGCACTGTCTGATCGTTGCCTCGTAGCGATCGCAGAGGGGGCGCCCTGTCCACCGACGCGGATATGCTGACGCCGATTGACGCTCCGCGCTGACGCGATACCGCGTTCATCGCCTCCGAAGCAGTCTTACGAACGTTAGAACGCATAGTGGTGAATAGAGGGGTGACACGACAGAAACTGCAGAAATCGTTTTCTGGCATGACCTCGTTCCGGAACCTGAGTCAGTACGATGACTCGACATACATGGGGGGAGTTACATAAAAAAGAGGTGCGCGTTGTTCGCCGCCGTTGGAACGCTGGTCTTCGCGTTCTCGTTCCTATCTCCGCTGGGAGTTCAGGCGGATTCTCCGGACGGCGAAACGGATTGGCTTGAAGTGATATCGGACCACATGGACGGCGACTACGTGCAGAGAGTTGTGGAAGACGTAGTCGAAATCGGTTCATGCGACCTTGGCTTCAGGGTCGCAGGAACGGCAGCCGAACACGAGACCGTGGACTACATCGTGGACGAGATGAACGCCGTTGGCCTGATGGGCGTGGGGACTGAGCCCGTACCCGTGGACGCCTGGGAATTCAAGAGCGCATCGCTCATGGTGAATTCCCCAGTCGAGATGGAAATCCAGGCGTCTTCATTTGGCTGCGTGCAGGGAACCGATGGCCCCATATCAGGCGAGATGGTCTATGTTGGCTCCAGCTACGCTTCGGACTACGAAGCCGTGGGAGATGTCGAGGGCAAGATCGTGTTCACCAACTGGGATGGCTACGACATATGGATCGACGCGGTCGGTATGATGGCATATCTGCACGGGGCGAAGGCGATAGTTGTGAGCAACATGGACAGTATGTACGCCCAGGGCGATTACGCCCTTCACTGCCAGGACGCCGGCTGGGACACCGGAGTCTGGCCTCCGGCGATATACATACCAAAGGAGTACGGGTTCCAGCTGCTTGACCTCATCGAGAGCGG
Organism: Methanobacteriota archaeon; assembly: GCA_020347565.1. Taxonomy (GTDB): domain Archaea; phylum Thermoplasmatota; class Thermoplasmata; order UBA10834; family UBA10834; genus UBA10834. The sequence goes on along the minus strand of CP070732.1, from coordinate 580,195 downwards.
CGAGACGCTCATGGTCACCGTCGAAAGCGATATCGAGGTCCACCTCGATGCGACAGGCTACAACACGATCGGGTACATACCAGGCAAGAACTACGGGACGCCTGAAGACACATTGCTCATCGTGGGTGACCACCATGACGCGTGGTTCACCGGTGCTGCTGATGATACGTCTGCCATAGGCCTTACCCTCGGAATGGCGAAGGCGATCATCGATTCTGGCTACCAGCCGGAAAACACGCTGATATTCACGACCCATACGGCCGAGGAGTATGGCACCACGAACGTGTACTTCGACTGGTGTGTCGGTGCATGGTATCAGATAACGCGGGAACATCCGGAGTGGGCCGGGAAGGCCGTCGCATACGTCAACATCGAAATGCAGGGCATAAAGGAGGCGGAGTTCTCCATCCAGACGCCGATAGACCTCTATCCGTTCATGTGTGAGGTAGCGGAGAAGCACAGCGATCGCATGCCGTTCGGCGTCAGCGTGAACTATGATATCACCTGCTGGACCGATGGCTTCACCTTCACCGCTGAGGGAGTGCCAGGAATAACGACAGCAACCATACATGAGACCGGCGAGCTGTGCATGGACAACATCTACCACACGCAGCTCGATTGCGTAGACATTCTGGACTTCGACTATCTTGGCGGCGGATGCCTGTTCATGAACCTGGCGATGACCGTAGAGCTCGACCAGATGGAAGTGATACCTTACTCGTTCGATGCGAGGGCTGCACACTTCGCCGAGGTCTGGAACGCTGGCAAGACTCTTGGTGTCGGTGCTGACGCGGAACTCGTCAACGCTGTGGACGCGGCAGCTGCTGAGTTCACCACGCTTGCGAGCGCATGGGCAGCGGCGAAGGACAGCGTGCCGCCAGGCAAGGTTGCTGAGGTTAATGACCTGCTACTCGACACGGTACAGGTCGTCGAGGATGGCTTCACGGCGATGGAGGTATGGGAGCTTACAGTCTATCCGCACGAGCAGGGCCTGAGGGATGCGTTCTGGGTCGATGTATGCATCGACCGACTCGCTAAGGAGAACCTCGCTGCTGCCAAGTCTGTGATCAAGAACCTGATCTGGTTTGTGGGAATCACATGGTACTACGACTTCACCGACTATGAGTACTATGTGAAGGAGATGGAGGCCCTCACAACGCCGGACAACTGGGGCGAGCAGATACAGCTCGGCGAGATCGTCGATTGCTGGCGAGTCATAGAGTCTCTTGAGGATAAGATTGAGACAGGAGATTGCGACTTTTCCCAGGAAATAGAGTGGCTCGAAGAGGAGAAGGAACTCGCACTCCAGAATCTCAACGATGGGATGGTAATCCTGCTCGCCACGTTCACGGATGCAAACGCGCACCTTGACCAGCTCACGTGACCGGACGCAGAACGGAGATCTCCTCAAACCCTTTTCCTTTCAATTTACCATCAGTCGACTGAAGCTTCAGCTGAGCTCCTTCTCACGGAATACACAGGCTCCGAGGATGAGCAGAAACACCGCCAACACCACGATCACAGCTGCCGACCCGCCAGCACTCGATGCGTCGAACTCGCTGATGTCGCCGTGGTCAATCCATTCCGAGCCTATACTCCTCAGATAGTGCTTGATGGACGCCTTCTGAATCTGGCCCGGTATCGAGCCTATGAAGCCCTCCCATATGAAAGCGTAGAACAGGCCGAAGAACACGGGCTTCTTGAACCAGACGCTCGCTGCCAGGAATAGAGACGAGTATGCGAAGGCCCCTATGACCACCAGGGCTGTGAGCTCAAGATACACCTCAACGGCGGCAGCCGTTACGCCTTGCTGCACGAAGAAGCTAAGGAAGCCTGCGGTGGTTATCAAGATCATCGACACCGAGACGGCCAGGGCCAATGGTAGGTAGTAGCCCACATATGCGAACGCGCGGTCGAGAGGCGATGTGGCGACATGCGTTATGCTCTTGTTGTCAATCTCGTCGCGAATCAGCGACGATCCGAATATCATCGCCATCACGGGCATGAAGAAGAACAGTATCAGCACGTCCATCAGGTTCGTGCCGGCGTATAGGGCGTCCACGTCCTGGGCGCCTGCGTAGCCCATCACGGCCACCACGAACAGCGTGACGAGGAACGTTATAACGACCTTTCTGCTCAGCAGAAGTCCTTTCAAGGAGTGAAGCGTCAGCGCCCAAATGCCATTGACCGCCTTCTTGATGTCCATATCCTCACCGCCCCACGAGGTACTTGAAAATCGCTTCCAGGTTGTCGTCCAAGCTGTACATGCTGGTCACGCTGCCGCCTGTCTCGCCCACAATTGCAGGCAGCTCGCTGAAGAAGTCGTCAGGCCTCGAAACCTGAACCGTCATGCCATCCCTCTCGTGGTTGAAGGCGACGGATACCGTGTATGGCTGGTCGAGGAGCGCCTTTGCAAGTATCGAGATGTCTTCGCCCTCGATGATGATGTTGTGTGGGTGCTTGTCTATGAGCGCCCTTATCTCCGAGATGTCACCGGAGGCAACCGTTCGTCCCTTGTACATCAGTGCCACGTCGTGGGTCATCCTCTCGATTTCGAAGAGCACATGAGAACTGACGACGACGTCGTGGCCGTGATCCCTGTACAGCGACCTCGTCAGGTCTATGAGTTCCTTGCGGACTATGGGGTCCGTCCCGCTGAGGGGCTCGTCCAGTATGAGCAACTGGGGATCGTGGATGAGCGCGCCCGCGATCTTCATCCTTTGCTTCATACCTTTGCTGTATCCTCCGGTCTTCCTGTCCAACGCATGACTCATTACGACCAGCTTCGCGGCTTCGTCGATGCGCTTGCGGAGCGCAGCCCCTTCCATGGCATGGAGGTGGCCGATGAGAGACAGGAACTCCCTGCCTGTGGAGTCCGAAGGCAGCGACTCGTAGTCGGGACAGAAGCCTATTTCGGAGTGCAGCCCTGGGTTGCACCAGGGTTTCTGGCCGAGGACCGTTATGTCTCCGGTATTTGGCTTTATCAAACCTAAAACCAGCTTGAAGAACGTGCTCTTCCCTGACCCGTTCGGCCCGACAACGCCGGTCACGCCGTGCTTGACGTCGAGCGAGAAGTTGTTGAGGCCTATCACCTCGCCGTACCATTTGCCGAGGGCCTCTGCGACGATGACGGCGTCCACTGCTGGGGTGCGTCCTCCGCTCATTTGCCCACCGCCTGTCTCATTATCCTCAGGTACGTCAACGCTGCAGGAACCAGGATGAAGAGAACCAGGAACGAAACCAGGGCGCCCTCGCTTATGTAGGACGGCAGCGATTCGCCGTAGATCCAGTCGAACGAATAGACCAGGGATTCCACAGGGCTGATAATTCTCCACTCTCGGGCGAACTCGGAGAAGACCTCGGCCACGATGACGAGGACGAAGAACGACATGAAGGTACCGACGGCCGCATAGCTCTTCTTCCTGGTGAACGCCGACATCATGATGCCATATGGGATATAGAATACCGTCGCGAGGGCTCCGGCGACGGCGGTCCGGCCGATTATGCCCGCGCTGTGCAAGTAGTCTCCCCCGCTCTGTGTCAACGTTGCCACGACAGCGATGAGCACGGGAGGAACCATGCAGAGGATACTCATGATGATGAGCGCTCCGCCAGTCTTGCCCACGACATAGTCTCTTACCTTCACAGCCCGGCTGAAGTATAGTACGAACGAGTTGCTCGACAGATCCTCCGATATCAGGTCGGAGGTCACGACGGCCGCCAACAGCATCGCGAAGATGGCGAGGCCGAATCCGTTGAGGCTCGAGTTCATGTCCTCCGCCTCGAGCCTTTCGTGCGGCATCAGCACGACAAATATCAGCTGAAAAGCGAATATCAGAAAGAATCCAAGGATGAGCAGTATCTTCACTCCGGTCGATTTCAGGCCGTGCCTGAACACGCTCCTCAGAATCACGTACATCCGGAGGTTCTGAGCGCTCCTCTCGCCCTTCCAAGGCCGGTACTGGATAGGGCTAATTCCCATTCGATTCACCCCTCTTGAACGCTCTCAGGAAGACCTCTTCGAGGTCAAGCGTCTCCGGGCGGTAGCTCCTCACCTGGACACCGCCTTCCGCGGCCAGCCGAAAGATGGCTCTTCCATCTCCGCAACCGCGAAGTAGCAGAGTCGTCTGGCGGTCGCCCTCGCCCGTTTTTCTCAGAACTTCACAGAGCTCTCCCAAGGCTCCTACATAGTCTGCAATCGCCTTGCTGTCTCCCCGGATGGTTAGGCTGTGGACCCCTTCCTCTCCAGCCACAAGAGCCAGCGTCTCTCCGGCACGTATGAGCTTGCCGCTGCTGATTATGACGACGTAATCGCACACGCGCTCGACCTCCTGCAATATGTGAGAAGAGACAATCACTGTCTTCTCTGAGGAGCCGATCCGCCTGACGAGGTCGAGCATCTCCTCCCTTCCCTGTGGGTCCATCCCGCTCGTCGGTTCATCCAGGAACAGGAGGGACGGGTCGTGGACTATCGCCTGTGCCAGCTTGACCTTCTGCTTCATGCCAGTGGAGTATGACTTAATCAATCGATACCGCTCCTCGTCGATTCCGACGAAATCCAGGACTTCATGACTTCTCTGCATCGAGTCGCGCCGTCCCATCCCGGAGATCTGAGCTAGATAGGCCACCAGCTCGACCGCGTTCATGGACTGCAGAAGACAGTCGTGCTCTGGCATGTAACCCACCTCGTCCCGAATCGCAAGGCTCTGGTGTCGTGAATCCAGACTGCCCACACGGATGGAGCCATCGTCGAGCTCCAGCAGCCCTAGAGATGCCTTGATGAACGTGCTCTTGCCAGCGCCGTTGGGGCCAAGAAGACCTACCGTACCCCGTGGCACGTTCGCCGTGAAGTGGTCCAAGGCAGTGACTTCCCCAAAGCGCACCGTCACGTTCTTCGCCGACAAGTGGAACGATTGGGATCCCGCGCTTTCACCTTCAGGTGCTACGAACATCTACGTCCCTCAAGTATGTCTTCGCTCAATCACCAAAGCGACGTCCAGCAGGCTTTCCCGATTTACGCTCTCATAGCCTATCGAGCACGTCTCCAGAGGAGGCCATAGCGCCTTCACACCTGCACCACGGACGGTTGTGGAACGCCAAACTAGTATGTATAACCCCACGTCGGACATGCCATCCGCTCATGGAGGCGGCGCTCGCGCCCCCTCTTCGAGGAGGGCACCATTTTCGCCGAGCCACCGAAAGGCATCTAATGCTGTTTCCCATACGTCTCAGCTACCGAATGATACGGGGGATGTCTGCGCTGAGGAAATCCGATGTCAGGACCGAGAAAGACTTAAGGGAGTATCTGAAGGGTTGGTCGAAGTTCGAGAGGGACGTATACCTCGCCACGTTCAAGATACCTGAGGGAAGGGTGAGCACGTACAGCAGGGTCGCAAGAGCCATAGGCAGACCCAAGGCACAGAGGGCCGTGGCAAATGCACTTCACAAGAACCCGCTGTACCCTATCGTGCCGTGTCACAGGGTCGTAAAATCCGACGGCGGCTTCGGCGGCGAGAGGAGGGCTGCGGCCGCTCGCAGGAGGCACGTCGAACGCGAGGGCGTTCCCACCAAGGACGACAGAGTCGTCCTGACGGGGAAGATTCTGTACTGATCGAGTGAGGTGGTGAGGAAGATGGTGAGAGTGCTGATAGTATACGACTCAAGGACGGGCAACACGGAGAGAATGGCTGCAAGTGTGGCTGAGGGCGTTCGAAAGGTCGACGGGGCCGATGCGTCTGTTGTGGGCATAGAAAAGGCGAAGCTGGATGACCTCGAAGGCGCGGATGCGGTCATCCTGGGATCCCCGACGTACTACGGCAACATGTCTGGAAGGATGAAGGAGCTGATCGACAAGAGCTTCAACATACACGGCAAGCTGAAGGGGAAGGTCGGCGGAGCCTTCACGAGCTCGGGAGGTACAGCTTGCGGCGCGGAGACAGCGCTGCTGGCCATGCTGCAGGCCATGCTGATACACGGCATGGTTGTGCAGGGAAGACACGACGACAAGCACTACGGCGCGGCCGCAATCGAGGCGCCGAACGATGAAGAGGCAGAGTACTGCCGCGACCTTGGAAGCAGAGTGGCGTCGCTGGCCGTCGCGCTCAACCGATAAGCCCACTCTCTGCTCGGCCTCATGTCTTGAGCTGCAAGATCCCGACCTTCTTCACGGGGTCCATCTGCCTGGACGATGAGAGTCCTTCGATCCTCAGCGCGGCTATCTCGTTGCTCATCCAGACCCTTCCTCGAACAAGGTGCCCTCCGAAGGCGGAGTGAGACCTGTCTGCGACTGTGACATGGATGTGCAGTCTCGGATCGCCTTCCGTCGCCACGGAGCCCTGCATCGACAGCAGCTCGTGCGCCTCCTCAAACGACTTCTTGACATAGTTGCCGTTGTCGAAGTATCCTATCTCGAACTCGGATATCATCCCCAAGCCGGCAGTCAGTACCAGCGTGGAGCGCTCCTCACGGATCGCTTCGGAGAGCGACTCGAGGACATCCTCACCGTGGTCTAGGCGGATGAATATCGTGTCGCCTTTCCTGGCTATCTGCATTCACATCTCCGATCGTGTATCGCGTTGCAGGCCTAATGCATTGTTCCGAGAGGGTGCGGTTGACGACAGCAGGGCTCAGCTGCCTTTGAGCACTCTCGCTATGCGTTCCATCGCCCAGTCGATCTCTTCCTTGGTAATCGTCAGAGGCGGGGCGAACCGTACGGTCTTCTCGTGGGTGTCCTTGGCGAGCACCCCCTCCTCCATGAGCTTCTGGCATACCGGCCTGACCGTCTCCCCTTCGCCAAGGTGGAACTCGACCCCTATGAGCAGGCCCTTTGCCCGTATCTCCTTCATCTTCCGGCTGTCGATCTCATTCAACTTCGTCACGAAGTAGGCTCCCATCTCCGCGGATCGTTCCGCAAGGTTCTCGTCCAACAGCACGTCGAGGGCGGCGCTGGCTATCGCTGAAGCGAGAGGGTTGCCGCCAAAGGTGCTTCCATGGGAGCCAGGGGTGAAGACCGATAGCAGCTCGCGCGACGACACAACGGCCGATACTGGATACAGACCGCCTCCGAGCGCCTTTCCGACACACAGAACGTCCGGCTTTATCCCCTCATGCTCGAAAGCGAACATCTTGCCCGTGCGCGCAAACCCCGTCTGAATCTCGTCCAGTATCAGCAGAATGTCCTTCTCATCGCATATGCGCCTCAGCTCCTTGAGGTAGCCTGGCGACGGCACGTTGATCCCAGCCTCGCCCTGTATGGGCTCGACGAGGATCGCCATAGTGTTCTCGCCTATCGAGCTCTCGAAGGCGGCGGCATCGTCGTAAGGAATCGTCACGAAGCCCGGCGTGTACGGGCCGAAGCCGCTTCTGGAGCCTGCGTCCGACGAGAAGCTGATTATTGTGCTCGTGCGTCCGTGGAAGTTGTTCTCGCACACGATGATATCACCCATATCCTCAGGGATACCTTTCCTCTGATGACCCCACCGTCTGGCGAGCTTGATCGCGGTCTCTACGGCCTCGGCGCCGGTGTTCATGGGAAGCGCCATCTCCATGCCGCTGACCTCGCACAGCTTCTTCAGGAACGGCCCCATCCTGTCGTTCGAGAACGCCCTCGATGTCAGGGAAACCCTGTCCAACTGGTCGACGGCCGCCCTGACGATCCTCGGATGCAGGTGCCCCTGGTTGATCGCCGAGTAGGAACTCAGCATGTCGATGTACCGCTTGCCATCGGCGTCCCATACCCACACTCCCTCCGCCTTGGAGATCACCACCGGCAGCGGGTGATAGTTGTGCGCCCCATACGTCTGTTCAAGTTCGATGTAGTCCTTGGCCGACATCTTCTCTGCCTCCGCTGTGCCATGGCACGGCGGCATCCATCTTGGCTGTCGAAACGACACTGTCCCTTAAAAGCCTTGCATGGGCGTCCTAGAGCGTTGTCCTTGTCGATACCCGTCCGAACACCTGAAAGAGGGCTCCCGGGAAGACAAAACCCCACGCCCAGAGCGTGATGACCGCGACGGTCTCGGCAAACGGGTTCGGGCCGAAGAGATGAGGCTTCAGAGCCGCGTGTCCCTGGGCATCGTCTTGACGACCCCGTACACCGGCGTCGGGACCTCTACCACCTCGTCCTCCTCCTGCGCCTCCGCCTGTCGGGAGAAGGAGTACACCCTGCTCGGCACTCCGAGGCCCTCGACGTGCAGTACCTTGTACGCCTTGTACATGAAGGCCAGGATGGAAACGCCGTAACCGACAGCGACCAGGACACCAACCTCCCAGAAGAAGGACCATGCCGCCACGATAACGACTGCGGAGGCCACTGCCCCGAAGACGACGCTGCTTATCAGGTCGACTATCGGCGTTCGATCGTTCGCATTCACGCCTATGTTGCTGTAGTTGACATGACGCACGATCTCCCACACCTCGTACCTGATGATGTAGTATATCGCTCCGGCGAGGGCGCAGTCTGCCACGAGGAAGATGACATGAAGAATGCCGTCAGCCATCAGAGCGGCCACGGACATGATAACGAAGGACATGAGCAGAGCGCCCGTGAGCTTCGTGCCCTTGAATATCCTCAACGGTGACGGCATGACGACCTTGCCCAGCGTGCGTGAGATGATGGCGCCGGAGAACCGGAGCGGCCTGGGCACTATCCTCGCCATGGTATTCGCGAACTTCACCGAGTGCTTGACCATGAACGGCGCAATCGCACTCATGCTGAAGCACAGCGCCCCAGCGAACGGATTCAGCTGTGCGCCCATGGTCGCGCCCCTGACCTCGCTGCCCACGCTCGCGTAGAGGATCGATTCCACTCCCCTGCCGCACATGCTCGTTCCTATCGTGGAGGCAGCGCGTGCCGAGAAGCCGATGAAGTACGACACGGCGGAGATGACGATCGATTCGTAGAAGACGATTATCGGCACTATCAGTAGGACCATCCATATCACAGTGTCGAACATCGCTGGGTCTATCATCATCCCAAACGACGTGAAGAAGATTGCGACGAAGGCGTCCTTGAAGGACTCGAGCTTCGACTGTATCCGAGCAGAGACTTTGCTCTCGGCGAGTATCATACCTATGAAGAAAGCGCCTATAATCGGCGGGACGTTCATCACCGCTGCTACGCCACACGTCAGGAAGACGATTCCAAGAGCGAATAGGATGAAGAGCTCGTCGTTGTCTATCCTGTTGAAGAACGCGACCACTCTCGGCACAGCCCACATCGCGACCCACACGAAGAATCCGTAGAAGGCAGCCATGCCGAGCAGTAGCTGGCCATAGGCTACCGCATTGGTTTCTGGCTCGATTATCATGCCGCTGGCGACGGCCAGGATCAGCATCGCGATGAACGTCTCCACGACGACGAGGCCTATGAGGAACTCCACCTCGGGGCTCGACATTCGCTTGAGGTCGAAAAGTATCTTCATCGCGATGCTCGTGCTACTCATCGCGATCACGCCCGCGAGAAATATCGAGTCAATCAGCGGCCATCCGAGATAGGAAGCGAAGACGAACCCCACGAACAGGCCTATGCTGGTGTCTATGATTGCCAGTATGATTGCCGGTGTCTTGGTCTTCTTGAGCTTCGAGAATGAGAACTCGAGCCCGACGAAGAACATGAGCATGATGAGGCCCACGAACGACAGAATCTCCACGAGGCTGGTATCGGTTATGAGACCGTTGTACTCCACACCGAGGAGCTCGAAGCTCATCTTGGGCCCGATGAGTATGCCTATCACGATGTAGCCGACCATGACGGACTGGTTAGCCCTGCCCGCGAGGCTCGCGGCGATGAAGGCGAGCAGGAGTATCGCTCCGAGCTGGAACAGTAGTTCGGCTTCCGTGACCATCTCTTTGATCCCATCCAGGTTCGCGGAAGAGGATGTCACCTGCAGGACCTAAGAACTGGCGTCATCCCATCCGCGGCGCTAATGGCCATCGTCCGTACTTATACCTTTTCAGGATGCGGGAACGGCCGGCATCTGGTTCAGAGCAGCGCAGCTGCTCTGCTCAAGGGTGAAGCCCGACGAACAGCAGGATGATGTACAGCACGTACATGGAGCCCGAGGCGATCAGGGTTCTGTAGCACACGCCTTTCGACCTCCTCACACAGTGGTAGATCCACGCCGCGGCGACCAATGCTATCAGGATACTCGCGATGTTGATGGGTGCGAGGACCCAGCTCGTGAACAACAGACCTATCGTGACTGGGATACTGCTCTGGAACACCATCGCGCCCGTTATATTGCCGAGCGCAAGCACGTCTTTGGAACGCCAATACCATATGAAGCTGTTGAACTTCTCGGGCAGCTCTGTCGCGATCGGCGCGACCAGGAAGGCCAAGATCATCGCCGGAACGTTCAGGGCCGTCGAGAGGTGCTCTACCTGGTCCACGAAGAACTTCGCCCCGACTATGATTCCTATGAGCGCAGCGACGACCTGAAAGGATATCATGACTAAGCCGCGTCTCCCCACATTCGGAATTCCAGTTGCCCGAGTCATGTAGAGAACTGGACAGCTGCTCTCCTCGATGTGATGCTCATCTCTCAAGGTCCTTCGCACGTAGACGACATAGATCAGAATCAAGAGCACGGCCACGAAGTAGTTCACTCCTTTGAGGTCGACCTCCTCCTGCATGCCGAGGAGGCCCGTCAGAAGCGCCAGCGAGTAGGCGAGCATGAAGAAGCGAAGGTCGCGCTCCACGTGTCCCTTGTGGAGCTCGAGGTTGGGGCCTCGCCTGCCGGCCTTATAGGCCAGCAACACCGCGATGCCGCCGACGAACATCGCCAGTGTCCCGAGCATGAAGGGGGCGCCAAGAATCGCGCCCTCGCCGATCTCCTCTCCCTCGGCCTCGCTGCCGAAGAATATCGCGATGATGGGAATCACCGTCTCCGGCATGGCCGTCCCGACGGCAGCCAACAGGCTTCCGGTCGCTGTCTCCGACATTCCGAGGCGGCACCCGAGCCATTCGATGCCGTTGGTGAACACCTCGCAGCTCAGGAGGATGACCAGGAGAGCACCTACAAGAGCGAGAATTGAGGTCGCTTCCAGGGCCATCGTAGCGTCCCGTCACGCTTATGAGAGGTGGATATTTAAAGCCATCTGAGGAAGGCCGGCGGCCGCGCCCGCGTGCAGGTCGCAAACTACGCGACTGCACAGGACGACTGCACAAGAATTAAGTAACTCGACAATCTGCCAGGCTATCATGTTCCGATTCCTGAGAGGCAGAGGCATCAGGACGCCGATGTATCTCAGGGTGCTCTACATATCCACCTTCTTCCTCAGGGTGGCTTTCGGCGCACTGCTTCTGATCATAGCGAAGTACGTGCCTTCCGAAACGGACTACGAGGGGCTGCTCAACGTCGCGATAATCGCGGTGCCATACCCGTTGGCGGAGATGCTAACCGCCAACTACTTCGGGATGCTGAGCGACAGGACAGGAAGGAAGCCCATAATCGTCCTCGGAACCACCCTGGCGGCATCCATAGTAGTCCTGTACACGATATCGAACAATGTCTGGTATCTCGCAGCGATGCACGGAATACACGGCATCGGTGCGGCGGCCACCGTCGCGCCTGCAATAGCGATGATTGCCGATCATGCGCACTCGTGCGACCGCGGGAGGCAGATGGGATGGTTCGACTACGCCACCTTCATAGGCTACATAATAGGAGCTGTCGTGGGCGGCTTCCTGATCGACCTGGTCGGCGCGAAGAGCGGGTTTCTGATAATGGCTGGCCTCCTCGCTGTGTCTGCCATACTGCTACAGACATTCGTTAAGAAGGAGAAGGTGTGCGCCAAATCCGAAAGCATGGTCGGCCTAAAGAGCCTCAAGAAGGTGTTCAAGATCAGGGAGGTCAGGCTCATGTTCCCGATCTGGCTGATAATCGCGACGCTACTCGGCCTGGCCATCACGTATCTTCCCCGGATCATGCTGAGCGAAAACGTAAGCGGCAGCACCATCGGCATCCTGTTCGGCGCCGCGGGGGTCGCCCTCGGCCTCCTCCAGCCGTTCTGGGGGAAGGTCTCCGACATAGTCGGCAGAATCCCGGTCATGGCATACGGCGTGTTCAGCATAATGGGTATCGTCGCAATGGTCCTCTTCTTCTCGGATTCCATCTATACAAGGGTCGACGGCGATATCGAGTTCAAGCTAATCGGCCTTGTGCCGCTTGGAATCCTCGGCCTCGGTGCTGGGGCGTTCGTACCCGCCGCACTGGCACTCATGGCGGACTCGTCAAGCGAGGACTGCTACGGCGCGACCATGGGACTATATTCCTTCGCCCTCGGGTTCGGAGCGTTCATCGCAGAGAGCATAGGCCTGGCGATAATCGTCATCAGCGGTGACGATCGCGCTCCCGTCTGGCTCCTGTACTTCGCCGCGGCTCTCGTAGCGCTCGCCGTCGTGATGATGATAGTCTTCTTCATATCGGACATCCTACGGAAGAGGTTTGGCAGACCCACAAGGTGTGAAAAGTGATCGAGGTCGATGGCTCCCATGGAGAAGGCGGAGGACAGATACTTCGAACGACGGTCGCCCTGTCCGCCGTCACAGGTGAGGATGTAAAGGTCGTGAACATCAGGGCAGGACGCCCCCGCCCCGGACTATCGCCGCAGCATCTGACCAGTATAGAGGCCGTCGCTGCGCTCTCCGACGCGTCCGTTGAGGGGCTGGCACCAGGGGCTCGCGAGATCGCATTCCGACCAGAGAGTGTGCTGGGCGGCAGTTTCAGATTCGACATAGGCACGGCCGGCAGCATATCGCTTGTCCTGCAGAGCTGCATCCTCGTAGCGTCGGCGTCCAAAAGGCGAACAGAGCTCTGCGTAACCGGTGGGACGGACGTGAACTGGTCACCTCCCATCGACTATCTCACATCCGTCCACTTGGCAATCGCAGAGAGATTCGACATCAAGGCGTCCCTCGACCTGGTGTCGAGGGGCTTCTATCCCGAAGGTGGAGGAGAGGTGCGCATGGACATCGCGCCATGTGGGGCCCTCCGTCCTGTGAAACTCGATTCCAAGGGCGGCGTGCGCCGCATCGGCGGCGTGGCGTATTCCCAGAACCTTCCGGATCATGTCGTCAGTCGCATGAAGCATGCGGCGTTCAAGCGCCTGCTCTCGTTCGAGCGCGTCAAGGTGGATTCGGACGTCCGGACCGGCGGGAGCACAGGGGCAGGCATCGTGTTGTACGCCGAGTGCGAGAACGCGTTGCTCGGCGAGTCATCGCTTGGGCGGAAGGGACTTAGAAGCGAGGAGTTGGGTGAAGGCTGCGCTTCGGATCTGATGGAGACTGTCGACTCAGGCGCGACTGTCGACTCGCACATGCTCGACCAGATACTGCCCTACATGGCGCTCGCGAAGGGCAGCTCCGTCGTGCTCGCTGAGGAGCTGACACCGCACGCGAAGACGAACATGTGGGTCATAGAGACGCTTCTCGGGCGCGAATTCTCGACAACAGAGAAAGAAGGGCTCGTCGAGGTCGCCGTCGACTAGCCGTACATCGCTGGGCGGGGCACCTCGCGGCTGTCCTTGCTGACGACTGCCTGCTTCTGTATCTCCTTAATGTGCTCCTCTATCCGCTGGGCCTCCTCGAACAGAGGTTTGGCGTCGAACTCGATCCCCAGCAGGATCTTGTCGATGGCCTCCAGCACGAGCGCGGCAGCCCTGGCATCGGGGAAGTCAGGGTGCGCTTCGGCCAGGAGCGTGACGACCTTGAAGTCGCGTTTCCTGCCCTCGTTGAGCAGCACGCCCGCGACGCCCGAGATGACACCCTCCTCGAACGTGCGTATGTTGTTCTCCTTCAGAAGCTCCCTCGCCTGGGGCGTGCTGGCTATGCCGAACACGACGTCGCTGATGTCCGTGGTGTCCCTGAGTTCGGGATCTACTACAAGGCCCTCGGGTGAGACTATCATCTTGCAACGCTGCTCGATAGCCCATCCCACGAGCGCGTGAGATATGGGCCTGATGAGCGCGGCAGGCGGCTGGAACTCCGATATGAAGGCAACGATCTGGTCGCCGCGCCGCTCCTTCTCGCCGGCATAGATCCTCACTGGGCTGAGCGGTTTCGAGTCGCGTATGAGTGACACTGTCGGGAAGTACTCCGAGTCCATGATGCCGATCTGCTCCATGTTCAAGACCTTGATGAGGTAGTTCGCAGAGATCGAGCTGACGAGTCCCACGCTCGGGAAACCGTCGATTATGGTGGCGCCCTTCAGGTCCATACGCCTTATCTCGTAGACGTCTATGCCGGGGGAATCCATCATCTGCCTGAATGAAATAGTCGCCATATAAGCCTTGGGAGATGGGCGCTCGCCGCGATGGCAACAGTCAGTGGCTCACAGCTACACCGACTCAGGCTCCGGGACCAGAAAGGTTCTTAGGAGGCGATGTGAATCCTTTGGCGATACGTGTGAAGGTCATCATCAACTGTGCCATGTCCGCAGACGGAAAGATCGCCTTGAAGAGCAGAAAGCAAACCGAGATATCGAACGAGGCCGACAAGAAGCGCGTGCACGAGCTGAGGAGTTCCGTCGACGCCGTGCTCGTCGGCGTGGGGACGGTGCTGACCGACGATCCGAAGCTGACCGTCAAGGAGAAGTACGTGCGTGACGCGAGGAACCCCGTCAGGATCGTTCTCGACTCGAAGGGACGCACGCCGCCGGATTCTATGGTTCTGAACGGCGAGGCCAGGACGATCATAGTCACGTCTGAGGACTGCTCGGTCGAGCTGCCCAATGCGGAGGTGCTGCGATGCGGCATAGGGCGCGTGGACATTGCGAGACTGGTGTCGATGCTCGAGGAGAAGGGGATCGGGTCCGTGCTCGTAGAGGGGGGCGCGGAAGTAATCTGGTCGTTTCTGAGATCCCGGTTGGCCGACGAGCTGTACCTGTTCATCGGCAGCATCGTAATAGGCGGAGATACCTCCCCCACGCCGGCCGGAGGCGAAGGAGCGGCCTCTGTGGAGGAGGCTGTCGAGCTCAGGCTAATGAAGGCAGAGGTCATCGGCAACGGCGTACTCCTCAAGTACGAGGTGACGAAGTGACGGAGGCCGACGCCCGCCCCAGGTTCGTGGCCGACGGCATGCTGGGCTCGCTTGCGAGGTGGCTTAGGATGCTCGGGTACGACACGGCCTACGAGAAGGACATGAGGGATGAGACAATCATCAGCATGGCCGCCTCCGAGAACCGGCACATAATAACGAGAGACCGGGAGCTCGCAAAGCAACCTGGCTCTCTAATGGTCGAATCCGACGACCTTGAGGCGCAGATCAAGTGCGTCGCCGAGAGGTTCCAGCTGACCTTTGACGAGAAGGCGATAAGGTGCTCTGCCTGCAACGGTCCTCTCGCCGATCTGCCTAAGGAGGAGGCGGCAGGCGTCGTGCCGGAGGGGGCACTCGAGAGCAACGAAGCCTTCTGGAGGTGCAGTTCTTGCGGAAAGGTGTACTGGAAGGGCTCTCACTGGCACGGCATAATGGACAGGTTCAGAAGGCTCAACCTTGTTTAGCCTCCGGCCCGTGGAGGTGTTCGCTGATTATCTTGCCGCTGGAGGAGTTGACCAGCATGGCGCCACCCTTGCCTTCGACGGCCCATACTGGAAGATAGACCAACCCCTTGGGCTCTATGACCATGGCGTCTGGGCGTGGCTTCGACCGCTCAATTATCTCCGAATGCCCGAAGTCCCGCACCGTCTCGACATAAGATCTGTACTCCTTGGCGACAGCATCCCTCGCCATCTCAACGGCCCGCTCCTCGTCGACCTTCGGCTCCCTTTTGGAGCTGGGGGTGTCGATCGAGTCGACGAGTTCGAACCCCCAGCGCCAGGTCTCGATATGCTCCGTCAGGGCGTTCACGGCGACTATCCCCGCCCGCTGACGCTTATCGTCGATGTTGAGCAAATAGTGGAAGAGGAAATGTGGTATCAGTTCAAGGTCGAACCGATAGCCCTGTATCTCATGCCTTGCCAGATACCTTACATCTTCGAGCGTGATCGTCGGCTTCACTATCTGCTCGGCATGCTCCTCGGTGCTCTCGACGATTATGGGCACGGCCTGCTCGTGCGGCTCGGTCGGAGTCTGGGGGAACTCGTCGGATATGACCTCCTCCAATAGGCTGCCAGTGGCCTCTTCCGAGAGGGAGCCCAGGTGGAGGTTGCCAATCTCGTGCTCCATCTCCTCCCGCCCCCAATAGTGGATGCCCTTCTCCTGCAGATGCTTCTGTACGCTCTCGTCCATCCCTGAAAGGGACGCCACAACCTTCCTGCCATTGAAGTCCCCGACGTTCCGGATGAAATCCTGGATGTCGTCGGAAAGCATATCGCTGGCCGCCATGATCACCACCGAGATGTCGTCCCGAGTGCCGTACAGGTATCCGTGCTTCTCCTCCACCCTGAACCGCCTCGATTCGAGGAGCTCGACCAGGTGATCCTTCAGAGTTGCCATGGCTGCCGCCGGCAAACCGTGATTGGCCGAATGCGATAAAAGGCTTGTCGGTGGGCTGGCGACATGGAAAAGTAGATAATAGCCAAGGTGTGATGGAGCAGTGCAGAGGCTGACTCCCTAAGCAGAGGGTGTGGTTCGTCTTGAACCCTAGGATCGTAATCCCAATCGCCCTGTTCGTTACAGGGGCCACCGCCGTCGCGGCAGCCGTCGCTACCGGAGAGGCGGAAGCGTCCCTGTTCCTCGTGTTTCCAGTGTTCTCCGGCTCGAGCGGGCTGTTCCTGCTGGGTGTCGGCCTCGTCGTGGCGAGCATTCTTGCAGGCTTTGCGGCTATGATCGGAGGAGTCGGCGCACCCGAGGGCCAGTTCCGAGGTTCGACGGAGACGGCGGATGGACGCCGTGCTACCCGCGAGAGACCGCGTGTCGGAGGCGTCGTACTCATCGGTCCCATACCGATCGCATACGGCTCCGACGCGAGAATGGCTGTGGCGGCTCTGGCTCTCGCCGCTGTCGCGGTGGTCGTCGTAATACTACTTCTCCTCTTGCTGTAGCAGCCTGCCGAGGGCCTCCTCCACTCCAACCTTGTGCCTTGCCGCCAGATTCCTCAGGTCCGACATCGCGGAGATGTATGCGCCGTAGCTCCGGCCCAGACGCCGAGCGGCTCGGCTGACCGCCCTCTCGGCTGTCTCCTTCTTCTGGCGGATGCTGGCCGCCTCGCGCAGTATCTCCAGGTTCCCGGGGTCCATTGCTCAGCCCTCCTCGTTGCTCCGGCAGACGTCGAGGAACGCCTGGAAGATCTCGTGTCCGTTTTCCGTGTGCTCGACCTCTGGATGGAACTGAAGCCCAAAGAGCGGCCTAGTGTTGTGCCTCATGGCCTGGACCTTGCACGTATCCGAACTCGCCAGCAGTCTGAACTCCTTGGGCAACACGGTTATCTCGTCGTGGTGCGACTCCCACGCGACGAACTTCTTCGGAAAGCCCTTGAAGAGGACGTCCTCATCGACAAGGTTCACCAACGTCTTCCCGAACTCAGGCGTCGCCGATGGAGCCGCCTCCCCACCGAAGTGGATGGCCATGTGCTGATGGCCCGCACATATGCCAAGTACGGGAATGCCCAGCTTGTCCATGTACTCCCCGCAGAGCCCCATTGCCTCCCCGTCCAGTCCCACGCGCGGAGACCCTCCGGAAAGCACTATGCCGTGCGCGTCGATCGACTCAGGGGGGCTCGTGTTAGGAACGATGGCCGTCTCGATGCCGAGATCGCGGAGCACGCGCCACTCGCGATGGGTCCACTGGCCGCCGTTGTCAACGACGAGGATACGCATGCAGGAGGGAACATTGCGGGAGTATAAAGCCTCTGCTGGTTGGCCGGTCGGCGGATGAGGACTCACTCCCACTCTATCGTCGCAGGCGGCTTGTCGGTTATGTCGTATACGACGCGGTTCACCCTGTCCTTCATGCTGTTGGTTATGCGTGCAGAGATCGACTCCAGGACATCGTGAGGTATCTTCGTGTAGGCTGCGGACATCGCATCGATCGACTCCACCGCCCTCACAGCCACAGTGTATCCGTACACGCGGATGTCGCCTTGCACGCCAACGCTCTTGACAGGCAACAGGACGGCGAAGTACTGCCATGGAAGCGGCATCTTGCCGGCGTCCGCAGCCTTCTCGATCTCCTCTTCGACTATCGCACAGGCCTCCCGGACGATGCCGACCGCTTCCCTCGTGGACTCGCCCATGACCCTTATCGCCAGGGCGGGTCCGGGAAACGGCTGGCGCTCGGCCGATTCGACCTTGAGGGCGCGGGCCACCTTGCGCACCTCGTCCTTGTAGAGGTCGCGCAGAGGCTCCACCAGCTTCATGTTCATATCCGCTGGAAGGCCACCGACGTTGTGATGAGACTTGATGGTGTCTCTGAGGCCGCCGCCGCTCTCTATCCAATCGGGGGCAATCGTGCCTTGCACGAGATGCTCGGCGCCGAACTCGCTCGCCTCGCGCTCGAAGACGCGTATGAACTTCTCGCCGATGATCTTCCGCTTCATCTCGGGATCGGAGACCCCCTTCAGCGCATCGAAGTACTCGTCGCTTGCATCCACTACGATGTGGTTGACGCCGAGCCGGCCGAGCATATCGTCGACCAGTGCGGTCTCTCCCTTCCTCATGAACCCTGTGTCCACGTGCACCGCCAACAGCCTATCGCCAATCGCCTTGCTGACAATCACGGCGCACACGGTGCTATCGACCCCTCCGGAGGCGGCGATTATCGCCCTGCCTGACACCTCGGCGCGGGTCCTGGCGACTTGCTCGTCGATGAACTTATGTGGATCGAACATCTACCCATCAACTTCCTGAGAATCCCTGGCCACCTTCTCCTTCAGTTTCGTCCTGTGCGCCTCCAACGCCTCGCGTACGCGGTCGTCCTTGAGGGCCAGTATCTGCGCGGCCAGTATGGCCGCGTTCTCGCCTCTGTCGAGGCCCACAGCGGCTACGGGTATGCCGGACGGCATCTGGACGACGGACAGTATCGCATCGAGGTTCAACGCTCCACTGACTGGCACGCCGATCACCGGGCGGCTCGTTCTGGCGGCGACGACGCCCGGGAGAGCGGCCGACAGGCCTGCGATCGCGATGAAGACCTCGGCATCCGCCTCTCTCACGAGCTTGTCTACCAGCTCTGGCGTTCTGTGGGCGCTCGCGACGCTGATTCTGTACTCGACGCCTAGCTCCTTGAGCACCTCCGTGGCCTTCTCGGCCACCTTGAGGTCGCTCTTGCTTCCGAGGACTATCTGGACGCTCATCAGAAAAGGGAGAGGTGGAGTTTGTAGAAAAAGGTTTCCGCGCTCAGGACTTCATAATCGCGAGCAGGAATATGCCGATCGCCGCCAGGGCGCCTATGACTCCTGCGAGTATGTAGAGGAACGCGTCCCAAACGACCTTGCCCACGTTCACGTCGATGATGTCCACCGAGTCGAGGCCCATCACGCCCCACACCAGCCCGACCACGAGGCCGATGACCAGAAGCGCGACGCCAATCATTCTGCTCTTCCCGCTGCCGAAGTACGCAGTAAACACACCTGCCAAGAGCATGAACAGGGCGAATACAAGTATTACGACTGTCAGAAACTCAAGAAGTTCCATCCGACCCACTTCCTTCTTCCGATGACTCAGAACTTTATACCAGTCAGCGTCTTCGTGTCAATCACGCCAGAGATAGAGCGCACCTTGTCCACGACAACCTGTCCGAGAAGGTTGAAGTCATCCGCCTCGATCTTGGCAATCAGGTCATACTCCCCGAACAGCGGGTGCAGTTCCACGACCTCCTTGACCTTCAGGAGTTCGTTGTAGACCTCATGCTCCTTCGCCGGCGCGGTGCTTATTAGTATAAAACCCACGGCCATCTGGTCTCACCGGGCCCAATAATGGGATGGGCTGTGATAAACCTTTCGGGCTCTGGATTCTTGGCGGAGGGTCTGGCTCCGACGCGTTCGCTGTCCCCCAGCCGCCCCGTCGATTGCCGCTCACGCCTCAAACGTTCTTCCTGCGGGCAGCACGCCTCTGCACCATCTCCCATGTGGGCAGGACGCTCTGTGCCCCGACGCTTTCGACGATAAACGACGCCGTTGCCGCGCCCATCCACGCGCATTCCTCCAGAGGCAGCGAACGGCTCAGGCCCGCGTAGAATCCTGCCCTGAAGCCGTCGCCCGCGCCGGTCGTGTCCACCACCGCGTCAGGGCTTATGGCGTTCACCAGCACCTCGTCGTCGTCTGTGATGATCCTGCTTCCCTCCCTGCCGAGCGTGTTGACGACCAGATTCACGTAGGACAACAGCTCGCGGTCGTCCTCGAGGTTCAGATACGATTTCGCAGTCTCCAGCTCGGACGAGTTCATGAAGACGACCTGAGAGTACTCGAGTATCTGCTTGAGCGTCTCTGGCGTGTACACGTAGTGGATTTCCTGTGCGGGGTCGAAACACACGGTCCTCTTACGCCACTTCGCCCTCTTGGCAACCTTCAGCATGTACGACGGGCGACCCGTCCCCACATGTATGAACTTCGATGTGTCGATCGTATGGGTCCTGATGGGGAGGCTGTCCTGCATGAGTACTGCCCCTTGGTCGACGAACCCTATCTGGTTGTGCTCGGCATCGGAGATCATGATTATGTACGGCGTGCGCTCGCCTCGCACCTTGATGATATCCGTGACATCGACGCCCAGCTCCTGCAGGCGGCCCTTGAACTCTTTGGGGAAATCGTCGCCGACATGGCTGGCAAGGGAGGTCCTCACGCCCAGCGACGCTGCGATGGCGGCAAGGTTCGCGCCAGTGCCGCCGTAGTACTCCTTGCGGCCCACCAATTCGACACAAGTGTTGGGCGCCGGGAAGCTGGCAGAAGAGTATATGATGTCAATCGCAGAGTGTCCGAAAACCCCCAGGAAATTGCTCTTCCGCACTCTGTCCACTCCAGCAACCGTATCGACTCTGCCATACTTGAAAAATCGGTTGGCCCAGGAGGGGCCGCGACGCTCGACCTGCCTTAAGTAGCCAGCAATATCGTCAGGCGGGGGCGCTGAGACATCCGCCCTCCCCCGCGCGTCAGGTGCCCTCTCTCCAGTCAGTGAGGTACTTCTTCTGTCCCTTCGAGAGCTTGTCTATCTCGAGGCCCATGGTCTCGAGCTTGAGCCGTGCCACCTGGTCGTCTATGTGGTCCGGAACATCGTAGACGTCCGGCTCGAGTGACTGGCTGCTGAACGCCAGATACTCCAGGCTGAGCGCCTGGATGGAGAAGCTCATGTCCATAATCTCCGCTGGGTGCCCCTGACCTGCCGCAAGGTTGACGAGCCTGCCGTCTGAAAGCAGGTACACCCTGCGGCCGTTCTTCAGCGTGTACTCGTCCACCGAGTCCCTCACCTTCCTGCGCCTCTTGGACAACTGCTTGAGGGCGGCCTTCGATATCTCGTTGTCGAAGTGGCCCGAGTTGGCCAGAACGCAGCCGTCCTTGAGCCTTCGCATGTGCCGGGCGGTCAGCACATCCTTGCAGCCCGTCGCCGACACGACGAAATCCGCCCCCTGGACCGCCTCGACCATGGGCTTCACGGCGAAGCCGTCGAGCTTCGCCTCGATCGCCCTGATGGGGTCCACCTCGCAGATGGTCACATCGGCCCCGAGCCCCTTGGCCCGCATCGCTATCCCCCTTCCACACCATCCGTAGCCGGCCACGACGAAGTCCTTCCCGGCGATTATCAGGTTCGTGGCCGTCATGATGCCGTCCATAGTCGATTGCCCTGTCCCGTACCTGTTGTCGAACATGTATTTCATGTAGGCATCGTTGACGGACATTACGGGGAATCTGAGGGAGCCCTCCTGGGCCATGGCGCGCACCCGGATGATCCCCGTGGTGGTCTCCTCGTTCGCCCCCATGACGCGTGAGAGCATGTCCTTCCGCTTCGTGTGCAACAGGAATATCAGGTCTGCGCCGTCGTCGATCACATAGTCGGGGCCCATATCCAGGACTCCGTTCAGCGACCGGTAGTAGTCCCTTTGTGACTGCCCTCTCTTGGCGTACGTCTCGAGCCCGTACTCCTTGTTGAGCGCGAGGGCGACAGAGTCGTCGGTCGAGAGCGGGTTGCACCCTGTGAGGCGGACCTCCGCCCCCGCATCCTGCAAGGTGACTGCGAGAACCGCCGTCTTCGCCTCGGTGTGGAGGGCCATGCCGATCTTCAGCCCCTCGAACGTTTGCTCCTTCGCCAGCCTGTCCCGTATCTTCCCCAGGACCGGCATGTGACGTCTCGCCCATTCGATCCTCTTGGTGCCCTTGTCGAGCAACTCGTTCTTGGCCATCGTACCACTCTGTGTGCCGAAGCCGTTGCACGCACAAAAACGTGTTGCTCTGAGGGCAGATCTTCCGAATCTACGGCAGCGGCAATCCAGTAGTCAGGTTCGCCGCCATTAGAGCCATGATTGCGCTCAGGTTATCGTCTCTGTCGTATCGCTCAAGCGCTCTCCGGATCCCCGCATCGTCGCCCTTCAGCTCCTCGGCACAATACGCGATCTCGGCGAACGCGGATGTCACTTCGTCGACCACCGTGATCGTGGCGTTGCGCGCAGTTCTGGACAGCGGGTTCAGGTCCACGGCGACGACCTTCTTGCCCATGTCGACAAGCGCCTTCGCACGATCTCCGTCCTCGAGGGCGACGAGCACCAAATCGGCGGAGTGTATGCCCTCCTCCGAACACATGGCCCTCGGTCCGTCAAGACCTGGTATCCTCTCATCGGGCAAGAAGCCGAGCACCTCCTCCGCCCCGTGCCCTTCCAGTATCGCCTGTATCCTGGTTATCCGCTCGTCGGAGCGATGAAACAGGCCTATCTCGATCCTTGCGGGTACGAGCTGCGACAGAGAGACGACCTCAACGGGACACAGCGCCGCCACGTTCCCGTTGACGGATATCACGGGGTGAGAAGCCGTGAGCAGCGCCGCAGCCGCGGCCCTCGCGGCGATGCGCGCCTCCTTCGTCGTCCGCTCGCCGAGGACATAGTAGAACATCTCCCCTCGGCCGTGTGCGATCAGCCCCTGTGGCGCGACGACACCGTCTGCAAAGCCCTCTACGAGGCGCTCGCGGAGCATGAGCGACTCTCGGCGCGGATGCGACTTCGGAATCATCGTCATTGCGACCGCCTGCGAAGCACCCCTCCACCGGGGTGAAAACTACATCAGGGGGAGATTGATGCTCAACTCTTAAATACATTGAGAAAAACCTTATATATAACCGTGTACATAGGGCGGACAGCACAAATTATAAATATGATTCGGTGAGCGAGTTGAAGCTTCTAGGTGTCGTGCAGGACATGTCTCACGACGGCAAGCTCATAGTGAAGTCCAGGTTCGCACCGATGAAAGGCTCGATTGTGCGAGACAACGTGAAGGCGCGCGTGGGGAAGGTGGTCAGAGTCTTCGGCCCGGTCCGCTCCCCATATGTCGCCGTACAGCCTGAAGAGGAGATGAAGACGCTTGCGATACTCGGCAGGGAAGTCTACATAGAAGAGGGGGACGATGGCAAAGGTAAGAGAGGAAACTGAGCAGATCGAGAGATGCCCTGAATGCAACAGCGCGCATCTCGTAAGAGACTACGAACGCGGAGAGCTCGTGTGTGAGGACTGCGGCATAGTCCTCGACGACCAGCTCATAGACCAGGGCCCCGAGTGGAGGGCCTTCGACGTCGAGCAAGGGGAGAAGAGGGCCAGGACCGGCGCCCCCATGACATACACGATACACGACAAGGGACTGTCCACGGAGATATCCTGGAAGAACAAGGACTCCTACGGCAAGAGCATCCCGACCAGAAACAGGGCGCAGCTCTACAGGCTGCGGAAGTGGCAGCGCAGGATCAGGGTGTCCAACGCGACGGA
Organism: Methanobacteriota archaeon; assembly: GCA_020347565.1. GTDB lineage: Archaea > Thermoplasmatota > Thermoplasmata > UBA10834 > UBA10834 > UBA10834. Next base: position 556,362 of record CP070732.1, on the reverse strand, counting down.
GAGGAACCTCGCCTTCGCCCTGAGTGAGCTCGACCGCATGGCATCGTCCATGGGTCTCCCGCGCAACGTGCGGGAGACGGCAGCGATGACCTACAGGAAGGCGGTCAACAAGAACCTCATTCGAGGGAGGAGCATCGAGGGCGTGGTGGCTGCATCGCTGTACGCTGCCTGCAGGCAGTGCAATGTTCCGAGGACTCTCGACGAGGTTGCCAACTCGTCCCGCGTCGGAAGGAAGGAGATAGGCCGGACATACCGGTTCATGACGCGCGAGCTCAAGCTGAAGCTCATGCCGACCAAACCGCAGGACTACGTCTCGCGATTCTGCTCCGAGCTGAAGCTGTCCGGAGAGGTGCAGTCCAAGGCGACGGAGATACTGAAGGACGCTGCGAAGAAGGAGCTGACATCCGGCAGGGGGCCGACGGGCGTCGCGGCCGCAGCGATATACATCTCGTCGATCCTGTGCAATGAGAGGAGGACGCAGCGGGAGGTCGCCGACGTGGCGGGCGTGACCGAGGTCACCATCAGGAACCGGTACAAGGAGCTGACGGAGAAGCTAGGCATCGAGGTCCAACTCTGACCGGATACGAGCATTGACGCGCTGAAACCCCTTCGCTTCCCATTTAACTCCCGTCGCTCCGGCATGGGACAGCTTTTTATTCCGACCACGTATTTTCCGTCCGGGTAAGGAACTTGGTCAAGATAGGCATCAACGGCTTCGGAAGGATAGGCAGAAACGCCTTCAGGGCCGCCATCCAGAAGGAAGGGTACGGCGGGCAGTTCGAGATAGTCGCTGTGAACGACATAGCGCCTGTCGACTCGCTCGCCTATCTGCTGAAGTGGGACTCCGTCTACGGCAAGCTCGGCCAGGACGTCGCATCTGAGGATGGAGCCCTCGTCGTGGGCGGCCGCACCGTACAGGTAACACAGCACAGGAGTCCCGCGGATATACCTTGGAGAAGTTTCGGTGTAGACGTGGTGATTGAGTCGACGGGACTCTTCACGGCGAGGGAGAAGGCCGCGGAGCACCTGACGGGCGGGGCGCGGAAGGTGATCATCTCGGCTCCGTCGAAGGACAGCGACGCGACGGTCGTGCTCGGGGTGAACCTCGACGCGTACGACCGCGAGAGACACCATGTCGTGTCGAACGCGTCATGCACGACGAACAGCCTTGCACCGCCGGCGAAGGTAATCAACGACGCCTTCTCGATCGTCGAGGGCATGATGACGACAGTACACGCCTACACCGGCGACCAGAGGGTCGTCGACCTGCCGCACAAGGACTTCAGGAGAGGCAGGGCGGCGGCGCTGTCGATCATACCGACGACGACGGGCGCGGCGAAGGCGATAGGCATGGTCATACCGGAACTGAGCGGCAAGCTCAACGGGTTCGCCCTCAGGGTGCCCACGCCGTGCGGCTCGGTAACAGACCTCACGTTCAGCACGGAGGAGGAGATGTCGCGTGAAACGCTGAACGCCGCGCTCGCCGAGGCGGCCTCCGGTCCCATGAAGGGCATCATGGAGTTCTGCGAGGAGCCGATCGTGTCGTCGGACGTCGTACGCAACCCACACTCCAGCATAATCGACGCGCAGATGACGATGGTCATTGGCGTGAAGGGCCGGTTCGGCAAGATACTGTCGTGGTACGACAACGAGTGGGGTTACGCCAACCGGCTCGTGGAGCTCGCGCCCAAGCTCCTGTAGGCGTGCGAGCTGGACTTCCGGGCGAATGATTAAAGCGTTGATGTGCGTAGGTTGACCACATGGTTTCCTGTTACGACTGCGAGCACTTCGGGACGCGATGCAGAGGCGTGGTTCCGCCAATCGAGTACAGAGACCGCATAGACGAGTACTGCAAGCTTTTCAAGGTCGTCCGTTGGAGAGACGAGCTGTACAAACCAGGCGGGGAATCGCGGATATAGGCTCGTCAAGGCCTGTGCCGCGTGAGGCTCACATACTCCACATCCTTCTTCGATACGCGCCCGAGCAAGATGTCCTTCCTGACGCCGTGGGCGAGCCTGACGGCGCGGCTGACCTCGGGCCACATGGCCCTGTAGTGCTTCGGTACCGCGTGCACGAGGTACTTCGCGTGGTCCCTGTCGGGGTCCCCCTCGTAGGCCCTGAAGTGAGACCCGTACTTGAAGCCTGTCTTGACTATCAGTCCCTTTTCCTTGAGATCCTTGAAGGCGCTTAAACGCAGGCCGAAGTCGGGCTGGAGGCTCCTCGCGCGTCGCTTAAGCGATTCCAGTCCCACCGCCCTGTTCGTCTTCCCATCCCTTAGCCTGAGGATGCCCAGCTCGACGAGGTACACGGCCTCGAGCAGCGAGAGCTGAAGCATCTTGCCCACCTGCTTGCCGAAACAATGCCCCTGACGGAGCGCCTCGGCGCCCTCGCTGTCGGTGACGATCACCCTGTCGGCCATCACGACGCCGTCCACCCTCACATCCGTCTCGAAGGACCCTAGGCGGCCGGCCGGCGATATGCGCCTCACGTCGTAGTAGGTGACGTCGCTCTCCTCATCCACGACGGCCAGCAGCAGCTTCTTCCTTATCTCCGCCGCCCTGTCGAGGTTGTCCAGCATGTCGCCCAGGTCGAATGTCGATCTCTCGGAGATTGCCGCGACCCACCACCGGCTCGTGGTCCTCTTGGGCGAGCTACCCCTCGGGAACACCCTGAAGTCGAGGGGCGCCGTGCCCATCTTGACGATGTAGCCCCTCTGCCTCAGCTCCCTGTACACGAGATACTTGATCTCGAACCCTTTGGACGACCTGTGGGCAACCCGCAGTAGATCGCCAGAAGTCATCTTCCGTTTCCTCGACTGGACTTCCAGCCGGCCGCTGTCCACAAGGTACGTGGCTTCCATCAGGCCAAGCTTCAGACCTCCCCCGGGCTGAGGGGTGCCGTAGTATCCCTTGTTGTGTATCTGACTGGCCTCGGCGGGGTCGGATATCATCACGTCGTCGCCATGCAGCGTACCGGTCATTTCGCGAGCATATGGCGCTCGTTGGTTATTACATTAACAGGAGATGCGAAGCGTACGGCCCACCCGGACGATGTAAGCGTAACATTCATATAGAAGTGCTAACATATTTGCGAATCGGGCGGAGTCGCCCGACGAAGGAACGAAGCGAAGGAGGAGATATGATGATAAGGAGAAAGGATAAACGCGAAGATATTGTGCCCAGGAGCTACTGGGGGCCGCTTTGGTCCAATCCGATGACCATGTTGAACGACATGGACAAGCTATTCGATGATTTCAGAACCGACTGGGAGAGCCTGTTCGTAGTCCCGAGGACGATGCAAGGGGAGCTGATCAGGCAGCCGCTGGTCGATATAACCGACGAGGGCGATGCCTTCGTCGTCAAGGCGGAAGTCCCGGGACTCAAGAAGGACGACCTCAGCATAGAGGTCACAGAGGATGCCATGGAGATCTCGGGGGAATCCTCCTCGGAGAGGGAGGAGAAGGAGGGCGGCTACGTCAGGAAGGAACGCCACTACTCGAGGTTCCACAGATCCCTGCCGCTGCCGGACAGAATCATCCCCGACAAGGTGGACGCACAGCTCAAGGACGGGCTGCTGACCGTGAAGGTGCCCAAGGCGACCCCGCCTGAGAAGAAGGTCAAGAAGGTCGAGGTCAAGTGAGCTGGCGCCTCCGGACGGGGGCGGAAACCCGAATCAAACCCCATACATGCGATTGGACAGCGCGTTCAACCGATGATCGGGTGAGCGCGGAGACAGCCTCAGGCATTCGGTGCTTCAGATGGCAAAGAAGGAGAAGATACTGAGAGTCGTTCAGGCGAAAACGGCTGACGACGGCAAGGGCGTCGCGAGAGTAGATCCAGCGCTGATGAAGATCCTGGAGCTCAGTCGAGGCGACGTCGTCATGATAGAGGGGGCGAGGGACACCGCCGTGACCGTCCTCGAGGGCCATCCTGAGGATGAGAACCGCGGCACCATACGCATAGACGGCACGACCCGGAAGAACGCTGGCGCTGGCCTTGACGACAAGGTGAGCATTCGGAAGATCACGCCCAAGGCCGCCACGAAGGTGACGCTGGCGCCCACGCAGCCGGTGAAGATCCTTGGAGGAGAGGAGTATCTTTCCCAGGTGCTCGAGGGCAGGGCCGTATCGAAGGGCGACCTGCTCGAAGTGAACATTATGGGCCGCAAATTCGACCTCGTCGTGCAGAGCTTTCAGCCTGGTACCGATGCGGTGTTGATACAGAACTTCACGAAGATGAAGCTCAGCGACAAGCCCGCGAAGGAGGAGATAGCCCGAGGACCGAAGGTCGCGTACGAGGACATCGGCGGGCTCACGGACGAGGTGGACAAGGTCAGGGAGATGATAGAGCTCCCTCTCAGGCACCCGGAGCTGTTCGAGAAGCTTGGCGTGGACGCCCCCAAGGGCGTCCTGCTTCACGGGCCTCCGGGCACGGGGAAGACCCTCCTCGCGAAGGCCGTCGCCTCGGAGACGAGCGCGAACTTCACATCGATAGGCGGCCCCGAGATAATGAGCAAGTTCTACGGCGAAAGCGAGGAACGGCTGAGAGAGATATTCAAGGAGGCTGCGGAGAACGCGCCGAGCATCATATTCATAGACGAAATCGACTCCATCGCGCCGAAGAGGGACGAGGTGACCGGTGAGACCGAAAGGCGCGTGGTCGCCCAGCTGCTGGCGATAATGGACGGCCTCGAGGGTCGTGGGAAGGTGATCGTCATCGCGGCCACGAACCGCCCCAACGCGCTAGACCCGGCCATACGCCGGCCGGGAAGGTTCGACAGGGAGATAGAAATCGGCATACCTGACAGGGACGGCCGACTCGAGATACTCGAGATTCACACGAGGGGGATGCCCCTGGCGGATGATGTGGACCTCTCGCAGCTGGCCGGTATGACCCACGGCTACGTCGGCGCCGACCTGGCGTCGCTGGCGCGAGAGGGAGCGATGCGCTCCCTCCGGGAGATACTGCCGAGCATCGACCTCGAGGAGGAATCGATACCAGCAGAGGTGCTTAACCGGTTGAGCGTCTCGATGGGTAATCTGATGGACGCATACAGGGAGATGCAGCCGTCGACCCTGCGCGAGGTGCTGCTGGAAAGCCCCAACGTGAAGTGGGAGGACATAGGAGGACTCGAGGGGCCCAAGCAGGAACTCATGGAGACCGTCGAGTGGCCCCTCCGGTACTCGGGGCTGTACAGGCACATGAGCGCCGTCCCGCCTAAGGGGATCCTACTCTATGGCCCGCCAGGGACTGGCAAGACGCTGCTGGCCAAGGCCGTTGCCACAGAAAGCCAGGCGAACTTCATAAGCGTCAAGGGGCCGGAGTTCCTGTCCAAATGGGTCGGGGAGTCCGAGAAGGCCGTCAGGGAGACATTCAGGAAGGCGAGGCAGGCCGCGCCATGCGTCGTGTTCCTTGACGAGATCGACGCGATAGCCCCTCTGAGGGGCACGTCGAGCGACTCCGGCGTGACCGAGAGGGTGATAAGCCAGCTCCTGACCGAGATGGATGGACTGGAGGCTCTGCATAACGTCGTCGTCATAGCGGCGACCAACAGGCCGGACATCGTCGATCCAGCGCTGCTTCGCCCCGGAAGGTTCGACAGGCTCGTGTACATACATCCGCCGGACCTCGGGGCGAGGAAGGAGATACTCAGGATACACGCCAGGCACAAGCCTTTGGCGGACGACGTCGACCTCGACAAGCTCGCGACGAAGATGGACCACTACACGGGCGCCGAGATAGGCGCTGTGGCGAACGAAGCGGTGATGCTCGCGATACGCGACTTCGTCCTCAGCGGAGAGGACGTGGACGAGGAGCGCATCCGCGAGGTCGAGGTTGAAATGAAATACTTCGAGAGAGCTATGGCGAACGTGCAGCCGATGACCGAAAACGAACTGAGGAAGTACGAGCGGCTGAGTCCGAACTCCATGTACCAGTGACACGAGGGCTAGCTGCTACCTTGACACTACCCATGCCAACAACGAGACCGAAGACGAGAGCCGTCACGGCTAACAGGGAACAGCTCATAGCGAGGGTGAGGGCGGACCTCGCCGAGTGCGGCTTCTTCGTGACCGAGCCGCACAACCTCAGGTCCGTAAGCTTCGATGCAATCGCCAGGAAGGGCGATCAGCTCCTCGTTCTCAAGATGCTGTCGAACATCGATTCGCTATCGCACAGCGACGCGGACGACCTTCGGGCGCTTGCCGCGACGCTCGACGCGAGCGCGATTGTAGTCGGCCTGCATTCCAGTACGGCGGAGCTTGAGGATGGGATACTGTATTCCCGCTTCGGCCTGCCGATACTCACCGCCGCATCGTTCGAGGCGCTGATGGTAGAGGGGCTGCCCCCGCTCGTGTACGCCGCACCGGGCGGGCTGTACGTCCGTGTCGACGGCGAGACGCTCCGAAGCGTCAGAGAGACCAAGAGCATCTCCCTGGGGACGCTTGCGGAGGCCGCTGGCGTCTCGCGCAAAGCGATACAGATGTACGAGGCGGGCATGGGAGCGATGGTGGAAATCGCGGCGAGGATAGAGGAGTTCCTGGACGAGCCGATCGTGGTGCCGCTCAACCCGTTCGAATTCACATCGGAAATGGCCGATGTCATGAAGGCGCTCGAGAGGGCCGAGGGGGCGAACAAGGAGATATTCGACATGCTGCGCGAGATCGGCTATCTCGTCCTCCCCACGAGGAGATGTCCGTTCGACGCCGTGGCTCGCGAGGAGGAGCTGCTCCTGACCGGCATAGGCGGGGACGAGAAGCTCGTCGAGAGGAAGGCCAGGGTCGTGGGCGACCTCTCCAGGGTGACGGAGAAGAAATCCGTCATCATCGTCCAGGAGGGCAGCAAGGTGAAGGCCATCGAGGGCACGCCACTGGTGTCGAAGGACGAACTCAGACGGGCCGACCGCTCTGAAGACCTCATGGAGCTCATCGTCCGTCGCCAGAAGAAGGTGAGAAGATGAGACGGATCGAGCGTATAGCGCACGGTGGATCCACGATACACATACTGCCGGTCATCAGAGGGCTGACTTCGGAGGTGGAGCCTGTGAGAAAGGCGTTCGCTGAAGTGAAGCCCGACCTCATGGCGATCTCGTTGTGCAAGGAGGAGTTGGACGGCCTCCGGAGGCTGCCCAGCGACTACGAGCCGGAGCTTTCGAGGTACGACGAGATCTACGTCACAGGGCTGGCGAGATACGGCGAGGTGGCGGCGCCTCCACCGTGCTACGTCGCGGCCGTCGAGATCGCCGACTCAGAGAAGATACCAGTGATCCCGATCGATGTGGACGAGGAGAGCTACACCGAGCTCTACTGCGCCTCGATATCAGGTTCAGCGCTCTTCAGGGATTCGACGAGGACTTGGCTCCTGAGAAAGCGTGCTTTCAGCGCCGACACCGCGGAGGAGTACGTCACGAAATTCGACCGCGCGGTCAACAACATGAGGGGGTTCAGGCGCATCGAGGACGAGAGGGTCGACTGGATGGTCAGAGAGCTCCTGAAGACGACCGGAAAGGCGAAGGACCCGTTGGCAGTAGTCGAATACGAGAGGGCGGCTGAGGTCGCCGCAGGGCTCAGCCACGAGGAGCCCTCGTAAGAAGCCGTTACTATGGACGGAGCGGACGGGAGGGTGGCCAGATATCTCAGGAAGCCCGATAGCCCCGCACGGGCTGCAGATGCCTTCTCACTCCGATATCAGGTTGTCCACCAGCAGGTACGTCATGCCGCCCCGCACATCCGCGATGTTGAAGGCAGCCGCGACGTCCTTGACGACGAGGTACCACCAGTGGCTGGGCTCGGGCTCCATGTTCAGATACAAAGCCACCTGAGACGTGAGATCCTCATTGACCGTCGTGTTCACCACGATCACATCGTCGTATCCGTCGCCGTTCACGTCAACGACGTGGAACAGTCTGGGGGAGCTCGTCGTCAGGATCGACTCGATCGGGTTCTCATCGTTGGACATGGAGCTGTGAAGGTCAATCTGGTCATCTCCCCTGCAGTAGAAAGTGATATCGGAATCCGTCCAGCCTGCCAAGGGCGACCAGTTTTCGGATGCGCCTTCGCCTGTGCGGTTGTACGCCTTCCAGACGCCCTCGTCTCCTGGACCATCACCGACGGAATCCTTGGCAACGATTATCTCCAGTCCGAGGTCGCTCGGGTCCGAATCCCCATTCAAGTTGCCGATCCTCACGCATTCATAGTCGGACGAATAATCGACGATCGGGGCGTCGATGGGGTCGTAGCCTCCATACAGGTCTGTCAGCACTGCCACATAATCGAGGTACAGCTGTTCGGCCGGTGTCTTGCTATCGGCCGTCGCGATCGAGTCGGTGAACCGGAGCTCTATCGAGAGACCAGCCACTGTTGGAGGCAGCCGCACCGAGAAGTCCGTGTACGCCGTCGTCGTCGGGGGGATGTATATCAGCGGGGTGAAGTACACGCCTGACACAGAATACCAGACATAGAAGCCCTCCGTTCCTCCAGCGCTGACCTTGGCTCTGACGGTCAAGGTCTGGTCGAGGCTATCTGTCAAGGTGTCCAGCGTGATGTCGGCACTGAGGTTGCCCGGGGCGATCTCGCCGGTCGTGTTCTCCCTCATCACCAATGCCTGGCCGTCTACGGTCTCGGTGTACGATATCAGACCGCTCGATTGCCCGGCATCGACATCCGGCGCGGTGCCGATCAGGAGTCTCTCTATCGGCGATGGGTTATCGTAGTAGTAGCTGACTCGCGTGCCGGACAGATCGCTAGACGTGGAAGTGTCATCCACGGTTGCTATGTCGAGGTGACCGTCCCCGTCGACGTCTCCGATGTCGAAGTCCTTGATGCTCGCACTGCCTGTATCGGGAAGCGTGGCTATCGGTGATTCAGCATCCCAGTCCAGAAGGTCATAGACCCTCACGAGGCCGCCGGCGAGGACGATGAGGTCGCCCCTTTCGTCGCCGGTCATGTCACGGATGTCTAGCTTAAGGACGCCACCGTTCGAGCTGCCGTAGTCCTTCCACACTGAGCCCGTCGACCCGTATGTGTTGTTCATTATGACGACTACATCGTCTTCCGTGCAATAGGCGAAATCGACGTCGCCGTCGCCGTTCGTATCGCCAGCGGCAATCCAGGTTATGTCGCCACCGCCATCGCCGCTCGGACGCGTTATCGTGGAGGCTTCCTGCCACGAGCCGAAGGTATTCAAGCTGTTCTCGAGATAGTAGAGCTTCTCGCTCCCGTACTGGCCCATGATGATATCCTTGTCGCCGTCGCCGTCGAGATCTCCAAGGGCGAGCGCACTAACGGCGTAGTTGTCAGCCGCGCTGGGGGCGTTGGAGTAGTCGTAGAGGACACGCTGGGTGAAGAAGTTGTTGTTCTGTATCTGGAACAGGTACTGCGGGTCGATGAAATTTGACGTACCAGTCATATACCCGGCTCCGCCGACGAAGAAATCCGCCCGTGCCATCGACGCGCTAACATAGATCATGGTGGAGAGCGAGTATATTCCTTCGTTGGCGTCGGAGAACCTGGATATCTTCAGGGTATACGCGTTCGTCCCGCCAATCCATTGATCGCCGTTGTTCAGCCGAAGGTTGATCTCGAAGTTGTATGTCTGATTGTCGATTGGCACCGCTGTGACCGTCCACGCAGGCAACATATCGCCCGACGGCGGTGAGCCATGAAGTTGTGTGTCCCCTCGCATGTCGACGATTCTGATGTCATCGACATTCGGAGGGGAGGGGATCAGTGTAGCGTCCTGGACACTGACCCTCACATAAACCCTACTGGTCGCTCCCCCGGACACGTCATACGGGGTCGTCTTCGAGCCCCAATCCTCGCCTTCACTGTTGTAAGTCCAAATGCGAGGCGTGAAACCTACCGACGAGCCTTCTTGATACACGACCAGGGTGGCGACGGTCTGGAACACGGCACCTGAGCTCTTGAGAGTTATGGCCACCGCATACGCACCGGGCGGAAGCGGGGACGTGTCGAACTGGGTTTCGTAAACGAACGCGCCGCCCGATGAGGTGAATGGATAGAACGGAGCCGATGAAGAGCACAGGCTGGTGTTGAAGGCAGGGACATGCGTGTAACCCGTTCGCATGTCCGTCAGCGTCATCGAATTCACGCTCTGGATGTTGGCCAGCCTCAGGCTAGCCACCCTTATGAAGACCATCTCGTCCTTGACGAAGGTCGAATTAGTAGCTGTAACGTCCGCATTCCCGCTCGTTCCATCCTCGTGGTAAATGCCGAAGCCCTGTCCGTCGCTTATCCAAGTGATGTAGCTGGGGAGTCCTCCCTCGAAGGGATCCTCGTAGTAGTTTATCTCGGTGTCAGTAGGCAGGATCGTCACTGACAGCCTGTAGCTCGACACGGTCTCATGTCCCGCCGAGTCCGTGGCATGTATCTTGAGAAGCTTGCCGTCGATCTCCGTCACATCATCCGTTATGCCCGAGAAATCGAACCTATACCACCCGTCAGCTGTGATGTCGTCCGCCACGCCATCAGGGGTTCCGGGCAGCTCCGAGACGTCGAGCCAGACGGTGTTCAGGTCATTGTCGAGGTCTATCACCTTCACGAACACGGAGAACGTATCATCCTTCTTCACGGGGTCGGCGCTCGGAGACAGTATCTCTGAATCAGCGTATCTCTGAAGTATGATGGGAGGAGTTCCCCCGGCTCCTCCTGAGACCTGGCTGGTCCACACGATTCTGGACTTGTCGAGGTCTATCACGCTCACGACCACGTTGCTGGCGGCGGAAGGCACGGCGAAGGATTTCGTCCAATCAGTTCCGGTGCTCCAAGTCGTATAGGAGAAATCCTCATCTTCAGATAGCTTGTGGAATTGGGACGTGTTGTCGATTTCGAGTATGACCGCCGTATCGGCCGCTCGCAGCACCTCCCCGCCCGCGTGAGTGACGGTCAGGTCCGCCATGGTCGGGTCGCCGACCTCGAAGGAAATCGTGGCGGCGAAGTCGGCCTTCGTGCCGGCCTCGGGAACGGGTATCTGATTCACGTAGGCAACAATGGAGCTGAACAGAACCACCGTGATCAAAAGGATGAGTATGTTCCCGACGACTTCCGAGACGCCGCTTCTGTCCGAGCCAAGCCTTCTTCTGCACCGTTCGAAGTTCATTGAGGATCATCCTCCGGAGGATGGATAACTCTGCTAGTTCTGTTCTTTCATCGCTGACGTGCGTATTTAAACGTGTTGCGGTCATTACCAGCTACCAGAAGGGTTGGACATCGTGTCCCAAGGATTGCTCTGACACACTGAGAAGGCACCACGATTATATAAGGACAGGAGCATTTCGCGCTTGATGCCAGGTCAGCTCAGTGTCAACGACCGCGTGCTTCTGCATCTATCGCGCTTCGCGACGGACACACCTGTCGAGGAGTTTCCCTCGGAGACCACTCAGGTCGGCATCGCCGAAGGGGTTGGCATATCGAGGACCCATGTCCCCAGAGCTGTGAGGACTCTCATCAAGGAAGGGCTCGTCGAGGAGTTCAGGGGAAGAGTCGCCGACAGGAATCGCAGGATGAGCGTATATGCCGTCAGCATGGAAGGGTTCAGAAGGGCCGAGGCGATCTGGAACGACCTGCGCGCGTCCAGAATCCTGGTATCGCGCGAAGGTGTCAAGGAGGAGATGGAAGGGGCGGCCCTCGAGGAGATGTTCGGCAGGCGCCGAGCGTTTGGCCTGATCTCGCGCATGAAGGACGGGGTAATCGAGCTGAAGGACAGGCACAGAACAGCACAGAGAGACCTGACGGACGCCCCGCCGCACGAGGAATTCTACGGTCGAGAGCGAGAGCTAGAGGCGCTCGAGGGCTTCATGGACTCCGACTCGCAGGCGATGGTTATCCTCGGCGGGAGAGGTTACGGTACGACGGCTCTGGCCAGAGAGTTCGTCGAGAGACAGGAGGACGTCGACGTGCTCTGGATCGCCGTCAGCGAACGCACAGGCGCAGCAGACATAGAGTCAAGAGTGATCGGATTCGCACGTGGGATTCAGCCTGACGTCTCAGACGTCGATTCCGCATTGGCCGTCCCTGGAGTGGCTGTAGTGTTCGATGACTACCACACAGCAAGCGAAGGAGTGGTCGAGCTCCTCTCCTCGTTCGTCAGCCACAAGAGCGAGGGCAAACTGATCGTCACTGCACATGAGGATCTGCCGGCATACAACTGGTTCTATCAGAAGCGGCATGTGGACTCAGGAACCGTTCGCGAGATACGCGTGAAGGGCCTCGATGAGGACAGTGCCAGACGGCTGCTCGGGAATTCGGAGATAGAGGCTGAGGCGTTCCGCAGAGTCTATCTGATGAGCAGAGGCCAGCCGCTCGTGCTGCGCCTGCTGAGAGACGGAGACAGAGAGGAGCTGAAGAGGTGTTCCGTGTTCACGGCCGAGGAGATACGGTACCTCATGTTTCTGAGGCAGAAAACTGGCTGACCGGAGGGCTCACCACTCGACGCCCTTTCTGGCGGAAACGCCCTCGTCGAAAGGGTGTTTCACGGTGTCGATATGAGACACGTAGTCCGCGTACTCGATGAACTCGTCCGGAGCGTTGCGCCCAGTCAGTACCACCTCGAGACCCTCCGACCGCGCCTCGAGCAAGTCTATCACCTCCTGAGCGGACACTAGACCGAAGAAGGCGGCTACATTGACCTCGTCGAGCACGAGAAGGTCGCATCGGCCACTACTGGCCTGCTTCCTCGCATGGGCCATGGCCTTCCGCGCGCTCCTGCGATCATCGTCCGACGCCCCCGACCCGCCCACAAACCTGCCTGTTCCAAACTGGGCGACGCTCACGTTCTTCAGCCGCTCCGCCGCTATGACTTCGCCTGTGACATCACCCGTCTTCATGAACTGGACAATGCAGACGCGAAGGTCGTGGCCAGCCGCCCGCATCGCCAGGCCGAAGGCCGATGTGGTCTTCCCCTTTCCCGGGCCCGTGATTACGTGGACGCGGCCCAGAGGGACTTCGTTCTGCATACAGAAGCCTAAGGTGCGAGCTAATAGAAAAAACAGAGCTTGGTTTCGGCCGGGCTCAGGTCGAACGTATACGTCTACCGTTCTCGTCCGGGAGCGTGAACTCGCGCTCGAGATAGCCCAGCTGTTGCGTCTCCATCGTGCGCGGGTCTATCGGCACGAGGAGGAACGCGCCGTTCATGGCGACCTCCTCGTTCGTGAGCTGTATGGCCTTCATCACGGGTGAGAAGCCGTTCTCCGTTATCAGGTACTCCAGCCCGTCAAGTATGACGACCGCGCCTCTGGTCGCCTTGACGAAGTCGGATATCGTGCTGTGTATCTTCATGAGACGCGTCGGCTCCAGGCTCAGCACGCCGCTCGCCGCCTTAGTGCTCTTCGCGATCCACATTATCGGGCAGTCGAGCGCGTGCGACTGCTGCAGACGGCTGGGATGCGTCCTGGCGATGACGAGCCCCCTCCTCCCCTCTGCCAAGAGCTTCTTGAAGCGCTCGTAGGCTTCGGACACGTCCCTATCCATGAAGAGATATGACGTACCCTCTCTCAGGATGGGGTTCTCGTCGTTGCTCATACAATGTCTTACCTCAGCCCGGCCTGGACGGCCAGCCCCTCGTCCGTGATGTCGATCAGCTGCCGGCCCGTCGTGTGCTTCGTACCTCTCATCTTGAGTACTTCGAGGAACTTGCGCCTGACCTTCTCCTCCTCAGGATAGGAAAGCACTATCACGCCGTCGACCATGTATGACTCTTGGCTGTGTGATATGTCATCATAGGACATCTCTGCGGTTATAATCACCAAGCTGTTGAACGCCTTCAGGTACGCGAACAACTCGTGCATGAACTCCCTTGTCTCGCCTCGCCATTGCAGAAGGTCGGTCATCGGAGTGATCGGATCTATGGCAATCCTCTCCGGCTCGAACTGCTCAATCTTCTTCTTGATGATATCCAGCATGTCGCCCGGGTTCTTCGCGATGCTCGGGCCGAGGTCGATGAAGTTGACCATGCCCTTCTCGACGTGCTGCTGATCGTAGAAAGAGAATGAGGACAGGAACTTCTGAACCAGCCACTGAGGCTCGGATATGGCGGTTATGTACAACCCTTTCTCTCCATCTATCGCGCCGTGAAACAGACTCTGGACGGCGAACGTCGTCTTGCCAGTGCCGGGCTCGCCCGCCACCAGGATCGACGAGGGGAACGGAAAGCCGTTCTGGAGCATGCTGTCGAGGCCGGGGACGCCTGTGCTCTTCCTGGTCATCTCACAACACCTCCGTGTCTATGACGAACTCGCATTTCTCGTCCCCCTTAGACAGGCATTTCCGCTCGTGACAGTAGACGTCCTTCCCGGTTCGCTCCTCGAACACCTTGGCCAGTATACCGCGCAGGAAGTGACAGCTCGGCGCGTCCGAGGAGGATGCTTCAACCGAGCCCGTAGCTGTGACGACGTCGCCGTCGAACTCGATGTCCGTAACCCACCCTTCGCGGATCAGGGCATCGCGTACCTTCGTGAAGTCGGAGCCGGCCGTCCTGATTATCCTCGCGCCGATGACCCTGCCGCTCCTGTAGAACATCCCGTGAGATGCGAAAGTCATAACGGTCTCGTAGAGCCTCTTTATCTCGACGAGTTCGTCCTTCCTGAGCTTGATCGCCCTTTCCGGTTGCTCCATGAAGACCACCTGCCAACTGGGTTGTCGTCAATCTTCAAGTCGAGACTTATACCTTTTGGTACAGGGCTGACGGGTTCGTACACCAGCTAGCTTAATCAACGGGAAGATGCTACGGGCGTTCCGTGCTCGAGGTCGAGATGAAGTACAGGTCGCCAGGCAACGACGGCATTGTCACGACCCTTGGCAGGCTCGGCGCCAGAAAGCTATGCGATGAGATCATTGAGGACACCTACTACGCGCATCCCGGCAGGCGGTTCAAGGAGACTGACGAGGCGTTGAGGCTGCGGAAGCGAGACGACGGCTCTGAACAGACCTATAAAGGACCGCGAATGACTGGCTCCAGCGCAAAGGCTAGAGAGGAGCTCACGCTCAGAATCGACGATTGGTTGACAATGGACAGAGTCCTGAAAAGGTTGGGGTTCGTAGACATCGTCTGTGTGAAGAAGAGGCGCGTATCCTTCGCCCTCGATCTGCTGAGAGTGGACATCGACGACATCGAAGGACTCGGACAATTCGTGGAAATCGAGCTTATGACTGAGGATCCTTCGAGGGCGAAGCTGCTGATTCACAGGGCCGAGAAGGAGCTACGGCTTGTAGAGAAAGTGAAGGATACTTATCTAGAACTGATTCTGAAGGCACAGTAAGAGGACAGCGACGGAACAACTGCCCGCGGCGGTCCGTCGGCACAGACTTACAGCTTTGTGATCTTGTCCGTGATGAAGGTCTTTATGTCCGGATCGTCAGGGATGGTTATCGACTTCTTGTACTTCTCGCTCCCGTCCGGCAGATAGTATCCCCTAGATACCGATATGAACTCACTAACGCCCTCGTCCGTTATTGCCTTCTTCCTGGCGACCTCCAAGAAGTTGTTCTTTCCAAAGGGTATCTTTTCGGCGTTAAGCGTCTCGAATCGCACCTTAGTGTTCTGCTGTTCGTCCATTTGGCCGCCTCCGTTCATTAGGTCATCGTGAATAATTTGATGCAATATATATTCTTGCGGCGGCGGATTCTGCGAAATCCAGCACTTCACGCCGTTTAACCGCGTGTCGCGGCGGTGAACTAGTTCTCTGCGGCAATCGCATGAGCGCACATGTCGAGCACCCGTTATCGAAACTGATAGAATACTCGCCGCAGCCGCTCGTCTTCGGATCAGATGACGGCCCTATGGTGCCGCGGCCCTTCGGCCCAGGTCAAGCCGCAATGCAACGGGGAATACCGTAATATACGCTCAGGGCCGTAATCTCGGTTTGTGTCCACAAACACCCCTTCAACTGGAAGATCCCCGCGAGATGAAATGTGCATGCGCTGCGGTGCAATCATTCCCGGTATGGGGACCTACTGTCCTTCGTGCGGCGCCCTCAAACCGTCCCTTTCGAGCCAGCCGGACGGCCGATTCGGCCCGTCAACAGCGCCGCCGCCCTCACATCTGCTGAGAATGCAGTACTACCAACGTGTACGTCGGTCGACACTTCCTTGGCGCAGGTTCGGTAGGGCCGCCTCCGCAGCATTCATGCTCACCTTCGCGGCATATCTCGCGGTATGCCTGGGTGTGCTCATAATAGGCGTCGACATCGTCGCGCCAGAGATCGGAAACCATTCCTACTCACTCCATATCGCGCTCGTCGCTCTCATTCCAATAGTGACAATCTCCGGCGCGGCGCTCGAGGCGTGGTACATCTTCCTCGTGTGTGCCATTCTCGCGTCTGCCGGATGGCTCGTCCTGAAGAGCGCGAGGAAATTCCTGAACGAAATCACCATGCGGGGGACGCCAAGAGATCACAGCCCGTTCTTCGATATGTGTGCCCTGATGTTCGCCGTGCTGTTCATCAACACGGTCATCGTCTTGCTCCTGATGGCGATGGGCGACGAGCCCGTGGCTCCGACCGAGAGCATGGCGGACTGGGAGCTGTTGTTCCTTCTAGCCAATGCATCGGTCTGGGAGGAGCTGATCGTCAGAGTCCTGCTCTTGGGGCTGCCTCTGATAGTCGTCGACCAAGCGCGGGGCATGGAGGCTAGGAAGCCACACAAGTACGTGTTTGGAGGAGGGATCAAGATAATGTGGGGGGAGACCGCGCTCGTCATCATCTCCTCCTTGGTATTCGGCTTCGCCCATTTCGAGGCCTGGGGCCTCTGGAAAATCTTCCCAGCGTCCATAGCCGGGGTGGCGTTCGGGTACATGTTCCTGAAGCACGGCCTCCCAGCCGCCGTGATGCTGCACTTCTCCTTCGACTATCTGTCGACGCCGTTGGTCGTGTTCGATGCTTCATTCGCCGTCCAGATGATCGTGGCCATCGGCATCCTCCTCTGGGTCGGTCTCGGCTTCTTCTTCACGATATACTTCTCCATCCGGATAGCAGAGTTCCTATCCGGGCGTCTGTTCTTCGAAGGTGAGAAGCCGACGCAAGTCGCCGTGACGGCCGCTGCGATGCCGCCTGCCGTGGTGAGCCTTGGGGGCTACACGAGGAGCGACTCCCTCGGCCAGATCCCGGAGCACTCGCCTCAACAGTCCCATGAGGAAGAGCGGACGCGTCGCACCTCGGCTGCAGGGTTCTTCGTCTGTTCCTTCTGCGGTTCTACGAGTGCCAGACTGGACGGCGAGAGAGGGCTCGTCTGCCTTGGCTGTGGCAGGTCATACAAGTAGCCTTTCCAACATCTGCTTGCTCCCGACGGCACTGTCGAGGTCCGTGGCTTCGATCACGTAGCTGCCCGCATATCCCCCATGCCGGATTCGCGCCACCGCTGCCGGGAGGTCCGCGGTTCCTTCATCAATCGCATTGTGCTGGTCCCAGGTTCCATCGTTGTTGTGTAGATGCACGTTCCTGAAAAGCGCTACGTGCTCCAACATCTCGTCGATTTGACCTGCGGTGTTTGCATGGCCCATGTCGAAGCACAATCCCAGCGAAGTGCCTTTCACCGCCTCAAGCAACTCCTCCGCGCTCGTGCATGTCGCGTTGATGCCAGTCGGCATGTTCTCGACCGCCAGAACAACGCCGTTGTCCTCGGCGACGCAAGCGAGTTCGACGAGCGAGCGTCTCGTCTGCTCGCAAATTACACTCTTTCTCAGGAAGGCGATCCCCTGGACGAATCCCGGATGGACTGTCACAAGGGAGATGCCCAACCTGCCGCACGCCTCTATCGTATTCCGCACTTCGGCGACGGACGCGCGTCTCATTGGCTCGTACATGCTCCCGAGATTCACATCCGTCATTGGCGCGTGCGCCTGGAACTCGATGTCGTGTGAGGCGACCGCGTCCGATATCTCATCGTAGCAGGTCTCGAACGAATGTCTGCCCTCGACCAGTATCTCCCACAAGTCGAACCGCTCTGCAACCTCTCCGACCATCTCCGGGAACGGAACGAAGCAGAAGGACGGGGAGGCGACACCGATCATGCAGCATCCCCCTGACGCGGGCGCGGGGCGATCCGGTCTACCACAGCCTCGATATCCGCGGACCGTATCGTAACTTCGATGTCTCCGAGCGCATGGTCCTCCTCCGACAGCGATATCTTGCCGGTCGTGGCGACCTGTTTGCTCAGCCTGAAGTGTACCTCGTCTCCCACGACGTTCCTCAGGAGCATCTTCCGGGCTGCCGCTCTGATTCTCTGCTTCGCAAGCTGCTCCGCGAACGCCTCTACGCTCCGAGACTGTGCGTAGAGAACATCGTCCCCCTCGACGATCGCGTCTGGGAAGAAAGCCTTCAGGGCGCCGGCCACTCTCTCGCGATCCTCGGTCGGATGGCATCTGGCTGATAGATGGACCTCACACACGCGCCGTCCATGAGACGGGGGATATTTAACACTGCTGTGCCGATGACCTTGGCCCAGTACGCCCCTGCGATGACGGTTGGGATAGGTTTTTAAGCAGGGCGGCGCTAGGTTCGGAGGACATGAAAAAGCGGATTCTGGGCAGGCTCGGAGAAGTCGGCATACTGCTCGAACCGAAGGCAATCGACGCCCTGATGAGGCTCCCGGACGCCGACGAGTGCGTCGACCGAATGGTCGAAGACCCTGGGAACAGAGCTCTCATACTGACGGAGGAAGACATAGTGGGGTACGCACGCCGCGACGACGACATCATCCGTGGAGCCGATGATGTCTTGCCAGGCGTCGAGGGCGCGGCAGATAAGGCTGCCGAGCAAGGAGCGGGACGGTTGAAGCCCGGCACGGTGAAAGTCATCAAGGACATAACTGGCAACTCCACCTGTGTTGGCAACGTGATTGATTTCGCCAAGCTATTCAAGGACAGGTACTTGACACTGAGGAAGATGCTCTCTAAGAGGAGGGAACTGGCGGGCCAGTTGCCGATCGCACGGGTCAAGAAGCTGGAGAGGGACCTGCGGTTCGTCGGAATAGTGAACGACTCCCATACCACGAAGAACGGACACACGATCATCGAGATGGAGGACGAGACGGACAAGATAATGGTGCTGGTCATGAAGGGTTCGGCGAGGATGAACGAAGCCTTCCTTAAGGATGAAATCCTCGGAGTGGTCGGGTCATTCAACAGAGACGGAGAGCTGGTCGTCGCGAAGGACGTGATTCGACCAGACGTGCCCCTCAGCAGCGGCATGGCCCCGAACGGCTCCGAGTCGATTGTCGCGTTCGTCTCGGACATCCACCTCGGCAGCAACACCTTCCTGGACAAGGCGTGGAAGAGACTCGTCGACTGGCTCGGCAGGGATCCCGTCGCGAAGGATATCAGATACGTAGTGATGCCAGGAGACCTCGTCGACGGAATAGGGGTGTACCCTGGCCAGGAGGAAGAGCTCAGGCTGGATGACCTGTACGGACAGTACCTGGCCCTCTCGGAGGCGGTGAAGGAGCTCCCGGACCGGATCAGTATCGTCGCGATGCCGGGGAACCACGACGCCGTGAGGCTCGCAGAACCTCAGCCAGCGCTCCCAAACGACATAAGGGAGATGTTCGACTCGAACATCGAGTTCGTGGGCAACCCCTGCTATCTGGAGATCGAAGGACGGGTGATACTGGCGTACCACGGAAAGAGCATGGACGACTTCAACTCGGGCGTGAGACGCTTGAACTACACAAACCCGCAGGAGGCCATGAAGGAGATGCTTAAGAGGAGACATCTCGCGCCCGTCTACGGGGGCAAGACGCCGATCGCACCCGAGCAGAAGGACTATCTTGTGATCGACACCGTCCCTGACATCTTCGTGACGGGGCATGTCCATGTCTGCGAACTCGATGAGTACAGAGGCATCAAGCTGATAAACGCCTCCGCATGGCAGTCCCAGACAGCCTTCCAGCGCATGCACAACCAGACGCCCGACCCGGCCAAGGTGCCGATGGTGCACCTGGGTACCGGCGAATGCTGGGTCGAGGATTTCTCCGGATGATACTAGCCGATCAGGTCCATGACTATGTAGTAGCACCCGATCGCTATCAGGACCATGCTGGACCAGAAGCCCACCCTGAAGAGGAGCAGCATCTTCCTCCGATCCCTCAAAGCCTCTTCGAGCGTCAAGCCCTCACGCCTCTGCCTTCGCGGCCGTCTTCTTCTTTATCTTCTTGAGTCGGAAGATGTTGTCGCGCTCCATCTCCTCGAGCCTGAACCTTATGAAGCGCTCGATCTCCTCGAACTCGGGGAGAACCTTGAACTCGAGGGCGTTGACCCTTCTCTTCGTCCTCTCGATCTCGTCCAGGAGCTTCTTCATGGTAGTCTCAAGCTCCGCTGCCTTGACGACCGTCTCGACCAGCCGTTCGTAAGCATCCGCCGCCTCATCGATTCTAGGCGAGGTGCCGATGACGCCGTAGCCGCGCTCGTCGAGGGGGGCGATTATCCGCGACGACGATATCTCGGGGACGACCACGCCCATCAGATTCTTCGTCTTCAGCTGTATCTCAGGGTGTATCGTCAGCGCATATGCGGCGGATCGCACGGCAATTACGCCGTCGACGGCGTTCGCCACCGCGATCTTCTCGCTAGCGTCCCGATACTGCTTGGCGATCTCGAGCCTGAGGTCCTTCGCCTTGTCCAGTATTTCGAAGAACTCGAGTATCAAGCCGTCGCGCTTGAGCTTCAGGATCTTATGCCCGTTTCTGGTGAGCCTGATTTTCTTCGTGACCTCGAGCAGCTCTGACCTGGTTGGCTGGACCTCTCTTACCGGCATCGGACTTCACTTCTTCCCTGACGGATGATACTTCTCGATCAGCTTCCGGTCGATCTTGGTCAACGACTCCACGGGCAGCGCAGACAGCAGCTCCCACGAGAGGCTGAGCGTCTGCTCGATAGTCCTGTCCTCGTTCGCGTCCTGCCTGACGAAGCGGTCCTCGAACGCGTCGGCGAAGTCGAGGAACTTCCTGTCCCGCTCCGACAGGGCCTCCTTCCCTACGATGGCGACGAGGCCACGCAGGTCCCTGCCCTCGGCGTAGGCGGCATAGAGCTGGTCGGACACCGCGCGGTGGTCTTCTCTAGTGTGTCCCTCACCTATGCCCTGCCCCATCAGCCGAGACAACGAACGCTCGACCGCGACGGGTGGATATATGCCTTTCCTGTGCAGCTCCCTCGAGGCCACGATCTGCCCCTCGGTGATATAGCCGGTGAGGTCGGGGATCGGATGAGTTATGTCGTCCCCGGGCATCGACAGTATCGGGAACTGCGTGATCGAACCGCGCTTCGCCTTGATCCTTCCGGCGCGCTCGTAAAGGCTCGCGAGGTCGGTGTACATGTAACCTGGGTATCCTCGTCTCGCCGGAACCTCCTCCCTCGCCGCTCCTATCTGCCTCAGCGCCTCGCAGTAGTTGGTCAGATCCGTGAGTATCACGAGGACGTGCATGCCAAGGTCGAAGGCGAGGTACTCAGCCGTCGTGAGCGCCAGCTTCGGCGTCAACAGCCGCTCTATCGCAGGATCGTCCGCGAGGTTGAGGAACACGACCGCGCGCTTGAGAGCGCCAGTCCTCTCGAAGTCCTTCATGAAGTACTGGGCCTCCTCGCTGGTGATACCCATGGCTCCGAACACGACGGCGAATTCCTCCTTCTCGCCCAGGACCTTCGCCTGTCGCGCGATCTGGAGAGCGATGTCGTTGTGAGGCAGCCCGGAACCGGAGAATATCGGGAGCTTCTGTCCTCTGACGAGCGTGTTCATTCCGTCTATGGACGATATGCCCGTCTCGATGAACTCGCGCGGATTGTCCCTCGCATAGGGGTTGATGGCCGCACCTATGATCTCCAACCGCTTCTCGGGGATTATAGGGGGGCCCTTGTCAAGGGGGTCTCCGGAACCCGACAGTATCCTGCCCAGCATCTCCTTCGACACCGGCATCTTCAGAGTCTCACCGAGGAACTTCACGCCAGAGGCTTTGTCTATGCCACCGGTGCCCTCGAAGACCTGGACTACGACCATCTCCTCCGAAGTGTCGAGGACCTGGCCTCGCTTTGTCGATCCGTCGGGGAGGGCGATGCTCACAAGCTCGCCATAGGCGACGGGCTCCGTCCTCTCGACGAAGACGAGCGGCCCTGCTATCTGGCTTATGGTGTGATACTCCTTCGTCATTCCTCACACCCCCAGCCCCGAGAACTCGGCCTCCATCTGGCCGCCGATCTCTTTGAGCCCCGTGTCGATCTCGTCCTCGAACTTCAGCTTGCCCAGGTTCGCCCTGCACTTGAGCGCCTGCACCCTGTCGAGCGTGACCTCCAGTGAGATGGCCTTCTTGGCCAGCTCGGAGTACTTCTTTATGGCCTTCATGTACTCGTACTGCCGCTTCAGGGGGCTGTATGTATCGACCTGGTGGTATGCGCTCTGCTGCAGGAAGAACTCCCGTATCATTCTCGCAACATCGAGTGTGAGTCGCTCCTCCTCCGGAAGGGCGTCGGACCCTACGAGCTGCACGATCTCCTGCAGCTCCGATTCCTTCTGCAGCGTCTCCATCGCCCACAGCCTGAGAGAGCTCCAGTCCTCTGCGACGTTCTTCCTGTACCACTCCTCGAGTATGGGGCTGTAGAGTGAGTACGAAGTGAGCCAGTTAATCGCGGGGAAGTGCCTCCTCTCACGCAGCTTCGAGTCGAGTGCCCAGAATACCTTCACGATCCTGAGCGTGTTCTGCGTGACAGGCTCGCTGAAATCTCCGCCGGACGGCGACACCGCCCCTATGACGGAGATCGACCCGGTCGGCCCCGACAGCGTCTTCACCCTGCCGCACCTCTCGTAGAACTCCGAGAGGCGCGATGCGAGGTATGCGGGGTAGCCCTCCTCGCCAGGCATCTCCTCCAGCCTGGACGATATCTCCCTCATCGCTTCAGCCCATCTCGAGGTGGAATCCGCCATGAGCGACACGTCGTATCCCATGTCCCTGTAGTATTCCGCAACGGTGATGCCCGTGTACACTGAGGCCTCCCTCGCCGCGACGGGCATGTTCGATGTGTTGGCTATCAGCGTCGTCCTCCCCATGAGTGGCTTGCCGGTCTTCGGGTCCTCCAGCTCGGGGAACGACGTCAGCACCTCTGTCATCTCGTTCCCCCTCTCTCCGCAGCCCACATACACCACGATGTGTGCGTCGCTCCACTTCGAGAGCTGCTGCGACGTCACCGTCTTCCCCGTGCCGAACCCTCCTGGGATGGCGGCCGTGCCGCCCTTGGCTAACGGGAAGAGCATGTCTAGAATCCTCTGGCCCGTGACGAGAGGGATGTCCGGCAACAGCTTCTCGGCATACGGACGCGGGGTTCGCACAGGCCATCGTTGCATCATCGTCAGCCCGTGTCCGGTCTCCAGCTCACCTACTACGTCTTCGATGGAGAACTCGCCCTCGGAGATCGCCTTCACGCGTCCGTGCACCTTCGGAGGTACCAGTACGCGGTGCACGAGGTTGCCTTCGGGCACCTCGCCGATGACCATGCCGCCCTGGAGCTCGTCCCCCTTCTTCACCTTCGGCACGAACCTCCACTTCGTAGCCCTGTCGAGGCCTGGCGCGGTCACGCCTCTGGAGACGAAGTCGCCCTCCTTCTCCTTCAGGACTGGTAACGGCCTCTGAACGCCGTCGTATATGCTGGAAAGGAGGCCCGGACCCAGTTCGGCCTGGAGGGGCTCGCCGGTGTTGGTCACCTGCTCCCCTGGCCGAATCCCGGATGTGTCCTCGTATACCTGTACGACCGCCTTGTCCCCGATAAGCTTGATCACCTCGCCCATGAGGCTGAGGTCACCAACCAGCACGACGTCGTACATCCTCGGGGAGATCCCCTCCGCGGTCACGACCGGCCCGGCCACCCTGACTATCCGTCCTCTCTTCTGCTCCTCCATTTGGATCGCTCCTCCCTTCATCACTTACCCTTGTAAAGATCAATGCCCATCGCCCGGCGCACCTTGTCCCGCATGTCACCCTCCTCCTCGCCGACGGGTATCACGACCGGGTCGACGCTGCCCAGAATCTTCTCCCTCAGATTCTGCGGCAGCTTCTCTATGTCCGCGGTGTGCACGGCCAGGATTCCCACTTCCTCCTTTTCCATCAGCTCCAGGATGGTCTGCTGGAGCTTCTCCTGCGGCACGCCGTAGACCTTCATTATGCCGGCGAGCCTGAAACCCACGACGAACTCCTCAGACCCGACGACCGCTATCTCCATATCATATCACCAACAGCTCTTTCATGACTTCGTTCGAGAGGTCCATCTCCTTGCCCCTCGCGATTATCCTTATGTTATCCGTCTCGACCTTCTTGCGGACGAGGTAGTCGATTATGGGCAGCACGGAGAGGGGGTAGAACCTCCCGAACTTCTCCGCTGTCCGCACGAGCGCCTTGTCCAGCGCTATCGTGAGGCCTGACAGCCGCCCGTCCTCCTTGAATCGCTCGAGGCTTGGCTTAATCGTCTCGTACATGGACGACTTCTCGAGCTCCTCCAGTATCGGGCCTACGCCCTCGGCCTGCGCGAGAGCCCTCAGCTTCTCGGCCTTGAACTCCATGCCCCCAGGTATGAGGTATTTCTGAACCTTCTCCTCCGGAAGCCCCTCGGCCTTCAGCTTCAGGAGCACCTTCAGGTTCGTCACGTCTATCTCCCTCCGCACGAAATCCCTGAGCAGCGCTGTGGCGCTGTTGGTCGGCTCGATCACGTCGAGGAGGTCGTAGTACATCATCATATCCAGATGGTCCTCGAACGGGGCGAGCTTCCCGGCCTCGACCACCTCCCTCTCGAGCTCTGGCGTTATTCTGAGGGATGGCTGCTTCGACAGCTCCTCCATGATCAACCCGGTGCCCTCCATCGCCACGAGGGATTTCAAGTACGCCTCGGTGAACGCCCCCGCGGGGACAAGCGTATCGACGATTTCCTCTTCACCGACTCCCGAGAACTTGCCTCTTAAGACGGTCTTCACATTGAACGTGTCCCAGCGCCTCAGATAGTTGCCGACCATGTTCCTGAGGTTGCCCGTTGTGAAACGCAGGATCTCCGAACACGTCATTGCGAGGTTCCTCGTGACCGCGACTTCGACCATGTTCGCTCCGGTGTACTTCGATGCGAACTGCGTCATCTCCTCGCGGTACTGGGTCTCGCCGAGGAACCTGCCGATCTCGTGCACGTCCATCACGAGCAGGCGAGAGTACACGTCCTTGGACAGGAGGAACTTCTTCCGCGCTTTAACGCGTGCGCAAGCGTATGCGTAGTTACCTCTCCGTCCTATGACCTTCATCCGGCGTCACCCGAACAGCTGGGAGTATATCTCGCTCATCTTCCTGTTCCAGACCTCCTCCAATAAGGTCTCGAACCGGTAGTCCAGGCGTACGCTGCCGTCCCTGCTCTCGAACACGAGCCCGCCAACGCAGTCTATCTCGCCCCCTTTTATGACGCCTGCCGGAGGCTTGAGCAGGACACCGTCTGCCGAGTTCGAGTACACGACGCACTCGCCCAGGATGGCTTTCGCCTTCGCGGAGAGGCTGTCGTACAGCTTCTCACGCCTATCCGACGGATAGTTGGCGAGTTCGGCGAGAGACCGCTCCTTCAAATCCTCCAAGACCTCCCTCTGGGCCGCGAGGAGCGTCTTCCTCGACTCGAGCTCCGCGCTCGAAAGCTCGTGCTGTTCCATCTGGGAGATCTGCGCGTCGGCCTTCTTCTCCGCCTTCTCACGCGCCAGTCGTATCTGGTCGTCGGCTGCGAGGATTTGATCATCGCGTTCGGCCTCTCCCTGGCGGATTATCTCCTGCGCCCGCTCGTCCCCCTTCAGGAGTATGTCTTCCACTAACTTCTCCAAGCCCATGGAACTCACGCTCTATCGTATACGCGTCTGCCTGTTTTCAGCCCGTCTCCGCGGGCGTGGCTACACCTTTCCGTACAACAGGAACGCGACGACGAAGCCCAGGATCACGATGGTCTCGGGAAGGACCATGAGGATCATGCCCTTCCCAAACATCTTTGGGTCCTCAGCGGTCGCGCCGACCGCTGCCGCTCCGATCTGTCCCTGCGCCAATCCGGTGCCGAGTCCCGCCAGTCCGAGCGCGACTCCGGCGCCGATCAGCGCCAGTCCCTGTGCGTCAAACTCTAGCATTCCATACCTCCTTCTTTGCCGTCTTTCCTATCGAGTGCTTTCTCTCGTACTTCAAAGGTTCGAAGTCTACTCCTCCTCCCTCGAAGAATTTCAGGAAGAACTCGACGTAGTTCAGCCTGATCGCCTGGATCCCGGCGGATAGGGCGCCGAGGAAGAAGACGAAGAACATCTGCGTGACGAACAGCGCCAGCGCACCAGCGATGACTATGCCGATGTTACCGCTGTCGAATATGAGCGGAAAGAGCATCGTGTTGAAGGCGAGCGCCATGGCCCCCTTGCCCACTGCGAGGGCGGCTAGCCTTGTGTAGGACACGAGGTTCGTGAAGAGCCCTATCACCTCCGTCAGGCCGAGGGCGCCCTCCGTGAACGGCAGGGCGACGACTCCGACCACGATGAGTGCGACGGCCGGTATCGACACCAGCGTGCCCACGACAGTCGTTGTAACGTCGGGCACGACCACGAGTATGGTGGAGTTGATTATCTCGCTCGTCGCCGTCGCGTTGCCAGCGATGGTCATCATCTCGACGAACATACCGAAGAGTATCGGCAGCCACGCGACCTTCGCGATGGCATGCCTGGTATTGTGCCCGTAGTGGTTCATGAAGCCGAACACGAAGCCAAGCGTCAGATGGAGCCATCCCGCCAGTATGGAGAGGGCCAGCAGCTCCTTGATATCATGCATCTTATCGAGCGCCGGATGTATTGGTATGTTTGCGACTCCCTCCCACGAGTACTCGTCGTGCGCCTCCTCGGGTGGGTGGAAAGGCACGCCAAACGCCTCCGCGAAGACGAACAGTCCGAACACGCTCGCCACAAGCCCTCCCGCAAGGATTATCGTCCCCAGCCGCCTAAGATCCGGCGAGTCCTTGAGCTTGACGCGCATGATGAGGCCGAGCAGAAACAGCCCTCCCCCGAAGCCCAGGTCGCCGATCATGAATCCGAAGAAAAGCGGGAACGTAAGGAACAGGATGAAGGTGGGGTCGACCTCTTTGTAGCGAGGGGTGGAGACGAGGCTTATGAAGAACTCGAACGGCCTCACTGGCATCGGGTTCCTCAACTTCACGGGGGGCTCGTCGTTGGTTTCGGCCGGCATCGTCTGGACGAACGCGAGGCCGCAACAGACCTCGTCGAGGGCCTCGTGAATCTCCTTCACCCTCGCCGAAGGCATCCAGCCATCTATGACGAATGAATGGCTCGAAGTCGCGATCCTGAGGGGCGTCTCGGCCTTCATCACTTCGATGGCCAAGTGCTCCTCCGACGCAACGATGAGGTCCGCGAAGCGCTTTCTGGCCTGCTCGAGGTCGGTCTCGACCCTCTCGAGGTCCTTCTCCAGCTCGGACACGTCTGCGTGGGCCTTGGCCACGACCAGGTCTATTCTTCCAGTCATCTCTGGCGGCTTCAGCTCCTGAAAGCCGTGTTCCGCCAGTATCCGTCCGGCCTCGATCTGTTGCTCGCTTCTGACGAAGAGGGCCACGGCGACGCCGCCGGCCGCCTCGGCCTTGAACAACTCGTAATCGGCGATTCTCGCCTTGATAGAGCCTTCCGGGTCGGTCTTGCATAGGCCGGACAGCACGGAAACGCTCGAATATCCTCTGAAGTCCTCGACCTTCAGACCGAGCGATGCGAAGGGCTCGAGTGTGTGGATTTCCGCCTGCTTCTCACGAATCACGGACTGGATCTTCTGCTTGGAATCTGCCATCCCGGAGATGCTCAGATCCATTGTGACGAGAACCTGGTCAAGGCGCGACTCGATCTCGGCGACGTCCGGCTTGTCCGATGGTTTGTGCTCGCCAATCTCCAGAGACCTGACCATGGCCCTCAGCTTGAGTAGCCGCTTCGACGCCGAAGAGGCGACGGGCAGCGGCTGGCCTATGCGAAAATCTTCGTCCTGCTCGTTGAAATCGATCAGATGAAGGGCGCCGAGTTCGTAGAGTCGGTCAATCGCGGAGCTGAGACTATCGATCGAGCCGACCACGACGACCCTTGTCATCTGCTCAGGTCTAAGCATCCGCTGCCCTCTCAAACTCGGATAGGACGAAAGCCTTCGCCTTGACCGCCGCTTTCTTGGCGTTCGACTCCAGCGCTTCGGCGCGTCTCCTGCCTTCTTCTAAAACCGCCTTCTTGCGAGTCTCGACGGCGGCCTTGGCGGCGACCTGCTTGGCGTCCATCTCCTTCATGAGCGCAGCCTCGGCCGCCTCGATCTTCTCCAAGGCCTGGCGCTTGCCTTCGGCTTGGAGTTGCTTCCTCTTCTCCTCCGCCTCTTTGATGAGGACCTCGACCTTATCCTCAGCGTCGCGTATCTTGTTGAGGATCTCAGCCTTGCTCAAAACTGACACGCCCCTGACTGCTGATGCCGTCACGATATAAATAGACTCCGAGGTCTGCCACGTATACGCCACGGCGTGCAGACACGACGTCATCTGCGCGTAGTCCGCTTCCTCGCGAATACGAACCGTGACGATGTAAGGAAGAGATGACAGCCGATACGCGCCTTCTCCGTGATCGGAGGCGCTCTCCGGCAGGAGGCGAGGCCCATATCCGTGCATCGGATGTACGCTGACTCGGAGAGTTCTTATATAGCTCGCTGAGACTCGTCTGACCTGCAAGAGGGGGATTCGCGACCGAACAGCACGCCTCTTGCGGGGGAGAAGCCTTGATTGAGAGAGACGAGGTTTGCAGAGTAGCAGCTGTCGTAGTGACAGCAGTAGTGATTCTGGAGTGCCTCGGCAGCGTTGCGTCCACCGGACAGCCCTCCAACGGCGTGCCGGAGGAAGTCGTCCCGGAAGACCACGGACAGAGGAAATGGACGATTGCGATGTACTGGGTGAGTGACAACGACCTGGATGAGTACACAGACTACTTCATAGACATGTGGATCGAGCAGCTGACGAATCGCGAGGATATTGCGCTGAGCGTGTTCTTGGACCGGTATGACGCGTCGGCGAACATCAGCACGCTCACAGAGGAGGGATGGCAGGAGACCAAAGACCTGGGCGAGGTCAACTCGTCATCGCCGGAAACGCTGAGTTCGTTCCTAAACTACTCCCTGACTGAACCGGCGCTCAAGGCTGACAACTTCATGCTGATCGTGCAGGACCACGGCAACGGCTATCTCGGGCTTTGCTGTGACGAAGGACTTCCCGACTCCAACCAGGCCAAGATGTGGATGTCGATAGACGGCCTCGGCAGCGGCATCCGCGACGGACTGGCGATCTCCGGAGGCGAAATCGACATCATATCGCTTGACGCGTGCACTCTTGGAATTGTTGAGGTGGCCTACGAACTCAGGGATACGGCCTCGTACATGGTAGCGTCGGTCCTGGGCGTTCCATTCGACGGCCAGAACTACATAGCACTCCTGTCTGGCCTATCGGATGACCCCGACATCACACCCGAGGAGCTCGCCTGTAAGATCGTCGACGACTACGGTGAGTGGTACTCGGCGCCGCTCGGCACCTATCCGACACTCTATCCGTACATGCAGGACTTCGCCTCGCTGTCGGTCATCGACCTTCGAGCGCTGGGTCCGCTGAAGGACGCATTCGTTGACTTCAGGGACACCGTGCTTCCCAAGGACGCGGTGCTCGGCAAGCCGTTCAAAGATGCGGCCGTATACGCCGACGCGTCGTTGTGGACCAACAACATGGGCACTTGGTTCTATCCCGACATCAAAACCATGTTCTCCGAGTTCAGCAACAGTATCCGTGGCCAGTATCCCGATGTCGCCGCTGCATGCGACGCTATCGTGGGATCGACCGACGCCGTCGTCGTACACGACTGGTCCAGCTGGAGGACGAAAGACGTGGTCACAGGGCTCTCCGTGTTCGTGTGCCCGTCGATAGGCGTCTTCGAGGTGCACTGGGACGCACTCGAGAGGATATACAACGCTGTCGGACTCGACTTCGTTGAAGACACTGGCTGGGACCTGGTGCTAATGGAATACTTCTACACCACCAAGATGTACGGAGTCCCTCCTACTGCATGAGTGTTGCTTTGGAGCTATCCGAATCAGATAGGCTTATCCTCGAAGTCCTTGGGGTCCATCCTGAGGACCTCTACCCTCGCCTGCTTCAGGAGATCAAGCCCGGCGAGGTCGGAGTAGCTGCCGATGTACACAACACGGGCGACCTGCGCGTTTAGAATCATACGCGCGCATATGGGGCAGGGGACGATGGTGGAGTACAGCGTGGACCCGCGCGAGTTGGTGCCGGCCTGTATGAGGGCGTTCTGCTCGGCATGGACGGCCGTACACGTCTCGAGGCGCGTCCCCGAGGGTATGCCAAGCTGGTCGCGTATGCATCCTACCTCGTCGCAGTGAGGGAGCCCCCTCGGGTTGCCGTTGTATCCAGTGCTCTTGATCTCCCCGACGTCGCTGACGATGATGGCCCCTATCTGCCTCCGCGAGCATGTGCTCCTGCGGGAGACCTCTATGGCTATGTTCATGAAATAGCGGTCCTTGGAGATCCTTCCGTCGCCCAAAGTGTCCTTCTCCTTCCGGCATTAATGACGGGTGCCCTCTTTAATTTGACCCCCGGCGCCACCCGGCCGCAGGCCATACGTCGTCAGAAGGATAGAAATACACAGCGTGTTGTTAACTCGGCAACATGTCTGCGACTTCGGAGGGGTCCTGATGGCGAAGTGGCATAAGATCGCTGCCGCCTCCATAGCCACCGTCGCGGTTGTGCTCCTGGCGTATGCGATAATCTCGGAGCGGACGGACGAGGGCGTGAGCACGCCCGGAATGGGCGACAGGCATGTATACAGCTCGACCGGACTCGCCATCATTGTCGTTTCGTCGTTCCTAATAGCGATTGCGCTCATGTTCATACTCCTCAGAGAGGAGTATGAGCCGCTCCCTCCGTCGATGGCGCCGGCAAGGCCGCCGCCGCCTCCGCCGAAAGAGGAGGGGCGCGACGAAGGCGCCCGTCACGATACGGCAGACGCTCCATCGGCAGACTACAGAGCCCGCGAGAGATATCTCGTCCTGCGACTGCTCAGCGGGGACGAGAGAACCATGTACAAGGCCGTTATGGACGCAGGAGGGGAGGCCCTGCAGAAGAATCTCATCAAGGCCACAGGGATGTCGAACGCCAAGGTCTCGCGCGTGCTCGACAGACTCGACGAGAAGGGTGTCATCACCAAGCAGAGGCATGGTTCCACGAACCTCGTGAAGATCGTCCTCCAGGACGAATGAACTGGCGGTTGCTGAGCCACTTTTCACGCAAGTGAAAAGGATTCGGGGACTTTTCACGCAGCATCCATATACCTTTTCATCCAAACTTGTACATCGAGGACGCACCGGGTATTGCGCATATCACAGCCCGGTGCGGACACGGAGGTGCACGAAGATGAAAACGACTCTGCTCATGGCAATAGTCGGCGTAGTGGCCGTGGTGGGCGTCGCGGGCGCTGCAGTCGCGTCAGGAGCCGTTGCCGAAGCTTTGGGGAGCGGCTCCGGAACGGACGGGGCACACCAGTGGGCCCACATGCACGAGTGGAAGTGGTCGGGCGAGGGCGAACTTGGCCCCTTGAGCTACGACTACAACTACACGAGCGCGTACGAGTACGACTATGAGTCCAGCCAATCTGAGCCCGTCGAGTGAGCGTGGCCGGACTCCGAAAATCCCTTCCCGATTTCATCGGGCGCTTCTTTCTCATTTTATTCCGGGTCCAGTCCAACGCCCGTGCTCCACCAGAATGGGCGATGGCTCGCTTATGAGTACCGTATCAATTTTATACTGGTCATTCTCTCTCGGCGTCGTGACCGGAGACGGAGCAGGCAACGGTACGGAAACGCGGCGCAAGCGACCGAGCCAGATGGTCCTGTTCCTCCGCGATGCGGGAATCGCTTTCGCGTTCGTTGCTTCAGTTCTCCTCATCATGTACGCATACACGGGACTGTGGCCACCCTTGGTGGTCGTGGAATCAGACAGCATGATGCACAGCGAGGACAACACGAGCTATGTAGGAGTAATCGACACTGGCGACATGGTCTTGGTTAAAGACGTGGACTCCGCGGATGACGTCACCACTTATCTCAGAGGGTTTGTCGACGGCCATCGCACTTACGGTGACTACGGAGACGTGATCGTGTACAAGAAGCGAGGGCTCGACACGGCAACGCCGATCATTCACCGGGCTGTTCTATACCTCGAGGTCAATTCCGATCACGACAGCTACAGATGCGAGGGGTTGGTTGACCTTCCCGAGACGAAATGGACGGTGACCGCCGGAGACTCTTGGGACGACATCACCGGCATGATCACCATCTTCGACTACGGCTACAATCACGACACCGTGACGGTCAATGTTGGCTCTATCCTCAACGCCTTCAGGGGTAGCACACCGAGCAGCGGGTTCATCACCAAAGGAGACCACAACAGATGGATCGACCAGACCTTCGGAGACAACTCCGCCCCCGTTGAGACGGATTGGATTGTCGGCAAGGCTAGAGGGGAGATCCCCTGGTTCGGCCTGCTGAAGCTCTGGATAACGGATTCCCTGGAGAGCGAGGCTCCGGACAACAGCGTCAGGAATCTGTGGATCGCCATAGCCATCATATTGATAGCGCCAATTACCATCGATGTCCTCCTCACCTACAGAATAAGGAAGAAGATCGCGAAGAGGAGGGAGATCGCGAGGAGGGAGTACGAAACGGAACTCCAGAAGCAAGAGCAGCCTGACGACGACTCGAGCGCCTCGGTGGCGGACGAAACGGATTTGGACGCGGAGAAGCCACGAGACATCACATGAGCGTCGTCTGATAGCGCAGCCTGTAGTTCCTGAGCTGCCCTATCGTCTCGTCGTCCTGCAATATCGTCCGCGCCTCCTCGTTTGGGACGCTCAGCTCGATCTCCTTTGTCCTGCCACCTCGGCCGAACGACTTCACGCGGGCGTGAATCAGACCGAGCATGTCGAGCTCGGAGATCAGGTCGGTCACCCTACGCTGTGTTAGTATCGAGACGGACGTGCATTGGCAGAGCTCTTTGTAGGTCTCATAGAGGTCCCCCGTCGTGAGCCTGGCGTTGCCCTTCTCCTCGTTCAGAACGACGCCCATCAAGACCAGTTTGGACTGAAGAGGAAGGGTTCGGACCGCTTCGTTCACGCAGTCCAACTCTATCTTGTTCTTCGCCTTCGCCACGTCGGCCTCGGCCACGGTAGGCTGATGGCTTCTCTCCGCAATCTCCGCAGCCACCCTGAGAAGGTCGAGTGCCCGCCTCGCGTCCCCGTGCTCCTGTGCGGCGAGCGCGGCGCAGAGCGGTATCACCGATGGCTCAAGAACCTTCTCCTCAAACGCCAGCTTCGCCCGTTGGCTGAGGATATCGCGCAGTTGCTCTGCATTGTACGGCGGGAATACCATCTTCTCCTCGCTCAGGGAACTTCGGACGCGAGGGTCCAGGAATTCCGTGAACTTCAGATCGTTGGATATCCCGATGACGCTCACTCTTGCGTTACTCAGATCATCGTTTATCCGGCAAAGATGATACAGAACATCGTCACCGCTCTTGGAGACCAGCTTGTCTATCTCGTCAAGCACGATGATGATAACGCGTCTGCTCTCGTCGATCTTGTCTCTTAGGATGTGGTAGACGCGCTCGGTGCTCCAGCCCGTGAACGGGATCCTCTCCTGGAAGTCCGTTATGAAGAGGTTGCCGATGTTCTGCAGTACGCCATATTGTGTGTCGACGACTTCGCAGTTCATGTAGATGAAGTGTACTTTGCTCGTCCCACCGTTGGCGCGCTCGATCTCCTTTCCGACGTACTTTATGGTCGCGGTCTTCCCCGTCCCGGTCTTTCCAAAGAGTAGTATGTTCGAAGGGCGCTGCCCCTGCAGCGCTGTGACGAGTACCGATGCCAGCTGGTCTATCTGCTCTTCGCGATGGGGAAGAACGTCAGGAATGTACGAGGGTCTCAGAACCTCTTTGTCTCCAATGAAGAGCGACCCTGGTCGCATGAACTGCTGAAAGATGGTGTCTTGCATCGAACTGCCCCCGGACTCACTGAAAAGTCCTTCCCCTCCCCCAGACTTCTCGTGGAGTCGTGCTCGCACAGTCCACTCGAAACCAAGGAAGTTGGAAATGACAAAGTGTCTACTTAATGGTTAATATTATTCGGGGAATTCATTTTTTCCGCAGCCTCGAAATTTCGGAGATTATCGACTGCCAGCATCAGTTGTGAATGCACAAGTACGAATAAAAGAGCGTTGACGACGTTATCAGACATGGGTCAGGGGCACCCCTTGGTTTCCCATGGAAGTGCCCTGTGACTGAGGGGCCATGGTGTTGTTCCGTACGGTTCACTGGAAGCGGTGGTCCAAGAGGCCGGGTTTCGGATGGAACGGGTGAAGAATGTATACTCTACTAGTCCTAGGGGCTCTCGTTGACATGAAGAAGGCGTTGCTGCTGTCGGTAAATGAAGACGTCGAGCAGATTAGATCGTTGCTGGACACGTTGAATATCGAAGTCCTCAAACAAGTGATTCAAAGACGAGGGCGGCCACACGCAGTAACTTATCTCGGTTCTGGTAAGTTGGATGAGGTTTCCAACGAAATCTCGTCTGAGGAATTTGACGTCATTGTAGTCAACGGAGTCTTGCGACCATCACAGCATCACACTCTCGAAATGAAATTCGGCGTCGAATGCGTTGATCGAATCGGTGTTATTCTCAGGATCTTTGCGGAGCGCGCTCATACTGAGGAAGCGAAGAGACAGGTCACCTTGGCGCGCATGAGATACGAGTTGCCGTTTCTCAGGGAGTGGATTCACAAATCAAAGGCCGGTGAGAGACCGGGCTTCCTTAGTGGGGGTGCGTATGCGACAGAAGTATACTATGAACATGCTCGAAGCCACGTCAAGAAGA
Organism: Methanobacteriota archaeon; assembly: GCA_020347565.1. Taxonomy (GTDB): domain Archaea; phylum Thermoplasmatota; class Thermoplasmata; order UBA10834; family UBA10834; genus UBA10834. The sequence goes on along the minus strand of CP070732.1, from coordinate 521,391 downwards.
TCGAAGAAGAGTTAAGAAAAGGATTGACCCATAGAGAGCGAATGCGGAATCGAAGGAGACAAAGCGGATATGTCCTCGTTTCGATCGCCGGCTATACGAATGCTGGCAAGACGTCTTTGATGAACGCACTGTGCGATTCATCGGCAGAAGTAGACGATAAGTTGTTTGCCACACTGACAACAACGACTCGTAAGATAGCCTTGTCGAAAAAGAAGATTCTCATAACTGATACGGTAGGGTTTATAAGCAACCTTCCAGCAGGTTTGGTTCATGCGTTCAGGTCAACTTTTGAGGAGGTCTTCCTCGCGGACATCATTCTCCTAGTCGTAGATATCAGCGAAGCGAATGAGCTTGCGGAAATGAAAGCCAACGTGTGTTTGAACGAGATATCCGCCGAGCACGAACAGCGTCCTATAATCGTCGTCGGTACCAAAGCAGATCTTCTTGATTCCTGTGCGTTGTGTACAACGGAGAAGATGATGAGTTCTCTTGCCCGGGAGAACGATTGGTTACTCGTTTCTTCCACGAACGGAACGGGTTTGGACGAATTAGTGAACTTGATTGAATCACGTAAGGTCAGGGACCGAGTGATCGCGGCTCTTCTCCCTCTCAGGAAGGGCACGCATGCGTTCATATCAGAGCTTCATGGATTTGCTGACGTATCCGAGGTATCGCATACAGAGTCGAGAATTGAGATATCCCTTGTATGCAATGCCGACGATTTCGATAAGGCAGTGGGGCGAATCGAAGCAGCTGGCGGCACAGTGCTGAGCACTCGCGTCTCCACACAGGAAGAGAACGGCGTCCTCGTTGACCGCAGTCCACGCGAAATGGAGGGGGGCCCCTAGGCGAACGCCCTCATCGGATGTTGAATCGCCGCTTCTTCTCGAGAACCTGATCCTCAAATCGCTGTGGCAAGGACCATGCCAAGTATTCGATTTCGTCCAGGTTCCTGACGAATTTTGCCTTGCTCGGAATCGCCATGAATCGTGCCAGGCTTCTGGTCTTCTTGTAATAGTCATACAGCCACCAACCCGCCCCGACGAGGGTCAAAGAGCCGATGACAAGGAGCCAATACGCCCACTCCCCGAACGGGGCTGCCAACTCTTCTAGAACTGATAGATATGACGGCGCACTCTCGGCGAAGAAGGTCCCAACGATGCCGACCACGGTCCCGAAGACCGCGAGGCAGCACAGGAAGCTGCCGAACTCCAGCCGGTATTCCTTGAAGAAGCTCTTGGACATGGTGTCCTCAGCTTTACCCGTAAATCGCACCGCCTCTTAATCATTTCTCAGATTGTCACCGACCTACATGTAGCGCAATCATGGATACCTGCCCTCCTCACGAACGACATGCCATGAAAGCAGCTTCGCCGTCAAGTTGCGTCTGCCCATTGCTCGTCACTGCGTTGGCAGCGCTCCTAATCCTGTCCTCGCAGGCCGTTCCGCCGCTGCTGAGCGTCGACGCCATCCGCTCCTTGGATGCCGACACCACAGTGCGCGTGTACGGCGTCGTCGCCTCGGTATTCATCTGGGAGGGTGGCGAAGTCCTTCTGCTTCTGGCAGATCACATTTCGGGATCTACGCTGGAAGTGCAAGTGGATTCCTCTCGGAGCGCCGATTGCGCGGAGCATGTCCGAGTGGGCGACCAAGCACTGATCGACGGGCGGACGGCTAGCAGAGGCCACCGCCCCATCCTTTTTGCGACGACGGAAGACATCGTCGTCCTGGCGCGGTCTGAGCACATTCTCTCGGTCGGCTACCTATGTGAGAACTGGCGACTGTTCGAGCACGATCGCTTCAACATTTCTGGCGTGCTGGAGTGGGACGAAGACGCGGCCGACGGGCGCCTGCACGACCCACAAGGCGATAAGAGCATTCGGCTCAGGACCTCCTCTGGCTCAGGTCCCGTGCCAGACGGCGCCCGGGTGACGGCGGACTGCACGCTCCTCTTGGACCTGGATACGATGACGATGTTCCTCTGGGCCTGGCGCCTGACGATGCTGGGCGGATAGGAAGTGTTTTTTGCCTTCAATCGATGCTATCCCTGTGACATCTACGCATCTGGCGTTCGACGACACGGACTCCCCGGACGGCATGTGCACGACGTATCTGGCCGCGCTCGTGATAGACGCCCTCCGAGGCTGGGACCTCATAGGCCTGCCCCGGCTCGTACGTCTCAATCCCAACGTCCCGTGGAAGACGCGCGGCAACGCCGCCGTGAGTCTCTCGGTCGGCGTGGGATCCGGCCCACGCAGGCTCTGCGGAGAGGTAGACGGTTGCGCGATCGAAGCATACGAGCGAGGCGCACCAGCCGAGCCACGCGAAGTACTCGATGTGGCTGCAAGGGTCCTCGAGGCCAACGCGGAATTCTCCTGCGAGAACACCAATCCCGGCATAGTTTGTTGCAACCGCCGCCCTCCCCAGCGCCTCTACTGGAGCGCGGTCCGGGATGTCGTCGCCCTCTCGGACGTGGAGGGGATTCTGGAGAAGAACGACGCGGTCTGGAAGAAGTACAAGAACGGACGAGGCGTGATAGGCGCCTCCGCTGCGATGTCTTGGCGCCCTCGCGACAGAACCTGGGAGGTCATCTCTTACAGAGACGCCGGTCGAATAGGAACGCAGCGCGACATCGACTCTGCGAGCGTGCTCAGGATGGACAAGGAGACCCTGCACACGTTCAATAACTACGACTATGAAACCCGCCATGTCGCTATCGCGCCAGCCTCTCCCTGTCCGGTCCTATTCGGCATCCGGGGTGATTCGGCCGATGAGCTAGTACGCGCACGCGATATGATTCGCGGGGAGGAACCGGCCTCATGGATCCTGTTCATGACCAACCAAGGTACCGATGACCACATAGTGCACAGGCGCGTGGGCGACCTCAGGGCTAACCTCTCAGCAAAGATGGCAGTCGAGGTCGTCGGTGAGCCACGGACGATAGAGGGCGGGCACGTCGTCGTGCGTGTGTCCGACGGGCGCGAAATCGACGCCATGTTCTACGAGCCGTCAGGAAGTCTGACAAGGGCGGCGAGGGCGCTTGTGCCAAGGGACCGCATCGTCGTCTTCGGCTCGTATCGCGAGACCCCTCGTGCGGTCAATGTAGAGAAGATGCGCGTCGTCGGGATGCAACGAGTGATTGGGAAGTCGCGGAACCCGGTCTGCCCAGACTGCGGGAAGTCCATGGGGTCGTTGGGGTGCGGACAGGGATACCGATGCAAGCGATGCGGTAGACGTGCATCCGAGGCCGAAGCCGAGACCAGCGAAGTGCCCCGGGCAATCCGTGGGGGCTGGCATGAGCCGCCTGTCGCATCCCGTCGACACCTCTACAAGCCCGTTCGGCGAATGCCGAACGGCAACATCAACAAATTACTTATACGGAATTGAAACATGTTTGACTCCGCGTCTGAGGCGATCTCGAATGAAACAACCAGTGATTCTTAGCGCGACCAGGACGCCCGTTGGCAAGTTCGGTGGAGGCCTGAAGGACATGAGCGCTACGAAGCTGGGAGCCCTCGTCGTCCAGGAGGCCATTGCGCGGGCAGGTCTCAAACCGGAGGAAGTCGAAGAGTGCATAATGGGCAACGTCATCTCGGCGGGACTCGGTCAGAACCCCGCTAGGCAGGCGGCCCTTCGCGGAGGGCTGCCCCCAGAGGTGTCAGCGGTCACGGTGAACAAGGTGTGCGGCTCTGGGCTCAAGTCGGTTATGCTGGCTGCGGATGCGATCTCAGCAGGAAGGGGCGAGATGATCGTCGCTGGCGGCATGGAGAGCATGACCAACGCGCCCTATCTCCTCGAGAAAGCGCGGTTCGGATACAAGTTGTTCGACTCGCAGCTGGTTGACGCGATGGTCCGGGACGGTCTTTGGGACGTCTTCAACGACTTCCACATGGGAAACACCGGAGAGATAATCGCCGAACGCCATGGCATAACGCGCGAGGACGCAGACCGATTCTCCTTATGGAGCCATCAGAAATCCGTGCGCGCAATCAAGGAAGGGGACTTCGACGAGGAGATCACCCCGGTCGACGTCCCGTCCCGAAAGGGGCAGGTGACCGTCTCTACCGACGAAGGTCCGAGGGAAGACACGAGCCTGGAGGTGTTGGCGAAGCTGAAGCCTGTCTTCAGGGATGACGGAATACTGACGGCGGGCAACTCCTCCAGCATAAACGACGGGGCGTCCGCTCTGGTGGTCGCTGACCCTGACAGGGCCGAGAGGATGGGCGCTGAACCCTTGGCTAGGATAGTTGACTATTCCTCTGCTGGGATGAAACCCGAGCTGATTATGGAAGCGCCCATACCTGCCGTTAGAAAGCTCTTCGACAGGAACAAGATGCACATCGATGACATCGACCTGTTCGAACACAACGAAGCATTCTCCACCGCGTCGATAGCGGTGAAGGCCGCTCTGGAGGTCCCCGAGGACAAATTCAATGTCAACGGCGGCGCGGTGGCTCTGGGCCATCCCATCGGATGCAGTGGCGCGCGGGTACTGACAACCCTCATCTATGCGATGCGGAAGCGCGATGCCCATCGCGGGATAGCTACTCTTTGCCTTGGTGGGGGTAACGCCGTCGCCATGTTGATAGAGCGGTGAGTCGGTCCGAAAACAAGATATCACGTGGATTGTTAACTCAGGGCTGGCCTTGGGGCGTGCCCGACTTGGATATCCGGCAGTTGATTGATTCGGTGGCAAGAAGCGAGGACAGGGTCGTGAAGGCTCTGTGTGACATGTTGAAGGTCAAGGCAGTAGGACCTGAGAACGGAGGGGCAGGAGAAGGCGAACGAGGGGAGTTCCTGCTCGACCTGGCAAAGGGGATGGGGTTCGACTCGGTGGAGCTGTACGAGTCGGGGGACCCTCGGGTCCCTTCTGGCCGCAGGCCGAACATCGTCGTCCGCGTCAGAGGCACTTCTGACAGGAATGTATGGGTCGTAACGCACATGGACATCGTTCCGGAAGGCGATCTGGACGCATGGAACAGCCCGCCATACGAGCCGCGTGTGGAGAACGGCAGGGTGTACGCTCGCGGGGCAGAGGACAACGGCCAAGACCTCATAGCATCGCTGTTCGGGCTGGAGGCTTTGGTCAGGGCTGGGGTCAGACCCGAGGCCAATGTGGGCCTCGCCTTCGTATCCGACGAGGAGTACGGAAACACTCACGGGATCGATGTCTTGATCAATAAGGGCATCTTCCGCGAAGGCGACCTCATAGTGGTGCCCGACCACGGCTATCCGGACGGCTCGAAGATCGCCGTGGTGGAGAAGAGCGTCGCCTGGGTACGCGTCGTCGTAATCGGGAAGCAGACACATGCGAGCACTCCCGACAACGGCGTGAACGCCTTCGAGACTGCCGCGAGGTACCTCGCGGCTTGCATGGACAGGCTGAGGGAGAAGTTCTCCGCCAGCGACGACCTCTTCGATCCTCCGGGGAGCACGTTCGTGCCGTCCAGATGCGAAGCCAATGGCAAGAATATAAACACTGTGCCCGGCCGTCAGGAGTTCGCGTGCGACTTCCGGGTGTTACCCGAATATCCCCTAGACGACGTCTTGGCCGAGATGCGGAAGATCGCGACGAAGGTCGAAGAGGCATCCGGTGCCAAGATCGAAGTCAGTTTCATCGACAGGGCTCCATCCGCTGGCAGGACCTCTCCAGACTCAGAGGTTGTGAGGCGGCTGAGCAAGGCGATAAGTGAGGTTGGCGGCTTCACCCCAGACGCCATAGGAATCGGAGGCGCCACCTGCGCGAGCCCGTTCAGGCGCATCGGGCTCGATGCGGCCGCATGGTCGATGATTCCAGGCACGGGCCACGACGCCAACGAGTATATCGAGATATCCGGGCTGATGTTCGATGCGAAGGTGTATGCCGTGCTGTTCGCGGGCGACAACGTCAGCAGACCGCAGCCAGCGACTCCGTAGCGGCGGTCAGTCGCCGAAGATTCTGGCAACCATCCAGTCGGGGTCGAACTTGCGGAACTCCTCGTATTCCTGGCCGAAGCTCACATAGGCCACTGGCTTGCCGATGGCCTTGGTGATGGAGAGCGCCCCGCCCCCCTTCGCATCTGCGTCGATCTTGGTTAGTATCACCGCGTCTATCCCGACCGCCTCGTCGAATCTCCTTGCCTGTTCGATGACGTCCGAGCCCGCGAGAGAGTCGCCCACAAAGAATATGACATCAGGCTTGGCGACGCGCTTGATCTTCTTCATCTCGTCCATGAGGTTTCGGTTCGTCTGCATTCTGCCCGCGGTGTCGATGAGAACGAAGGTCTTCCTGCGCGCCTTGGCATGTTCGACGGCGTCGTATGCGACCGCAGCAGGGTCGCTGCCCGCCTGGTGCTTTATGATCTTGCAGCCGAGGTTCTCTGAGTGTAGCGACAGCTGCTCTATCGCACCGGCCCTGAAGGTGTCCGCCGCAGCCAGGACGCAAGTGTCACCGCGCGAATGAATCCGATGGGCGAGCTTGGCGATCGCCGTCGTCTTTCCGGTGCCGTTTATGCCCACGAACATCAAGACGATAGGCGGCTCCTTGGTCTCAAGGAGGTTCTCGAGGGAGAAGCCGCCAGACTCGAGGACATCCTTGACGGCGGCTCTGAAGGCGATATCTACCGCCTCCTGAACTCTGAAGCTCCTGTCCACTCTTCTGCCCGACAGATGTGACCTGACGGACTTCGCCAAGTCCTCAGCGACCGGCAGGGCCACATCGGATTGGAGCAGTCCCATCTCGAGCTCCTCGAGCATCTCGTCGAGCACATCCTCCTTCAAGCGCCTGCCGCTATCGCCTATGACTTCGGAGATGTCCTCGACAGACTTCGCCTTCGCCGCCGCGGATGCGGCGCTGAACTTCTCCCTCAGTGCGCGGAACATCTTCTGTCCTCATCACGCCTTCGGCGCACCTGTCTGGGAATAAGCCTTCTGGATCTCGTCCGACAGCTGCTGCATCGATAGCTCCGTCTGCTCGACGCGTTCAACGACCCTCTGCAGGGCGCGGTTGAGGTCGTCGATCCTCAGATCAATCATCTTGCCCGCCTCTTCCGAGGGGCGTTCGAACGATACGCCAGCACCTATGCTGATGACAGCGTTCCTGTTCTCGGATATCGTTGCGTGCACCATCGAATCCGCGCCTATCGGAACTAGTATGTCCTCCCCGGGTGTGCCGCTGGCGAAACGTTCCATCGTCTCCTTGGCTCTCTTGTGCTCATCGAGCGTGAGCCTCAGGATCTCCTGTTGTCTCATGAGGGCTTCGAGCTGCGCCTTGGCGGTCTCCAGCATCGCGACCGCTTCCCGCGTCTCGTCCTCGTTCATCCTTGGCCCACCTCCAGGATGTGCCTGACGGTGCGGTCGGTGATCTCCTCTCCGCTCAGAGCCTTCACCCCCTCTATCTTAACGAACTGCCGCTTCACCTTGTGTCTGCTTCCTATCAGCGAGAAGGTTCTCTCCACTGCAGCCGTCTCGTCCTCCGACGCTACCTCTATCGCGAATGGCTGCCAGTTTCGTACGGATATTCTGAACTGCCCCTTGACCTCGAAAGCCTTCATCTTGACCAGCAGAGGCCCCTAGAGAGGGAACCTCAGATAAAGCTTCTGCCAGTCGTTCCCGACGCGTGCGGAGAGGATAGCTATTCATACGAGCTCTGCAGATAGTCCCACGTGAACAGGAGCATCACATTCTACAGCCCAGGACCCCGCTTTCCCTCGATATCCGTGACGGGCAGAGAATGCCAGCTCGGGTGCAGGCATTGCCGCGGCGTCTACCTCCGCGGAATGACTCCAGCGAGGGATCCCGAGGAGCTGGAGCGGATAGCGTGGCGCCTCAGCGAGAACGGCGGCGAAGGTTTCTTGTTGAGCGGAGGGGCAACGCCATCAGGCGCCGTCCCCTTGACGCGGTACGCCGACGCGATAAGGCGGATCAAGGAGTCGACAGCTCTCAGGATAAACGCCCATGTAGGGTTGATGCGAAGGAACGAACTATCAACCCTGATCGACGCAGGCGTCGACGCTTTCTCCATCGACGTCTACGGATCAGACGCGCCGATCGGACGCACGCTTGGCCTGGAGGCAGGCGCCGAAGACTTTCTGGGCGTCGTGATCGACCTCATCGAGCTCGGCGCCCCGCTCGTCGTGCCCCACCTGTGCGCCGGCATTCACGAGGGGCGCTTGGAGGGCGAGTTCAAAGCCATTGACATGCTGATGGGCGCGAAGGTCGACGCGCTCGTGATAATCGTGTTCTCGCCGACGAAGGGGACTCCATATGCTTCATTGGACCCACCGGAAGCGGACGAAGTCCTGTCCGTGATAGCATATGCGAAGCATAGGCTTCGCGGGGCGAGGCTGTGTCTTGGATGTATGCGTCCCAGGAACGACCGCTCACTGGAGGTCAGAGCGGCTTATGCTGGCGTGACAGGCATGGCGGTGCCGTCGGTTGCCACCAGGGAGGGGCTCGCAAGGGAAGGCTGGAAGATAACCGAGAAGGAGACTTGCTGCGCCCTCAGCCGATGAGGCTCACTTGTATATCGACCCGCGCGAATACTTGCGCGCGATGGGAATGAGGTAGATTACCCACCCGACGTTCGCACCGATTATGGCGATCGTCAGTATGGGAATTATGCCAGTGAACATATCGGATATGTCCCTGACGATCTTGACCGTGGCGACGGCGCCCTCGCTCCCGAAGTCGTAGAGGACCAGCACGTATCGCTTGTGGTCCGTCTCCGGTACCTCGATGGTTATCTCGCCGTCGACGACATAGTTATCTCGATTTATGCGCAGCAGGTAGCTCTGGTTGATGGCCCCCTCGTACTGGTCGAATGCGTCGCCTTCGACAAGGTAGACCTCGACTGAGCTGGCCGCGCTCACCTCAACCTCTACCATCTTCTGGAACGCCAGGGGGTCTCTGGACCAGAAAGTCACGTGCTCGCTGGCGGACAGGACGGAAACCTTGCTCGTCGAGTCCTGTATCGCAGTCAGGATCGGTGGCGCCACAAGTACGACGGCCACAACCGCCGCGACGATGGCAACCATCGCGGCCGTCCGGATGGAGTTCTTGGCCATCAGGTGCTTGGCGCTCGAGCTCCTGGCGAACCTTATCTCCATGATCCTGAAGAAGAAGCTCTCGACGGACACCACCAGAACCAGCAAGACCATGACTGCCGCGAAGTCATCCAACGGGAGATAGAGGACCGGGGTGATCTGCGCCTTCCCCATGACGAACACGAGTAGAATCGCCAGAGCGACCAGCATGACGATCTGTACTACGTACAAGGTCCTCTTTATCCTCCTCAGTCGCGCGAGTCGGATTGAGTCTTCAAGGACCTTACTGGTGAGTGGCATTCGAGCCTTTTATATATCTATGATAGATAAATAGTTTTTGTGCTAGCTATCGATGGCGGCCAGATTCCTGCATATCAGATGCGTGGCCACGTACGCTGGCACGGTGTTCTCACCGGCGTCCAGCCCGTACCGGTCTCCCTTGAGGGTCACGTCGACTGGCTTGTTACAGGAGATATCCACCTCATCCTCCCCGAACGCCGCGGGCACAGCGTCTCGAAAAGGGTCGAAGGTATCGAGCCCCTCTCTCGTCGTGACGACGACCTCGAAGCCGGTCTTGCCATGGATGGACGAAGGCAGCCTGATGAGCCTCCGAACGTCTGATGTGACGGGCTCGTCCGTCTCTCCGCTCATCTCGGGCTGCACTTTAAGCCTGACTATCTCCAGAAACGCCTCGCTGTGGCGTTTCTCTGAGAACACCTCGTAGGTGTCCTCCCGTCGGATCCGATCGGCCCCGTTGGCCCCTCTGCTGGTCTTCGCGAACAGGTCCGCGTACAATCCGTCGACGGTCTTCGATCCTATCTCGCGTCTCGAGTTAGCAATCATCCCCTGCAGCCGCGCCCTGCCATCCTCCGCAGGCAGCGCCTCCAACTCGTCCAGCAGATCCTCTATGCCCACCCTGATGCGCCCCCTCCAGCCGCCGTCGGTCCTCTTCGGCATGGATCGCTTGTACGCCACATTGCTCCTGTCGCCGAATCGGCTCTGCTCGAACGGCGTGGATGGGAACACCCAATCCAAATCCAAATCGGTTCCCGTAACGTAGTCGACGATCTCACGGCGCTCATGAGACGAGAGCGTCAAAACTCTATGGCTATGCACATGTACGTGGTATCCACGGCCGCCCGAGAAGACGATCCTGAGATCATCCTCTTCGAAACCGAGGTCCCCGAGCAGGAAGATGTCGGTCAGTCTTAGCACCTCTTGCTTCACGCGCTTCAACATCTCCTCATAGCCGAGGCTCTCTGCACCCCGTACGTGGTCCGCATCGAGATCGAACAGCAGGTCGGCGGCGAGCCAGTTCTTCTCGGGCATCGTTGGCGCGTCTGGTTTCTCGTAGTATGCGGAAGAGTAGTACGCGTGGGCGGGGGTGTGCTCCACGAGGTACTTCTTCAACGCCGCCTGGCTTGGAAACGCCATGTGCCGCATCATGAAATCGCGGTCGAAGAACATGAAGCCGAACTCCCTCTTTGTGAAGCGGTCGGGCATGACCAGGTGAGCATCCCTATAGTGACGGGCGAACTGGGACGTGACGAAACTCCTCGAAGCGTCTGAAGGCATTCCATCAGCGTTATCCAACGGACTCGTATATTAACTTGACATGTGCGGGTTGACTCAGTGCATTGTGCTGAACCGGAAACCATAAAGAGGACACAGGGCAATGAAGCCGGCCAACAGGTAGGATTGATGAACAAGGTCTTCGTCAAGATAGCTGTGAGCAGCGAGGGTGAGTCCCCCAAGCGGCTTGTCGAGAGGATGAAGAGGATAGGCGCTCTCCCGCTGGTCGGAGACTTCGACTTCGAACTCTCGCTCAATCCCGATGAGCGGCTGTTCGACAAGATAGAGTTGATCCACAGGGCGCTGAAAGGCTCACGGGTCTCTTACACGGTCACAACGTTGTCGGACGTCAGCAGACCCTTGGAAGGCGATACCGCAACGCGTCCGATCGCCCCTCTGGTCGACCTGAAGCCACCTGAGGTGAAGAAGGAAGTCTACAAGGCGAAGATACAGAGGTGGAAGGAGATGGGCCTCGACGTATCGGAGCTGGAGGGGCTTCTTGATACCGACCTCGAGAGGTTCAAGGAGGCCAGCAAGGACTTCCTGAGGACACATCTCACCAGCGTACAGGTTGTGAGCGACAAGCACCCTCAGGACAGTCACCTCGACGGACAGGTGCTGGCGTTGCTCGGCGAGCCTGGTAGGACCATTGACGAGATAGCGGAGGCGACTGGGTATCCCGAGGACCAGGTCACGATATCGCTGGGGAGGCTCATATCTGCGGGCAGCGCGAGACGATTCCAGGACGACGGTGTAGAGAAGTACGCTCTCATCCCCCCGCCCGCGCCCCCCGTCAAGCGCCTCCGTCTGCTCCCAGCCGAGGACGAGGAGGAATTGGAGGACAGGATCCTCAACGCCATATCGCCAGGCGGTTGCACGCGCGACCAGATATTCAAGGCGACACGCCTGCCGGATGACCAGGTCTCGGCCGGCTTGGCATCTCTCTCCAAGAAGGGCAGGATACGCGTGAAGGGAAAGGGCAAGAAGGCGCGGTTCACCCTGTCGTCCTAGTGATTGCCCGACAAAGGTTTAATAGAGAACTTTTCGATGGAGCGGCAGTCAGAGAAGTGCCGCAGATGCCAGCAATCCAGATGAGCAACGTCAGCGTCGTCTACAAGGGCTCGAAGGAGAGCGCTTTGGACCAGATCACCCTCGAGGTCGAGGAGGGTGAGATGCTTCTCTTGCTCGGGCGGAACAACTCCGGCAAGTCGACCTTCTGCAGGCTTCTGAACGGTCTCGTGCCGCATTCGATACCGTCGACGCTCACCGGCGCCGCGGCGGTCTTCGGAAAGGACATCAGCAGAGGCAAGGTCGCATCGCTGTCGACCAGCGTTGGCATGGTCTTCCAGGAGCCCGAGAGTCAGCTGTTCTGCATGAGCGCCGAGGAGGAGATCGCCTTCGGCCCCGAGAACATAGCCGTACCGCGTGCGGAGATCGTGTCGCGGGTGGAGTGGGCGCTCGATATCGTCGGGTTGAGAGGCTACAACTCCAGATCCCCTGCGAGCCTTTCGGGCGGCGAGATGCAGAGGCTGGCGATCGCCGCGGCCCTGTCCATGCATCCCAGGATGATGGTTCTCGATGAGCCTGCATACGCGCTTGATCCTGTCGGGAGGGAGGAGCTCTACAGCTTGCTGCGGCGGTTGAAGGAGAGGTTCGGTATGACGGTCATCATCGCCGAGCACGGGGCCGAGGAGGCCATCCAGTTCTGCGATAGGGTGGTGGTTTTGGCCAAGGGCAGGGTCCTCGCCGACGGAAGCCCGAGGGACATCCTATCCGACGAGACGCTCTTCGACTTCGCGGGCGTCTCAGCGCCCCAACTCTCGCGTCTGTCCTCTATAATGAGGCGTAGATCGCTCGGAACCGGTTCGAGCATTCACACCATCGATGACGCCGTCCGAGAGGTCCAGGATGCCATCTCGACGGGTGGACAGGAGGTGCCCCGGTGACGCCTGGAGGGGAGCCCGGGGAATCCGTTGTGACCGTCGACGGAGTCTCGTTCTCATACGAAGGAGGGTTCGAGGCGTTGGTTGGCGTATCCATGCGCGTGAGAAGGGGGGAGTATATCGCGATAGCCGGAGGGAACGGCTCTGGCAAGACCACCCTCGCGAAGCACATCAACGGCCTGCTGCACCCCTCAGTAGGGCGCGTCACCACATGTGGAATGCGGACAGACGAGACGAGCGTCGCCAACCTGGCCAGGAAGGTCGGGTACGTCTTCCAGAACCCGGATCATCAGCTGTTCTGCACCACTGTCGAGGAGGAGGTCCGTTTCGGATTGGAGAACATGGACTTCGAGGAGTCCGAGTCGGCTCCGAAGGCGCAGGCCGCGATGGAACTGGTGGACATCGTCGCCCTCCGGGACAGACCGCCCTTCACACTCAGTCTGGGTGACAGGAGAAAGGTGACCATCGCGTCCGTGCTCGCTGCCGAGCCTGAGATACTCGTCCTGGATGAACCGACGACGGGTCTTGACCATCACGATTCGGAACACCTCATGTCGACATTGAGAGCTCTCAACAGAAGCGGGCGGACGATCGTACTGATTTCTCATGACATGCGACTCGTCGCGGAACACGTGGACCGTGCCGTCCTGATGGCGGCCGGAAGGATCCTGGTCGACGCCGATGTTGGCGCTGTGTTCTCCGACCTTGAATTGCTGCGGGAAGCGAAGTTGGTCGCCCCACCAATCACGCAGGTCGCCCACCGGCTTGCGCCTCTGGGCGTATCGCCGAGCACGTTCACACCTTCGCAACTGGTCCAGCAGATTGAGGTGTTGAGGGGTGGTGGCGGGTGACCCGGTTCGACGACCTGTACACCGAAGCGGATACGTTCCTCCACCGCCTCGACCCTCGGGTGAAGATATTCTCCGTGTTGCTGCTCAGCTTGCTGGCGTTCGTGCTGTCCCACCTGCTTTCGCTTATCCTGTTGCTCTCGTTCATCTTCCTGTTGTTGTTGCTCGCGAGAGCGAGGTACTCCAAGACGCTTTTCGCTCTTAAGTTCGTCCTGAGGTTCATGGCCCTGATCGCCGTGCTGTGGCCGATATTCGATCCATCTGGAACCCCGGTCCTCGCGCGGCTTGGACCCGTGACCATAACCGAGCCCGCGATATGGAGGGGCATAACCTCCGCGGTACGGGTGGGCTGCCTCGCCACCGTGTGGTACATTCTGATGTTCACGACCTCGCAGAGGGACCTTGTGAGAGCGCTCGTCAAGTTGGGGCTGAGGTTCGACTTCGGCCTGACGCTCGCAATCGCCCTCAGGTTCTTTCCCGCATTCGGCTCGGTCATGGAGTCGATTATAGACGCTCAGAGGGCAAGGGGGATGGAGTTCGAGAAGGGCGGAGTGCTGACGCGCTCTAGGCGCTATGTCGCCGTGCTGGGCCCGGCGATTGTCACAGCGCTGAGGACGGCAGACACCCTCTCACTCGCCCTCGAGTCGAGGGCCTACGGCGCGAGGAAGGACAGGACGTATCTCCGAGACCTGAGGATGAGCGGGGGAGACTACGTCGCGCTGTCCATAGCCATCGCGCTGCTGGTCGTCCCCGCCGTGGCCAGGTTCGCTTTCGAAGTGCCTATATAAAGGCGAATTCTTAAGTACGACATCGAAGTTGGCTCGCCGAGGCCAATGGCATCGGGGTCGTCGGGAGAACAGGGGGGCAAAGAGCCCACAGGCGGGGCCGGGTTCGTGTCGCCGAAGACGGTGGCGCTGTATGGTGTACTCACCGCGCTCACGGCTGCGATCACATTCGTCACGTTCGTCCCGTTCGCCCCGACGAAGGGATACTTCAACATGGGCGACTCGATGGTGTTCTTCTCGGCGTTCGCCTTTGGTTGGCGCGCGGGAGCGATATGTGGCGGGGTGGGCTCGGCCGCCGCGGACGTGCTCCTCGGCTCGGGCTATTTCGCCCCCTATACGCTAGTGGCGAAGGGTTCCGAGGGCCTTGTGGCGGGCCTCATAGACCGCTCTGGAAACGGCAAGCGCTGGATACGGATAATCGCGATCTCGGTTGGCGGTGCGTGCATGGTCGCGACGTACTTCCTCAGCGAACTGTATCTCCTCGATGTCGGGTGGGGCGCCGCGATTGCCGAGGTGCCTGGCAACATAATACAGGTCATCGTGGGCGGGACCGTCGGCTCTCTGCTCGCATGGTATGTGAGAAAGGCCTACCCCACGAGAAGCAGGGCCTGAGCGCGCCTCAGACACTCCGAGGAGGCTACTTCTTCAACTTCGACAGCTCCTTCTCGCCGACCTTGTCCCTCGGCATGAGTCGCTTCATCCCCGCCATCATGTTCATTCCGAAGTTCATGAAAGCCGCGGGCAGCGATATCCCGAACCTCGTACCCGTCTCCACGACCTTTCCGGGGTTCATTATGCCGTCAGGGTCGATCAGGTCCTTGAGCTTCCGGACCAGCTCGGCGCCTTCCTTGCCACGGTACCTGTCAAGGTTGCCGGCGAAGAACAGGCCAAGGCCTACTGGCCTCCCGCCGTTCTCGAAGGCTATGTCACCGAGCTTCTTGCCGAAGCCCATCGCCGCAGTCGACCTGAAGAAGTTGTGCTCGTCGGTCAGATAGTATGGCATCAGCATCACCGTGTTCCTGTCGGCGACGGTGCCGATGACCGGCCCCTTCAGCTTCATCTTCTGTACGAGCTTCCTCGTCTCCTCCAGCGTCTTGTCGAACCCCTCGATAGGCACGAGTATCTCTCCAGGGATGGCGCCTATGCCCATCTCCCTCACGCGGAATTCGTAGCTCCTCTCGGACCACTCGTGCTCCGCCACCTCCGAGGGCATCTTCTTCGCACCGCTGGAGGTCATGATCTCGTCAAGAATCCGTTCGTCGAGGTCGACGCTCTCCTTGCCTCCTGTCAGGGAGCAGGTAACCATGCATCCCACGTCGGGGGCGTCCTTGCCAATCGCCCGCAGATACTCGAAGTGCGCCCTGTCCCCGAACATTATGTGCATCGGCATGACGTCGCTCCTGGAGAGCTTGCGGATTGCCGGCGTGAGCTGCGAGAGGTCGTCGAACGAGTACGCCGCAGCCCTCTGGACATCAGGTTTTGGCAGGACGGCAAGGGTGACTTCGGTGATGACCCCGAGTATGCCCTCGGAGCCGACGAACAGCCAGTTGAGATTGGGTCCGCCGCCGTTAGCCGGTACGTACTTGTCCCCTGTATGGATTATCTCACCTGTCGGCAGCACGACCTCCAGGTCTCTGATGATGTCTCCGGCCGAACCGTGCTTGTAGGCGCCGATGCCGGTGCCTCCCGTGCCTATCCAGCCGCCGAGGGTCGCCGACGGCGCGCTGCTCGGGTAGCAAGGGAGGAAGAGCCCCTTGGCGTCCAGCGCCTCGCTGAGGGCTTTCCAGGTTATTCCGGGCTGGGCGACGACAATGAGGTTCTTCTCGTCAATGGCCACGATCTTGTTCATGGCTGTCATGTCCAGGACGTACCCTCCCTTGACGGGGACGGAGCCCCCGAGGCCCCACGTGCCTGCCCCTCTGGGCACGATTGGCTTCCTGGTGGCCTTCGCCTTTGCCATCATCTGTGCGACCTCCTGGGCGTAGTTGGGGCGGACTACCTGGTCCGGCGTGGTCTTGAATATGAGGTCCATCTCCTTTGGGAGCGGCGCTAGGTCGTGGCTGTACAGCCGTCTCTCGAGCTTGTCGTCGGATGTCTCCATCACGAACACCTGCCTTCGTGCGCGCCCGTTCCGCCCGTCATTGCGGGGCGCGAGCTCGCAGAAGGGGTGGTAAGCGGTTTCTCCCAATAAAACCTACACCTCCACGCTCTCCTGACGCTGGCAGTCTCGTCCGCGCCGCGGGCTGCCCTGCTACGCCGAAAAGTTCTTATTCAATCCCGATGTGAATGGTATCTGTAACCGAGAGGGGGCGAGATGAACGCAACACTGAGGACTATGGGACTGTTCCTTCTGCTGATCGCGCTGTTCACTGTGATTGGCTACGTAATCGGAAGCGTGTTCCTCGAAAACTGGATAATCGGAGCATTAGTGTTCCTCGCTCTCGCGGCAGCGTTGAACCTCATCAGCTACTTCTTCAGCTCGAAGATCGTGCTTTGGTCCTACAGGGCCAAGATCGTGACGGAGGCCCAGGCGCCTCGGATGCATCAGATAGTCAAGACGATATGCATGAAGGGCGACTTGCCCATGCCCCGGATTGCGATGGTCCCGACGAAGACACCCAACGCTTTCGCCACTGGGCGGAACAAGAACAACGCGGTCGTGGCGGCGACTGAGGGCCTCCTGACGCTGCTCTCTGACGACGAGCTCGAGGGCGTGCTCGCCCACGAGATGGCACATGTCAAGAACCGCGATATACTCGTGATGTCGGTCGCGGCGACGATCGCCGGCGCGATATCGTTCGCCGCCCGCATATTGTGGTGGAACATGATCCTCGGCGGCCGCAGGGGAAACGACAACATCCTGTTGTACCTCGTCGTCGCCATAACCGCCCCGCTTGCAGCTCTTCTGATTCAGCTGGCGATATCGAGGAACAGAGAGTACAAGGCCGACAGGGAGGGCGCTCTGCTGATTCAGCGTCCGCTCGCACTGGCCCGCGCTCTGGAGAAGCTCGAGGAGGGCAACAAGCGCATGCCGCTCCGGCGAGGGAATCCGGCCAGCTCAAACATGTTCATAGTCAATCCGTTCAGGGGAGGCGGCTTCGTCGCGCTGTTCATGACGCACCCGCCGATGAAGAAGCGAATCGCGAAGCTCAGGAAGCTGGCCGATGAGACGGGGTTCATAGGCTAGTCGAAAACTGCCGTATCACTGCGGTCGGCTGCCCCTCTCAGTCGACCTTCTCCCATTTCTCCAGCTTAAGGACGCTGGACAGCGTGCCTCCTCGCCTTATCTCCTCGCGCAATCGCTCCTCACGCTCCATCACGTCGATCGCCCTGTTGGCGACCTCAAGAGCGTGTTCCTGGGGCACGACGACGACGCCGCTGTCGTCGCCGACGACCCAGTCGCCGGTCCTGACCCTGACGCCTCCGCAGAGGATCTCATCCCCGATGCCTCCGTAGCCCTTCGGCTCGCCCGCGCTGGATGCTATATGCCTTGAGAAGCAGGGGAAGCCCATCTCCCTGATGGAATCGATATCCCTTGCCGCGCCGTCTATCACGACGCCCGACACCCCCTTGGTCTTGCAGCTCCACGACGCCAGCTCGCCCCAGACTGCAACCTCGCCCCCGCAGGCGTCTACCACTATCACGTCGCCCTCCTGAGCCCGGTCGATGGACTCCACTGACTTCGCCCAGTCTCCGCTGACGGTCTGGACGGTCAGCGCCCTGCCCACCATCTTCGTCCCAGGAACGGTGCGGGGCAGGATGCCGGTCATGGCCCCCTTCTTGTGCTGCGCGTCCGCGACGTTCGGAGACGACACTCTGGAGAACGCCTCGCGCAGCTCCTCACCCGAGTACTTCAAGAACCTCTCGGTCTCAACGGCCTGACCGGAGTCCAGGGCGCTTCTGATCTTGGCCGCCGCGTTACGCGCGTCAGCTGCTTTGATTATGGCGCCTCCCACGATCACTATGGAAGCCCCTGAGCTGACGATCTGGGGCGCAGTCTCACTGTTGATCCCTCCGGCCGCGGCCACAGGTATACTGACCGCATCCGCGACCTCCTTCAACGCGGCGACGGGAGAGCCGCCGACCATCTGCTCGTCGACTCCTACGTGGACGCAGAGCAGGTCGACGCCCATCGCCTCCAGCCGCTTCGCCCTCACGGCCTTGTCAGGGGCGTTGAACAGGTCAGCCATCACTCTTGCCCCGTACTTGCGCGCCGTCATGACCGCCTCGGTCAAGGTGGGGTCGGGAGACATCCCTAGGACGACCACCACATCGGCTCCTGACTTCGCGGCAATCTCCACCTCAACCCCGCCGACATCGATGGTCTTCATGTCGGCGACGATGGTTCTGCCTGGAAAAGCCTTCCTGAGGCTGCGGAGGACCTCGACGCCTTCGCTCTTGATGAGTGGAGTGCCCGCTTCAATCCAGTCGGCCCCGCCGTCGACGGCCTCGGAGGCGACGGTCAGTGCCCTATCCGAGTGGATGAGGTCCAACGCTACCTGGAGTATGGGCTTCATGGCGGTCAATCCACAGCAGTCCCCGTATTAATAACATGTCCGGTCACGAGCGATGAAGAGCGCGCAAGAAACCATAATATGTGAATCACGGCATTCTGCGAACCACCATGGCGCAAACGAGTGCCGAACGAGGCCGCTGCGTCACCGGCGTCGAAGGACTCGACACGGTCCTGTACGGTGGAATCCCCCGATCGAACACCGTGCTTCTCACTGGTAGTTGCGGCACTGGCAAGACGTCGCTGGCCCTCGAGTTCCTCATCCACGGAGCCGCCAAGGGGGAGAACTCCCTGTTCTTGTCCGTGACGGAGGACGCCGAGAAGATGCTCGCCAACATCATACCGTACAACTTCTTCGATGACGACTTCGTGAAGTCCGGGAAGCTGGTCTTCATAGACCTGCCGGTCATGTACGAGCGCCTCGGGATGACGAAGGCCGAGCTGACAATGGAGGAGATAGACCTGCTGGTCACGGCCATAGTGAGCCTCGCGAAGGAGCTCGATACGAAGCGGCTGGTAATCGATTCCATCACGTCGGTCTGCTACAAGCTCAAGACATCTGAGAAGATCCGCGATTTCATACTGAAGCTCAGCAAGTCGCTGTCGGCACTCGACTGCACGTCCATACTGGTAAGCGAAGTTTCGACACAGTCGAGCACATACTCGACCTTCGGTGTCGAAGAGGCCATATCGGACGGCATAGTGCTGATGGCCAATATGGAGCGTCGCGGCGATTTACTCCGCACGCTACAGGTGATCAAGATGCGGGGCACCATGCACTCGCGGGCGAAGTACGTCCTCGACCTGACGCCTGAGGGCGTCCTGCTGGTCCCGCTGCTCAAAGGAGGGAGCACTAGAGCATGACCGACGAACGCGTCGCGCAGCATGTGGCTAACGAGTTGCTCGAGGTCCCACCATCGTCCGCCATATCTCTCCAGATGTCCGTGGACCACTACCTGGAGGTGCTCAGAGGCGTCCTCGACATGTTCGCGTCGAAGAGGCAGGTGGACATCATCTACGTGACGTCCACGATATCCTTCGAATCAATCAAGAGGGTCATGGAGGCCCTGGACATAGACACATCGAGAGTCTACTTCGTCGACTGCATCTCGCACCTGATGATGGGCGCATCGTCAGGGGAGATGGACGAGCAGGTCACGCTGGTGGAGAGCCCAACGATGCTGGAGAACGTGATGCTGAAGACGGAGTATCTGATACGGCTGTCGGAAGCGGAGGAGAAGCTCGTTGTCATCGACTCGATAAACTCACTCGCCATACACAACAACAACTGGATACTCTCGGAGTTCCTCCACATACTAGTCTCCGGTCTGAGGGCCAGGAACGTCCTCACCGTGATACTGTCCGTGGAGGAGCACTCGACGCCGGAGATAGCCAACATGGTGAACCTCGTGTGCGACCACGGTATACGCACGGACACCAAGGAGGGCTGAGATGAAGTTCACGACCATCGGAGTCAAGGCGCTCGACGAGCACTTGGGCGGGGGCGTGCAGAAGGGCTCGACCGTTCTCTTGATGGGCACACCGGGCTCGGGCACGGAGTTCTTCGCGAAGCAGTTCGCGTCGGCGGGCGAGGAGGCGGTCACGTACTTCACTTCGACCGAACGCGACGAGGACGTGCTTAGCGTGATGCGGGAGTACGGCTGGACGACCGATATGGCCATCGTCAACATAGGGTCGAAGTACTACGAGAACGTCTTGGCCAAGAAGCTCGAGATAAGCCGGTTCAGACAGGAGGGCATAACGCTCGCCGACATAAGGCGCTTCGGCGAGAAGGACGTCCACAGGGAAGAGAACTTCCTCACGTTCCTCTCGTACGAGATATCCAAGCTGGACCCCCCGTTCAGGGTCGTGATAAACTCCCTGGACTTCTTCCTGGAGAACTACGACAGTGCTGAAGTGCTCATGGCGATGAGGACGATAAAGGCGCACACGCAGCATTCCGAGAGCGTGACGCTCATGACGATGCTGAAGGGCGTGCACGAATCGCGCATCCAGAGCAGCGTGGAGGACCTCGCCGATGTGATTCTGGAGTTGGACAGGGAGAAGATCGGCCACGAGTTCAAGAAGTACATGATCGTGCAGAAGGTCAGGAACCGCCCGGTCATGGTCGGGATTATCCCTTGCTCGTTCGACGAGACGGGAATCAAGCCCTCCTGAGACGCTCGGTTTGGGGTTTCGGAGGGTCCGGTTTGGTCGCGTTTACGGCAAATAGCGACATTTTCGCGTCGGGTTTATAACTGTAAGAAGACGTGGTCTTCTTGATGGCCCGGAAATGACGACATGGCCAGATGTTCTTCTTCGCCTTTCGCCGAATCGAACCACGCTCACTTCTGATAATCATCCGCAAAGCTATATAAACGCCGCCAAGCGCTAATCACCTTTACGCGGACCGAAAGGTTCGCAGGAGGACAAAACATGAAGAGAGTTTGGGCATTCCGGAAGGATGCCGAAGCTGTATCTCCGGTTATAGCCACCATTCTCATGGTGGCTATTACCGTCGTCCTGGCGGCCGTGCTATATGTCATGGTCCTGGGATTCGGGGGCACGTCAACGACGACCCCGACAGCCACGTACTCGAAGAGTACGATCAGCAATGGCCAGACGATAACCATCGTGTCGATCACGAAGACCGATGTTGGCTGGGATGACATAAAGGTGCAGCTGACGGACGGAACGAACTTCGCCGAGTGGACCCCGGCCACTACCGACTTGGATGGTGGCGCTGCGACATCGTACAACTACTCAGTGAAGGCATTGGGCACGTTGTCGGTGTGCTGCATGGTATTTGATGTGGGCGGCAACGGCTACTGCAGCGGAACGGACTACTTCAGGGTGTATACCTACCCGGATGCGACGGCGTTCGCCTCCAGCACCACATACACGGCAGTACTGATCTACGAGCCGACCGGCGAGCAGATGGGCACTGGAGTGTCCTTCACGGGCTGATCAGTAGTCGATAGTGCCTGGATAGCCGACAAACCACTTCCTTCCCCCTTTTCTGTTCCCTGATTCTCCTTCGCTTGCTCTGATCTCGGGTGCTGGCAGCTTCACGGAAGGGAGAAGCCATATCAAACATGATGCGTTATGGAGCGCCGAGGCCAGGTTTGATGGCGGATGAAGTCATGACGGACTCGGAAGCGGAAGCCTTTGTTGTGAGCCTGTTGAGAAGCTTCGGTCCGCTGACTACTATGGATATCGAGACTTTGGCGCGCAAGCGCCACAGACGTTGCCCCGACCAGACGGTGCTCTTCCTCGCGAAGCTCATGCACAGGGGGGTCATACTAGGTGAAGTGTCGGTGGGAAAGGGGGGCTGGGTCTGGCAAACGCCGCCGGCTCATACCCGGCCAGGATGATGGTGTGCTATCACAGACGTGTGCGCCAGCTGGTCCGTCCATTTCTGGCGCGGATCCCTCGTCTCGACAGCCATTCCGATGATCCAGTCGAGCAGCAGGACCAGGGCGAAGACTTTGGAGACGTTTCTCATCAGCGAGCGCGTCATGGTCATTCTGCCGACCATCGGGACAGACTTCAGACGCATGGCCATCTTGCCGACTGTGCCGCCAACGGCCGAGTCGAAGAGGGAGGAGTAGAGGAACAGCGCTATGCCAGACAGCAGCCAGGCGTTAACGTAGTGCCCCCCAATGATCGATGAGAGCGCCAGGATTGGGATGTATACAAGGATGCTGTCGATGACAATCGCCACGAGCCTCTTGAGCCAGTGCTCCTGCAGCGCCTTGTCGCGTCCGATGTAATCGAAGCCTGTGGGCATGCGAATCGACTCGGAAGCGGATGTGTGCCCGCCACATATTACCTTTGTCAACCAAGTCGACAAAGGACACGCCACTCAGTTCGCCCGTCTCTCATCACCGATCAGCGGTAACCTTCTCTTCATCGCGGCGTTGGTCAATCCTCCGAGGTTGCATAATAACCCTTCGTCTCACGCGCCCACATATTAATACCATCCAGTCAATCAACGTGAAACGGTCATGAACGACATCAGGGTGTACGCCCTCATGCAACACGAGGATGACCCTCGCAAGTGCTCTGCAGCGCGCCTCGTGCACGAGGGCGAGGTCAGAAAGGCAAGGGATCGACAAAGGATACCTGCCGGCGCTCTCGTGCTGAACCCCGAGGCCGAGAGGGCTCTTTCGAAGGCCGACCTCGAAGCAGCCACCAAGTTCGGCCTGCTCGTCGTCGACTGCTCCTGGAAACGCCTCGAGAGCTTCCCGCGCCTCAGGAGCGGCCTCCGGCACAGGGCGCTTCCGCTGCTGCTCGCAGCCAATCCCGTGAGCTTCGGCAAGGCGCAGAGGCTGAGCAGCGCCGAAGCCATCGCTGCTGCGTTGCACATACTGGGCAACCGCGCCCAGGCGAGGAGGGTGATGAAGCACTTTCGGTGGGGCGACACATTCCTTCAACTCAACGGCGAGCTACTGGATGAGTACAGCTCCGCGAGGGACAGTGCCGAGGTAATCCGCATCCAGGGCGAGGCGTTGAGAAGCCTGGATGTAGCGCCAACCGACGCCACCGATGCGCAATAGAGCTTTAGTACCACATAGGCGATTCGTGATACCCTTTTGCCATCGGTGCGAGACGGACACGACAGCTTCGAAGGACCGGACGGGGAGGGAGACATGCCAAAGGAATACACGCCGGAGGACCTGGTCGCCATCTGGGAGGACTTCTTGGGCGGCCAGGAGATGCGCCATCAGGTCAACGAGATCGCAGACTTCTATCCGGAGGTCCGGAGCCTTTATGTCGATTTCTCGGAGATCGAGAAGTACGACCCGGACCTGGCGAATTACACGCTCACTCATCCAGGTATCTCCGTCCAGTCGGCCGAGGAGGCCATGCGCAGGGTCGTGTCACACTCCCTCACCAGCCCGTACATTCACTTCCGGATAAGGAGTCTCCCGAGGGATTCGAGGATCGAGATACGCAAGCTAAGGGCGAAACATCTGGAGACGTTCGTCTCCGTAGAGGGCCTCATGAGAAAGGCCACGGAGGTCCGCCCTCGCGTAACGGTCGCCGAGTTCGAGTGCATGCGTTGTGGCGCGAGGATGTATGTGGAGCAGGAGGGGATGCAGTTCAGGGAGCCCCTTGAGTGCTCGAAGGACGAGGGCGGCTGCGGAAGAGGCAGCGGCTCCACGCGTTTCAAGCTCCTGACAGACAGGTCGCAGTTCGTCGACACGCAGAAGGTCGAGATACAGGAACCGCCAGAGGGCCTGAGGGGCGGCGCGCAGCCGGAGCGGCTAGTGGGGTTCGTAGAGGACGACATATCGGGCAGGGTCTCCCCCGGCGACAGGGTGATAATCAACGGCGTTCTCAAGAGCCATCAGAAGGGGGCGCAGACGAAGTCCACCCTCTTCGACCTGACGCTCGACATATACTCGATAGAGTACGAGGAGCACGAGTACGAGGAGATCGCGATCACGCCGGAGGACGAGGTGGCGATAAGGGAGTTCGCGAAGGGCCCGAACACGTTCGACGAGATAGTGGCGTCGATATCGCCGACGATCTACGGCTACACGCAGGAGAAGGAGGCCCTGGCTCTTCAGCTGTTCGGCGGCGTCACGAAGGTGACGGACGACGGCACGCACATACGCGGCGACATACACATCGCCATGATCGGCGACCCGGGCACGGCCAAGTCCCAGATATTGAGATACATGTCCAACCTTGCTCCCAGGGGCATATACACGTCGGGCAAGTCATCGTCGGCCGCGGGTCTGACGGCCGCGGCGGTGAAGGACGAGTTCGGCGAAGGCAGATGGACACTCGAAGCAGGTGCCCTCGTGCTGGCCGATAAGGGGTTGGCATGCATCGACGAGCTGGACAAGATGAACGACCAGGACCGGTCGAGCATACATGAGAGCCTCGAGCAGGGGACCATATCGGTGGCGAAGGCCGGAATAACCGCGACGCTGCAGTCCAGGTGCGCCGTCCTCGGCGCTGCCAACCCCAAGTATGGACGATTCGACGAGAACCGCAGCATCGCAGAGCAGATCGATCTACCGCCCGCGCTCCTGTCGAGGTTCGACGCGATATTCACCATGACAGATAGACCGGACTCGGAGTACGACAGGAGCATGGCGTCGCACATACTCAAGGTCCACAGGCGAGGAGAAATCAGGCTCCACGAGCTCCCTGAGGACATCCCGGAGGTGGACGCCCAGAGCATAATGGGCGAGACCGAGAGCTTCATCCCGGCCATGGAGGTGGAGTTCCTGAGGAAGTACGTGGCGTTTAGCAAGCGCATCATCCCCGTGATGGCCGAGGACGCCATGAGGACGCTCGAGACGTACTATGTTGGCATCAGGAAACTGGGCGAGGGCGAGGAGTCCTCGGTGCCGATAACCGCACGGCAGCTCGAGGCGCTCATCCGGCTGGCGGAGGCGAGCGCCCGCGCGCGCCTCAGCCCTATAGTGAGGACCGAGGACGCGGAGAAGGCGATCAAGATAGTCGAGTACTACCTCAACAAGGTGGCCAGCGAGGGCGGGAGGCGCGACATCGACCTGATCGCGACAGGCACGAGCAGAAGCCAGAGGGAGCAGATATATGTGCTCAGGAGCCTGGTACAGCAGCTCGGTGACGAGCGCAGAGGTGTCAGCCTGGAGGAGCTGATACAGAAGGCATCACCCGACAACATATCGGAGGAGCGCGTCAGGTCGCTTATAAAGCGGCTCAGCGACGCGGGAGAGGTGTACTCCCCACAGCCTGGTTACTTCAAGCTGGCCAGCGAGGAGCGCATGGCATGACGATAAGCGTGAAGGTGCAGAGCAAGGGGAAGGAGGTCCTTGTCGCAGCTGCGGACAGCGACCTCCTTGGCCGGACCTTCAGGTCGGGCAGCCTCAGGATCCACGTCTCGAGGGAGTTCTATGAGGGCGACTTGCTGGACGAGGAGGCGTTCGTATCCCGACTCGAGATGGCAACGGTCGCGAACCTCGTGGGTAAAGAGGCGGTCGGCGCGGCGATCGAGCACGGATTCGTGAACGCCGAGTGCGTCCTTGAGATCGGGGGCGTCCCGCACGCGCAGATGGCGAGGATGATCTGACTTGTTCTGCGTGGAGTGTGGGAATGAGGGGCCCCTCATCGGTCCCCTGTGCCCCGACTGCTACTCGAAGAAGCACGTGAAGGCGACCTTGCCGGAGTTCATCGACGTAACCGTCTGCGCCCACTGCTCGTCGTTCCTGATCGGCGAGAGATGGGTGGAGATGAACTCCATCAAGGATGCCGCCGAGCACATGCTCAGGGCATCGCTCGCCACGCCCGAAGGCCTCGAGGTCACGGGGGTAGATGTGAAGCTGGACGAGATGGACGACAGAACCTTCAGGGCTGCCGTTTCTGCCGACCTCGCCGCGGGAGAGCATCGCTTCCGGAGAGAGCTCTCAGCGACGGTACGCGTGAAGCAGGCCTCCTGCAACGAGTGCTCGAAGCAGAAGGGCAGCTACTTCGAGGCGATCATACAGGTCAGAGGAGATGGCCGCGCGCTCGACGCCGTCGGCGTGGAGGAGATACAGAGGCAGGTCGTCGCGCGCGTTGCGGCGATCCGGACGGGTGCGCGAGAGGTCTTCATCAGCCGTACGGAGCGCGTCAAGGGCGGGCTGGACTTCTATTTGAGCACGATACAGTCCGCAAGGATCGTGGCGAGGGAGCTCCAGGAGCTGTACACCGCCGAATACGGCGAATCTCCCAGCCTTTGGGGCAGGCGAGGAGGCCAGGAGGTGCACAGGGTCACCTTCCTCGTGCGCCTCCCACCGTTCAGGGAAGGCGATGTCATCACATGCGGGGCGAAGGACTATCTCGTGCGGGGCATGGCGAAGGGCGCTGTCCGGTGCCTCGACCTCCGCACCGGCGAGGAGCAGCGCATGAAGCACAAGGCCCTCGAGGGATGCGCGCTGGCATGCGCAGGCCCCGACATCGCAACCGCCGTCGTGCTCGTCGATGGGGACTCGGAGCTGCAGCTCTTAGACCCGGATACGATGACCCCCGTGGACGTCGTGAAGCCGAAGGGGTTCGTCCTCAAGGGGGACAACGTGCGGCTGGTCAGAACGAACCTCGGCAAGTACGCGCTGAGCGACGACTGGTAATCGTCTCCATGACAGGCTGGTCGCACAGAAAGGATTAATCTCCACGCCCCCTTTCCGTAGCCGTGAGGGACTGGTCATGGTCACGGAAGCAGATGTTCAGGACGCCGTCGTGGAGCTCCTCCGCAAGACGGTTGTCAGGCTGCCAGCGGACGTGAAGGTCGCGTTGGAAGCGGCCTACGGCGCCGAGGTCGACGAGGTGCCGAAGATGCAGCTGAAGGCGATATTGGACAACATCGCCCTCGCGGAGGAGGGCGTGACACCGATGTGTCAGGATACCGGCGTGACGATATTCTACATCACGCTGCCGCGGAACGCCACCGTAGCCGTCGAGAAGGCCATCGTGGAGGGCGTCCGCCGCGCGACGAAGGAAGTCCCGCTCAGGCCGAACGCGGTCCACCCGATTACCAGGAAGAATCCGGGTGATAACGTCGGCGACAGGATGCCCTATATCAACTGCCGGGTCGGGGCCGAGGACCACATCGAGATCACGGTCATGACGAAGGGGGCTGGCTCGGAGAACATGAGCCAGATGGCCATGCTGACGCCGAGCCAGGGAGTGAAGGGCATCAAGGAGTTCGTCCTCAACACGGTTCTCAGGGCCGGAGGCAACCCCTGCCCGCCCATGGTGCTCGGCGTGGGCATCGGCGGGTCGGCCGACATCAGCATGAAGCTGGCGAAGGAGGCCCTCCTGAGACCGCTCAACAAGAGGCACGAGGACCCGGCGATCGCGTCGCTTGAGCAGGAGCTGCTGGAGGCACTCAACCTGCTGGGCATCGGTCCTATGGGCCTTGGCGGGAAGACGACGGCGATCGGCTTGAACATCGAGTATGCATTCTGTCACACCGCGAGCCTTCCCGTTGCGGTGAACGTGCAGTGTTGGGCCGCGAGAAGGGGGACCGTGAGGATTCATCCGGATGGGAGAATGGAGTTTCCCACGCATGAGGGGGTGTCGTGATGGCTACCAGGCTCAAGACCCCGCTGTCCGAGGAGTCCGTCCGGTCACTGAAGCTCGGGGAGACGGTCTACATCGACGGCGTCGTCTTGACCGGACGGGACGAGGTGCACATTCACGCGCTCGAGATGTTCGAGAAGGGTGAGAGCACGCCTGTGGACTTCAAGGGGGCAGCGCTGTTCCACTGTGGTCCGATCATGCGCAAGACGGGCGAGCAGTGGGAGGTCGTCGCTGCAGGACCTACAACCTCGTCTAGGATGAACTCGTTGGAACCGTCCTTCATCGAGAAGTTCCGGCCGGGCGCGGTCATCGGCAAGGGCGGCATGTCTCAGCCGACAGTCGATGCCATGAAGGAGCACGGCTGCGTGTATCTGGCCATAACCGGAGGAGCGGCGGTGCTCGCAGCGAAGGGGATAAAGAGCGTCTCTGGTGTGGAATGGTACGAGTTGGGCATGCCCGAGGCGATATGGATAATGAACGCCGAGAACTTCGGGCCCCTGACGGTCGGCATCGACACCAAAGGGAACAGTCTGTACGCCGCCGTAGGGGCGAAGGTGAAGGAGAACGAGAAGAGGGCGCGTTCCCAGCTCGGCCTCGAA
This sequence comes from Methanobacteriota archaeon, assembly GCA_020347565.1. Lineage (GTDB taxonomy): Archaea > Thermoplasmatota > Thermoplasmata > UBA10834 > UBA10834 > UBA10834. Next base: position 493,048 of record CP070732.1, on the reverse strand, counting down.
TGATGCGCGGATTAGCCCTCGTAAATCGCTTCGTCGTCCTCAGCGGCGGCTTCGGCAGCCTCCTCCTCTTCCAGCTCGAGCTCGTCATATACGGCCGGAGCCCTGTCGGGCGCTTCGAAAGAGCGTATGCGGAGGACGACGGCCAGGGCGAGGATCACTATCGTCAGGAACAGAGCGAGTATCATCATCGAGTGCGCCAGATCGAAGCCGAATATGAATCCGCCGAAGCTCTCCCTGATGGGATCGAGGCTCACGAATCCCAATTCGGTCAGGTTCTCCGGGCTGATCGAAATGTCTCCCATCTCCATCGGGCGGTAGCCATCGAGTGTGAACATGATCGTGTAATCGCCCGGCTGAAGGCCAGTGAATTGGAACTCTCCGTTGATGTTCGTTATCGTCTCCCTCTGTGGAACCAGCGTGACCCTGACCCCCGACAGCGAGTTGCCAGTCGACGCGTCGATGACAATACCGTACAACGCCCCTCCCAGCTTGCCTGTGAGGTTGATGTTGAGTCGCACCTCGGTGCCCCTGTCTATCCGAACGTTCACGATCGTCGCGTTATTGTACCCCTGCAGGGATGCCATGACGGTGTAGGCGCCCGCGGGGATGCTGCTGATCAGGTACTCCCCATCGATTGACGATATGCCGTACAGCCCCGTTCCCACAATGCTCACGTTCGCCCCGACGAGCAGGACCGCCCCAGCCTTGACGACGCCTGATAGGGTGGTGGGCCTCTCACGGAGCAAGATGTTCACGTTCTCAGTCGTGACACCGCTGAACACAGCAACGTCCTCGACCATCGTCGTATTGAAGCCGATCAGGGAGGCAGTGATCGAGTAGATTCCCGGCGGAATGTCCCACAGGCGGTAGGACCCGTTGACATCGCTCTTGACCGTAATTGTGTAATCGCCTACGGCGATGGACACGTTCGCGCCTTCGAGCGGTTCCTCGGTGTCGATGTGAAGGATCGTGCCGGATATCGAAGGGAGCTTCTCCGCAAGCAGTACATCAACCCCCTCAGTGGTGACGCCGCTCGCGACCACTATGTTCTCTATGACGGTCGTGTTGAAGCCCGTCAGAGAAACGGTTATGGCGTATGTTCCGGGAGGCACGTTCGGCACACTGTAGGACCCGTTCGCGTCACTGTTGTACACGATCGTGTAATCCTCGATGACGACAGCGATGTTCGCGTTCTCGAGCGGTTCCTCGGTGTCGATGTGAAGGATCGTGCCGGATATCGCGCCCATCAGGGACTCGAGTGAGAAATGCAACGGGACATAGTCTCCAACGGTCACCGTCACCTGCCTGAGTACCGGCTCATAGTACGGCGCGTCGGCGCGTACCGAATAGGTGCCGCTCCTGATGCCTTCGAGCGCGTAAGTGCCATCGACGCCTGTCGACGTGTTGAGGTCTAGTTCTTCGATGGAGACGTTCGCCCCCGAAAGGGCTGCCCCATCCGCCGACACGGTGCCGTATATGCCGCCGCCTCTGACGGTCAGGTTGGCGAAGGTGGTGTTGTGAGGTGTGAGCGTCAGCACGACCGGGGAAGAGGACAGATAGCCATCGCACTCGGCATAGACCGTGTACTCCGTCCCTTCGGAGTCGGCGAGAATGCCCGAAATCAGGACGATGCCCTCTTCGTCGGTGAGCCAAGTTGAGACATTGCCCACGATGTGGACCTCGGCGGCTGACACGGGCCGCTCAACATCGTTTGAGACGTTTACGTGCAGGGATGCGTTGTATGACTCCGCGAGGATTCTGGAACCGCAAGGAGTGCTCTCCGTCGAGACCGGCCCTGCCGTCGCCCAGATCAGCGAGATGACCACCATCAGGCCGATGGCTGTCGGCATGGCGGACTTCACGGCCAAGAAGCTGCGCAACATCGGCTCCCCGGGTTCCAATCACCGAGTCCAGATAAAAAGATTTGCGATGGTTTCGATGGCGTTCACTTCGTACCGCTCCTGGAGCCCGCCACGTACCCCTCGCATAGGGGCCAAATGATTTGACGGGTTATGCCAGCGGGCAGTCTCAGCGGCTGCGGGACCGAAGGCCGGGATTGACGTTCTCGGGACGGCGACGCCGCTCACACGTACAGTCCACCGTTTATGTTGACCGTCTGCCCCGTTATGTATGTGTTCTCCTCGGAGACGAGGAACCTAGCCATCCGGGCAACCTCCTCGGGTTCTGCGAACCTGCCCAACGGTATCTGCGCCACGATTTTCTCCGTTATGTCTGGCCTTATGGATGCTGTCATTCTCGTCCGGACGAACCCAGGAGCGATGGCATTGACCAGGATTCCGTGCCTTGCGCATTCCTTCGCCGCCGTCTTTGTGAAAGATATTATGCCTCCCTTGGCAGCGACATAGTTCGCCTGTCCAATATTGCCCATCTCTGCAGACACAGAGGCCAGGTTCAGAATCCTCCCTGCCCTGCTCTCCTTCATAAGGGCGATTGCCTGTTTCGTACAGTTGAAAGTCCCTGTGAGACTAACATCTATCACCCGGTTCCAATTCTCCAGGCTCAGCTTCTCCAGGAACGAGTCCTGGGCGACACCAGCGTTGTTGACCAGAACATCCAACCTACCGAACTTTTCCCTTATCTCTTGGAAGGCGGCGACAACATCTGATTCGTTCGACACATCCATCTGGATGAAGGCCGATTCCGTGTCGAAGTCGCTCCGAAGCTTTGCTGAAGCCCGCAGCCCCTCCTCTTCGTCGACGTCGCCTAGGATTACCTTCCCAAAGCCGATCCTAGCTAGTTCCCTTGCTATTGCGAGTCCGATGCCCCTTGACCCGCCGGTGATGAAAGCCACCTTGGATGAATAGTCGCTCATGGTGAGTGGCGCTATCGCATATCTAGCCGATAAATGTGATTGCCTGGTAGGCTGGGAAGAAGCAGCACCGAACCAATAATAAGCGACTACAGGATTACCGTCACCGGATCGACAATGGAGACGTTCTATAGCGCCGAGGAGATGAAGGACATCGGCCTCAAGGAGTATGGTAGGAACGTGCGGATCAGCCGCAGGTCGAGCATCTACAGCCCTGAGAAAGTCAGCATCGGCGACCATGTCCGCATTGACGACTTCGCCATACTGAGCGGGTCGGTCAGCCTTGGCTCGTACATCCACATAGCCGCGTACTCTGCGGTCTACGGTCAGAGCGGCGTCCTCATGGAGGATTTCAGCGGTTTGTCGGCGAGGGTCCTTGTATACTCGATCAGCGACGACTACTCGGGCGAATGGATGACGAACCCGACCGTACCGACGGAATACAAGCGAGCGGTCGAGGGGCCGGTGCAGATTGGCCGCCATGCGATAGTCGGGGCAGGCTCGGTGGTCATGCCAGGTGTCCACATCGGCGAGGGTGCGGCAGTGGGGGCCATGAGCCTCGTGACGAAGGACCTCGACCCGTGGACCATATATTGGGGGATACCGTGCAAGATGAGCAAGCCCCGCAGCCGGAATATCATCGAGCTCGAGCGCAAGCTCATGGAGTGCCTGAGTGGTGATAGATGACGGCATGTTCCAAAAATGCCCGTGATTCGAAGAAGCCTGATGAACGGGCCATGAGCATGGACCGTGAGGCCCTTGAAGGCGAGGTGTTGGGCAGGGTGATGATGGTCCGAGCGGACGCCAGCCGGGCGATGGGGACCGGACATGTTATGAGATGCTTGGCTCTCTGTCAGGCCTGGTCGGATCTCGGGGGCAGGGCCGTGTTCCACACGGCTCCAACAGGTTCCAGGTTGGAGGAGTTGCTGAGACGGGAGGGCGTCGAGATATCGTACGCAGAGCACTCGGCCGGTGACGAGGACGACGCGTCTGAGTTGATGGCGAAGGCCCAGAATGCAGACTCCTCCTGGATCGTCCAGGACGGCTATCATCTGCGGGTGGACTACCAGAGGCGTCTCAAGGGGTCTGGGCTGCCGCTGTTGGCGATAGACGACCTGGCCGAGGAACGACGGCATAGCGCTGACATCGTGCTCAACCAGAACATGTACGCCTCCGCCGAGGACTATCGCCCATCAGGCCCGGAAACAAGACTGCTCCTCGGGCCGAACTACGCGCTATTGCGAAGGGATTTCTGGAGGTTTCGCGGAAGGGAGAGGCGAACAGGCGAAGTGGAACATGTTCTCATAAGCTTCGGTGGGAGCGACCCCCGTGACCTAACAGGAATGGCCCTTCGCGCGCTCGCAGACGTGGAGGGAAGCCCCGAGGTGAGGGCAATGGTTGGACCATTGAACTCACGCGCGGATGAACTGCGCTCCCAAGCGGAGAGAACAGCGCTCGACGCGGAGGTGTTGGTAGGCGTGCAGTCCATGGCGGAGATGCTCGACTGGGCCGATCTGGTCGTGGCCGCTGCAGGCTCATCGGTCTACGAATTCGCATTCATGGGAGTGCCTGCTCTTATGGTTCAGGTCGCGGACAACCAGAGGCTAGGAGCGGCAGCCATGGCGGCGAAGGGATTGGCCGTGAACCTCGGATGGCACGAAGACATCACCATAGAGGGTCTGAGGAATGCGATGACAAGGGCAATCGGGGATTACGAGGCCAGGCGGAGTATGGCGCGTGCTGGCCAGAGCGTTGTAGACTCTCTCGGAGCGTTCAGGACGGTAGCGGCAATGATGTCTCGATAGGCCTTCGGATCTTAGAATTCTTGTGTTCGAGCCATCACAGACAAATGAACCGCGCTCACGACTTACCAGCGGGCAATGATCGACTTGAGAAGAGGCAATGCGAGAAGATGAATCGTCAATTGCGCTCCCAGACGAGCAGCGATGCTCAGACTCCGTACTGAACTCACAATCGTGGCTCTGGATGTCGGAGAAGATCGAGGCCGGGAAGCCGTTGGGATGATATCCGGGTGGCGGCGGTTCTTGCGCGAAGGGAAGGTTTGGATACACGGTGTAGATGCCATTGCTGATAGAGCTTGGGGCAGAATTGGTCAAGGTCCAGGAAGACACATGCCAATGAGGCTGATCTTCTTCTGAAGAATCCATTTGGCTTCATAGGCTCGCGTGAGACGAATCCAAAACCATAAAAGGGGCATAGCAAATACCCGACGCTCCGGCAGTTGAAAGGGGGACTGACATGAACAATGGATCAAAGTTGCCTCCCTCACGGGACGTGCAGAACGGTCGAAACATCCCTGCAGGCGGTGAAGGGCTTGGAAGCACTGCTATCGCGATAATAGTGATCGCCGTCGTAGCCGTGGTCATCGTCGGCTCCGTGGGAGCATATCTGCTTTTCCGGGAAATCGCGGATGACATCGGATCGTACAAGTACACCGAATCGGTCGAATACGAATACCCATCGGAATCCTACACTGCTCTAGACGTGTCGAATATCAACGGCGACATAAGCATAGTCGGCATCGAGGACATTGCAGTCATAGATATCGACGGCCAGAAAAGGGCCCACACGGAAGCGGACCTGGATGATTTCGAGCTGAGCATCACAGAGGAAGATGGCACTCTGGTGTTGGAGGTCGTTCACGAAGATGATGATTGGAATGAGGCCATGGACCTCGACATCATCATCCCCTCTGACTTGGTGGTTAGAAGCGCCGTCTCCGTCAATGGGGACGTGAGCGTCTTGGGAGTGAACTCCGTTGCGAACGTGCGCACGACGAACGGCTGCGTAGAGGTAGAGGTCTACAGCGCCGACAGAGACGTGACCATCTCGTCAACCAATGGCGATGTTGAGCTGTACATACTCACTTCTCTTGATGCAACCATCAGCATAGCAACGACCAACGGCGCTATCTCCTTGAACGACGTGCCTCTGAATCTGACTAATGACGAGCCCGATTATGTCAGCGGAACACTCAATACAGGCGGGTACGAGATAGAAATCGAGACAGCAAACGGAGACATCAGTCTCAAGGCTCTCGAATGAGCGAATCATGGCCGAGGGTTCGGAGCGGAAGGCATAATCGAGCAGGCACCCGCACTCTGCCTCCTACGCTCCAGGATAACGTCACCATGAATCGAGACTGAACACGCCCCCTCCCCATGGAATCCGAAACTACCGATGACAGTCTCGTTCTGCGGAGAGAGGGTCTGAGGGACAGACGACGTCGGGCTACTAGCCTATGAGCTTTCGACAGCCGAGCGTTGGTCTGTAAACGTATTTCCAGGCCGGTATCCCGGGATTGAGAACTGCCGCACAGGTGCTGTCATCGCATTGGATGCCGATCTCAGTCTCACGGACTCTGTCGCCGTGGCGAATTCCATGCTACCCATGGGTCCCTCAGGATAGTCGCCAGATGACGAAAGCGCCTGCCTTGGGGTATCGTCATCGGCCTCGATGCGGAGACCAGTCGGAATGCCAAGGTAACCGTAGATGTTCCTTGGGGAAATCGGAGCAGGTCGATGAATTGGATTTCGCAAGCCACGGCTCGCATCTCCTCGCATTGAGATGTCTAACCTGCGGCGGTGACTTCAGTAGCTTGAACGCCGCCTCTGAACAGGTATCTGCATAAGGGATCGAGGTATGAGGGATATGGAAAGTAGAAGAAGGGGAAGAGGCGAGCCCCTTCTCCATCAAAGGAGTTCACTCAGTCGTTGTAGTCCACCAGGAAGCTGTACCATCCCGTATCGATGGCGAAGTCTGTTGCGGCATAGACGTCCGAAAAGGAATTCCATTCGAACGAGGACCCCCACCACAGTGTCAATCCCCCGCACATCATGGTATTCGGTGCATTGTCAAGGTACAAGACCGAGCTCTCGACCGCCGCGATCATATCCTGGGTCAGTGCCCTGAGCGTCGGATCAGTGATCTTCGAGCTGGCGAGGATCTGGCTCCCGAGGTCAACCATGTCCACTTGATGCTTCGTGTAGAACACTGAGTAGGTGTCTCTCACAACTGCCTTGTAGTCTCTGTAGTACGAATCGAGGTTCGCGTGTATTCCGTCGCACCAGGCATCGATCGCGCTCATAGACTGGTACAAGTTGCTGACGCTGATGGCTCCGAGAGTCGCATAGAAGTACTGGCTCAGCGGATCGTAATACTGCGCCCAGCCATCTATCATGTCCGCAGCGACCTGGTCCGCGGTTCTCAGCGGGTCAAGCGCGACCGGCGTGAACATCAGGTCGTATGGAAAGCCATCGCCTGCGACGGTCTCTAGCGAGGCGACCACTATGTCCACGAGCCCTGTCAACGCTGTGGTGTAGACCGTCTCTATGCTTGCCATCGAACAAGCATCGCATGAGAGGATGTCGATGTGCACGTTCGCGTCGGCTATGGCAGCCTTGAGTTCGTCCAGGTATATCCAGTCGTCCGAGGTGTAGTCCCCGCAGAATCCGTTCCATGCCGTGCCGTGGTCCCAGAGATCGATGATCAGGTGGTCCGATGGATAGCGTGTCGCGGTCTCGTTTATCATCCAGCTCAGGGTCGCCCCGTCGCCGAAATTCATCTCAGGGAATGTCTCGACTATCTGGGCGTTGCTTCCTTCGATTTCCCAAAGTTCCGTCCCATCGTAGGCCATTCTGTCAACGAACGCTACGATGTTGACTTCAGCGCTCGCAGGTATGTTCTTCAGATACAGCAAGCTAAGCCCTTCCCAATAAGTGTCGAAGTCGTTGTCTGCATCTATGTACAGTCCTATTGTCCATGCGGCATTGGTCTCAGCCGAAGCTCTTCCGATCGGCCCGCCCACAGCCAGGACTGCGGGCAGGATCAGACAGAATAGAACTCCTGCACAGGCCAATGCCCTATGCGATTCTCCTTTCATTTCAATCCTCCTAGCGTCACGATTCGAGGACCCCGTGACAAAGACCGGAATGCGCAATCTGTCCCATGAACCTTCTTATAGCCAGCGTTATGATGTTAAGAAGCGCACGGTTCAGGTGTCTGCATAGCGTAGCAGGCTGATCCGAGCATTTCTGGGTTCCAATAGGCCAGGTGAATTCTCCCTGCCGACGGATTCTCACTGTCGGGTTCGTATCTGAAAACGTATTAATACAGACAGTGGATAACGAAGACGGATTGACGGCTGAAAATGACGCCTGGAGTACAAGTAGAACACACCACCGATGAGACCCTGTCGCTCCTCCACCCGGTTATCGCGGACTGGTTCCGGGCGAAGTACGACGAGGTCACCGAGGCCCAGTCGATGGCGGTTCCGATCATCCACCGGAGGGAGAGCGTACTGGTTTCCTCCCCGACGGGGTCGGGGAAGACCCTGACTGCCTTCCTGTCGATAATCAACGAGCTCGCTCTCCTTGCCAGTGATGGCAAACTGGAAGACAACGTCTACGCGGTCTACGTCTCTCCCCTCAAGGCTCTGGCGAACGATATAAACGAGAATCTCCTGACACCGCTTCACGAGATCTCCTCCAGGTTCGAAGCGATGGGGCTCGAAGCTCCTGGCATACGAGTCGCTGTCAGAACAGGGGACACGCTACAGAGTGAGAGGCAGAAGCAGGCCAGGCGACCACCTCACATATTCATCACAACGCCTGAGTCGCTATCGCTCGTCCTATCAACCCCCGTCTTCAGGAAGAGATTCGAGACAGTCCAATACGTAATCGTCGACGAGACTCACGAGATATGCGATTCGAAGCGTGGGGTAGCGCTGTCGATCGCACTCGAGCGTCTCCAGAGATTATGTCCGAACCAGCTTGTGAGGATCGGTCTGTCGGCCACTGTTGCTCCGGTCGAGGAGGTCGCGGATTTCCTCGCAGGCGTGGAGAACGGCACCGCCCGCCCCATGAAGGTCGTGGAGGTGTTTGGCCAGCGCTCGCTCGACATGAAGGTCATCTGTCCGACTGACGACATGACCTCTCTCTCGTTCGAGGTGGTCAACTCGAAGATGTACGATATGCTGAAAGGGATGGTTGAAGGACATAGAACCACGCTTGTGTTCACGAACACTCGGAGTGGCACCGAGAGCGTCGTGTACAAGCTCAAAGAGAGGGGAATAGAGCGAATAGGAGCGCACCATGGAAGCCTCAGCAGGGAGACCAGACTCGACGTGGAGGGCGAGCTCCGCGGAGGCTCTCTCAGAGCAGTCGTGTCCTCCACCTCCCTCGAGCTGGGGATCGACATTGGTTCGATCGACTTGGTGGTCCAGATAGGTTCGCCGAAGTCGGTGGCCAAAGGGTTGCAGCGAATAGGTCGCGCTGGCCATCAGTACGGCGGCACTTCCAAGGGTAGAATCGTGGTGTTCGAGAGCGACGACCTGGTCGAATGTGCTGTTCTGTCACGAGCGGCTCACAGGAAGGCGATTGACCGTGTGACGATTCCGGCCAAATCGCTGGATGTTCTGTCACAGGCCGTCGTCGCACTGTCAATCGAGCAGAAGTGGAAAGTCGCCGACGCCCTGGAACTATTCCGTCGCTCCTACTGTTACAGGGACCTCACCAGGGATGAGCTCGTTAGCGTGCTCAACTACCTGGGGGGAAAGGACGATTTCGAGGGCGTGTACTCGAAGATATGGTACGACCCTGACGAGGGCGTGTTCGGAAGGAAACGCGGGGCTCGAATGATATACTACCTGAACCAGGGCACGATCCCTGAGGAGGCGGACTTCAAGGTCTTCTCCGAGAGAGGTGCGTTCGTCGGATCTCTTTCGGAGAAGTTCGTCGAGAGGCTCTCGAAGGGCGACATATTCGTGCTGGGTGGCAGAAGCTACGAGTTTCTCAAGTCCAAAGGCATGAAATCCTTCGTCAGGAGTGCTACGGGGAAAAAGCCGACCGTCCCTTCATGGACGGGGGAGATGCTGCCTCGGAGCTTCGACCTTTCCGTCATGGTGGGTGAGTTCAGGGAGGAGATGCGTGAACGACTTGAAGGCGATGTCGATGCCGACCTCAAGGGCTGGCTGATGCGAGAGTTTCACGTGGACGGAGGCTCAGCGACCACGATGATCAACTACTTCCAGGAGCAGAGATCGGTTGGCAAGATACCGACGAACTCACGTCTGCTGGTCGAAGGCTACGTCGACCAGTCGGGCAACCGAAGTGCGATATTCCACTTCCCCTTCGGAAGACGCGTGAACGATGCCCTCAGCCGGGCATACGCCAGTGCGCTTGCGGAGCAGGTCGGAGCGAATGTCGCTGTGTCAATTTCTGACGACTGCTTCATGCTGACGGCGCCGGGACCGTTCGACCTGAAGCGTCTCACCGGAGCGGTGACAGCGGCCACGCTCGAGGACCGCCTGAGAAACGCCGTTAGCGATTCCGAGCTGTTTGCACAGAGATTTCGTCACGTTGCCACGCGGAGCTTCATGGTATTGAGGAACTACAAGGGAAAGGAGCTCTCAGTGGGCAGGCAACAGCTGAGGTCTCAGCGACTACTGGAGGCGCTTCACGAATTGAAGGGCTTCCCGGTGCTCGTGGAGACGTACAGCGAGATCCTCACGGAGGTGATGGATATGGAGAACGCAGCCGGGGTTCTGCGGAGCGTGGAGGAGGGCGATAGGACGATCGACTTCTTGCCGTTCTCGACGGTCCCGTCGCCATTCGCGCACAACATCATCCTTCTGGGAGTATCCGACGTCGTGCTCATGGAGGACAAGAGCATGCTCCTCCGCAACCTTCACAGAAAGGTTGTGGAGCGCGCCCTTGGAAAGGGCGCTTCCGTCGCCGGTCAGTTCGACTCGTTGGCCGTGGACGAGTACTTCAAGCGCAAAGGCCCAAGGATCGACTCCCCTGAGGAGATGTTGGAAGCGGTAAGGCGCGTCGGACCGATGAACTTGTTCAGGGAGAAGGGCGAGAGCGCCTACTCCAGGTCCGCCCAGCCCTTCGAGAAAGTGCGCTCTTGGGCGTCATCTCTTCTCCGCAAGGGCGAAGTGCGTTCCGTTTGGGTCGGCGAGGACGTCTACGTTCACTCAGACCAGCATTCGACCTACTTGGGCATTCACAGGAGAAGTGTCGACCTCACCCCAGCCGACAAGCGAATCCTGAAGGCGCTTGTGCGAAGTCCGAAGGGCGTGCGCCCGACGGCCGAAGAAGCTGGCGTCGACGAGGGAGTCACGAGACGACGGATTAGAAGGATGGAGATGGCCAACATCGTGTTCAGATGCGGTCTGAGAGGCGGAGCCCCTATCTACTCTGCCTCACCCGAATCCGACAGGGACAGGTCGGCCTGCGTTTCGGAAGCGTTGGCCCGTCATCTCGCATATCACGCCCCGATCTCTCTCGAGGACCTTGCTTACGAGGTTGGCGTCCAGGAGGAAGAGGCGAAGAGAGCCCTCGACCAGCTCATCGCACAGAATACGGTGGTCTCCGGGCAGTTCTCCGCCGGAGACCGCACGGAGTACTTGCTGGTCAGCGACTATCTTCAGCTCTCGAGCGAGGGCGAACGCATTTTCGACTGGGATGCCGTCAACTCGTACAGGCGAAGAAGGCAGCTCGGGCAGCTGGAGTCGATCGAGGATTACTTCCACAGGTTCGGAAGCGCAGGGATGGCCTACGACTTGATCCATAGGGTGAAGGATTTCGACATTCAAGACTTCTATGAGTTCAGGCGTGAGGGGAGGATACTCCTCGGCAGGTTCGTCCGCGGAAGGGTCAGGTACATCCTGGCAGAGGACGCCCCCTACTATCTCTCTGTATTCGGTGAGGGGCGCCTGACGAAGTTTGAGAGCGCCATCGCGAAGGCGTTGGAGAGCCTGGGCGAGGGGACGTATCTCGAGATAGCAGAGCATTTGGGCATGCCCTCTGCCGTTATGCGCGAAGCCTTCGATTCGCTGGACCGGAAGGGCTACCTTCTTCGCAAGTTCGATGAGGCTGAGCATTGGAGCTCGCGCAACGTATACAGCCTTTCGACGATCAAGCCAGTTGAAGAGGGAGCGCTCGCCAAGGTCGCTGAGCATCAGCTGAGGGGCCATGGTCCGATGAGCCTCTCGCAGGTTGCGTCCTTCCTCAAGGTGGGGGAACAGACGGCGCGGGCCGTCCTGTCCGAGATCGATGCCGTGAAGATCAAGGCAGGGCTCGAGAGGGTGGAGCTGTTCGTGCTCGCCAGCGACTTGAAGGAGCTAGAGACGAGCGTCGCGGCTGGGGAGATCGATTCGATTCGCATACTATCGCTGTACGATCCGTTCCTGAGCGACAGATGGCCCGAGGTCGCCGCGGCCTACGGGGAAGGTTGGATATATCCGATCGTGCTCGGCGATGCCCTTGTCGGGATGGTCGAGAGCTGGTTGATGGCGGGGGCAGTCGACATCAGAGACGTTCAGCTCCGGGACGAGGCGCATCTCGGCGGCGTCGTCGAGGCGCTGATCCGCTCCATGTCGTTCTACAACATGCTCGGAATCGACATACTACGCGTCAGGAGTGCTCTCGGGAAGGAGGTCTGCGACCTTGAAGACGATGTCAAGGCCGAGTTCCTCTCAAGGGGATTCCATGAATCCAACGGCATGATGGTCCACGGACACCTGGTCACGGACTGTCACAGCCGAGAGGAGATGTTGGCTGTCATGTTCAGCCTTCAGAACCTCAGTGCGTCGGACAGGCTGCATTCGATGGAGGACGCGCTCGCACGATACGGCGGGATCCGTTCCGATGTGGAGGCGTTGATTCGGGTTCGCAGATCCGAGCCGCTCTCCATCATGCATAAACGTGGTGTGGTCGTGAGAGGCTACCTGGTGCCTGACAGGGTGGGCTACTGCCTGCCGACGGACGCAAGCGTGTACAGATCCGCGAGGCAGCGCGAGCTGACTGAGGACGAATCCTATCTCCTCAGGATCGTAGGGGACAGGCGCGCGGCGAAGAAGGACAAGCTCCTGTCGCTCTCTCCCGTCGGGCCCGAGAGGACGGTGGAGGCCATCAAGAGGCTGTATCACCACTCGCATCTGTACGTGGACAGCTCGCATTCCTATGTCATCGCCAAGAAGAGGCGTCTCCGCAGGGAGGGGGTTTGGCTAACCATCCTGGAGAGGATGTTCGACCTTTACGGGATAGTCACAGCGGAGACGCTCTCGTTGCTCCTGGGTCGCGACCTTCGTATGCGGGACATCAGGCGCATGCTCAGAGTGCTGGAGGGCAGGGGAGATGTCGTCAAGGGCCATCTGATGCGCGGTTCTAGCACGATATACTGGGCGACGAAGAAGGCCCATACGATGATTGGAAGAGCGCGCATCGACGGCGATATCGTGCTATCGCCTGAAGACAACCTGTACCAGTTCCTGCGCGCCGCATTCCGCGACCTCATGCCACGGGGGGGCCGCTTCGCTGTGTTCAAAGGATCCGCGCTCGTCGGGTCGTTCAGCGGGAAGATGAGGGAGGGAGCGCTCGAGGTGAACGACCTGGACGGCGGCCTCGAAGTGACACGCATCGTCGACCAGTACGCGAAGATGATTGGCAGGAGGATGCGCGGCGGCGGCGAGATCGGCACCACAGACTGGGAGATAATGGAGTTCTACGAGAAGAGCCATCCGGGTATCTAGCGGTGCCTTTCTGTGCCTCAATCGCCCGAGAACATGCAATTGCCTTGCTTCGCCGGAACCCTCTCGTTGAAGAACAGGTACTCCTGAGCATAACCCGCGAGCGGACCGAATCGCTCCTTCGCGAAGCACCTGAGCGTCTCGTAAGACCCGGTGACGCTGTAGAGCCTTCGCAAAGCGCGTCTGACCCAGACGTCGACCGGGAAGGCCTCGACTCGGCCGAACCCGAAGAGAGAGACGCAATCCGCGACCTTGTCCCCTATGCCAGGGAGCGTCTTGAGGTCAGCCCGGAGCTCTTCGTAGGGCAGGCGCGAAAGCCGTTCTAGCTCGGCGGCATCTAGGGTCTTGCAGATCGAGGCCACGTACTCCGCCCTGTAGCCCAGGCCGCATGCGCGCAGCTCCTGCGCCGACGCCTTCCTCAGGGCGTCGATGTCTGGAAAGGAGAACGCTCCTTGCGCTATCCTGTGCCCGTATCTCTCCGAGATGGAGTCTATCATCTTCCTGATCCTAGGTATGTTGGAGTATGTCGCTAGCACGTAGCTTATCAGGCATTCCCATTCAGGCATCTTGATGAGCCTGAACCCCCGAACCCTCTCGAGGCCCCTTGATAGCACGCGATCCTCAGCCAGACGAGCGTGAATGTCCGATAGGTCGTCCTGGCCTCTCAGATATGCCAGTATCTCAGGCTCCGATTCGGCCTCGTTGCGTGTGGACTTGACGATGATGGAATCGCCGGACCGCCTGACCTCCATGACCTGTTCGCCCACCGCTCCTCTCCACGCTCCGCCGCGTAGGCGCTCCCAACGGAAAGTCTGCCCGCAGCCCAGAGTCAGGTCGAGGTCCAGGGGGGAAAGCTCAGTAGTGAATTCCGTCGACTCAGTCAAGATGATTACCGCTTGTAGCCGATCTTCCTCAGGAGGGTTCTCCTGTCCTCCACGTCCTGCTCCGTCTCCACGCCCTTCGGCCTCTCGCCGTCGATGACCCCGATCACGCCCCTTCCGCGGTCGCTGTCAGCGACCAGTACCTCCAGCGGATTGGCCGTCGCGCAGAATACCGTGCAGACTTCCTGGGTCTCCTTTATTCTCTGAAGCACGTTGATTGGGTATGCGTCCCTGATTGCCACGACGAAGGAGTGGCCCGCAGAGATTCTCATGGCGTTGTCCGAGGCGGTGCGTTTCATCTCGTCGTCGTTGCCGTCGACCCTCACCAGGCACGGTCCGGACGCCTCGCAGAATGCGAGGCCGAATTTCGCCTGCGGCACAGTGCCTACGATTGCCTCGTAGAGGTCCTCTGCGGTCTTTATGAAATGGCTCTGTCCGATTATCACGTTCGAGCCCTCCGGGAACTCTATCTTGACGGATTCTATCTGCATGCAATTTCCCGTCTTTCGAACGGTCACGTTGCGGATTAAGTTTTTGCCACTCGGGCGATGGACGCCGGTCCGGCGCTCGTTATCATCATCGAAAATCAAAACGATTAACTATTTATCCAGGCATACCTTAGATGCTTCACAGTACTGCAGGAGGCCTTGTCAATTGCCAGAGCAAAAGGGGGAGAGGCTCTGTCCGATTTGCGACTCTCCCCTCCAACCGGGTTCGAAGAAATGTGGTTTCTGTGGAACCGATCTCGGGCTCTTCGAGTCCGAGACAGAGCCAGCTGAGGCCATCGAAGAGCCGGCCGAGGGTCTGGCCAAGGAACCGGTTGAAGCGCCGGCTGAGGAACCGGCCGAGGCCGAGGGGGAAGCCCCCGTCAAGGAGGAGGCGACGCCTGCTACCGCGGAGCCGAAGATGGACTCGAAGGTCGAGGAGGTGTTCTTTGGGGCCGCGGACTCTGCTCGGCCGGAGGAGGCTGAGACAGCGGGCGAGACGCCAGCCGCCGAAGTCCCTGTATCGTCGGAGCCCGAGCCCGAAGCAGAGCCTGTGGCAGAGGTCGAGCAGGCCCCTGTGTCGGAACCCGTTGAGGAAGCCCCCCAAGAGCCCGCGGGTGAGGCCCGCGAGGAGCCGGTCGAAGCCGGGGAGCATTTCGAGTGCCCACAGTGTGGCACGAAGGTCCCGGCCACGGCCAACACCTGCACGGGCTGCGGAGCGATATTCGCGGAGGAGGCGGCCGAGGTCTTCCAGTGTCCAGCGTGTGACACGCTCGTGAGCATCGACGCGAAGACTTGCCATGGCTGCGGAGCGATCTTCGTTGATTCCGATGAGGCCCCTAAGGCGGAGCCCAAGCCCTCTGCTGCAGAGGCGGGCCCGGAGCCAAGGGTGGAGCGAGAGCCCGAGGCGGAGATAGAGCCGCAGGTCGCGACCGTCCCTGAGGAGACGGCTGTTGCGGGGCTTCATGCCGAGGCCGCACCAGAAGAGGAAGTGCCTGACAAGAAGGGGCTGTTCAGCGGCCTGTTCGGCAAGAGGAAGAGGAAGGGCAAAGAGCCCGAGCCGGAATCCGTACTCGAGGGCAGGGAGCCATCCACCATGAGGCCGTCGGAACGCGCGGAGGTGGAGCAACCTGTGCAGACATTTGCAGGTGCTAAGCGAGAGCCTCCGGCCGCAGCTCCCAGGGGTTCGACGAAGGAGAAGTCGAAGGGGAAGGAGCTGGCCAGGCTGACCGCGGAGATCCAGCCACTGATGCACCTTGCCATCTCAAGAGGCGTCGAGGTGTCCGAGAGCCGGAAGCTCGTGGACGCAGGCGCCGTATCCGTGAGGGCGAGGCAGCTGGACAGTGCGTTGGGCAGCGTGGCCGAGGCGCGGAGGCTGTTGACACTCAGGCTGCAGGAGGATATAGAACAGCTCAAGTCGGACCTCAACCAGGAGGTGAAGGTCGCGAAAGAGCTCGGAGGGGATGTGTCCAGGACGAAAGTCTACCTCGAAGAGCTGAGGAAGGCCGACGCCTCCAGCGATTTCGAAGCGGTCTACATCTATGCGGACAAGGTGAAGAACGAGCTCATGCCCATCACAGGCCGGTACAACGAGTCGAAGGAGAAGATCTCCGCCCTGAAGGGTCTGCTAGCCGATTCCGAGCTGGTGAGCGCGAACACCAGTGATACCCGGCTTATGCTGACAGAGGCGGTCAAGTCGTTCGAGGCCAACGAGTTCGACAAGGTCGACGCCACGATCAAGGAGGCCACGAAGAAGCTGCACCAGGAGATCGACCCCAGGATGGAGGATGAGATCCGGAGGGCCAGGAACCAACTCGTGGAGCTCAAGGCCAAGGGGATGAACATCACCCCGATGATAACCGTCCTCAAGTCCGCGAGGACACTCATGCTGTCGAAGGATTACGCTCAAGCGTTGAAGGAACTCCGGGAGTTCAAGGAGCATATCAGGAAGGCGGAGTGAACAGTCGCGCTACGTGAGGTTCAGGACCTCCATCTCTCTCTCCAGGATGGACACTTCCTGTTCCAGAAGTGTTTCGGGACTGAGCGACAGCGCCAGGATACATGTCGACTCGGATATGTCGTCGATGAGGCTTCTGAGGAAGCGGAGAACTGCCTCGAAGTTCGTATTGCTAACCAGGTACTGTATACCGTCCAGGACGATCATTCCTGGTTCCTTGCTGTGCATGAACTCCTGTATCGTGTGGATTATCATCTCGAGTGACGGGGGGATGGTCGCCTCCGTCGCGCTGTCCTTATCGGTGAGCCAGAGTATCTCGGGTGTCTGGGTGAACTCATCCCTTATCCTCTTGGGGTTCATCCTCGTGATGACCAGCCCTCTGAAGCCGTCATCATCCATCATCCTACTGAGGAGCACGTTGCTGTACATGGGCTTCTCCTCCTCGATGAGGTAGCAGTGCCCCGGCTCGACCTTGACCTCCTTCATGATCTCCCTGCGCGTCTCCTGGACGGGGGCCAAAGGCTTCAGTATGTCGGAGACGAGGTTGAGGTCGATGTCCATCTTCATGACGGTCGAGAACGCCACGATCTTATTGAGGGTGCTCTCCAGTTCCCGCACGTTCGCAGTGACCCTCTCGGCTATGTAACTTATCAGCTCGTCGCTGAGGTCGAGCTTCTTCTCCTTCGCCTTGGCCCTCAGTATCTTGACCCTGGTGTCTGCATCGGGCGGCTGTATGTCCGCGGTCAGCCCCTTCAATATCCTTGAGTTCATCCTGTCGCTGAGACCCGGCACCTGGGCGGGCACCCTGTCGCTCGCGAGGACGACCTGCTTTCCCTCGTCGACGAGGAAGTCGATCACGCGGACGATTTCATCCTGCGTGGTCTGGCTTGCCGCGAGGAACTGCATGTCGTCGATGAGCATCAGGTCGGCGCCCCTGAGGTCGTCCCGTATCCGCCGCAGCATGCCGCTGTCCTTCTTTGCCCGGTCGAACGCCTCGACCATCCTGTCGGATGGGAGGTAGAGGATCTTGGCTTCTTCGTCCGTCTCCTTCAGCTCATTGCCGATGGCCGATAGCAGGTGCGTCTTCCCTAGACCCGGTCCGCCGAAGATCAGAAGAGGGTTGTACTGGGGCTGCTCGCCGGCCGCCACAGCTGTGGCTATCGTGTAGGGAAACTTGGACCCTGGGCCGACGACGAAGCTGTCGAAGGTCATCTCCCTTGAGAGCGACTTGGCGTACGGCGGTGCGGGCATCTCCTCGGTTGCGCATTGCGGGCAATCGCCGCTCTCGTCCAGCTTCCCGCCGCATCTCGGGCAGACCTGCTCTGGCATCCCCTCCTCGGCCATCCCTTGGTATTTCAGAATAAGGTCGTAGACATCGCCCGCGCGCTCCTCCTGCTTCTTCTTCTCCATCTCCTGCTTGATCGAGTCCTCATCAGCCTTGCGTTTCTGGATGCGCCGTCGGACCTTCTCCTGGAGGAACTCGATGTCGGACTCGATCTCCGCGACTCTCGAGGGGTCGTTGAGTTTGCTCCTTATCTCCTGTATCTCCTTGTCGTGGCCGGATACAGGGAAGTTGTTGAGCACCACCTCGAACTGCGACAGCTTCTGGACGTTCGCGTCGAACGACTCCAAGCTATTCTTGAGTTCATCCGGGCCCTTGCCGGCGGCCTCAGTCAGGTCTGTGACGACGAACCCCCGCCTTCTCCACTCCTCGACCTTCGCCATCAAGGGGTCGATCTCCTCCTCTTCTTGCAGCTCTTCCTCCTCGGCCGCTTCGACCTCTGGCTCCTCGCTCGTCCCCGGGCGGCTCGGGAGCATCTTGCCGGGGCCGATGACGGCGTCAGGGAACCTCCTCTCGAACTCGTCCTTGGAGACCCTGCTGTGTATCTCGATGTTCGAGTTCCTGTCCTGTGAGTCCTCGAGTATGAACCGCAGCGAGCGCTCACCCGTATAGATCCTCTTCAGCTCCCTGGGCTTGGACTTCTCGAACTCGTATATAGCCATCGTCGGAGTGCCCTGCTCCACGACGACGTACCCGATGGAGCTCATAATCTTCTTCTCGAGCACTACCTTGAGATACCCTGAAAAGCTGTACTGCTTAAGGTCCGCAAGCAGGGCCTTGAGCGAGTCAGGACCACCCCTGGCTGTCCTGACTATGATGCCTTCCGGTATTCGGAGGTCGGTTGCCATGTCTGGAGTCTCGTGGATAAATACTGTCGCACATTATAAAGGGCTACCTCAGGCTGTTTTCGTCGACGGTGCTAGCCAATGATGACCCTTCGCGAAAATCCTTAACTAGGAAGACCATCTTCCCAATGACTCGTCATCTCGCCACTGTAGCTCAGCGGTAACCGGCGCAGCGCGTCCGGTCGCTAGAGAGCGGCGGTTTCGTAAACCGCAGGCCGGGGGTTCAAACCCCTCCAGTGGCTCCATACTATCATCCACTCAAGGCCATGGCCGTCTGCATGCGCAACCCTAATATGCGGATTCGCGGATAGTCTCGCGATGTCATCAGGTGTCGTCACCTTCTCCAACGCCATCCGATGTCCGAGATGCGGGTTCGTATCATCCGGATACCTGACGGTGGTGTCTGCTGACACCGGGCAGGGCACATGCGGCCGCTGTGGGTCGACGGTA
The DNA here is from genome assembly GCA_020347565.1 of Methanobacteriota archaeon. Classification (GTDB taxonomy): domain Archaea; phylum Thermoplasmatota; class Thermoplasmata; order UBA10834; family UBA10834; genus UBA10834. The sequence goes on along the minus strand of CP070732.1, from coordinate 473,703 downwards.
ATCCAGAAGCTGGACCCCGGATATGTGCCACAGGTCTCCCCGCAGCCTTATCACGTCCACACGAGCCACGGTCCTCGCGCGAGCCGGCACCCAGGGTTGTATTCGCAGCCGAGGCTGGAGCCTCGCATCGACCTGCACAGCCTGGTCACCCTGCCTTTCAGACCGGGAGAGGCGTTGAGGGCCCTGTACACTTCCACCGACCTTAAGTGTGCGATGTCCGTCGTGCTCGTGTTTGCCGCCATCCACGCGGCCATAGGCGCGCTGATAACAATCGAGATGTCAGACGCGATAGGCGCCGGCCAAATGGGTGCGCTCGAGGTCGTCGCCCTGGCGGCGCTGGGCTGCGTCGTATCGATAGTGTCGTTCCTGGTGTTCTCATTGGCGTCCTCCGTCGCGGGGGCGGAGCTCTTCGGCGGCCGGGGTAACAAGGGCGCCACGGTGACGCTGTTGGCATACTGCTACCCGTGGTTCGTGGGCGTGAGCCTCGCACTGTTGCTCATCTTCTCGATCGGATTCGGCGACCTCGAACTGCGCCTCGTCGAAGAGTGGACCGAGAGCGAGATCGAGCATGCCATCGTATGGGGCGCCGTTATCCTGACGGCGGCAGCGGGCTCGGTTGTCTGGCTGCTGTTCATCGCCGGCAAGGCGATAGGAGTCGCGAACGACATATCGACCGCCGAGGGGGCGTTGTCCGCGGTCGTCGGCGGCATCGCTGCAGGCGTGGTCTCCATCGTCATTGGCGCGGTGGTGAGGCTGCCGTTGGGCCTGACTCTCTGAGAACGGTTCAGTCCCGCAGCAGCTTGTCCACCATCTTCATCGCACAGAACTCCCCGCACATCGTGCAGGTCCGCGAATCCGCCGGTGCGACGCGCTCCCGGAACTCCCTGGCCCTCTCAGGGTCCATGCACAAGGACAGCATCTTCTCCCAGTCGAACGCCTTCCTAGCTCTGGACATCATCAGGTCCCAGTCCCCGCCCCTTCCGCGCGCTACGTCGGCGGCGTGCGCGGCTATGCGGCTCGCGACGACACCTCTCCTCACGTCTTCGGCCGTCGGGAGCGAGAGGTGCTCGGAGGGCGTCACGTAACATAGAAAGTCCGCACCATGATATGCCGCGAGGGCGCCGCCGATCGCCCCCGCGATGTGGTCGTAGCCCGCCGCGACATCGCAGACCAGCGGACCGAGGACATAGAAAGGAGCACCGTCGCAGACCGCCTTCTCGAGGCGCACGTTTGCCTCGATCTGGTCCAGAGGTACGTGGCCTGGGCCCTCGACCATGACCTGCACGCCAGCCTCCCGGGCCCTCATGACGAGTTCGCCCAGGACCATCAGCTCATGGACCTGTGGCGCGTCCGTCGCATCTGCGATCGACCCAGGTCTCAGCCCGTCTCCCAGGCTCAATGCGAATCCGTGTTCTCGTGCGAGGTCGAGGAGATGGTCGTAGTTCTCGTACAGAGGGTTCTCCTTCCCGGCCTCCTCCATCCATGCTGTGAGCATCGCGCCGCCTCTCGACACGATGCCAGTCGTCCGGCCGGCTCGTTTCAGGGATTGCACAGTCTTGGTTGTCACACCGCAGTGTACGGTCATAAAGTCCACACCGTCCTTCGCGTGGTCCTCTATTACCCCGAAGAGGTCATCCTCCGTCATGGCAAGTGGCCCGCCCTTCCCGGACGAGCGGCAGACAGCCTCATATATCGGCACCGTGCCCACCGGAAGCTTGCAGGCGCTGAGCACGTCCTTCCGTATCTGCGAGATATCCCCGCCGGTGCTCAGGTCCATGATTGTGTCCGAGCCGTAGGCTATCGCGACGCGAACCTTCTCCAGCTCCATGCTCACATCCATGAGGTCTCTCGATGTTCCCAGGTTGGCGTTTACCTTGACGCCCATCTCTGCGCCGATCGCCTTTGGCACGACGCCACGGTGCCTGGGGTTCGCAGGTATGACGACATGCCCCCTCTGCAGGAGCTTGTCGAGCCTATCTGGTTCCGTGCCTTCAGCATCCGCGACCCCCTCGATTTCCACTGGAGGTTCGATATTCCTTCGGCTCGTCATTCGGTATCGCCAGCACCTACGCCAACCGTGTGTATAAATGCTTTGATGCAGCGTCGATACCTGGTATGTCGGGTCGACTTCGGTGCGGCTTAGAACACATCGAAACGGCGCCGTTCGGCCGGCCGTCCGACGACCCATCGGACCCTCCGCGCGAAGAACCGCAGCGCCCGTCGTCATCTGCCGATATTTCCTGTGGAGGACGGTCCGGAAAAACGGCGCCTTTTCCAGAGGAAGAAAAGGGGTACTCTCGGGGCGAGCCAGTAGATACTCTCAAAGGGTTTAAATATCGGCGTCTCATTGGTCATGAAGAGGGCAAAAAAAGCGTCGAAACGCCTGATGGGATGCGCCTCTAAAACACAGGTCGGCGAGCCCGCGTTATTGGAGCTAAGATCCGATGGAAGATAGCACATATGATGCAGAGAGAATCCAGGTTCTTGAAGGGCTCGAGGCCGTCAGAAAGCGGCCTAGCATGTACATCGGCAGCACTGATTTCCACGGCCTCCACCACTTGGTCTACGAGGTGGTCGACAACAGCATAGACGAGGCCATGGCGGGATACTGCTCCCAGATCGTGGTCAGCCTCAACGAGGACGGTTCCGTAACCGTGGATGACAACGGGAGAGGCATTCCAGTCGGCGTCCACAAGAAGTACAAGGTCGATGCGCTCCAGCTCGTGCTGACCAAGCTCCACTCAGGGGGGAAATTCGACCGCAAGACATACAAGGTATCGGGCGGCCTTCACGGCGTCGGATTGAGCGTCGTCAACGCCCTCTCCGAATGGCTGGAAGTGAGGGTGAAGAGGCAGGGCAAGATCCACACGCAACGATACGAGCGCGGCCTCCCGGCGAGCGAGGTGACCGTGGCAGGTGCAGCGGACGATTCTGGCACCACCATCGTGTTCAAGCCGGACGCGCAGATATTCGAGGAGACCGAGTTCGACTTCGACACCCTCTCAGGACGCCTGAGGGAGATCGCGTTCCTGAACAAGGGCCTGAGGATATCGATATCCGGGCCCCTCGAGGACCAGTCGAACACCTACAAGTTCGACGGCGGGATAATCGAGTTCGTGCAGTACATCAACCGTAACCGCACAACGCTTCATGAGAAGCCCATATACATAAACGCCCAGAAGGGAGGCGTGTCGATAGAGTTGTGCATGCAGTACACCGAGAGCTACGTCGAGAGCATCTACACGTTTGCGAACAACATCAACACCGTGGAAGGCGGCACACACCTCGTCGGCTTCAGGTCGGCGCTGACGAGGACGATCAACGAGTACGCGCGCAAGCACAGCATGCTAAGGGCCGGCGACTCGCTGAGCGGGGAGGATGTCAGAGAGGGCCTGACCGCGATCCTCAGCGTCAAGCTCCCCGAGCCACAGTTCGAGGGCCAGACGAAGACGAAGCTGGGGAACAGCGACATGAGGGGAATCGTCGAGTCAACGGTCAACGACAAGCTCTACGAGTTCCTCGAGGAGAACCCAAAGGTCGCGCAGGCCAGCATAGGCAAGGCAATACTGGCGTCTCAGGCGAGGGAGGCTGCGAGGAAGGCCCGCGAGCTCACCAGGCGCAAAGGCCTCCTCGATGCCGGCAACCTGCCAGGAAAACTGGCGGACTGCACGGAGAAGGATCCCTCGAAATGCGAGATATTCCTTGTGGAGGGCGACTCGGCCGGGGGGAGCGCCAAGCAGGCCAGGGACAGGTCGTTCCAGGCCGTCCTACCGCTTCGCGGAAAGATACTCAACGTCGAGAAGGCGCGTCTGGACAAGATGCTGAAGAACGCCGAGATACGTACGATCATAACCGCGCTGGGCACGGGGATTGACACCGAGTTTGACATATCTAAGGCGAGGTATCACCGCATATGCATAATGACCGATGCTGACGTCGATGGCGCGCACATACGCACGCTGCTGCTCACATTCTTCTACCGCCACATGGAGCCAATGATCCGACAGGGGTACATCTACATCGCCCAGCCGCCGCTGTACCGCGTAAGGAAGGGAAAGACCGAGCGGTACCTCTTCTCCGAGAAGGCGCTCAACGAAACCCTTCAGGAGCTCGGTGAGGGCATCGAGGTGCAACGGTACAAGGGCCTCGGCGAGATGAACGCGGACCAGCTGCGTGAGACGACGATGAGCATCGACTCCCGCATACTGAAGCGCGTGACCATTGAGGACGCCGTCGAGGCGGACAACCTGTTCGACGTGCTGATGGGGGACGCCGTTGAGCCGAGGAGGAGGTTCATCCACGAGCACGCGCGCGAGGTAGAAGTTCTTGATGTGTAGGTGGCCATCATGACGGAGCAGGGTACAGACCATGAGGAGCGCTTCGCATCCAAGGTGATCTCGCGCCCGATCGAGACGGAGATGAAGAAGTCGTACATCGACTACGCCATGAGCGTCATAGTCGGCAGGGCGCTGCCGGATGTGAGCGACGGCCTGAAGCCCGTCCACAGGCGCATATTGTACGCGATGAACGAGATGGGCCTCACGCGTGGCAAGGCGCACAAGAAGTCCGCGAGGGTCGTCGGTGAGGTGCTTGGCAAGTACCACCCTCACGGCGACGTCGCAATCTACGACACACTCGTCCGCATGGCCCAGGGATTCTCGATGCGCTACCCGCTCGTCGACGGGCAGGGCAACTTCGGGAGCATAGACGGCGACTCGGCGGCGGCCATGAGATACACCGAGTGCAGGCTCGCCCCGATAGCACTTGAGATGTTGGAGGACGTGGACGAGGAGACGGTCGATTTCGTCGACAACTTCGACGGTTCCCTCAAGGAGCCTGTGGTGCTCCCAGCCAAGCTTCCGAACCTGCTCATCAACGGCTCTTCCGGCATCGCGGTGGGCATGGCCACCAACGTGCCGCCGCACAATCTCAACGAGATAGCCGACGCCATAGCGCTCACGATAGACATGCAGATCGAGGGGAAGGACCCTGACCTTAAGGACCTGATGGAGGTCGTGAAGGGCCCGGACTTCCCGACGGGCGGGATAATATACGGCGCCGCTGGCATCGTCGAGGCGTATTCCTCGGGCAAGGGGCGCATCAGGGTCAGAGCCCGCACGACCGTCGAGAGGGATGAGGACACTGGCCGCGCGTCGATTATCGTCACGGAGATACCGTATGTCGTGAACAAATCGAACCTGATGGAGGAGATCGCCGAGCTCATCAAGGACAAGCGCATCGAGGGAATCTCCGACCTCAGGGACGAGTCGGACAAGGAGGGCATGCGGATAGTCATCGACCTCAAGCGCGGCGCCCTCGAGGACGTCGTCCTCAACCAGCTGTTCGCGCACTCCCAGCTCCAGACGACCTTCGGCATAAACAACCTCGCGCTCGTAGACAACCAGCCGCGTGTGCTCTCGCTCAAGGAGATGCTGGAGTATCACATCGAGCACAGGTTCGACGTAGTCAGGAGGAGGCTCCAGCACCGACTCCGAGAGGCGGAGAAGAAGGCACACATACTCGCAGGGCTCATGATCGCCCTGGACCACCTGGACGAGGTCATCAGGATCATACGCAAGTCGAAGACGCGGGACGAGGCGAGGGCCGCGCTGATGAGCAAGTACCTGCTCACGGAGGTGCAGACCAAAGCGATCCTCGAGATGCAGCTGCAGCGCCTGACTGGGATGGAGATGCAGGGGGTGAAGGACGACTTCGACAAAACCTCGAAGCTGATAGACGAGTACAAGTCGACCCTGAAGGACGAGAAGAAGATACTCGGCATCATAAAGGAGGAGCTGCTCGCGGTATCCGCGAAGTACGGCGACACGCGCAGGACTTCGATTGAGTCGCACGGCGCCGACCTGGACTACGAGGACCTCATTCCCGTCGAGGATGTACTCGTCACGACGAGCATGACAGGGTACATAAAGAGGATATCTCTCGACACCTACGCGTCACAGAAGCGCGGAGGCGTCGGCCTCGTCGGCATGGGCACGAAGGAGGAGGACCACGTCGTGGACATGTTCGTGACGTGCTCTCATGACTACGTCATGTTCTTCTCGAACAGGGGCATGGGCTACTGGCTCAAGGCGTACCGCATACCGGTCGGCGGGCGGCACTCGAAGGGCAAGCCGATTGTGAACGTGCTGGAGCGCCTCCAGGAGGGAGAGCAGATCATGAGCAAGATACCCATATCCGTGTTCGACGAGGACCGGTATCTGGTCTTCGCAACAAGGAAGGGGGTCATCAAGAAGACACGGCTCATGGCATACTCACATGTGAGGCAGACGGGCATCATCGCCACGCGTCTCGACAAGGGCGACGAACTCATCGGTGTGGCCATAACCGACGGCACGAAGGAGATAGTCCTCGCGACCAGGCTCGGCTATGCCGCAAGGTTCAGCGAGGCGGACGTGCGTCCGACAGGCCGCGCAACGTACGGCGTCAAGGGCGTCACGCTCCGGAGTTCCGACGAGGTGGTCAGCATGGCCGTCGTCGGTCCTGATGACCACCTGCTGACGCTGACGGAGAACGGGTACGGCAAGCGCTCGCTCGTGGAGGATTACAGGAAAACGCGCCGGGGAGGGAAGGGCGTGATAACGATCAAGACCGGCGGACGCAACGGCAGCGTCGTGTCGGTCCTCGCCGTGGCCGACGACGACGAGCTCATCGTCACGAGCGTGAACGGGATGGTTATACGGATACCCGTGCACGGCATCCGGCTCCAGGGGCGCGCCACGCTCGGCGTCCGTGTGATGCGTCTCAAGCCCAAGGACCGCGTCACGGCGGTCGCGAGCCTCGTGGGCGCTGCGGAGGAAGAGCGCATGGTCGAGTCAGGTAGGACGATCACGAAGGAGCCAGTGGAGGACAACGAAGTTGCCAACGGTCCGGAAGACGGGAGCGGCTCGAACTCGGAAGCCCCGGACGACGAACCGGTGGACTGACTGGCGCGGCGGCGCGCCCCCTCTCTCAATGTTGATAACGGCCCGCAAAGCTTTAATTAAGTAACGTGCCTTTGAAATGCCAAGCGCACATCTAACAGACTACCTCATGAAGATGGAGGGACAAGTTTGTTCAAGGATTCGATCCCGGGACTCGAAAAGGTCTTCAAGAACGACATCGACCGGCCCAAGATAATGCTGGTCACAGGGCCTCCGGGTTCGATGAAGACCAGTTTCTGCTACTCGATAATGTCGATGTATCTCAGGGACAAGAACGAGTTCGGGTTGTACGCCACGCTCGAGGAGACTGCTGACAGCCACATGAGCAACATGAACAGCATGGGCGTCAAGGTGTCCGCCAAGATGCAGATATCTGACATGACCGACCTTCGGGAGATCGACCAGATTGACGAGGTCATAGGCGACGAGGTGCAGACCGACTACGTCCTCTTCATCGAGAAGATGATACAGCGGTTCCGGAGGACGCACGGCGACAAGTTCTCCGTCTTCGTCCTCGACTCGCTCGGCGCCCTCTACTCGCTGATGGAGAACGAGAAGAACATGCGCAAGAAGATGTTCTACTTCTTCAAGATGCTCAGGGATAACAACCTCCACTCGTTCATAATAATGGAACGCTCCCTGGACGGCGAGTCCCAGCTCCTCGGGAACGAGGGCTTCCTCGCCGATGGCATACTGATGCTGGGTCTCGACAGGCCCCGCGGCAAGCTCGTGCGCTTCCTCCAGGTGGAGAAGATGAGGGCCGCCGAGCACAGCATGGAACGCCACGCCATAGAGGTCGGCAAGTCGGGCATGACGGTCCTTGGGCCGCTTCTCAGCACGTAGTGCGCGGCTGAGGGGCGCGCTGGCCGGGATGACGGCCAGCCAAGGTCTGCGACCGGCGGCCGCGCAGGTCGGACGCGCACCACAAACCCCAGACCCCCAACGGAGGGACAGGACATGACGGAAGACTCGACAATCTCCCAGATAATCGAGGACGCGGTCAAGCGACTGAAGACACAGGAGGCCGAGGTCCGCAAGCGCGATCAGGAACTCCAGACCCAGCAGGAAGGCATCGCGAAGCAGAAGGCCGAGCTGGAAGAACTTGACGGTCGCCTTAACCAGCGCGAGGAGGCGCTCCGAGAGAAAGAGGCTGTTACGCAGAAGGCGGAGGAGGAGCTGAAGCAGCGCGAGTCGACGATGCTCGACAGGGAGAGGCAGTTCGATGAGCGGACAGCGGAGCTGAAGGAGCTCGAGTCGAAGATTGCCGAGGCGGTCGAGGGTGCGGAGGCCAAGCACCGCGAATACTCCGAGAGGCTCGAGGAGGTGTCCGGTCAGATGGAAGAGGTGTCGACAAAGCGCAAGACCGTGCTGGACCGGGAGGAGCAGCTGAAGGCCGAGGAGGAGAAGCTCCAAGGGCTGATGGAGGAGATCATATCGCGCAGGGACGCGCTCGTGGCCCGCGAACGCGCGCTCGTCGATGAGGAGGAGTCCCTCAGGAAGGACCGCGGGAAGCTGTCGGAGGACGCTCGGAAGCTCCTGCGCCGACAGGAGGAGATGCTGACCACCGTGACGAAGACTCCATCGGACGCCGGGGAGACGCCGGCCGGAGAGACCAAGGCGCAGCCCGTGGCAGACGATGAGATGTCCTGCCCGAACTGCAACACGATAATCAGCAGGGACGCGATGATGTGCTATGCCTGCGGGCACAAGCTTCGGGAGATCGAGGAGCCGCCGGCCAGCGCCGAGGCCGCACAGGAGTCTGAGTCCGAGGAGGAGTTCCCATGTCCCAACTGCAGCACGATGATCAGCAAGGACGCGGTCATGTGCTACGCCTGTGGTGCACACGTCAAGGACGCCTCCGCGAAGGCGGCGGAGTCAGGTGCGCCGACGGCGCAGCCGCCGGCGAAGGAAGAGAAGAAGCCGCAGATATTCGTGAAGAAGATTGTGAAGAAAAAAGCGACCTAGTCAGCCCCGAAAGTCAGCCTTCTTCGCAATGAAAATACGGCAAATAGGTTTTTATATACACGAACTGCTTACTTTGTCCATTCCCCAGACTCTGGGTGGGTGAACTAATGATTGACAGAGCTGGCCCTTTTCTAGCTAGAAGGTCGTTGACAGCATTGGTCGCGTCTGCGTTCGTCGTGTCGGCGCTTGCAGGCTTGTTCATCGCAGGCGACAGAACAACCGCCTCGGGCGACCTGATCATCCCGAACGGGACAACGTACGTCATACAAGACCTCAGTCAGTACGTCGACGGCAACGTGGAAGTCATGAGCGGCGGAACGCTGAAGGTCATCGACGGCACGCTGAGTGTCATCAGCAACTTCGACCAGAGGTTCACGGTCACAGTGGACGGAGGCACGCTGATGCTCGACCACGGCGTCCTCACGACCCATCTCGATCAGATAAACCCATGGGCCGAGCTCGAGCTCACGGTCATCAACGGCGGGACCGTCGTGGCGACCAACGGTTCGGAGCTGAGGTTCCCGGGAGGGATAACGCTCACGGACGAATCGAAGATGGTCCTCCGCGACTCAACGATAACCGCGCTCGACGAGGGCTTGGTCGCACAGTATGTCGTCGGATCGTCAGGGCTGATCACGCTCGACTCGGCGAACGACGGCCCAGAGATGGACCTCACCGACTCCACACTGCAGCTATACGACTCGACCATCGACTCGATGCCCGAGTACCCGGCGGATATGCTGCCTGCGGGCAACCTCACATTGAACGGCGCGTCAGCGCTCTTGTCGGTCAACAGCCACATAAGCGTCGACTTCGGGCCGGCGTTCGACGTGGTCGACTGGCGTGTGCATAACGTCCTCGTAGCCAACGACCTATCCAAGGCGTACCTGTACGGTACCACATTCGACGAGTACGTGGGAGCGCTCGCGGACCGTGCCCCTGCCGTGATTGTTTCAGGAGTGACCACGTCCCCAGCGGTTCCTAATCCGCCGGCGGCTCCGGGAGACACGACGGTCGGGGAAGACGTCGATGCCCTTGCCGCTGTGGATTCGTGGGCTTATGTTGTCGAAGCTGGGGAGACGATGGAGATGGAGACCTGGGACGTCGGAACGCTGCTCGATGCGACCGACATAAGCTCAGCGTCGATAGTAGTCAGATATTCAGTCGACCCCACATACGATGGCGCCACGTTCCTTCAGTGGAAGCGCGAGACGGCAGTACCATGGGAAGAAACCCCAATACAGCCTCAGGCTACTGACCCGCCAGGGACGACCGCGACGTATGACCTGCCGATCGCGACGATAGACACCGTCGGCGAGCTGCGCAACATGGATGTCAGGTTCGTGAACGGCGCGACCACGGGCTCCGTGCAGTTCGAGAGCCTCTGGGTCGTCTTCAGCGCGGGCGGAGAGGCGTATGTCTACCGGTGGCTGAACGCTACGGTCGGAGACGAGTACGGCGTTCCGATTCCGAATGCCACGATCGACGCCGTGTTCACGGGTGCAACGGACCTCGAGGGACAGGAGGCATTCTACTACACGGTCGATGGCGTGTCGCTGACGCCCGACTCTGACGTACTCGACTACATGGGCGAGGACACCGCGTCCTACAAGACGACGAAGGAGAACGGAGAGGCTGTGATACCGTATCTGACGGACATAATCGTCAGTGACGGATCTGCTAACTCGCGGTTCGTTGGGTCATATGCATTCACCGGGACCGCCGACATCGATGGCATCTACAGTTCCACCGAGAGCTATTCGCTCCCCGCATATCCCGCCATGGACTTAGGAGACCAGAGCGGGGACCTGACGGTCGAGATCTCAGGCGTATCCGTTCCGAGCCCAGACAGCTCGAGATGGCTGGTCGTTCCATTGATGACTGGCGAAGAGAGCTTCACGATCGAGAATATGATCTTCTACCATGCGGGAGACGTCATCGTTGCATCCGATGGCGAGCTGATAGTCCGCAACGTCGAATTCATCTTGGTACAGAACGTCCCGAATGAGCGTACGATATATGTCGACGGCAACGGGCATCTCATATTCGAGGACTGCCACATAGATAGCGAACTGCCGATTGACATCGTGGTCCAGGGACACGGCACGCTGGAAGTCCTCGATTCGGATATGCACGGAGTGAGCATAGTCGCGAAGGAAGACGCGACGGTAATCCTCGATGGAACGGATACGTACAATGGCGACTTGACCACGTCGTACAACTCGAGGGCGATCATCAGCATCTACGACTGCAACATCACCAGCGAGCCTGTCTTGTCCGGCTCCGCCGTCGGAGGATTCACCAACACGAGCGTCCCGTCGATAGCCGTCGAGGGCGACGCAGTCGCCCTCATATACAGGTGGATACACGTGTCCATCCTTGACGGTAATGCCAAGCCGTTGCCGGGAGTGGACGTCTTCGCGTACACTCTGATACCACCACAGGAGCTGTGGACCTCGGCAGTCTCGGACGCCATGGGCGTTGCCCGGTTGAACTGCCTGGGCACCACATTGACCTCGTCCGGCCCGAGCTATGCCGGAGCTTACAGCGTGAACGCAACATACGTGTACGGGGGGACGCCATACGATTCGGAACAGCAGATCGATGTCGGCGTCATGCCGTACACGGAGCCACTGGGGAGGAACGCCACCTATGCGACGCTGACGATATCCGCGGCGTTGCCGGACCTCACCATAGCGCAAACCGGGGCGATCAGCAGCGATCCAGAAAGCCCGCTGAACGGCCAGGAGACGACGATCACCGCCCTCGTTCGGAACATAGGGATCTCCGTCGCATACGACGTTCAGGTGGACTTCTTCGACAATGACCTCCAGTTCGCATCGGTCATCGTGCCGAGCATAGCGCCGCATCCGACTGACGCGACGGAGGTCCAGGCCACTTGGGTCGCCGACGAGCCGTTGTACCCGACCGCTCATAGCATCAGGGTCGAGGTTGACCCCGACGATCTGATAAACGAGTTGGATGATTCGGAAGCGTTCGGGTACGGCTCCGTGATGGTGCAGAATCTCCCAGACCTGTACGCATCGCCCGACTTCGAGATGTACAGCAACCCGCCAGAGCCGGTGGTCGACTCGCAGTGCACTCTCGTGGCGAGGATATACAATATTGGCGACAACCACGCATACAACGTCCCCGTCGCCTTCTACAACGCAACGATAGATCTCGTCGGGCCTGCTAACCTGATAGGAGAATACACGATATCCTCCGTGTCCCCGGGCGGCTACATCGACACTTCGGTTCTTTGGATCCCGGAGAATATCGGTGACCAGACCATAACCGTTCTCGTCAACGAGAACCATACCGTGCCAGAGATATCCTACGCCAACAACAACGCCTCGTTCGAGGTGACCGTCTACAACTACCCAGACCTGGCCCTTAGCGATTTCGAGTTCGGAGGCCCTTCGACCGTGGCTAGCGGTCAGACGGTGACGGTGAGCGCAACGTTGGTGAACCTGGAGATGGCTCCGGTGACGGACCCAGTAGTCGGGTTGTTCATTGACGGCGAGAAGGTCAACGAGAAGTACATCGACGGAACCTTCGTCTCCGGCTCTGGTACCGGCGTAATCGAGTTCGAGATCGTCGCGCCGTTCGTGGCGGATACGACCGACTTCGTGGTGATGCTTTCGGCGAACCCCGACAGGCTGTTCGAGGAGCAGTCCTGGCTGAACAACAACGTGAGCGGCGTGATGACCGTTTCCGATATACGCCCCGACCTGCAGGTGACCGACGCGGGCATATCGGTAACCTACGATGGAGAGAACATAACGGGACAGATGTGGGGTCGAACGGTCGCCATCGCCATCGAAGTTGAGAACCTGGGTGCGAGTTCCGTGTCCGGTGTCGTACTGGAGTGGGGCATAAGAACGGCAAGCGATGAGATCAACTACACACACGAGGAGTCCCTGCCCGAAATGGGCCCTGGGAACCTCACCGTCGTTCCCCTTGAGTGGAAGATCAACCTGTCCACTCCTGGTGACTATGTCATCTGGGCACTCGTCGACCCAGGAGACGAGGTCAACGAGTCCGGAGAGGCCAACAACTTCGCGGACATAGCGTTCGAGGTCGAGGAGCTGGACGTCGACGTCACGGTAACGACGTTTAAGGACGACTACGAAGCCGGGACTTCGGTCGTGGCCGATGTCGAGGTCCTGTACACCGATGACGGCGCTCCCGTCGTGGGCCTGCCATTGACTCTACGCCTGTTCGAATCGGCGGGCGTACCGATAGGAGATCTTCCGCTTTCCCGTACGACCAACGACGATGGCAAGGTCGAGGGCGTGCCGCTTCTAATCCCAGAGGACTTGACCACCGGCCAGTACTATGTCGGCGTCGACATACAGGGTGCGGATTACTCATCCCCCACATTCACCATCACAGGTGAGGGGGGCGCTGAGGGTATACCGCTGCTCATCTGGCTTATCGTGATCGCCGTCATAATCGCCGTCGTCGTCGGGTTCACCGCTTACACGTACGTGTATGGTCTGGGCAAGCTCGTCGAGTGCGGCGAGTGCGGTGCTTTCATCCCGGCCGCCAGCAAGAGATGTCCGAAGTGTGGCGTCGAATTCGAGGCGGGAACGATGAAGTGCTCCGAATGCGGCGCATGGGTGCCGTCCTCGGCTTCGGAGTGCCCGAACTGCGGCGTCAAGTTCGTCGGCGAGCCCGGAGAGGGCGAGCTCGACTACCTGGACAAGATGCGGTCGGAGTACGAGGCGATGGCCTCCGAGTACAGGGAGATGGCGAAGGCCGACCTCGGCAAGAAGTACAGCGAGAAGCGCTTCGAGGAGTGGTGGAGAGCTCAGCCGACCTACGTCAGCTTCGACGACTGGCTCGCGAAGGAGGAAGCGAAACGGAAGGAAGGTCCGGTGCCATGCCCGGTCTGCGGCACACTGAACCCGCGCGAGGCGACTGTATGCCACAAGTGCGGCACGATATTCGCCCGTGAGGGCGGAGAGCCTCCAGGCGAGATGCCGCCCGAGGAGCTGCCGTTCGCGGAGGAGGAGCCGATGCCGGAGGAGCGTGCCCCGCCCGCACAGAGGAGGCCGCCCGAGGGAGGCGCTGGAGCCGTGGCGGCGCAGAAGAAGGTGGTCCGAAGGCCCATCGACCGCAAGGTCGTGCCGAAGAAGATCATCAGGACGCCGGCCGAGAAGGACGACGAGTCCCGCTGATCGCTCGGTCAGAAGAAACCCTTTACCTGCTTTTCATTTCCCTTCGGTGCAGCGTATGCTCGGCTGCTCCTTCCTGCGCGTGACCGGTATGTCCGAGCGTTCTCCCCGTTCCCAAGCTGACAGAATGATGTGCGAAGCGACGTTGGAGGATGACGATCACCGCCCCTCAAGAAGGCGGTGTCGGCAAGAGGGCCCTACTGGCCAAGGCCCGCGTCGCCGCTCTCCGCCAGCTTCGCCCTGACCTCCTTCATGACCTTATCGGGGTCCTTGTAGTAGGCCGATATCACAGCGGCGACCTTGCGGTGGCTGTCTATGCCCATCCTCTTGATGTACTCCAGGATGTCGACCCGGCGCTTTATCTCCCGCTCCATCTCCCTGGGGGCCCAGTTCCTGGCCATCCTGACCTTCTCGTAGACATAGCTGTGTCCGCTGTAGTTGAAAGTGTCGTCTGCAGGGTTCCAGGTGTAGACGGAGTTGGTTATCAGCTCGTTCGTCTCGGGGTCTATGCCGACGATCTCCGTCAGGGACTTCACCCGCCTCGTCATCTTCGTACCCACCTTGACCTGGGCCTGCAGCAGGACGATATTCAGGGCCGTCACGAGCGCCCTGGGCAGGTTGATCGGGTCGTTCTCCATCCTGTGCACCATGGCCTGGACGTCCTCCGCGTGGAAGGTCGAGTAGCAGGTCTTGCCGGTGGCCATGGCTTGGAACACTACGTACGCCTCCTTGCCTCTGACCTCGCCGACCATCAGATACTGCGGCCTCTGCCTCATCGCCGCCGTGAGCAGGTCGAACATGTCTATCTCGCCCGCGGCCTTGCCGGTTACGGCGCTCTTCCCGCCGAAACCTTCTCTTGTCAGGCCGGGTACCCAGTTCTCATGTGGGAGGTTGAGCTCCCTCGTGTCCTCTATCGACACGATCTTCATCTGAGGCGGTATGAACAGGAGGACGGCGTTCAGGGTCGTGGTCTTGCCGCTCGCGGTGCCGCCGCACACGAGCATCGACTGCCCGTGCTCAATGCCTATCCACAAGTACGCCATCATCTCCGTGCTCATGGTCTTGAACTTGAGGAGGTCGAGAGGCGTGAACGGGTTCTCCTTGAACCGTCTGATGGTGAACGACGAGCCGCGCTTGGTCACATGCTTCCCCAATGTGGCCTGGAGTCTCGAACCGTCGGGGACCGTGGCGTCGAGCAGCGGGCTGGCGACGGATATGTGCTTGCCACACCTCTGGGCCAGCCAGACGACGAAGCCGTCCAGCCCCACCTCCTTCTCGAATTTGAGGTTGGACCTGATGGACCCGTACTTGCGGTGATAGACGTAGAGGGGCACGCCGACGCCGTCGCACGAGCAGTCCTCGACGTTCGGGTCGATCATCATCACATCGATGTCCCTGTAGCCGATGAAATCCCTGATGATGTAGTACATCACGCGCTCCTTCGATATCGGGTGCAGCGTGATGTTCAGCTTGACCATCAGCTCCTCGGTGATACGGCGGAGGTACTTCTGCCTGTCAGCCTCGTTCTCCTCCACCATCCGCTCCACGGAGGCCACGAGCGTCTCCTTCAGCAGTTCGAGGAGCCTCCTCTCGTCCTCCACGAGCTTAGGCTCGATCACCTCATACGTGTACTCGTTGGCGATGTTGTCGTAGCGTATCCGGACGTAGGAGTAGTTCTTCTTGATCGGCGCTATCTCGACCTCGTCTATGTTGGCCTCGGTGATCTTCGGGATCTCGGTTATCTGGCTCAGATCCGTCTGGGCCTCGCTCGCGGAGATGGTGACCTTCACCGGCCGGGCCTTGATCTTCCTCAGCAGCCCATAGTACGACGACCGGATGCCTGCTCGCCCCTTCGCCTTCTCCTCTTCCTGCGGCTGGATCGGCTGTCTCGCCGCCGCATCACCCATCTCGACCCTAGGCCTCTCGGTTTCTGTCATCTCAATCACGCAAACAGCACTCTGAGCACGATGAATCCCATGACCAGCATTATGAAGCTGTGTCGCATGCCTATCGGCACGCTGCCCCTCTGTATCACGCCCGCGAGTATGCCATCGCCCGCAGCGTGTACTATCACGGACAAGAGGAATATGAACGACACCTCGGGGATGATGGACACGTTGATGTTGACGCCCGATATCTCCTCGAGTCCCAGCTCCTCCGCACCCTCGCTGACTGTCCTCCCGGCCTCCTCCATCTTGGGCAGGAACTGCGCCTGCAGGATTATTATCGTGGCGATGAACACGAAGAACGATATGTAGACGACCATGACGTAGGTGGACATCGTGACGTTGCGCTCCTCCTGGGTCAGTATGGTCTCCTTGGCGTCCCTCGAGACCATGCTCAGAACGTCAGCGACGTTTCCCCCGGCGTCGTTCGCCTTCCGTATGATCGACGCCATCCTCGTCACGAGCGGCGTCTTGACCCTTGTAGCGAAGAGCTCCACGGCTTCCGACGCCGGGACGCCCCACTCGATCTGGGCCGCCATCTTCTTGATCTCCGGCGTGAGCCTTCCGTATCTGCCCGAGGACGCGACCACTATCGCGTCGGCGAGGGTCATACCGAACCGGCCGGCTTCAGCGACGTCGCGGAGGAAGTCGGGCAGCCTCGACTCGATCTCCCTTACGTGCTTCTCCCTGGTGCTCGCGTAGAACCCGTAAGGGCCGAGGAAGGCGAGCAGCCCGAAGATCACGTAGTCGATCGGTTCAAGCGGGAGGTTGAGGCTCTCTATGTAGTCGATGAAGGCCATGACGACGAACAGCGCCATGAGCGCCGCGGATACTCCAAGGACCGTCTTCGTCCTATCGGGCTTTTCGGACGCCCCAAGCAGCTCCTTGACGACCTTCTCCTTGTCTTTGGCCCTCTTTGCCACTGGTTCTTCCTGGGCCATCTACATAGCACTCTCCTTTGACATGTTCCATATGACGAATATGAATCCGAACTGCGACACGGGTATCATCATGAGGACTATGACGTACAGCATCGTCAGCATGAAGCTCGAGTCACCTCCTCCGACGATTGCCATGATGGCCATGATGAGCACGAGGAAGAGCGGGAACGCGACGACCACCGTGACGAACGATTCCGCGAGCATCCCGAGCGTCTCCATCTGGGATTTGAGGGCGAGCTTGTTCTCTTTCTGGTACTCCTCCGCCTTGAGCAGGAAGTACGGCTTCAGCTGACCGCCGGATGTCGATGTGGTGATGACGCCCTGGAGGAAGTCCTGGAACTTCGCGGACGGGGACCGCCTCGCGGCCGTCTTTATTGCGGTCAATATATCCGACCCGAGGAGTTCCGTATCCCTCGTGATCCACGCCGCCTCAGCGGCTATCTCTCCGTAGACCTTCTGTCTCGAGAGCTCCTTGAATATCACGTCGATGTTGACATCCGCGGATGCCATGGCCGAGATGAAGCTCATCGCCGCTGCGAGCCGCTTGTCAATGTCCCTCGCGCGCCCCTTCGCTTTCGACGCAGGTGAGCCCATGAGGAGGAAGTATGCCATCATGGGCAGCAGAATGATGGCGAGCGCTGCAATCATTATCCTGACGATGATGGCGACTCCCATGAAGCCCATCAGGACTATCCCCACGCCTATCCCTATAGCGATGCCTATGACGGCCGCCAGAATCGTCGAGGTCATCACGTACGCCATGTACTCTTCGGCGCGTATCTTCATGTGCGCCTTGAGCAACGCATCGTCGAGGGCCTGGTTGTCGTTCGACTTGGCGGACGCCCAGCCACCCATAAGCCTCCAGCAGAAGTCCTGATACGGAGTGAGCTTAATGTATTCCGGCAGGGCGCCCTTGGTCATCCTGATCAGGTGCGGTCCCATGAACTGGCCGTCCTGAGCCGCTCTCGTCCGGAGGTACTCCTCCCTCCTGACCTCCACGTTCTTGAACGGGTCGGCCACTTCAACCAACCGCAACACCTCCAGCTTCCTCTCCTTCGGGCGTCGCCTTGATGCCCAGCTCGCGCCTGACCCTCGCGGCCGTCTCCTTCGGGCTCTTGTAGTATGCCCTGATCAGATTCCAAATGTCCCTGTGATCGGACATGTCCTTCGCGAGCATGTATTTCACGATGTCTATCCTCCTCTGGAACTCCTCCATGAGCTCCTCGTGAGTGAGGTTCTTCATCTCCATGATCTTGTCGAACAGGAAGCTGTGACCCTTGAATACGAACTTGTCTCCTGCCTGGTCCCATTCGTAGACCGTGTTGCTGATGAGCTCGTTCGTCTCGGGCTCGAAACCGACTATCTCGATGACCTGCTTGATCCTCCTGACCATGTCCATGCCCACTCTCGCATGAGTCTGGATGAGGACGTTCCTCAGCGCCGTCAGCAGGATTCTCGGGCAGTTGATGGGCGGGTTCTCCAGTCTGTTGACCATGCCCTTCACGGAGTCAGCGTGCATGGTCGAGTACGTCGTGTGCCCCGTCGCCATGGCCTGGAACATCGTGTAGGTCTCCTTGCCTCTTACTTCTCCCACGATGATGTAGTTCGGCCTCTGTCTCAGAGCTGCCCGCACGAGGTCGTACATGTCTATCTCTCCCGCCGCCTTGCCGTCCGGTCCCCTCTCACCTGCGCCCGAGCGCGTGGTGCCAGGGATCCAGTTCTCATGTGGCAGGTTGATCTCCCTCGTGTCCTCCATGGTGACGACCTTCGCGCCCGGAGGTATGAACAGCGCCATCGCATTCAGCGTGGCCGTCTTGCCGCTCGCCGTTCCGCCGCATATGATGGCCGACTCGCCGTGCTCCACGCTCAGCCACAGGTAGGCGACTATATCGGGCGAGGCCGTTCCGTACTTGATCAGTTCGACTGGCGTGAACGGCTTCTCCTTGAATCGTCTGATGGTGAACGACGCGCCCCTCGTGGTGACCTCTCTGGCGTATGTGGCCTGGACCCTGTGTCCCTCGGCGGTCGTCCCATCGAGGATCGGGTTCGAGACGGACAGCTGCTTCCCGCAGCGTTGTCCCAGGTTGATGACGAACGAGTTCAGGGCGTCCTCGCTGTCGAACACTATGTTGGTCTTGATGGATTCGTACTTGTTGTGGAAGACGAACAGTGGTATGCCAACGCCGTCGCACGAGACGTCCTCCACATGAATGTCGTTCATCAAAGTGTCTATCGGGCCATATCCAACGAAGTCCCGGCCGATGAAGTACTTGATCTTGTCCTCCGATATGGGCTCCAGCGTTATGCCCCTCGTCCTGACGAAGCTGTCCACGCTCTTCTCCAGGTAGGTCTTCTTGTCCATCACGTCAAGCTTCTCCCATTCGTAGTCGAGGGTCTTCTCTAGGGTGGCTTTGATCATGTCGAGCGTTTCCTGCTCGAACTCGTCCAGCTCCGGCTCGATGACGTTGAGGATGTACTCGCTCGTGCTCTGGTTGTACGTGACCCGTATGTAACTGAACGGCTCGACGACTCCGTAGAACGCGGTCTCCTGCACGGCGGGGTCGGTTATTGGCGGAACCTCGGTGTACGCCGACCCTCTCCCGTGCCTCCACTGCCTCCTTCTGGCCTCCGCGCCCTTGGCCTCCCTCACCGGCACGGGCTTGGACCTGCGCTTGCTCAGCGCGTTGAGGTATCCGCGATACACCCTTGTGAAGAAGGGCTGCTCCGGCTTCTCGATTGGTATGTCGGTCTTGCTCTTGCTTTCCGCAGCCTGGCTCACTCGCTCACCTCACACTCCCAGCTCTCCGAGAGAGATCTGTACGATCGCCTTGGTATGGTAGAACACGCCAACGCCTGAAATCTTCACATTGACGATGTAGTAGTCATTCGATTTCCCTGGATTGTCGTAGAAAGTCGGGCTCGGCACGGTGAAGTCGACGCCATAAGTGAGGTCCGCCTGCGAGGAGTTCAGCGCCCTCTTGAAGTAGTTGGCCCATGCCATGCCATGCTTCGTAGCGATCGTGATGTTCACGTCGTGGGCCGGGCTGCTGGTGTACTCTATCGTGGACGCGAACATGAGGTCGGCGTGGACGGTCTTAGTGCCGACGCCACCGATGGTCTTGTTCACGCCCTGGAGCGACACCTGGGTCATCTTCAGTATGAGGTTGTTGTTGTAGTCCTGGACCGAGAGCTGGATGCCCGATAGGACGAACTCGCCATCCGACTGGTTGAGTATGACCGCGCCCGACTCGTAGATGAGCGACTGCTCGACGTAGTACCTGTTCGGGCAATACAGCCTCAACTCCCCGCCGCTGCGGCCGTCGTCCGGCTCGAGCTCGCTGGTGTAGCTGGTGTTCAGCGAGGGCCGCCCGTAGGTGTATTCAGGGACGTAGGAGAGGATGCCTGACGTGGCTGCTGCGAAGACAGGAATGCCTTGAGCATGGAGGGTGACGGGTATCACCAGAGGCGTCGGGGCTATGAGGCTGTCGGCGTAGTCAGTGATCAGTCCATCTATGTCCGACTTCAGTGCCAAAATCTGCTCGATCGCGTCCGACATGTGCGCGCTCTCGTTGTCCCCCATCCACACGGGTATGAACTGGTTCGTGAAGACACCCATGAATGTGAGGAAGACGAGGAGGGACATTATCGTCCCCACGGTCGCCGCAACCCCCTCATCATCGTCCCATCGCGGTGACTTCCTGATCCTTCTAGACCTTGAGTTTCCACAATATGCGGATTGCGGGGGTGACAAGTACATCGTACCACCGAAACTAGGGCGCCAAAGCAACCTAATCAGTACCTGGAATATATTTAAAAGTGTCGTTACTGGTATCGGGCGAAATACACTCGCCGATGAAGCATTGGACCGCACAGATTTCCGGAGCATTTGGTCGCCGATAATCGAAGTGCTTTGGGGCTGCAACTCAGCCGTCCGATGCCTCGCCCTCAAACTTTAATATGGAGTTTGACCTAACTGCTCCGCCGTCCAATGGACGCCGTGGTAACTCAGTTGGGAGAGTGCAAGACTGAAGATCTTGAAGTCGCCGGTTCAAGTCCGGCCCACGGCACTTGCGCCTTCTCAGGACGGGCACGCCGAAACACAGGTTTCCAGGGAATAGTTTAATGTCGATGCAAGCATCTGTCAGCGAAGGAAGTAGAAGGTGGAAGTTATGCCGATCAAGTCGTTCGAGCTCAACTCGATGGATGCGAAACGGTTCACGAAGTTGGGTGAAAGGATACCTCAGCTGAGGGTCGATCAGAACACCGCCGTGACCAGCGTCAACGTGGTGTCCGATCACGAGGCTCTACTGGAGTTCAGGTTCATGATCAACTACGTCGGTGTCGGCGTCATCAAGCTCGAGGGCAAGCTCGTGTGGGATGGCGACGCGAAGCCGCTCGCTTCCCAATGGTCCGAGAAGCATTCACTGCCTAACGAGGTCTTCGGCCCGGTACTGGCGGCCACCTACGCCAACTGCATGCCCGCCGCCGTGACCGCCGCGAGAGACCTCGGCCTCCCGCCACCTCTTCCGCCGCCTCCCATGGCCGGTCGGGCAGGGGGCCAGCAGAAGAAGGGCAAGGACCATAGTTCGTCCATGGAAGTGGCGTGACCGGTGCTGCCTCTCAGCCCCGCAGGGCCCCTGTTTCTCATCTGATGTGGTCCAGAGAGAACGAACCTATGTTCACTCCCTGCTTCGTCGCGGAGTACCTTATGAACGCCCTGGACTGAACATCCGATATGCCTCGTACCGCCAGGAATGTGTTGAGGTTCTCCACCTTGAACTCTATCATGCCGTCCATCAGCGAGCCCAGCATCTGTATCTCCTGCTCGCCGTGGACGCCCTTCTCGATGGTGTACATGGATACGGCTCGGTCTCTCTTCCTTCTGCCAGCAATCGGGCTCAGGAACCTGAAAGCCGTGTTCGGGTCGAGGTACGCTATCAGCGTCGATATCGACCTGAAGGCGAGCCGGTAGTATTGGTGCGATTCCTTGAACTTCTTCGCCGCCTCCTCGACCGCCCTCTGTATCGCCTCGTAGTCCGTCGGCGACTCTATGAACTCCGTGTACTCGTCCTCGGAGTCATCGCCCATACCCCTCGAGTACGAGTCCACATACCTCACGAGTCCCTTCTTCTCGTACTCCTCGTACCCCGACAGGACGTACATCATCTCCTCTCTGATCTCCTTCGGAGTCTTTTCGGTGACGACCCATATCGCAGGGATGCCCATCTTGAGCCCCTCACCGACGAACGAGCTCACGAGCACCTCCTTGCCGGTGAATGGCGGCCCGTAGACGAGCACGTTCGTCCCGAACGGTATGCCCCCTAGCAGAAGGTCGTCCAGCCTCCCGGTGCCGGTCTTGACCTTCTCGAGCTTGATTTCGGCCATACGGTCCAGCTCACGCCGCTCGATCTCGTCGTCGATGAGCCCCTGCTCCCTTATGCGCAGCTCTTCCTCCTTGACGTTGAGGAACTTCTCCTTGCTGCGTATCTCCTCTTCCTTCGCGGTGACCTGGGCCTGCAGCTCCTCGAGCCTCTTCTTGAGCGCCACTTCGTCCTGGCTGCCCATCTCCAGCTGCATCTGCGAGAGCTTCCTGTTCTCCTCCTGCAGAAGCTTCTCGCGGTACATCAGGTCCTCTTCGCGCCGCAACAGCTCGTCTTCCTTGTACGCGAGCGGCTCCTTCAGACGCGCCATTTCCTCCTCGCGTATCCGCAGGTCCTCTTTGAGCCTGGCGACCTCTTGCTCCCTGAGGACGAGATTCCTCTCCATGCGCTGGGCATCCTGAAGCTTCTGCATGGCCCCATTTTCGATGTCCTGCGACGTCCCTTTGGACATCTTCATCTTCTCTTCAATGTGCTTCAGGTCGATGGTCGCCTGCGAGAGGTCGGCCTCCAGCTTCTCGATCTTCTCGCGCATCATCCGCTCTTTGGAAGCGAACTCCTCCGCCCTCTGGTCCAGCATTCCCCCGTCAACAGAAGTCGTGGGAGGGGAGGCGTAGTCTATCAGGGCGTCGGCGAAGGTCTGTTCCTTCGCTCTGATCTGCCTTTCCATGACCTGGAGCTGTGCCTCGCGCTTCGCCACCTCCATCTCGCGACGCCGGAGGTCCTTCTCCTCCGGCGGGAGTTCCGAGATCCCTTGCTCGGCCTTCTCCCTCAGAGACGCCATCATGCTCTCCAGCTCGCTCACCTTCTGCTGAAGTACCTCCTTCGCCGCCATCTCCCCGGCGAGCTTGTCAGCGAGGTTCTCGCCGGTGATGCCGGTCTCGTGCTGCTGCTTTATGAATTTGATGACCGCGATGCTGCCGCGCTTGACGTTCTCAAGCTCCTCCTCGAGCCTCGAAGTCCTGCCGCGCTCGGCCTCCAACTCGGTCTTCATCGTCGCGGCCTCCTCGATGACCGCTTGGGGGTCGAACTCGCCGGCGTCAATCAGCCTGATCTTCTCGATCAGTACGTCCCGCAGCTGCGATACCTCGGCCTCCCTCGACCTGAGCTCCTTCGTCGAGACAGCCTTCTCCGGCTTCGCGAATTCCTCCGTCTCCTCCAGCCAGCTGTCAATCGATTCCTCCTCCCCCGCCAACCATTTGACGAGGGACGCATCGCGCTGGACCTCCGGAGCTGCCACGGCTTCCGCCGTAGGGGCCTCCACCCGCTGCTCGCCGGACAGCCATGCGGCCAATCCGTCGTCCTCTCCTGAGAGCCAGTCCGCGAGGTCGCGATCTCTCGCGGGGGCCGCCATTTCCTTCGCGTTTTGTATCATCCGCTCTGCGAGGGTATGGCCGATTCCCTTCACGCTCGCGAGCTGGTCGACCTTCGCCTCGCGGATGTCCGCGATGCTCCTGAAGCCCGCCTCGTGCAGCAGCTCAGCTTTCGCCCTCTTGATGCCTGGCAGTGACATGAGCTCGTCCAGAGGCTCTTCCGCCCCCTTATGGCTGGCCTCATTGTCCTTGGGAGCCGAAGCTGGACGCTCCGTGGTCAGCGCTTCTCCACAATGCTCGCACTCGGGTGACTCTGGAGCCGACCTGCCGCCGCACTTCGGGCATTCGATGGCCTCTTCCTTGGCCTTCTTCTTCTTCTTCGCCATCAGGGCTCTCCTCTGCCGCAGTCGCCTTCTGC
Source organism: Methanobacteriota archaeon (assembly GCA_020347565.1). Taxonomy (GTDB): domain Archaea; phylum Thermoplasmatota; class Thermoplasmata; order UBA10834; family UBA10834; genus UBA10834. Next base: position 449,618 of record CP070732.1, on the reverse strand, counting down.
GATTACAACGGAATCTGCGATTCGTCGATCAGCGTGGGCCCACCGTCCTGTCGGTGTCCTCATCCGGCCTGAGCGTTCTTAATAGTCCGACTGGGATATATATAGTTACTCGGCCCAGTTCGACACTCTTCCATCATCCGGAAGCCATGTCGACCCTCTCACCAAAACTAAGAATAATGCCCGTGGTCATCCCTTATCGTTCAAATGGGGGAAGATTCCGAAGAGGAGAGGGAGGATAGGATAGGAGTCTACGTATGCCACTGTGGCACGAACATAGCAGGCACCGTCGACTGCAAGGCCGTCTCCGAGAGCGCCATGGACCTCCCAGGCGTGGTCGTCAGCAGGGAGAACCTATACACCTGCTCCGAGCCCGGTCAGAATCAGATTGTCGAGGACATCAAGGAGCGAGGCCTGACGAAGGTCGTGGTCGCCTCGTGCTCGCCGAAGATGCACGAGCGCACTTTCCGGAAGACGCTCGAGGGCGCAGGCCTCAACCCCTATATGCTTGAGGTTGTGAACCTTAGGGAGCAGTGCTCCTGGGTGCACAAAGACAAGGCCGCGGCGACGGAGAAGGCCAAGTCGCTCGTCAGAGGGGGCGTCCGCCGGGCGGCCAGGCTCCAGGCCCTTCATCCCGGCGAGGTCGCACTCGCGAAGGAGGTTATGGTTGTGGGCGGGGGCATCGCTGGCATATCCGCCTCCCTTCAGCTGGCGAACTCAGGGTACAAGGTTCATCTGATCGAGAGGAGCGCGAGCATCGGTGGCAGGATGGCGCAGCTTAGCAAGACGTTCCCGACGCTCGACTGCGCCCCGTGCATTCTCAGTCCGAGGATGGTGGAGGCAGGGTCGCACGACGCCATCAACCTGATGACCAGGAGCGAGGTGGTGCAGGTCGCGGGCACCCCGGGCAACTACGAGGTCCGCGTCCGCGTGGCGCCTAGGGGCGTCGACATCAGCAAGTGCACCGGCTGCGCGAAGTGCGAGAAGGTCTGCCCCGCGAAGGTCCCGAACGAGTTCGAGGAAGGGCTCTACATCCGCAAGGCCATTCACAAGCCGTTCCCCCAGGCCGTCCCTGCGGCTTATGTGGTCGATTTCGAGAGCTGCGAGGACTGCGGCGCGTGCGAGAAGGTGTGCTCGGCCAAAGCGATCGACTTCGAGGAGAAGGAGAGATTCGTGGACCTGAAAGTGGGTGCGATAATCGTGGCCACGGGCTTCGACCTTTTCGACGTAAGCGCGCTTCGCGAATACGACGTGTCTCTGCCCGACGTCATCACTGCGACGCAGATGGAGCGCCTGATGATAAACGAATGCGGCGCTGGCATGGTCCTTAAGCGCCGAGTCGACGGGAAGAGGGTGAAGAAGGTCGCCTTCGGGCTGTGCGCCGGCTCCAGGACCCGGAAGGTCGGCGTCCCGTACTGCAGCAAGATATGCTGCAACTATGCCACCAAGCAGGCAGTCATACTGCGGAAGACGTTTCCTTACATGCAAGTGTACGTGTACTACATAGATGTCCGAACCGCAGGCCGCGGCTTCGAGGAGTTCTACGCAAGGGGTCAGGAGGAGTTCGGCATACGTTTCGTCAACGGGAAGATAGCGTCCATTCAGACCGGGCGATCAGGCATACTCGTGCGAGCGGAAGACGTGGGCGCGGGGGAGCTGATGGAGATGGAGTACGACATGGTCGTGCTCTGCCCCGCCTTGATACCCTCCTCGGGTACAGCCGATCTGGCGAAGATGCTCAAGGTCCCACTCGGCGAGGACGGGTTCGTTTCCGAGAAGCACCCGAAGCTGGACCCTGTGTCGACGCACAGAACGGGCATTTTCGCCGCGGGCGCCGTCCTTGGTCCGAAGGACGTCAGGGACAGCGTCGTCGACGGACGTGGTACGGCAGCCCATGTTATGGAGTTCCTTGGCACGGGCAAGATGCTCATAGACCCAGTGAAGGCCATCGTCGTCGATGCGGCTGCATGCACGAAGTGCATGGCGTGCGAGGCGGTCTGCCCGGTTCAGGCGATTTCGGTCGGCGAGATGCCGTCGATCGATCAGATAGCGTGCATCGGATGCGGTGCATGCGTGTCCGAGTGTCCCGTCTCCGTGTTCGACCTGGCACACTACACCGACGAGCAGCTCAGAGCGGAGGTCGAGGGCGTGCTCGAAGGCGACTCGGAGGAGATACGCACCGTGGGCTTCTTCGGCGACATCTTGTCCTACGTCGCTGCCGACACCGCAGGGACCGCCCGCATGCAATATCCGGCGAGCTTTCATATCATCCGCGTCCCGTCCGCCGCGCGCGTCGCGAGAGCGGAGATATTGGAGGCCTTCGCGAACGGCGCAGACGGCGTCGTGTTGTCCGATGAGGAAGACGGCGAGATAGCCCAGGTGGTTGAGAAGAGGATTGAGGCGTTGGGCGCCGAGCTCGACACGCTTGGCATCGGCAAGGACAGGGTTGGCTTCATAGCTATGCTCCTGCCAATCTACAAGGTCCTGCCCAAGATGATCGAGAGCTTCGAGAAGAAGGTGGCCGCCCTAGGAAAGCTCGCACCCGAAACGAGGGCCAAGGCACGCGAGGCGGCCAGCAAGCCCTCGGACCCCGTGTTCGCCGCGAAGTGACGTCCGTGCGGACCGTAGACTAGATGTGCGCGGGCACATGCTGGCGCCGGCGCGCGTGGCTGCGTCGTCGCGGCGTTGTGTAAACATATTTATACGGACTTATAGCATTTGAATCATCGTCACTCGCCTGGCTTTGGACAAGTGGTCGTCGATGGAGAAGAGAGTCCTTGTGAAGATAAAGAAGGGTCAGACGGAGCTGAGCCTGCGCGAGGTTCTCGAGAAGATCAAGGAGCTGCAAGCACAGCATCCAGACGAGGATGTTTTCTTCGACGGCGACGAGTACGCCATATGCGTCCGTCCTCGGAAGGTCTCGCCTTAGCCTTCCAGGGACGGCGGGCGGGGGCACTCAGGCGGTTCTGTGGAATGCCAGGAAGACTTACGATTGGTCTGTACAACTCGTACGATTCCATCAGGTTCGGCGAGGCCCACAGGAGGGCACTGGCCAGAGCCGGGCCGCTCGCCCTGGCGTTCGATTGCAACCTGGCGACGTTCGGCTTTCCGTTCGACAACGGGCTTTCCACGCCCACGGAGATATGCGAGTGGGTGGCTTCGACAACGAGCATAGGCGAGAGGGGGAAGTACCTTATGGATCTCGCGGGGAAGGGCCGTTACTCGAGCTTCGGCTTTCCGAAGAAAGGCTTTCCTCCTCAGCTCGGCTGGCCGGTCATCACGACCAGGAAGCCAGCCCGTGGTTTGAGCGTCGACCCCTGCTACCTCAGGGAGACCCTGGAATCCGGTCAGTCGCTCCTCTTGGTGTTCGGCTTGGGCCCTCGCGGGCTTCCGAAGAAGGTGTTCGACATGGGCCGGTCGCACTTGGATGTAACTGGCCAAGGCCTTTCGCTCGAGACCTGTACGGCGATGGGAGCGGTCGTCTGCTCGCTAGCGGGCAGATGACGCTCGCATGGCGAAGTCAGTATGCGACGTATTCCAGGTCCAAGGGCGGGACCCGTACGCCTCGGCCTTCAACGGCGCGTCCGACTATGCGCGCTCCCGCACCGACTGCCTTCACGACATCGTCTCCTTCGTCCTCGGAGACCACGAGCGAGAAGCCCATCCCCATGTTGAAGGTCTGGTACATCTCATGGTCCGTCACACCGCCCAGCTCCTGAAGCACGGCGAATATCGGGTTCGTCGGCATCGGCTCTGTCACCTCGAAACCTACGCTCCTGCTCAACCTCAGCAGGTTTCTGAGGCCCCCTCCTGTTATGTTTGCCATTCCACGGACGTCGTGGTCGGCCACAAGCTTGACCACTTCCTCCACGTAGATCGCTGTCGGCTCCAACAGCTCCGAACCGATATCCCGCGAGAGTCCCTCTACCTCACTGGCCATGGAGAGGCCGCTCTCTTCGATGATCTTCCTCGCGAGCGTCAAGCCGTTCGAGTGTATGCCCGTGCTGGGAAGGCCGACCAGGACGTCGCCTGGGCGTATCGCCTCGCCTGTGACGATTCTGCTCTTGTCGACTAGCCCGAGGCATGTGCCTGCGAGGTCGAAGCCGGTGACGATCTCGGGCAGGATGGCAATCTCGCCTCCCACAATGGTCACGTTCGCCATTTTCGCGCCCTTCTCAAGTCCTACGCCTATCTGAGAGGTTATGTCCTCGTTCGGCCTGTCCATTGCCAGGTAGTCCACGAACGCAATCGGCTCGGCGCCGAGGCAAATCGTGTCGTTGACGTTCATTGCTATGCAGTCGACTCCAACGGTGTCCCACTTCTTCATCTGGTTCGCAACGATGAGCTTCGTTCCGACGCCGTCGGTGCAGAGTGTCAATGCGAGGCTGCCGAAGTCGATGAGCCCAGCGTAGTGCCCCTCAAGCTTGAGAGGACTGCCGACGCCGCTCCGGGCGAAGCCGAGCTGTCCGACAAGCGCGGCTACGCTCTCCGACTTCCTGTCTATGTCCACCCCGGCCTTCGCATAGGTCATCTGCCTGCGCCCGCGGGCCCTTTGCTCAGACACGCTTGGTCGATGGTCGATGCTGCCTATACCTTTTGCGCCCGCTGATGAAAAGGATAATCTGCGAGGGCGCCGATGTGCGTGGAAGTGGCTAAGAACTGGCGCTCCAAGCGAAGGAAGGATCGCTACTACCGCAAGGCCAAGAAGGAGGAGTACCGCAGCAGGGCAGCGTACAAGCTCAAGCAACTGGACCACAAGTACGACATCATAGGCCCCGGAGACGACATCGTGGACCTGGGGGCCTCGCCCGGCGGCTGGTCTCAGGTGGCGGCAGAACTGACTGCCCCCAGCGGCAAGGTCGTCGCGGTGGACATCGACAGGTTCGTGCCCGTCGAAGGGGTCCAGTTCATCAGGGGTGACATACGCTCCGAGGCCGTGGCCGCCAAGATCGTGGCACTGCTTCCGAACGGGGCCGACGTCGTTCTGTCGGACATGTCTCCGAACATCAGCGGGAACTACCCCTACGATCACGCAAGGTCGATTGACCTGTGTGAACACGCTCTCGAGTTCGCTTCGAAGATCCTCAGGCTTGGCGGCAACCTCGTGGTCAAGATGTTCTACGGCGACATGAGCGGAGGGTACGTATCAACGTTGCGAACCAGGTTCGATGAAGTGTATCTGACACATCCGCCAGCGAGTCGCTCGACGAGTTCCGAGGTGTACGTCATAGCCCTTGGCTTCCGCAGGTGGGAAGCTAGTCCCAGAAACGCTTCGTCCGGGCGTAGTTGACCTCTGCCTCGAGTATGTCCTTCAGGAACTCCTGCTCCTCCAAGTGGTATCGCGCAAGTATGCGGGCCGCGGTGTCAGGGCCGATGCCCCTGCCGACGAGGGCTATGACCGCCTTGCGGCCGTGTGCCATAACCAGGTTTGCGTTCTTGTATATCCTCCTCAACGCCTTGAGTTCCTCCTCGTCCGACGCGCCCTTCTTCAAGACGGCGAGGTCCCGTCTGGCGTACGGCCGCACTGCGGCTATGACGACACCTCCGCAGCTCTCGCACTTGACCCTCTCTGGTAGGCCCCCCACTGTGCCCTTGCGTCTAACCCTGCAATTCATGCATACGAGGACGACGTCCTCTGACATCAGCCTCTTCTTGAGCGCCATGAGGACCGCCTTGTCGGCCCTTCGGGGCTGCATCAGCTCCTGCCTCTTCCCGATGGCCTTCTGGCCGATAGGCGAGAGCGGTCCGACGACGACCTCGATGGAGCCCTGGTGGATTCTGTGCAGCACAGCCGCCGCCGTCTCTATGTCCATGTTCTCGTCGAGTGTCTTGACGACGGCCTCCTCGACCATCGGAGTGTGTTCGAAGGCCTCCATCAGCTTCGATATGTTGAGCATCTTGTAGTCCGCGTCCTTTCGCACGGCTCCGAACTTCTTCGCTATGTGTAAGAACTGCCACCTAAGGTAGGACGAGTTACCGAGGACTATCCTCATGAGCTGATGCAGCGAGTCGGGGTCTGTTTCCTGGATCGTCCGGAGGACGTCTTTTGCCGTCAGGTTGCGCGGCGTCTCGAGCACTATGTGGTACGGCTCCGTCTGCACCCCGATGCTCTCGCCGAACCTGGCGATGAGGAGCGAGGTGATCAGCTTCGAGAGCGTCTCGTTGACCTTCGAGCCGAAGCAGCAGTTGATGACGATTACCCCGTCGCCCTGCTCGATGGTCACACGCTTGTCCGTGGGCAGCGGGAAATCTCCCTGCGCCTTGACGAACGACGCGACGACCTCTCGTGCGTGCTCGTCCCCGGGATAGACGTCCAGCTCGAGTAGCCTTCTCATGGCGCCGACCTCCTGGGCGATCTCGTAAGGGACCGGTATCTCCTCGCCCACCCAGGACGGGGTCGCGCCGATTTCCCGGACCTCTTCGACTAGCACCTCGTCCTCGCCGACCTCGACTATCCTCCACGTGCGTCCGCGCGCGACGAAGGTCGCGTACGGCTCCGCATATGATGCGACGAAGCTCTCGTCCAGCGTGCCTATGACGCCTCTGGTCGACACCTCCCTGATCCTGTAGGTCCTCTCGTCCGGGATCATGGAAATGTTGTCGTAGAAATACCTCCGCCCAGTGGTCTTCCGCCGGAATGAGTCCTCGTCGTTCCAGAGGACATGCAGCTCCGCCAGGAGCTTCAGCACTTCCTCGAAGTCCGCTCTCAAGAGCCTTCGGAAGGGGTGCGCCCTCGTGATGACGGCGTACGCCCAGTCCTTATCGATCCTTGAGTCGGTCAGCGTCATGGCCACCAGTTGGTTCGCCAGGACACCCAGGGGGTTCTCCCTGATCGTGAACTTCTCCAGCTCTTCGACGGCCGCCCTGCGCGCTATGACCAGGCTCTCCGCAGTCTCCACGGCGTCGGTGTTAATCACCGTGCCGTACGACACGGCGTCGTGCCGGTGGCCAGATCTGCCGACCCTCTGTATCAGCCGCGTCACCTGTCTGGGGGAGTTGAACTGTATCGTGTAGTCCGCTGAGCCGACATCAATCCCCAGCTCAAGCGAGGATGTGCAGATCAGAGCCTTCAGCCGCTGCGACTTGAAGTCGTCCTCCATCTGTACTCTGACATCCCTCGACAGAGAGCCGTGATGAACACCGATCGACAGCTGGTCGCCCCAGAGATGATACCTTACGCCAAGCGCCTCCGCGTAGTCCCTCGTGTTGACGAAGAACAGAGTCGACTTGTGCGCCTCGACGAGGTCTCTGCATCTCTTCATGCATGCGAAGTGCTTCGCGTCGGTCTGCAGGCGGTTCGCCGCAGCCTGGTCGACGTCCTCTTCCGGCGGGCTCTCGACGGATATCCTCATGTCCTTTACGGCCGAGATCTTCAGCGTGTTGACGGCCCTGTCTCTGCCTGCCAGGTAGTTGCCTATCTCGTCGATTGATCCGACGGTCGCCGACAGGCCTATTCTCTGGTACTCTCCGGCGAGCTCGACCAGCCTTTCAAGCGCGACCGACAGCTGGGCACCGCGCTCGTCCTCTGCGAGTTCGTGGATCTCGTCGACCACCACGTGCCTCACCCGGGTGAGATGCCTTCGGAGGTTCTTGCCCGTGAACATTATCTGCAGCGTTTCCGGCGTGGTGATCATGACGTCAGGAGGGTCCTTCGACTGGGCAGTCCGCTCCGATTGGGTGGTATCGCCGTGCCGCACCGCTGCCCTCAGCCCGACCGCCTCGCACAGCTCGTGGAGTCTCGCCAGGAGGTCTCGGTTCAGCGCTCTCAACGGTGTTACGTAGACGCATCGAATGCCCCCCCTCTCCTCAACGGATAGCATCTGGAGGATCGGCAGCATCGCGGCCTCCGTCTTGCCGATTCCGGTGGGTGCAACTAGGAGCAAGTGATCGCCCGAGAGCACGGCTGGGATTGCCAGCCTCTGCGGCTCCGTTGGCTCGGCTATGCCTCTTTCGGCGAGGCACGCCCGGAGCCTCTCGTCCAGCAGGTCGAATTCATACATTCTATGATGTTGCACATGGAGTGCAATATTTAGCCTTTCTTCCAGGCAGGGAGTCTGTGCTCGCGGCCAGGTCAGACACCTCCGTCGACACGCTGCACCCTGCCGAAGGGGTGCACAACAGTTAAATATCATCATTCCGCATCTGATGATGTGCCCGATTGAGTCAGTACACGCTCAAGACACAGGATCGGACATCGGGTCCGAGTCGGGCGGAAAGGGGGAGAACATGGGTAGGATTCTGACTTCAGCCGCCGTCGTTGGACTGCTGATCACAGCGGCCTTTGCCGCTGTGAGCCTGTCCGTACTGGCAACCTCAGAAGAGTTGTTCGATACTGATGAGGCGCCAGCAGAGAACGAAGAGGTGACTTGGACCATCATGGCGTACATCGCCGGGGACAACAACCTGGAGTTCGAGGCGGTGTCTGATGTGATGGAGATGGAAGTGCACGGATCACAGAACGGAGTGAACGTGATCGCACTGGTGGACACGCACACGCTGTTCGAGGGCACACATTGGTACTACATAGGCGAAGGCGAGACGCACTTCGACTTGGAGGCGAACGAGACCTACTGCGACTGCGAGCAGATACTCGGGTCCGAGTGCGAGGCCGAAGAGCAGAACATGGGCGACCCGGCGACGCTGCAGAACTTCATTGAGGTATCGGTCGCGTACGCACCCGCCGACAGGTATATGCTCGTGCTGTGGGACCACGGCGGCGGCTGGTACGGCGTATGCTGGGACGACAGCTCGATCAGGGAGGAGGACAACAGGACAGACAGGCTGACAGTTCACGAGGTCGCCACGGCGATCGAGGCGGCCGAGGATTCCACAGGCATCCATCTGGACGTCATAGGCTTCGACGCGTGTCTGATGGCGATGGTGGAGGTCGCATACGAGTGCCGCGACCTGGCTGACTACATGGTGGCCTCAGTTACGGGCATCCCGTTCGACGGCTGGGCATACGACCTGTTCCTGGACGATCTTGTGGCGAACCCGTCGATGTCCGTTACAGAGCTGTGCAACCACATTGTAGATGGATATGTGGAGTACTACTCGTTCTGCGAAGGAAGCGGCCTCGGTGGATGGACCGGTGTGACGCTGTCGGTCCTGGATCTGTCGGTGGCAGAGGAGCTCGCTGGCGCAGTAGATGCCCTGTCGTACGAGATCGCGGAAGGCCTCTCGTCCGGGGATGTCTACAGGGGAGGCTTGATATCCTCGTTCCAGGCAAACACCCCGGCCCTCGAGATGTATGGCCAGCAGTTCGCGTTCGTCGACCTGGGCTATCTTGCAGACAACCTGGCCGAGTCGTTCGACTGCCTGACGGAGGAGGCCCAGGCGGTGGCGGACCTCGTCGACGACATGGTCGTACGATGCGACTGGGTCAGCCAGGTCTACGGGGGCGCCTTCGGGACGACTGGCCTGACGATATACCTGCCATGCGCGTACTTCTACACATACGTCGACTACTCGTACGAAACTGAGGAGGAGGCCGCGGCTGCGGGCGAGCTGATCTACTACGGGCTCGACTTCGTGATAGAGACGAACTGGGACGAGTTCATACTGGATTTCTGCATAGCCTACGTCCCTGAGGAGGCCTGAGAGACCGACGGCAGCGTCAGCGTCGACGCAAACCCTACGTGGGCCCGGGCTCGCCCCGGTCCCCTCGGAGATGTTTCGGAGAACACAGCGACTGACGACACACGACAGAGCCCTGCGAGCCGCCTGCACTGAGATTGCTTATTAGACCTAAGCGCGATTCGACCTTCGATACAATGGCAACTATCCGTTCGGTCAAGGGCCGGGAAATCATTGATTCCAGGGGGAATCCGACCGTCGAGGTCGATGTGGTTCTGGACGACGGACGCGTCGCTCGCGCGGCTGTACCGTCGGGTGCTTCCACAGGGAAGAAGGAGGCATTGGAGCTCAGAGACAACGACGAGGAACGCTTCCTGGGCAGAGGCGTCCGAAGGGCGGTGCGGAACGTAAACGAGGTCATCGGCCCGAAGATAGTCGGTATGGAGCCGTCCGGCCAGAGGGAGATCGACCTGCTCATGCTGGAGATCGACGGGACGGCGAACAAGTCGGAGCTGGGGGCCAACGCGATACTCGGCGTGTCCCTGGCAGTGGCGCACGCTGGTGCGATGAGTGCCGAGATGCCGCTCTACAGATACCTGGGCGGGGAGGAGGCGTCCACCCTGCCGGTGCCGATGATGAACATACTCAACGGCGGAGCCCATGCCGATAACAACCTCGACTTCCAGGAGTTCATGTTCATCCCGATCGGCGGAAGCTTCGGGGAATCGCTCAGGATGAGCGCCGAGGTCTTCCATGCCCTCAAGCACACGCTCAAGGGTCGGGGACTGAGCACGTCGGTGGGCGATGAGGGCGGGTTCGCCCCGATGCTGGAATCGCATGCCGAGGCCCTCGAGCTGATAGTCAGATCGGCCGAGGGCGCTGGGCTGGCCGCAGGCGGGAATTTCCTGCTCGCGCTCGACGCCGCCGCGAGCGAGTTCTCGGAAGATGACGGCTACTTCATGCAGAGGAGCACAGGGTCCCGGCTTGCGAGCGGGGAGATGATAGACATGTATTCGGAGCTGTGCGGTACATACCCTATCGCATCCATCGAAGACGCACTCTCGGAGACAGACTGGAAAGGCTGGGCCGAGATCACGTCTCGGCTGGGGTCGAAGATTCAGCTGGTCGGGGACGACATATTCGTGACCAACAAGTCGATCCTCGAAGAGGGCATACGGCAGGGGATTGCCAACGCTATACTGGTCAAGGTCAACCAGATCGGCTCTCTAACCGAGACTCTGGATACCATGTCGTGCGCGTCCGAGTCAGGATACAAATGCGTCGTCTCCCACAGGTCCGGAGAGACGGAGGACACATCGATAAGCGACATCAGCGTGGCGACAGGTGCGGGGCAGATCAAGACCGGGGCGCCATCCAGAGGCGAGAGGACGGCCAAGTACAACAGGCTTCTGAGGATCGAGGAGGAGCTCGGCGCAAAGGCGAAGTACCCAGGGAAGGACGCCTTCGGCGCATCGATATGAGGCTCTAGGTGTACGGGGCTGTTTGACCATAACCTCCTTATATGGCTGGTCATTTGACCAGTTATGCAGTCATGAATCCGACACACTTACAGCATCGGGTCCGAAATGCGACACAATGATAATCTACGTGGCGCCCTTTGATAGACTGTGATAGCAGAGGAAGCAGAGGGCATAGCACGTTCTCGCTCGCATTATCGGCATGGTGGGTTCGAACGCCGCAGAGGGCTCTGAAGGCCCGGGGATCCTCAGCTTCTTCGTTCGATTTGTCCAAGAGGGTGATCCAATGAACTTGCGCAGCAACAACACAGCCATATGCTCAATGACGATGGACGAAGGTCTGCCGACCCCCTCAGGCGTTATTGCCGGGAGGGCTGCGCTCGGCGCCGTCAAGCTGGTGGATACGACATGTCGGGACGGCGAGCAGATGCCGGGCATATCGTTCACGATCGACGAGAAGGTGAGTATTGCGAAGATGCTGGCCGACATGGGCGTCGAGCAGCTGGAGACCTTCGCAACGTACAACGACAGCGACAGGGCGTGCGCCAAGAGGCTCGCGTCGGAGTGCAGAGACATATCTGTCATGGGCTGGAACAGGCTCGTGAAGAAGGATGTTGAGGACTCGATAGCCCACGACGTCGACGCCGTCTCTGTATCGACCGACACGTCTGACCTCGCTCTCAAGCACAAGCTGAAGATGTCCAGAGACGACCAGATCGAGAAGCTGATAGACTGCGTCGAGTATGCGAAGTCGCACGGGGTCTACGTCTGTTTCAACGCCGGGGACGCCACGAGGACTGACGTGGACTACCTCATCAGGTTCGCCAGGGCGGGGCTCGAGGCAGGAGGCGACAGGTTCAGGATATGCGACACCATAGGCCTGCTGACCCCGTCCGCGTCTTCAGAGCTGATAGATGCGGTCATGTCCAACGTCAGTATCGACATAGAGTTCCACGCACACAACGACTTCGGCCTTGCGGTCGCGAACGCGCTGTCCGCCTGTGAGGCGGCATCCGTTTTCGAGGACAGGGCGCTGTGGGTGTCCACGACGGTCAATGGGCTCGGCGAGAGAGCCGGCAACGTGCCTCTCGAGATATTCGTGATGAACCTCAGCAGCCACTACGGCGTCGAGACCTACGAGACGAAGCGGCTTCTCTCGCTGTGCAAGCACGTCGAGGCCGCGTCTGGCCAGAAGATCCCATTGAACTACCCCGTCGTGGGAGGGAACATCTTCACCCACAAGTCGGGGATACATGTCGACGGGGTGCTGAAGAACCCGAAGCTGTATGAGGCGATCGATCCGGACCAGGTCGGAGCCGTAAGGAAGATATCCCTTGGCAAGCATTCTGGGAAGGCAGCTATAAGGCACAGGCTAGAACTGCTGGATCTCACCGCCACATCCGAGCAGATCGAGCAGCTGAGGCTCGAGATAAACGACATCGCCGAGGAAAGGAAGTCGGATCTCTCGGACGACGACCTCACCAACCTATACGAAGCCGTGGTCGGCACGCACAATGGGCAATCGGGTGGCGGCAAGTAGTTCAGCCGCCGTCAGGAGGCCCGGAGAATGGGGAGGACGATCGCGGAGAAGGTGCTTTCGGCACACTCTGACACGGACTGTTCTCCGGGCGACATAGTCGTCGCATCGGTCGATTACTGCATGGCGCAGGACGGCACCAGCAAGCTCATGATCAGCGAACTCGAGAACCTCGGCTTCGACAGGCCTAAGACGGCCAGGGGCATGGCGGTCGTTCTGGACCACAGCTCCCCGAGCCCTTCCGTGGCGGTGTCGAGGATCCACGACGACATCCGCCGGTTTTCGAACGCCCACGGTGTCGAGCTCCACGACGTGGGCGCGGGAGTCTGTCACCAGGTCATACCCGAATCTGGGCAGATAATGCCCGGAGACCTCGTCGTCGGAGCTGATTCGCATACATGCACGTACGGCGCCCTGAACCTCTGCTCGACCGGCCTTGGCTCCGCTGACGTCGCCGCGGCCGCGCACACGGGCAGGCTGTGGTTCCGCGTGCCGGACTCCTATAAGGTGGACATCCATGGTGAGCTGGCCGATCGCGTGGCCCCGAAGGACTTGATTTTGGATTTGATAGGGTCGATGGGCGCGGACGGTGCTACCTACAAGTCCGTCGAGATGGGAGGCAGCGCCGTCGATACGATGCCGATGGATGGGAGGATGACGATGGCCAACATGGTCGTCGAGATGGGCGCGAAGTTCGGGCCTTTCCCGTTCGATGAGGTGACTCGCAGTTGGTATCGTGGATTGGGCGTCGATGCCGAAAGCGGAGTATCGAGCGACGAGGACGCGGAATACGAGAAGACCGTTGATGTCGACGCGTCGGACGTCGTACCGAAAGTGGCAGTGCCCCACCGCGTCGACGACGTCCACGACGTAACGGACCTGGCGGGAGTGGATATCAGTCAGGCGTTTCTGGGCACGTGCACCAATGGTCGTCTATCCGACCTGAGGTCGGCGGCGGAGATACTTCGCGGGAAGAAGGTGGCGAACGGCGTTCGTCTGATCGTCGCGCCGTCGTCTCGGAGCGTGCTACTCGAGGCGTTGAGGCTCGGCGTGATTCAGACGATAGTCACAGCGGGCGGCGTCCTCATCGCCCCTGGATGCGGACCGTGTGTCGGGACGCACGCCGGGATACCATCCGACGGTGAGGCGGTGATATCCACTGCAAACAGGAACTTCCTGGGGCGGATGGGCAACAACAGGGATGTGTCGATATACTTGGGATCCCCTGAGACGGTCGCCGCGTCGGCGGTGACAGGTCGCATCACGGACCCGAGAGAGGCATGAGGTGGCAGATCATGAAGATCAGAGGACGCGCGCACCGGTTCGAGCCGAACGACGATATCAACACTGACTACATTATATCCGGCAGGTACAAGTTCAGCATCGACGACATGAACGAGCTTGCTAAGCACGTCATGGAGGACATCGCACCTGACTTCGCAGGATCGGTACATGAGGGAGACGTGGTCGTCGCCGGCCGCAATTTCGGCTGTGGATCGAGCCGCGAGCAGGCCCCTCGCGCCCTGAAGGCCGCAGGTGTCGGTGCAGTAATAGCCAAATCATACGCCAGGATCTTCTACAGGAACTCCTTCAATATCGGCCTACCGCTGATAGAGTGCGACACCGACTGGATCGCCGACGGAGAGTTCCTCACCATAGATTTCGACGGGGGAGTGGTAGTGGGAGAATCGCCGGGAAGTCAGGCGTCCTTCACGCCGCTGCCCTCCACTATGCAGACCCTTCTGGACGACGGCGGGCTGATACCACATCTTAAGAAGCACGGTGGTTTCTCGTTCGACTGACCGGAGTTGTGCCCATGACTGAAGGACAGAAGGAGATGACCGTGCCATACATACCGGGCGACGGCATCGGTGCGGACATAATGTCCGCGACGAGGCGCGTCCTCGATGCCGCGCTTGAGAGCACCACGGACGCCGCAGCCAGGATCAGATGGACGGAGGTTCTTGCGGGCGAGAAGGCGTTCGGGCAGACAGGCTCCTGGCTTCCCGAGGAGACGCTGGGTGCGATACGTGCCAGCGGTGTGGCGATAAAAGGTCCTCTCACGACGCCCGTCGGCGGCGGCATAAGGAGCCTGAACGTCTCTATCCGACAGCGCCTGGATCTGTACGCTTCAGTCCGGCCGGTCAGGCACTACAGAGGAGTCCCGAGCCCTGTCAAGGAGCCGGAGAAGCTGAACGTCGTAATCTACAGGGAGAACACCGAGGACGTCTACAAGGGCATCGAATGGAGGAGAGGTTCGGAGGAGGCCCTCGGACTGATCAGATATCTCCGCGATTCCTGGGGGATCGAGCTTACCGAGGATACGGGCATAGGGCTGAAGCCCGTTTCGGAGGCAGCATCGAAACGTCTGGTCAGGGCCGCGCTGAACTTCGCCGTCAAGAAGGGCCGTCCGGTCGTGACGCTGGTGCACAAGGGTAACATAATGAAGTACACGGAAGGGGCGTTCATGGAATGGGGTTACGAGCTGGCGCGGGAGGAGTTCAAGGACGTCACTGTGTTTGAGGACGACCTTCCCGGGAGAGGCATCGAGTTCATACCCGAGGGCAAGGTGCTGGTCAACGACAGAATCGCGGATAACATGCTGCAGCAGGTCCTCACACGTCCCGACGAGTACTCGGTACTTGCCGCGCCCAACCTGAACGGAGATTATCTTGCAGATGCGTGCGCGGCCCAGGTCGGTGGTCTTGGAATCGCTCCGGGCGCGAATATTGGCGACGGTGTTGCCGTGTTCGAGCCTGTCCACGGAACCGCGCCGAAATATGCTGGGAAGAACATCGCCAACCCCTGCGCCTTAATCCTGTCAGGCGCGCTCATGCTCGAGTACCTCGGTTACGACGAGGCCTCCGCAGCGGTCGAGACAGCCGTCGAGAGCGCGCTGAGCGACGGCGTCATGACGAGCGATTTGGCAAAGCTCACGGATGCGGGAAAATCCGTTGGCACGCGCGAGTTCGGAGAGGCGGTCACTGATAGGTTGGCTTGAGCTCCGTATCGTCCTCCATCTCGCTCATCAGCTTGTTACGGAGATCGCGCCTCTTCTTCTTGTCGATCTTCCTCTCTGTGATGAAGCTGAACACCGTTGCCAGGACCGTCGTGCCGAGGATGACTATCAATGTCGTGTTGAGGAACAGCACGCCCAGTTCGTCTGACCAGACGTCGACCCCCGCCAGCTGTACCGCAGGCAGGGTTGCAAGCACCGCGGCCGCCAAGCCCCTGGGCATGAGTGCAAACACCGCCATCTCTTCCTGATGGTCCAGTTCGCCCATCCTCGACGCAGCGTTGGCCGACAGCCACCTGGCCATCGCGGCGAGGGATATCACGAACATCCCCAGGACCAGATGCTCCGCGGTGAACGTCGAGAACGTGAACGACAGGCCGAGATAGACGAAGAAGAAGGTTCTGACGAAGAAAGTGATTTCCGTATGGAAGTAGTGTATGTGCTCATCGGAGAGTGCCGATAGGGAGAGCGTGGTCAATCGCTTCTTGACGAACCGACGGTTGCCAAGCGCCAGCCCGAATGCGAGGGCTGCAACCGCTCCGGAGCTGTTGACAGGTGTGAGTTCGACCAGTCCAGCGATGATGAAGAGGGCTGCGACCGTTATCATGTAGGAGAGTGGCTGGTTCTTCAGTTTCTCCAGCACGAACAGCCAACCGACGCCTGCTGCGAAGCCGACGCCGCCGCCCACCAAGAACTTCACCGCGAGCTCCTTCATGACCGCAAGGATGCTGAACTCGTCGAGCTTGATCACGGATATCAGGCTCAGCGTAGCAACGATGACGAGGACGTCCGTCAGGACGCTCTCCATGATCAGCATGGACTTGGTCCGTTCCCTGATTCTCATCTTTCTGGCGATCGGGATGACAACGGCTCCTGTGGTGCCTCCCACGATCGACCCGAGTGTCAGCGCGACGAGGAAGTCGATGTTCATTATGAGAAACAGCGACGCGCCGACTGCAATCGACACGAGAAGGAAGTTGATCACTGCGAGGAATACCGAGAATCGCATCGACTCGACAACGCTGCGGATATCCAACGAAAGGCCGCCGTCAAACAGGATTATCACGAGCGCGGCCGATAGGAAGAGGTCCTTGAATTGATTGATGTCCGCCAGCGTCTCGTTCGTCACGAGGTTGAACCTGGTTCCAAGCAGTTCCGGCCCTATGATCATACCCAGGGCGACGAGTATGAGGACGTCTGGGACCCTGAACCTGTTGAAGATCGAGTTGCCGAAGAAGCCGATGAATATGATAGACCCTATTGCCAGGAAGGCCGTTATCGTACTCTGGTCCATCGACTATCGCACCCCATCCGACTCCTGTCGTTCGAGCGACAGGCACCGCGTCACAGCGCTGAAGCCTTCTCCATGTGATTGACCAGGAGACTATTTCATGCTATTGGAAGTCGGACACGCTCTCTCCTTGCCCAAGCTGACTCTCCACAGCCAATTGTTTATACGACAATTGCGAATTCTTCTCCGACATGTCGGTCGCGGAGGACGCAGGTAGCAGAAGCGAATCGGTAGGACATGCAGAGTACGACGTAGTTATCGTCGGAGCGGGTCCCGCGGGCCTTGCGGCCGGGATATATGCCCGAAGGGTCGGCCTGTCGTGTGTTGTACTGGAGAAGGGCGTGCCTGGTGGCCAAGTAATCACCAGCCCCAAGATAGAGAACTACCCTGGCTTTCCGGAGATAGAGGGGATGAAGCTGATGGAGGCCATGGCGGAGCACGCAAGGGCGTACGTCGAGATCAAGGAGGGCGAGGAGGTGGTGAGGCTGGTCAAGACTGGCGACCGGTTCGAGCTCACGACGCCTTCGGGAAGACTGACGTCCAGAGCAGTGATCCTGTCGACGGGATCGTATCACAGGAAGCTCGAAGTACCGGGTGAGGACAAGCTGGCCGGAAAAGGCGTTAGCTACTGCGCGACATGTGACGGGTTCTTCTTCAAAGGACGGGACGTCGTGGTCGTCGGCGGAGGCAACACCGCCCTTACGGACTCCCTGTATCTGAATTCCATTGGGTGCAACGTGGCAATCGTGCACAGACGTGATGTGTTCAGGGCGGACAAACACCTGCAGGACAGCGTCGCAGAGAGGGATGTCGACGTCATCTACAACACAGTCGTCGAGGAGATAGTCGGGGACGACGTCGTCAATGCTGTGAAGCTGAGAAACGTCAACACGGACGCGGTCGACACGAAACAGGTCGGAGCGGTCTTCATCGCCGTCGGCGAGGTGCCGACAAGCCAGCTCGCCGCTGAGCTGGGTATCAGGATGGACCCTGGAGGCTTCGTCGTCGTCGACATGTCTCACAGGACGAACGTCCCCTTGGTCTACGCGGCCGGCGATGTCGCGGGCGGCATAAGACAGATCGTCGCGGCAGTGCACGGCGGCGCCGTCGCCGCCCTCTCCTGCTTCGAGGACCTCGCGAAACCCTATTTCTCGCGCTCGACGAGGTGAATCAGCTCTCTATCTTCCTGTCGAGGAAGTCGACGGATCTCGAGTAGAGGTCCTTCAGGTTCTTCCTCTTCCTTGGCCAGTGACCTTCGTCCGTGTATTCGTGATACTCGAACTCCTTGCCCATCTCTCTAAGGCGCCTCGCCACCTCTCTTGATTCCGTCGGCGGGCATCTCACGTCTCTCGCGGACGCCGTCATCAGTAGCGGGGCCCTCAAATGCTCGAGAAAGTATATCGGCGACCTGTCTCTGTAGAGTTCCCGGTTCTCCTTGGGATCGCCCATCTTGCTTATGTCGTACGCCTTGAGGAATCCCCTCTCGTTTTCGAACTCGGTCTCGCAGTCGAAATACCCCACAACGGAGACGCCCGCCGCCCACATCTCAGGAGCCTTTGTCAGTGCGAGCATGCACATGTAACCACCGTAGCTGGCGCCCCAGAAGCCGAGCTTGTCCTTGTCCGCGAAACCCCTCCGAATCATGAACCGTCCTGCATTCAGAGTATCCTTGAGGTCACCGCCTCCAAGGTCCCTATCGTGCAGGTGGAGGAACCTGCCGCCGTACCCCGTGGAGCCGCGGTAGTTCGGGAGTATCACGGAGAACCCCTTCATGACGAGCATCTGGACGATCTGGTCCCAGAAGTTCAGGGACTGCATTTCAGGCCCTCCGTGAGGCAGGACGATGCCCCTTCCTGAAAGCCCTCCCGGAGGCACGAACAGCATTGCGGAGATTCTCAGGCCGTCGAACGATCGGTATCTCACCAACTTCGGGCGGGCGAACTTCTTCGACGGCAAAGGGACCCCCTGGAACCTTGTGAGCTTCTTCCGCCTCGAGGCGCGAGCCAAGAACACCTCCTCGGGTTGGACGGAAGAGCCGTTCACGTATACGAGGCCTGAGCTGTCCGGAAGCCAACCAGCCGCCCTTGAGACTCCGGTCTTCTGGGATACGACCATCGTCCTTCTTCCCTCTCTGACCTTTAGCACGAGGTCCGGGTCCTGTACCTCCAGGTACGCCAGCTTCGTGCCGTCCGGAGACCAACTGGGACAGTACTTGTCGTTGGCTGACCTCACAAGCCACTTCCTTCGCCTGCTCGCGAGATCGAGGACTCCTATGTCGAACCGGTCCTCCTCGTTGGAGGTGAACAGCAGGCTGCGTCCGTCGTTCGACCAATGGAATGCACATGGTCCGTAGTACCCGGATATGCCGAATTCCACGCCCCTCTTCGCGAGAGCCTTCTTCGTCTTCCTCTTTCGAGTGTTCACTATCGATATGTAGTCGTCGTCCCCGACCCCAACTCCGTAGGCAATGGTCTCCCCATCCGGGGACCACGCGAAATCGCTTATCGGCAACGGCTCGTCGGTCAGCCTCGTCATGCTCTTTCCGCCAAGGTCGATGACATAGAGGTTTTCCATGTCGGATTCTCGGTTCGACAAGAAAGCCAGTCTTGCGCCGTCTGGGGAGAACGCCGGATGCTCGTTGTCCGCGACCCCGTCCGTGACCTTTCGCCTCTTCCTCCCTCCCGCGTCGACCACGTACACATCGTAGTCCTCGTTTCCTTCGAAGTCTGCTTGGTACGCGATGAGCTCTCCGCACGGGGAGTAGGTCGGAGAGAGCAGCGCCTGGTCTCCAGATAGGAACGTACGAATCGAGCCGGAGGAAAGGTTCAGCATGGCCAATTCGTAGTTCTGTCCCTTGTTGACGGAGCACACGGCCTTGAGCCCCGTCGGGTGGATGCTGAAGCGCTCGATTTCAGTCGCTCTGAACAGAGATGAGAAGTCTCGCTCTGAAACCCGCCTCGTCTTCGTCATGATGATCCCTGCGCCTGGGTAGCGTTTCCCTAAACTTCATCCTTTTGATGTGACACGTGCCCATACGTCAGAGCTGGAGCTGCAGGTGGCGGATCTCGATTCTCTGCAGCTCCTCAGCCGACAATCGTCCCCTGTCTTCGAAGCCCAAGCCCTCGAGCCATGCGACTGGGCCGTTCGGATACACCCCCTCCTTCGCTGCCGCCACGGAGAGCGCATCATATTCCGTATCCCGGAGGTCTTCGATTAGCCTCTTCAGCGGGTGCGTTCTGTAGTCGTGCTCGCCGTGGGACGCATAGGAACATGTGAGGAATGCGTCCTTCTCGCTTTTACCAGGGATTGGATACGGCACGATCTGTGATGGCAGAAACTCCGCTCCGCCCACGCACCTTCCATCGTGGAGATGCAGGTACCCGAGATGGTCGACATTTTTTCTCTCGAGCATATCGTGGACCCACTCGGATTTTCCACGGCATAGCCCTATATCGTCCGTCCCGAGGCAGGGCTTGCAGGTCGACAGGACGCTCTCCGGGGTGATCTTCAGCAGGTCGCCTTCGACGGGCTCTCCAGGTCCATGCCACGGGAACGTTGCCGGTGTGAACTCCTCGTCGTTCAGCATGGCCAGGACGTCCTCCTTCGAGAAGGGGCCGCACCACCTCTGGTCGTCGTTTACGACCAGCATCGTCGGGACGAAGATGCAGTAGTCTTCGCACACGGAAGCTTCCTCGGCGACATCGAAGAGGTGCAGAGGTACGGACTCCTTCCATGCCAGCGTCTTGATCCTGGCCAGCAGGTACGTGTTGTGCGGGCACTGGTACCCGAAGTAGAAGAACTTGAGGTTTCGCCGCATTTCACCACAGCATGTGAGGCCCGTCTGTCAAGTATATGCTTTTCCCTGACGCCCTCCTCCGACCCTCCAGTGCCGTAGATGGGACGCCGCCTCAAGCGGGGCACTTCGGGACAAGCCTTAACTGGTGCCTTTCCGATTGACGGCGTGGAGGAGGTGCCTGAACATGGTCAAAGGAAAGCTGGGAAAGACCTACCACTGCGACATATGCGGACAGGAAGTCAACGTTTCGAAGGAAGGGGTGGGCGTCCTGGTCTGCTGCAACAAGCCGATGAGGGAGCTTTAGCCGCACAGCGGCGACGCGCGACTTGGATAACCGGTGTGGGCCCGATCGGATTCGAACCGATGACCAATTGGTCTCTCAAGGGCTTTCGCGCCCATTATGAGCCAATCGCTCCGCCGGACTAAGCTACGGGCCCTTTCGAATTCTCCTAAACGTCCAGGGTCTTATTAGGGTTTCTGTCGTGTCGGTGCGGCCTGCAAGTAATGGCGGGCGTTCAGTACCTGTAGGTCCTGGTCTTGTCCCTCTCGATCTCCACTCCGAGGCCGAGGGAAATCCTGTTCGACAGGTTGAAGTAGGCGGCTATCAGGTTGGCCCTCAGTATCTCTTCGTCGTTCAGCCCGGCCTCCCGCAGGTCGTCCACATCGTCCTTCGTTACGTTCTTGGGGTTGAGCGTCAGTTTCGCGGAATATGCCAGGAGCGCCTTGCTCCTCGGCGATTCGTGCTTCGACATGTACTCCTGAAGCAACCTAGTGAGGGCTCCCTGGTCGTTCTCGACGGATTCCAACGCCTCGGCATGGTGGACGGCTCCGTACGCGCACGTGTTGGCGGCGGACACCACCACAGCTATCATCTCCCTCTCCTTCCGCGACAGGGGGCCAGGGCCCATCATGAGGCGGACATACATGTCGACCTGGTGGCTGAGGACGTCTGGCTCCGCCCCTTCAGCCCTGAACACGTTCGCTATGTGTCCTCTCTCCTTCTCAATCCTCTCGAACACTTCCTTGGTCCGTCCGGTCGCCGTCGCGGGCTCCTTGGTCTCTATCCAGGCCATGCTCATTCGCCTCTAGATGCTCTCAGCCTTCCGGTACAGACTAGCACAGGCTAAAAGCCTTGCTATCGTCGCATGGGTCTGCGGCGACGGGCGGCGGCGGGAACCATGACATGTGACGAGTGGTCTGGCGCCGTCGAACGGGCTCGAACCGTTGACCTTCCGCTTAACAGGCGGACGCTCTTCCAACTGAGCTACGACGGCTTTGAGGGAGCCAGAGTTAGCCTTAGGTGTATAATAAGCCTTTTGCCAGCGACGCCGGCCGACGCCTTGGCATGGTCGGATGGGTGCGGAGGGTCTACTCCAGGGACCCCCGCAGCTCGTTGACAGTCCTGCTCATATTGTCCAGGGTGTCCTTGAGCCCGTCCAGGAAGCTCTGTATCTTCTCCGTGGTAACCGCTCCGTCCGGAGAAGGCTCAATCAGGTCCTCCTTCTCAAGCACTCTCAGCGAGTATCTCACCTTGTGCTGAGGATATTGTAGCATCTCAGAGAGCCTTATGATCCCAATGGGCTCGTTGTCCATTATCGCCTTGAGCATCTCGACATGTCTCTGGAGGAGTTCCATCTCGGCCTCTATCTTGCTCGTGAGGACGGACCTTCCCGATCTCGCAGCCATCGTCGATCACCTCCTGGTGCACAGGAATCCATGGGTCGTGCTACATGATAGCACATGGACGTATTTAACCCGAAAGGGGGAACAATTCAGATTGTAGGGGGCTGTCCAGCCAAACTTGATATAAAGAACCCGGGATAGTGTCCGTCGTCATGGCCGTCATAGAAGCGAAGGATGTCACGAAGGAGTTCGGCGTCGTCAAGGCCTTGGACGGCGTGTCTATCGAGGTGCGGAAGGGCGACTTCTTCGGATTTTTCGGGCCAAACGGCGCAGGCAAGACGACGCTTCTACGGATCTTGACGGGGCAGCTCGAGCCGACCGAGGGGTCGGTGGAGGTGCTCGGGATCGACGCCCTCAAGGACCCCATCAAGGTGAAGGATTCCGTCGGGATAGTCCCCGAGGTGGAGAGTCCTCCCAGCTACCTCACCGGGTACGAGTATCTCTACTTCGTCGGCAGGATCAGGAAACTGAATGACTTGGAGGACAGGATAGACAAGTGGCTCACCTTCTTTGACCTGGCGAGTAAGAAGGGCGTTATATGCAAGGACCTCTCGAAGGGCATGAGACAGAAGCTGATGATCGCGTCCGCCTTCATACACGACCCACAGCTGGTGTTCCTGGACGAGCCGTTCATAAACCTCGACCCCGTGTATCAGAAGCTCGTGAGGGAGTATCTGCAGGGTTACGCTGGTTCGGGCGGTACGGTCTTCATGTGCTCTCACATCCTCGAGATATCCGAGAAGCTCTGCAACCGTATCGCGATAGTCGACGACGGGAGGGTCGTCGCCGACGGCTCTAAGGACGAGCTGGTCAAGGGGGGAGAGAACCTCGAGGAGTTCTTCCTGCGCTCCATAGGAGGGGGTCGGAAACGCGGACGCTAGTGACTCTGATGCTCAAGGAGGAGTTCAGAAGCCACGCGACCTACTCGGGAAAGGAACGGTTCCTCACGTTCCCGTTCTTCGTGTTCGCCATATCCGTGGTCGTCGGGCTCAGCATCGAGAGGATATCCGAAACTGTCTCGCTCGCTGAGCTCGCGACCGTCTCCCACCTTTCCGCGTTCATATATGGACTGAGCGTGGGCGCGTTCGGGCTCATGGGGCGACAGTATCTCGAGCGCAGATACGGCAGGAGCAATTATCTCGTTGCCATGCCGTTCCTGCTGCCGTTCACCTTCCGTACCGCCTTCCTCGCCA
Source organism: Methanobacteriota archaeon (assembly GCA_020347565.1). GTDB lineage: Archaea > Thermoplasmatota > Thermoplasmata > UBA10834 > UBA10834 > UBA10834. The sequence goes on along the minus strand of CP070732.1, from coordinate 426,051 downwards.
TCTTCCTCAGAGACGCCATCTTCTACATCGTGCTTCTGCTCGTGCCGGCAACGCTCGGCCTAGTGGCAGTGTCGGCGGTCATGGCCTTCTCCCTGGCCAGCATAGCCCTGTTCTTCCTCGCGATCCTCGCGTCGTTCATGATGGGCCTCTCGCTGAGCTTCCTCGCCTCGGTGCTCTACATACGGAACATCGCGGCATTCCTCGTCATGACGGCGTTCGTAGCGGTGCTCTTCGTGATGCACCTGGCAATAGGAACGCCGCCCCTGAACGCGTTGCTCCCCCCGCTGGAGTTCCAGATGAACGTTAGCCCGTTGGGCGGAGACGACACCGCTGCGATAGTCAGCATGGCGTGGTCGTCCGCGCTCATCTCAGCCATGACGCTTGCGGCGTTCGCGTTGGTCGCGATCCGCATGGAATCGTCAAGCCAGACGCATCCGATAGTTCTACCTTCGTACCACGCAAGGATCCCGCTGGTGAAGGGTCTCAACAGGACGCTGATAGCCAAGGAGTTCGTGGACCTGAGGAGGAGCGGGACGGTCGCGAAGATGTTCTTCTCGTTGGTTCTGCCGCTCCTGTTCCTCTCCTTCACCGCGTGGTTCGTCAATCACGGACTCGCAATCCCTGTCGGCTTCAACACAGTATTCTACGCGGCCATGGTGGGGTTCATAGGCATACTGATGTACAACTGGCTGAACAACATAGACCTGTCAGAGTACTACTCCCTCATCCCCGTTACTGTCCCTCAGCTGATCCGTGTGAGGATTGTCGTCTTCCTCGTATTGACGCTCGGCATCTCGGCGTCCTTCGTGGTCGGAATATCGGTCATAAACGGAGACACACAGCTGCTCTGGCTCGCGCTGGTAGTCATGTTCGTCACCTCGCTCTACATGGCGGCACTGACGGCGTATCTCACCGGCCTGAAGACGAACACCTTCTTGTTCGACACGAGCGTGTTGGCCAAGTTCAGCGTCATGTCGTTCCTGCCGGACGTGTGCCTCACGATCCTTTCGTTCAGCCTCCTGTCCAACTGGGCGGCGGCCTCGGCCGGAATACTCATAGTGCTCTTCTCGATGCTCTTCACGACTTGGATACTCTATCGAGGCATACAGACGAAATGGGAGCACTTCGGCTTCGCCGAAGGGTCTTGACGCGGGGTGACACATGGACCGTTCGCACGTGGTGAGGAGAGCCGTACACATGTCCGTAGCGCTCGCCCCGCTGTACTATCTGCTCCCCGTGGAGTTCGAGGGAGTCCCTGTGAGGAGATGGCAGCTGCTGATGGTGTTCTTCTTCGTCGTGGCTGTCTTTGAGGCCATCAGACTCAGGCGCGGGATGACCTTCACGGGTCTGAGGCCGCATGAGATGCATTCGATAGCCTCCTTCGCGTGGGCTGCAGCGGGAGTAACCGCAGCTCTCTGGCTGATGCCCATGGAGATCGCCACGCCCGTGCTGATCGGCATGGGTCTGTGCGATCCCCTTGCGGGCGAGCTCCGGCGCAAGAAGACACCGATGCTCTGTCAAATCGCGTTGCCCGTTGTGGCGTACTTCATGATCTGCGTCGGTGCACTCGCCCTGATGACAGAGTCCGCCCTGGTGCTGATAGTGACTATATCGGTTGCCGGCTCGTTCTTGGCCATGGCGACCGAGCGTTACAGGATCAGGTTCGTGGATGACGACTTCCTCATGATAGTGATGCCTGGAGCCTTGATGAGCGCGCTCTGGCTCGGGCTTTAGGATGCCGGGATCCGGCCCGTCTACTCGACTATCTCGAGCTTGCCGTATTTGCCGGTGCTGACCTGGAGCTGGTTCTTGTACGATGACGCCCAGCCGTTGGTGATCTTCACCTTCGAGTTGACCTCGACCCTGTCTATATCTTCGTTCCAGAGCGTGAGGTTGACGCTCTCACCCTCCTCGTCCTGGCCTACTGCGTCGCACACTCGTCCGGACGCGCCGCTCCATTTGGACTGAAAGTCCCTCGGCTCTCCCTTCTCGATGACTGTCAAAACAATCTCATCGACTTTCGATCGGTCCTTGAGATCCTTCGCTAACATGGTCTTCGCCTGTGGCGGCCCAAGGGACTCCCTTCACTAAAATACCTTTCCCTGCAGCGGCCGAGTCGGATCACTGTCGAGGAGCGATCGTCTATGCTGATTCTCGTAACGAGCCAGCACGTCGCGTCCAGGATCCCGCTCCCAATTAGTCTTATATTCTCGCACTCAGATAAGGGCCGTCTATGACTAGGATTAAGGTCATCACCGAGCCGGCTGAACTTGTACCGATGTTCCGGGCGGTGGACACGAAGGTAAAAAGGGAGGTCCTTAAACTGGTCACATTGGAATGGCATACGATTCGAGACATAGAGAAGCAGTTCGGGCCGGAGGGCAAGGAGTCCCTCCTGTTTTTCGAGAAGATGAAGCTCGTGGAGACGAGATGGCAGACGTCCCCTGACCAGCAGCCGGAGAAGGCCTATCACACCTACTACACCTCGTTCCACATCAACGCCTCCTGGCCCGTGTACGAGATCAGCGACGTCCTCGCGGCCGCGGTGATGCCAGAGAAGGAGTTCAAGAAGATCGAGAAGCAGATCATCGACTTGGTGGGCGCATCGGGCAAGTTCGCGGGAGACGTGGCCGAGGTCCTGGGCGTGACCTTCACGATGCTGAAGAGCCTTGTCAAGAGGAGCACGACGCTCGACTATCGCGGCCACAGGGTCGAGCGCGTGAAGGAGTGACGCTAATCGCGGTGATTTCCGGATGATAGTCGTTCTGAGGCTCGGCCATCGCCCGTCGAGGGACAAGCGCGTGACGACGCACGTCGCGCTGACCGCCAGGGCATTCGGCGCGGATGAGATTTGGGTGTCGACGAAGGATGCAAAGCTCGAGAAGACTGTCGACTCCGTGGTGTCTCGGTTCGGAGGCGATTTCGCGATCCGCACGGACGTGAGGTGGCGCGAAGCGATACGTTCGTGGCACGGCGATGTCGTACACCTAACGGTGTACGGCGAGCCCCTCGACAGCGTCGTACCATCGTTGTCCTGTACAGATCTGCTGATAGTGGTCGGCGCGGAGAAGGTGCCGCGCGAGGTGTATGAGCTGGCGACAAGGAACGTCTCAGTAGGCAACCAGCCGCACTCCGAGATCGGCGCGCTGGCGGTCTTTCTGGACCGTCTCACGGGCGGTGCTACTCTGTACGAGGATCGCGGTGGCAGCATGAGGATCCTGCCCAACCCAAGGGGGAAGACGGTAGTTGACGAAGAAGGGCGAGAACGCAGGATTGCCAAGCAGGGATGAGTGCCTGGAGCTGCTCCGGAAATCCGGCTGCTCCGAGGAGGTTATAGCTCATTGCGAGGCGGTGTGCAGGCTCGCGCTGAGTATCGGAAAGCGGTGCCGAGCACGCATGGACGTCATCGAGGCGGGCGCCTTGCTGCACGACCTGGGGAGATGCAGGACGCATTCCATCCTGCACGCCGTTGAGGGTGCTCGCATCGCGGAGGAGTCCGGCGTGTCGAAGCTGGTCGGGGCGATCATAGAGAATCACATAGGGGCTGGGATTCCGAAGGAGGAGGCAGAGCGGCTGGGGCTTCCATCCCGCGATTTCATTGCCACGACGCTTGAGGAGAAGATCGTCGCACACGCCGACAATCTCGTGGACGGCGTCGACAGGGTCGGCCTGAGAGACGCCGTTTCGGGCATGGTCCGGCGAGGGTTGACAGAGGGGGCGAAGAGGATGCTCGCACTCCACGAGGAGCTCTCGAAGATTGCAGGAATCGATATCGATGATGTCCGTTGAACTCCTGGTGTATTCGGCTTTCAGACGCGTTTGGGAACGTGCCTGACGAACTCGCCCCTGGCGTGCGACCTTGCGAGCTGGATGTATCTTTCGGCGTTCTTCCTCGCGGCTTCCCGCAGTGTTGTGTCGCCTTGCCGGATGATCCTCGCCGGCACTCCGACTACCAGACATCCTTCCGGAATCTTCTCTCCTTCCTTCACGAGTGCGTTGGCCCCGATGACGCTCCCGCTGCCGACTTCGGCCCCGTCTAGGACGGATGAGTTCATGCCGAGGACGACCTCGTCACCTATGGTCGCCGCGTGGACTATCGCACCGTGTCCCACGGTCACGTACCTGCCTATGTTGACCGAGCGTCCGGGATTGCCGTGGACCTGACAGTGCTCCTGTATGCTGGACCCTTCCGAGACGGTGATTCCCGACAGGTCGGCCCTGAGCACGGCATAGGACCACACGCTACAGTCCTTTCCAAGTGACACGTCGCCGATTATGACGGCCTCTGGGGCCACGTAGCAGCTGGAGTCCACTCTGGGCGCATTCATCGAAGGTGGAAGCACTGCCCTCGAACAAGTAGTTGCCTAGTCGCTTTCCGCTGAAGAAGCCTTCTTCTTCGGCCCGCCCTTCTTCAGGGCCACACGCTTGGGGAAGTACTTCAGGATGATGACATCCCCCATAGCGCCTATCCATCTGAACGGGACGTTCACCGCCTTGGACTCCTCTACCAGCATCGGGTTTGTGTTGCTGATGAAGAGTCCCTGGACCTTGTTGTCGTCCACTTCCACGACGAGATTTGATACGTCGCCAAGGTAGATACCCTGGTTGGTGTAGACCTGCAGACCAATCAGTTCTGAAGCTTCCTCGAGCATCCTGCATCCCTGTCGACCGTATCGCTGTCAAATCGTTAAATAGTTTGTCTTTGCCAGTATCTCTCCGGCTCAACGCGGACGTGCGTGTGCTTGCGCGTGACGGCCCCGTCCTGTTGCGCCACCATTCTTAAGTACGAACAGGTCAATTCGTCATTGCAGGAAAAGCGCACAAGCGTGCAAATACGGTGATTGAGTTGCCGTCGGAGATCGAGGAGATACGGAAGAAGAAGCTGGCCGAGATGACCGCGCGAGCAGGCAAGGGGCCAAACGGCTATCCAGATGCGCCTGTCGTCGTCACGGATCGAGACTTCGAAGAGTTCGTAAGAAAATACGAGACGGTCGTGGTCGATTGCTGGGCACCGTGGTGTGGCCCCTGCCGGATGTTGACGCCGACGATAGAAGCACTTGCGAAGGACCACAAGGGCATGATCGTGTTCGGCAAGCTGAACACCGACGAGAACTTCGAGACGTCGGCCAAGTACGGCATAATGAGCATCCCGACGCTGTTGTACTTCAAGGGTGGCGAGCTTGTCCAGAAGACGGTCGGAGTGTTGCCTCGCCCCATGATAGAGGAACAGCTCAGATCCATACAGTCACGATGAAAGTGAGGGTAACACCCTCACCTCCCCCTCTTTTTCTGCTCGAGCATCTCTTACTCAGTCCAGCTGCACACGCACGTGGAAGCATTATATCGGCGAAGCGTGGTTGCACGGCCGATGCGTATGGACTTCGAGTCGTTCGTGGAGTGGAGCGGAGAGTATCCTGGAATCCTGAGCTGCCAGAACGGCGTCGACATCGGCTACTCCCTACCGTCAGAGTTCGGTGGCACCCGGGGTAGCATATCTCCCGAAGATGCCTTCTTGGGCTCGGCCAACGTGTGTTTTCAGATCGTGTTCGTGCGTATCGCGGAGAGCCTCGGGATCGATGTTCTCGAGTACAGATCGAGAGCCGTAGGCAAGCTCGATGTCGTGGATGGCGCACGCAAGTTCGTGAGGATTGACATCGAGGCCGAAGTGAAGTTGTCGTCGCCGTGCGCCGACTCGAGGATTCAGAAGGTGGTCGATGCGACGAAGCGCGGGTGCCTTGTCACCAATTCCATGGACTTGGACATCGCGGTCAAGGTCATTACGGCCTGAGTCGCACAGCATGTGGTGCAGATGTGCAGATCTATCGGAGTTGTGTTCGGAGAAGTCTCCCGATACTGGCCCTGTCCGATCCACGCCGTGTGGGCTGGACTTGGCCTAATGACCTCTAAACGGGCAGGACACGGCCTCATTCGGCGACATGAACCGGTCCCACCCTTGGCACTTACCTCAAGCCGATTCACGTTGATTTGAGATTTGACTCTATGCGTCGATTAGTCCCTCGGCCTCGTACTAATGACAACATCCCTCAACGAGGACTTCCTCGCAGCTAGTCTGATGGCCTCTGTGACACTGTTCCTCGGCATGATTGTGGCTATTGGTATGTCCACGACTCTCTCTATTGTGGTGCTGACGATAGGTGCGCAGACGATGGCCCTCGCGCCATCCCTCTCGGCGCGCACGGATGCGACAATCGCGTCCTCGAGAGTAGTAGCGGGATACTCTCTTGTCAAGAGCTCGTCCCCGTCGATTCTGATCGATCTCTCAACGACTTCGTCGAGCACATGTCTCGCAGCGATGACAGCGATGAAGTCGCCGCTCCTCCCACCATCGATTTCCTCAAGGGTCTTCAGTGCCTTCCTCAGGATTTCAAGGCTTGGAGATCTCTCAGCGCTGACGACCTTGTAGAGAGTACTCGCAGATATGCCAGAGGTCTCCGCAAACTCTTTGAGCGTCATGTCCAGCTCAGATAGCGTCTGCTTCAACGATCGGCTGAAGGCTTCGTTCGAGTGAGCCGCCGCCCTGAGCAACTTTCCGCTCCTGTTCATTCGAATGTCCTCAATAGGCAAATACGCTCACCCTCATTAATACATTTGTGCCATTTCAAAGGCATCTGTGTGGTAAGGCTTATTAGACCTTGACGGCTAGGGATAGGACGGAGTTGAAACCATGGAGAAGATGAAACCTATATTCTCTGTAATACTGACAGGCGTTCTCTTGGTTGCTGGAGTGGCGATTTACATCTTACTGGACCGCGACGGCGATGAAGCCACAAACGTGGTGTACTACGTCGTCGAACCCCCGTATAGCATGAAGGGTGCCCTTGCTGCAAACCAGATAGATGGCTACATCGCGTGGGAACCTTTCGTTTCAGACTCCATTGTCGGCGGAGTCGGGTCTGTTCTCAAGTGGTCGGGCGACATACTTCCGAATCATCCATGTTGCGTAGTGGCCGTACACAACGCCTTCGTCTCCGATACGGACGGGCAGGAACTCACAGCTCGGTTTGTGAAGGCGCACATGGATGCCACCGACTGGATCAACGAGGCGCTGGACGATCCAGATGGCGCGAACTACTCTCTCTTGGTTGATATCGCCGTCGACTTCACGGAGAGAAATGAATCTGTTGTTGCAGAGGCAATGCAGCATCTCGAGTTCCGGTACGTCATGGATGAAGGGTTCACGAACGCGCTGGAGAACTTCACAGAGATGTATTTCGAGATCGGCGTGATCAAGGAGGAGAAGCTCGACGACCGCGGCTATTCGAGTGTAGATGATTTCATCGACGGATACGTCGATGACAGCTACCTCGCCGCTGCCGAGACAGTAGGTCCGAGCGATACGATGCTCAATCCGGAATCGCCGATCAGACTTGGCTTCCTCAAGGGAGATATTCATCAGCTTGCGCAGGCAGTCGCAAAGAATGCCGATGTGCTCGGAAGCGGCGAGAGCATATTCGAAGAGTACGGCCTGAACGTCGAGGATGCAATAGGTGCGCCGTTCGCTAACGGAGGAGCGGTTATGACTGCGTTCGCAGGAGGCTACGTGGACATCGGCTACCTGGGAAGCCCTCCTGCCATAACAGGCCATCTCAACGCCGCAATTGACACATCGATCATAGGCCAGGCCAACAGTGAAGGGAGTGCCATAGTCGTTCAGGCCGATTTGGGCATATCCGACCTGAGCGGACTTGCTGGCAAGACGATCGCCCACCCTGGTACGAGTTCTATCCAGTTCCTCCTCCTCAAGGTCGCCCTTCAATTGGAGGGGTTGGAGCTGAAGATAAGGACATGATGCCCCCAGACCTCTAACCGTAACGCGCTCAGTCATAATCGAGGACAATGCATGCAATCCCTCTTCGAGCTAGCAAGAGACGCAATATCAAGGAACTGGAAACGCGCTCTCCTCGCAATCGTGTCAGTAGCGGTTTTCGTGGTCGCCTGGAACCTATACTCTTCGTACCTTGATGCGAACTTGAGCGGGTATCGTGAGTATGTACCTGCTCCTGCTGAGGTTGTAGAGGCCTTCATCGATTCATTTCAAACGCCCGGGACTACCGGACTACTGATGACCGATCACATCTTTGCCAGCCTCAAGAGAGTATTCCTGGGGTTCGTGCTCGCCCTGGCACTAGCCGTGCCATCCGGCCTGCTAATGGGAAGATACCCTGTGGCAGAGGGCCTTGGCATGCCGATCGTCGAAATATTCCGCCCTATACCCCCAATCGCGTGGATTCCAGTATTTTCCGTAGTGCTTGGCTATCTCTGGGGCCCAATTGCCATAGTGTTCCTTGGCATCTTCTTTCCCGTATTGTACAACATCATGCTTGGTGTGAAGAGCGTAGATCCTCTACTAGTAGACGCGGCGAAGACGCTAGGCGCAGAGAGGAAACACATCTTCTTCAAGGTAATCCTGCCCTTCACCACGCCTTATCTGATGACGGGCATCAAAGTGGGTCTGGGCATAGGTTGGATGTGCATCGTGGCGGCGGAAATGGTGGGAGCGTACGGAGGCGGTGTCGGCTTCTACATATGGGATACAGCTGAGTCTAAACTCTTCGACTATGCCTACGCCGGTATAGCTGTGATTGCCATCCTCGGAATACTGACTACGGGGGTAGCGAGCCAGGTCGAGAGGAGGTTATACGCTTGGATGGGCATGAAGTGAACATACGAACGCAACGCCTCTTCAAAGCGTTCAGGGGGGACAAGAAGGAGGTCGTCGCGCTCAAGGACTTCGCGCTCGACGTCGACGAGGGTGAGTTCGTCTGCCTACTCGGTCCCTCAGGGTGTGGGAAGACGACGGTCCTACGAATCATCGCTGGCCTTGAGACGAAGTCTGACGGACAGGTCGTCGTGAGTGGTGAGGAGGTGACCGGTGCAGGGCCCAACCGCGGAGTCGTATTCCAGGAGTTCGCCCTCTTCCCCTGGCGCACGGTGAAGAAGAACATCGAGTTCGGCCTTGAGATGAAGAACCTTCCTTTGGCCGAGCGAGAGGCGGTATCATCGAGATACATCGACCTTGTGAACCTCGAAGGGTTTGAGGATGCCCACCCACAACAGCTCTCAGGCGGTATGAAGCAACGGGTTGGCATTGCGAGAGCGTTGGCCAACGATCCTGCTGTCTTGCTGATGGACGAGCCCTTCGGCGCCCTTGACGCCCAGACCAGGAACCTCATGCAGAAGGAGCTGCTCCGTATCTGGGCGGCGACGAAGAAGACGATACTGTTCGTGACACACTCCGTCGACGAAGCCGTTTACCTCGCGGACAGAATCGTGGTCATGACGGCGAGGCCAGGTAAGGTCAAGCAGGTCATTCCTGTCGGCCTTCCCCGCCCGAGGGACAGGACGAGCGCCGAGTTCATATCGATCCGTGGAGAGGTCCTCGAGGTGCTCGAAGAGGAGTTCGAGAAGACGATGATGCGCGAACTCTCCAAGACGGTAGTGGAGCACAAGACTTAATTCTTCAAGACTCGATGCCGAAACATATGAGCTTCGAGCTAAATGTTGTAAACAACACACCTCTCACGCCCCTTACAGACGTCGAGGAGGTGGCGATGCTTTTCCTGAACCAGATAGGGTACTTCTCGAAGGGATACGACCCGAAGACGGACGTGAGCGACATAAGAGACAGCGTACCCTTCAGGCTGATGGTGGAGCATTTCCTCTACAGAGCGGAGAAGCCATGGGTCGTCGAGGACCTCGCCGGTTCCCTTGGGACCACCAAAGCCACTGTGTACAGGCACATAAACAAGCTGAAGGCGTTCGACATTCTCGAAGAGGCGACGGTTGAGAGGCCGGACGGATCGATGAAGAAGGGCTACAGGCTGAGATACGGCAACCTCAGCAAGGCCTGGAACTTCACCGAGGCGCATGTGGAGGTGGCGATGGAGAACTACCGGAAGACCGTGGACCATCTCCAGGAGCTCGTGCAGAAGAAGGGGTACAAGCATGCCAAAAAGAAATGACGCGATAATCCTGACCGATGGTTCGCAATACCGGGTCAAGAGCCTCGAGGCAAGGGACAAGCCGATGGAGACCATCGGCGTGTTCAAAGGCTATGCTGCCATAGCCCACGACACGGCGATCGTGATGGAGCTCGAGAACCCACTGGGCGGGGGCGAGGCGATGCTGCGCCTGATCCCGTCTCACATGATATTGTCGATCGATGTCCTCAAGGCCGAAGAGGAGAAGAAGGAGAAGGAGTCCGAGGGTGACTCGGGTTACTTCGGCTGAGAACGGCGTTGCACATGAACCTGGAGCTTTCAGCGCTCGAGATCCGCATCGTCAAGTTCTTGGGGGAGAACTACCCGGTAACAGTAGACGACATCCGCAGAGGCCTCTCGGTCAGGCGCGATACACTGGCCCGGGCGCTCAAGTCCCTTGTGACGAAGGGCATAGTGGAGCTGGAGCCGTTACCCGACAAGACCTACGTACGTCTGTTAGCACACGGGATTATCGCCGATGCATCTCCCTTGCGCGGGTCGGCCGCCGACCGCGCAGAGGAGACTGACGACTCCTTCATGTATATGTGACCGCGTTGGCCCTGTGAGCTGTCCGACATGCCACACGAAGGAGACGCTCTCCCTGCCGCATACGTGCGGGAATTTCTTGCCATGCTCACATGCGGTGCCATCTCGTCAAGGGCCGACGTCCTGAGGGCGAAGAAGTCCCTGTGCAGGAAGCACGGGCTTGCCAGGGTTCCGGCCAACTACGAACTGCTCGCTCTCGTGCCCGGCGGGATCAGGGGCGATGTGGAGCATCTGCTGCGCAACAAGCCTGTGAGAACCGCTAGTGGCGTGGCGCCCGTGGCGGTGATGACGAGTCCGGCGGATTGCCCTCACGGACGGTGTTCGTACTGTCCCGGCGGAGTGCCCAACAGCAGCCCTCAGTCCTACACCGGAAGGGAGCCTGCAGCCCTGAGGGCGTCGATGCACGGCTTCGACCCCTACGATCAGACCAAGGCGCGTCTCGAACAGCTCTTCGCCATAGGGCACAGGACCGACAAGGTCGACCTGATAATCATGGGCGGCACCTTCACTGCGCGTCCGGTCGACTATCAAGAGTGGTTTGTGAAGCGGTGCTTCGACGCTATGAACGGCTGCGATGCCCCCGACCTGGCGTCGTCCCAGGAGGCGAATGAGACAGCGCGTTCGCGTTGTACGGGCCTCACCGTGGAGACAAGGCCTGATTGGTTCAGGAGGGAGCACGTGGAACGGGCCATCTCTCTGGGTGCCACAAAGGTTGAGCTGGGCGTGCAGGTTCTCGACGATCGCGTGCTCGAAGGCGTGAAACGCGGCCATGGCGTCGAAGCCGTGACCGAGGCGACCGCTCTTGCCAAGGAGGCCGGGTTGAAGGTATGCTATCACATCATGCCCGGGCTTCCTGGAAGCACTGCGGAGGGCGATATGCGGTCGTTCGCTCTCATGTTCAGCGACGAGCGTTTCCGCCCCGACATGCTGAAGATATATCCGACACTGGTCGTCAAAGGGACAGAACTCTATGACTGGTGGAGGGACGGAAGATACGAGCCGATGTCCCTGGAGGGCTCGGTCGTGTTGATTGAGCAGATGAAGAAGGCCACTCCGCGATGGGTCCGCATCCTGCGCGTCCAGAGAGACATTCCTGTGCAGCTAATCGAGGCGGGCGTCCGGAAGGGACACCTGCGCGAAATCGTAGCCGAACACCTTGCGTTGAAGGATAAGAGATGCCCTTGCATACGCTGCATGGAGGCCGGGCACAGGGGCGTTCCCGGCAGGGGCGATGCCGGGGCTGGTCTGACGATAGAGGACGACTCGTACAGGGCGAGCGGCGGGACCGAATCGTTCATCAGCGCTTCTTCAGAGGATGACGATTGTCTTGTGGGGTACGCGAGGCTAAGGCTCTCCGACCGAGAAGGAATGTCCCGGGCGAGGCTCAGAGAACTCCATGTCTACGGGGAGATGGTCCCGTTAGACGAAGGCCCAGACGGACGTTGGCAACATCGAGGCATCGGCGCCCGACTCCTGTCTTTGTGTGAGAGCAAGGCGGCGGACGCTGGGTTCGACGGTCTGTTTGTGACCAGCGGCGTGGGCGTCCGGGACTACTATCGCAGGTTGGGATACGAGCGCGAAGGAATGTACATGGTCAAGAAGCTCACAACGCGCGGGACCTCGACAGTATGATTATATCGAATGACCCATATCGGTTTTCAACGGAGGAGAAACAGGTTGCCCTGCCTCAGATGTGAAGGTCCTTGCGAAGAGATGGCGTTGGTCTGCGACACCTGCGCCGACACCTGTCTCACCGAGGCTAGGTTCTTCCTCACGCCTGTCCTGATAGGCCCGAGCCTGTTCTCACGATTGAGGGCCAAAGGGTCGATGGCGAGCGCGCTGGGACCCGTCTCCGACGGTGCGATGTCCCTCGTGCCTTCTTCAGACACGAAGGGGGTTCTTCGGAATACACGTCTGGAAGCGCTCACCGATGAGGAGACGGCGTCCTACCTGGACCTATGCAACAAGACGCTGGCCCATATGGGGGTCCCGTTGAAGGGAGCGGACCAGCCGATAACCCTCACCGAAGACGCTGCCGAGACGATCATGGTGGTAGTCCAGAAGGTGGACTCCCTCTCGGGAGCGAGCCCCGGCGTTCTGAGCAGTGACCTGTGTTTGCGGCTTGGTGTGATATACTGGACGGCGTGTCACGGCATCCTACTCAGAACCGCTTCGAGGGCTTGGCGCGATCAGAGAAAGGCCGCTTTCGTGTCTAAGGCCAAGGATTACTTCTCGAAAGTTGGAGAACGGGACGACCTTCATTCGATCGCATCATGGAACCTCGGGATGCTGTGTTCGGATGCCGGGGATTGGGAGGAGGCCAAGGAACACCTTGTCGCCACCCACGCCGTGTTCCCGAATGACGTCAGGATTGCTCTGGCCCTCGCAAGGGCCCAGCTCGAGGTCGGCAGCCCCGTCGAGGCCCTGTCTATGGTAGATGAGACGCTCGGACAGACGCCGACGGCTGAGGGCTGGCTCCTCAAGGGTGAGGTGCTGCTCAAGGATGGAAGGATGGAGGAGGCTCTCGAGTGTTTCAGCCAGTCTCTGACAGTCGACCCGGTCTTCGCCAGAGCCCATAACCATCTGATAGCGACGCTCAGGTCGATGGGCAGGGACGAGGAGGCCGCCGTCGCCGAGCGGAGAAAGATGATATCAAGGACACCGGACCTCGAGGAGCGTGTGCTCGACGTCATCGGAGAGCTGGTAAGGCCCGCCCCGAAGAAGGAGCACCTCGAACCGCGCGCGAGGCGCATTGCACGCGCGAGAAAGGAGCCGGTGCGCCCGCCAGCAGTCGCTGGCGACTCGCAGCTGGATCTCGCGCTCGCGGCATTGGAGGCGAGGGACTATGACATGGCGATCCAGCGAGCAAGGCATCTCGTGGACTCTGATCCTGGGTCCAGAGAGGCGAACCTGATACTGATCGAGTCGCTGGTCGAGAGCGGCAGTCTCCCAGACGCGGCGTCCGCGCTCCATGCGTTCTACGAGAGGAACCGCGGCGACCCGCGCGCGTGGTATTGGCGCGGAGTCATCGCGGAGAGAGAGGGCAAGTGGGGTGCCGCAGTGCAGTACTTCAGCAAATCGGTCACCCTGGACCCCGAGCTGGCCGATGCTTGGGCAGCGATGGGCGACACGCTCCTGGCAAACGAAAAGTACAACGGGGCGGACGAGAGCTACTCAAGAACCCTCCAGATCGACGGCGCCAACGCAAGGGCGTGGCTCGGGAAGGGCAAGACGATGCGCGCCCTCGGCAGGTGGGGCGCAGCCATACAGTGCCTGGACAAGTACAACTCATTGGTTCCGAACGACGGAGAGGCATGGTTGCTGAAGGCAGACACGCTCCTGGAGAAGGAGAAGTATCGAAGGGCGATAGATGCCTACAACAAGTATTTGGAGCTTCGCCAGGACGACTCATACGCCCTGGGCAAGAAGGGCATGGCGCTCAACGCGATCGGCATGGTCGATGACGCGAGAGCCTGCCTGGAAGAGAGCGTCCGGCTAGACCCGAGCAACCGGGAAGCGGCCAAGTGGCTTGAGTCGATCTCCGACGGGAGGGGTTTCTGATGGTCGAGATCGACAAGATACTGAGCGAGCGGTCGGACGAGAGGATCCTCTCCGCCCTCCAGTCGATATCGAACTCCGAGTTCTCCGCCTTGGTCGAACGCATACTCGGATTCCTCGGGCTCAGGACGACGCGGAGCCGTGCAAGAGGCGACTTCATCATCGCCGAGTGCATCCATCAGCCAGATGCGAGGAAGTACGTTGTGTTCTTCTCGAGGCGCGACGAGGTCGTTGCGAAACAGTCCGTGGAGAGCCTCATATCGTACATGAAGAGGATAGAGGCGCCCAACGGGCTGGTCATATCGTCGTCCTCAATAGAGCCCGGCGCAGTCCGGTTGGCCGAAGGCAGCTCCGTTGGTCTGGCCGACGGGCCGAAGCTGGCGGCACTTATTCGTCGGTTTGACATCGACAGGGACGTGGTCCAACAGGCCGACAGAGCGCGTGAGCGCTCCGTCGCCGCACGACCTTCCGGGGCCGCAGAGAATGTGGCGACGAAGATGGCCGACGGGGCCGAGGCCCTCTCGAGCAGGGACTATCTTAGAGCCCTTGAGTGCATCGACGACGTGATACTCACCGACGAGGGTTATGCGCCCGCGTGGCGTTTCAAGGCCACCGTCTTGGAGGAGATGGGCTACCACGAGCAGGCTCTGGAGTGCTACAAGCACGCCCTAGACATCGACTCCGCAAGCGATGAGACTTGGTTCGCCCTCGCGAACTGCCTTTTCTCACTGGCGAGGTACGAGGAGGAGCTGAGGTGCTACGACCATTGTCTTCAGCTGAACCCGGCCAACCTCAAGGCGCTCGTTAACAAGGGATACACGTTGCATCGCATGGGGCGGTACCGAGAGGCTCTGGACCTTTACGACGCAGCGCTCAAGAGGAACTACAGGCTGGAGAAGGTCCACAGCAACAGAGGCGTCACCCTGCACAAGCTCGGGCGAGCTGATGAGGCGCTGGAGGCATACGAGCACGCCGTCCAGCTCCGCGACGACTACATCGAGGCCTGGATGAACAGGGCGGGTTTGCTTCAGGAACTCGGTCGGGACGAGGAGGCGTTCGCAGCTTACACCCGCGTGACTGAGATACAGCCTGAGGTCGCGCGCGCGTGGTTCCTGAGGGGGGTGCTCGCCCTGAAGCTCGAGAGACGTTCCGAGGCGAGACGGGCGCTCGACGAATGCCTGCGACTCAACCCCGATAACGCTGATGCGCAGCGTGTGCTAGAGGGGCTGAACCAGAGCATGGACGAAGAGCTTGGAGAGGCTCCGCGGATTGTCGAAGAGATATTCTCCCTCAGGACTCTGGAGGCGCCTGCTCGACGCGTCAAGCCGACCCCGGGAATGCCGCTTGAGACCGCCATGCCGCCAGCGCCGCCCCCTCCCGAACACGAGGCCGTTGAGGAGACGGTCGAGCAGCTGGCAGAGGAGCTCTACGGCGACAGGGCGGAACTCCTGCTTCTCCTCGGAAGATATGAGGAGGCGCACGAGTTCCTCAGTAAATCGTTTAGGCTCGAGGGGGAGAACGCGAGGTTGCTGAACGTCGCTGGCAACGTGCTCTTCATGCAGGGAAAGCAGGAGGCTGCGATAAAGACCTACGAGCACGCATTCGCTTCCGACCCGGGCTATTCGCCGGCACTTCACAATCTGCACACAGCTCTCATGCTGTCCGGAGAGGGAGAGCTCGCAGCGAAGGTCAGCAAGTCTCTCAGGGAACAGACGACTGGATGGCAGGCAAAGGCGGCGGCCGCCTTCGAGTCTTTCGGCAGGAGGGATTACGGGCAGGCGCTCGAAGACGTCGAGGTTGCACTGGCCTCGGAGAACCTTGCGATGCTCCGCAACTTCAAGGGCGTTCTCCAGATGATGGCCGGCGAGAACGAAGGTGCCTTCGACACTCTGTCCAGGTTGACCTCGGAACCGTTCGACGCGTCCGAAGCTCACAGCAATCTGGGTGTAGCAGACCTCTTCAAGGGCGATTGGACGGCAGCGGGGTCCGAGTTCGACACGGCGATCAGTCTTCGGAAAGAGAACCCGCCCGCGTGGAACAACAGGGGCTGCCTGCTGTATCGTGAGGAACGCCTCAGAGAGGCGATCGCCTGTTTCGACGAGTCGCTCGTCATGAACCCTTCTGCCGTCGCCATGAACAACAGGGGATTCACACAGCTGGCCATGGACGAGCTCGAGGACGCGCTGCGCTCGTTCGATCAATCGCTGAAGATTCTCGAGACGCCCGAGGCCTACAACAACAAGGGCATCACGCTGAGGAGGTTGGGAAGGCTCGATGAGGCGCTGACTGCCTTCAGGGAGTCTCTCAGGATGGCGCCTCAGTTCGAGGACGCGAACGCCAATCTGAGGGATGCTGCGGCAGAACGCTCAGTCGAGAAGATGCAGGTGAAGCGCAAGGCCAGAGCGCCAGCCGCTCCTCCGCCCCCGCCGCCGGCAAAGAGGGAGGACCCGAGCAAGAAGAAGGCCAAGCTCCTCAGACGTGAGTCGGAGAAGTCTATCAAGGCTAAGAAGAAGTCGGAGCTGGAGGCGCTGTGCATCGCCCTCGACATAAGCTCCAGGGGCACCAAGAGGGAGCTGGTCGCCAGACTCCTGAAGGAGCGCAAGCGCGTTTTGAGATAGTCCGCGCCACCCTATGTGCGCATGAGCCGTCGGAGAACTGGTCAGGCCTGATTCATATCGATCAGACGAGGTCTCCCGACGGCGGCGTGGAAGTCTACGCGATGTTCATAACGACGACGTCGCGTACGGCCCTCATCTCGCTGAAAGGCAACACGAGCCTTCCGTCCGAGTCCATCTTGAACAGCCTCGGCTCGACCTCCTCGGCCGGAATGACTAGCACGTTCTGCAACTCACCAGTCTTCGTGTCGATTAGAAAATTCTCGATCATGCCGAGTATCTGGCCATCGTTGGTCATCACTGTCTTGCCCTTCAGCTCGGTAATGAACTTGCGCATTGTCATCCCATCTCCGACTACCTGTAGTAGCCCATGCCGTTATCATCTTTGGCCCTCTTAGACATTGCGGTCAACATCTCCTGGGCTAGGGATTCGTACTGCGCGACGGTCTCTCCATCGACTGAAGCTCTTACGAGCTTCATCGCCTCCTCGAAGTGTCTCGCCGTCACCTTCTCGGCGCCTTTGTCCTCCCTCAGGGCGATCAGTCCGGCCTCGCGGCATAGATTCTCGATGTCCGCGCCCACATATCCCTCCAGCTTGGCCGCCATCTGCTTGATGTCCACTCCCTCTAGAGGCATGTCGCGCGTGTGCACCTCCAGTATCCTCGTGCGCCCAATTTCGTCGGGCAAGGCAGTTATCAGCAGTTTGTCGAACCGTCCAGGCCGCAGCAGCGCGCGGTCTAGTATGTCCGGTCTGTTCGTCGCAGCGATGACGAACACGCCCTGCATCTGGTCCAGCCCGTCCATCGAGGTGAGAAGCTGGTTTACGACGCGTTCAATGGCGCCAGAGTCGAAGTGGCTCCCCCTCCTCGGGGCGATGGCATCGATCTCGTCTAGGAACACTATCGAAGGAGCGACCTGCTTGGCCTTCTTGAAGATCATGCGGATTGCCTTCTCGCTCTCACCCACCCACTTCGACATTATCTCGGGGCCTTTGATGGATATGAAGTTGGCCTTGGTCTCGTTCGCCACGGCTCGGGCAATCAGCGTCTTGCCAGTCCCTGGGGCTCCGAACAACAGCACGCCTGAAGGAGACCTGATGCCAAGTCTGGAGAACGCCTCAGGATCCTCAAGCGGCATCTCGATGGCCTCGTTGAGCGCCTTCTTGATGTCGTCAAGTCCTCCGACGTCGTTCCATGTGACCTTCGGGATCTCCACGAGCACCTCCCTCATAGCGCTCGGCTCGATCTCCCTGAGCGCTTCGGTGAAGTCCTGCCCGGTCACGCGCATCTTCTCAAGCACGTCCGTCGGTATCGGCTTGCCGAACTCTATGTCGGGGAGATATCTCCTGAGGGCGCGCATCGCGCTCTCTCGAGCCAACGCAGCCAGGTCTGCGCCAACGAAGCCGTGCGTCATCTCAGCGATTCTCTCGAGATCGACGGACTTGGCGATCGGCATGCCCCTGGTGTGGATCATCAATATCTCAAGCCTGCCTTCCGCCGTCGGAACGCCAATCTCTATCTCACGGTCAAACCTGCCAGGACGCCGCAGGGCAGGGTCTATCGCTTCTTCACGGTTGGTCGCGGCGATGACTATGACGTTCCCGCGCGAGGTCATACCGTCCATGAGCGTCAACAGCTGGGCGACGACCCTCCTCTCGACCTCTCCCTGTACTTCGTCTCGTCTCGGTGCGATCGAGTCTATCTCGTCTATGAATATGACGGATGGCGAGTTCTTCTCCGCATCGGAGAAGATCTCCCGAAGGCGCTCCTCGCTCTGCCCATAGAACTTCGACATTATCTCCGGGCCTTGAATCGTGAAGAAGTTTGCACCGGCTTCGTTCGCCACGGCCTTGGCGATGAGCGTCTTTCCAGTACCTGGGGAACCGTAGAGCAATATCCCTTTTGGGGGGTCGATTCCCAACCTCGAGAATATCTCAGGGTGTTTCAGAGGCAGCTCTATCATCTCCCGTATCCTCTGCAGCTCCCCCTCGAGCCCTCCGACGTCCTCATAGGTCACAGACGGCCTCGTCAGCACGGAGACTTCGACCGGCTCCGTCTTCACCGACAACTCCGTGAAATCGCCAATCTGGACGATGCCGCTGGGCGTAGTCGACGCGACGACGAACGGCAGAAAACCGCCCATAAGCGCGATGTTCGGGATGATTATCTCGTCCCCCTTCACGACCGCGCGGTTGAGGAGCCCTTTCTTGAACAGTCCTTCGACGCCCTGTCCGAACCTCACCCTCTTTCCGTGAGGTATCTTGGGAGCGACGACGACCTTCTTCGCCTGGTTGGAAACCGCCTTCCGTACCGACACCTTCTCGCCGATTGAGATGCCGGAGTTTCCACGGATCATTCCGTCGATGCGTATGATTCCCTTGCCCTCGTCCTCGTGTGCGGCCCTGAAAACCTTTGCCGCCGTCCTCTTCTTCCCCTCTATCTCGATTATCTCTCCTACGTCGATTCCGAGGTTCTTTCTGGTCGCGCTGTCTATCCGTGCGCGCCCGAGGCCCACTTCCGATTGGTGGTGAGCCCTGGCGACCTTGAGGGTGATTTCATCCGGTGCCTTTCTTGACATCTAACGCGTAATCTTCCGGGCTGTCCAAAAAGGTTTGGGCGCAGCGCACGGACGCGCCGGAACACGGAGGTTGTTCGTCTTCCGATGCCTTCTCATGTCTGTACTTCGTCTTTCTTCCTTGATTGCGGGGGCGCCATCGTCGAACTAATGCCATCATGGTAGCGACGCCGCTCGCCGTCAGCTTAATGAGGGTTGCTCAGAAACCCTTAAGGCGCTGCCATCTATTCGAAACATGATGGGGTTACAGGATGTACGAAATCCGTTTTCACGGTCGCGGCGGTCAGGGCGCCGTCATGGCCGCTCAGGCGCTCGCGAGCTCTGCTCATAGCGAAGGTGGCTACGCAACAGCGTTCCCGTTCTTCGGAGCCGAGAGACGAGGCGCGCCAGTGCTGGCATTTACGAGAATAGACGAGAAGAGGGTCTATCGAAAGACGCAGGTCTACGAGCCCGACTACGTCGTCGTCCTCGACGAAAGCCTGTTGGACACGGTGAATGTAGTTGAAGGCTTAAAGGAGGGCGGCATGGTCCTCGTCAACTCTTCAAAACAGCCCGCTGAAGTCGACGTCGGCATCGATGTCAAGATGGCGACAGTGGATGCGACGAGCGTCGCTCTGGAAGTCCTCAAGCAGCCCGCGACGAACTCATCCATCCTCGGTGCCCTTTCGAAGGCGACGGGCCTTGTCAGCATCGAATCGATTGAGAAGGGGATACTCCAGGTGTTCGGCGACAGACTGGGGCCGAAGATAGGCGAGAAGAACGCGAAGGCCGCAAGGGTCGCATACGACAGAACCCTCGTCGGCGAGTCGCACGGCAAGAGAGAGCTGAAGTCCGCGGAGAAGTGGTTACCGGACGTGAAGGAGCTACCGATCGGAGTGGCAGGCGTCCCGATGAGCACTTCGGCAGGAGCGGTCGGCCCAGGTTCGTTCGTGGAGAACAAGACTGGTACCTGGAAGGTCTTCCGACCCGAGTACGACACGGAGAAGTGCACCATGTGCAACTTCTGCTGGTTCTACTGTCCCGAGGGGTGCATCTACCGGAAGGAGGATCACATGGATTTCGACATGGACTACTGCAAGGGATGCGGCATCTGCGCGAACGAATGCCCAGCTGACGCGATAAGGATGGTGAGGTGAACTCCATGGTGTCGAAGATTTGCACTGGAAATTACTCCGCAGCGTATGGTTCGATGCGCTCGAGGGTAAGGACAGTCGCCGCCTATCCGATAACGCCGCAGACCTTCATCGTGGAGCACATATCGGAGTTCGTCAACAACGGAGAGATGGACTGCGAGTACATCGAGGTCGAGAGCGAGCATTCGGCTATGAGCGCATGCGTGTCGGCGAGCGCTTCTGGCGTACGGACCTTCACGGCGACCTCGTCGCAGGGTCTCGCGCTGATGCACGAGATCCTCCCGATAGCCAGCGGCATGAGGCTCCCTGTCGTTATGGCGGTTGTGAACAGAGCGATCGCGTCGCCGATCAACATCTGGGTGGAGCACAACGACATAATGCCGGAGCGCGACTCCGGATGGATGCAGGTGTTCTGCGACAACAACCAGGAAGTGCTCGATATGGTACTTCAGGCCTACCGCATAGCCGAGGACAGGAGGGTCTCCCTGCCGATGACCGTCTGTCTGGACGCGTTCATCCTGTCCCATACCGTGGAGCCTGTGGATCTGATCGAGCAGGCCGACGCAGACAGGTTCGTCCCCAGGTACAAGCCTACCGGTCCCATCCTCGACCCCGATGACGTCAATGCTGTCGGCGTTTTCACGCCTCCGGATTACGTGATGGAATGTCGTTGGCAGACAGACAAGGCCATGCGCAGCGCGGTCGAGGTCATTGGCGAGGTCAACGCCGCTTTCGCGAAGCAGTTCGGCCGAGACCACGGCGGCTTGATCGACCCGTACATGGTCGATGACGCCGACGCCGTGCTGATCACCATGGGGACGGCCAGCTCGACGGCGCACGAGGTCGTGGACGACATGAGGGCTGAGGGCAAGAAAGTCGGCCTGGTCAAACTCAGGTTCTGGCGCCCTTACCCGATGACGGAGATGAGGGCGATCGCCGAGAAGGTCAAGGCAGTAGGGGTCTTCGATAGGGCCGTGTCCTTTGGAGTGGGTGGCCCTTCGTTCATCGAGTTCAAGAGCGCGGTGTTCGGGATTGACCTGCCCGTGCTGAACTTCATAGGCGGGCTCGGAGGAAGGGATGTGTCGCTTGCGGACATCAGGTACATGTACGATAAGCTCCTCGACGCCGCGAAGACCGGAGAGGTCAGACGTGATGTCACCTGGGTAGGAACAAGAGGGGTGAGCCAGTGAAGCTCAAGGACCTGCCGGACGAGGAGCTGTTCACTCGCGGGCACACCGCATGTGCGGGTTGTGGGGCGGCGATTGCTGTTAGGAACCTGATGAAGGTTCTCGGGCCGAACACCATGGTGGTGAACCCCGCGTGCTGCCTTCTGATATTCGGCGCGACATACCCGTATCTGGCCTGGAAGGTGCCGTTCCACCACGTAGCGTTCGAGAACACGGCAGCGTGCGCCACAGGTATGTCCAGGGCCATGAAGGTGCTTGGAAAGGACGAGACGTTAATCATGGGCATCGCGGGGGATGGGGGCACGGCCGACATAGGCATACAGGCTCTGTCGGGGGCCGCGGAGCGGAACGAAAACATGCTCTACGTCATGTACGACAACGAAGCATACATGAACACGGGCATACAGCGCTCTGGCTCCACTCCGTTCGGCGCGTGGACGACAACCACGCCGGTCGGAAAGGTAAAGGCCGGGAAGTCGAACTTCAAGAAGGACATGCCGTTGATAATGATGGCTCACAATGTGCCCTACGTCGCCACAGCTTCGGTCGGGCACATCCAGGACTTCATAAGGAAGTTTGAGAAGGCAAAGAGCATGAAGGGGTTCCGATACATCCAGGTGTTCACGCCTTGCCCCACAGGCTGGAGGCACGACACGGCGAAGACGGTCGAGATCGCCAAGCTCGCTGTGGATACCGGAATGTGGACGCTGTACGAGTCCGAGAACGGAAAGGTGACGATAAGCAAGAAGCCCAAGATGACCCCTGTGGCAGAGTACCTCAAGCCACAGGGCCGGTTCAGACACATGTCCGAGGAGGATGTGAAGAGTCTCCAGGACTGGGTAATGAAGAAATGGGAGGCGGACGAGAAGTACGCCCAGTGCAGGCAGTGACTTCGCCTATCAGATGGCCTTCCTCATCTCGACCTGCCTCAACGTCACCTTGAAGTCGAACTTGTCGAGCATCCTGCTCGTCACGAGGTCGTCGTTCACGTTGTACAGAGCGACCTTGAAAGCGCCGAGTTCCCACAGACGGTTCAGCGCGAACTTGGCGAGCGAAGTGCCTATGCCCTTCCGTCTCTCGCCTGGAGCGACTCCTATGAACGGGATGAACCCCGTGGCACCCACTCGACGCAACGCGACGAAGCCTCTGTCGACGCGGTACACCTCAGAGTTGCCGCCAGACTCCACTAGAGCGCTCGCTTTTCGCCTCTGCCAGCAGGCTTCTGAATACGCCTCCGAATGGATGCTCCTGACCTCATCGACTGTGGCCTTCATCGGTTCAGGGCCGTATCCAGCGAACTGCTGAGGCAGTCCTTCAGCGGAGACATACGACGCGGTCTTCGAATATCCCAGGCTCGCGTAGAGGCTCATCGCCTGCAGGTTGCCTTCGATCACCTCCAGGAGAACAACCTCTGCCCCTCCGTCTCTCGCGATGTCCTCCGCCGCTGCCATCAGCCTCTTCCCTATCCCGCGCCTGCGCGCGCGTGCAGCGACGCCTAGCCCACCGATCCAGGCCTCCTTGCCATCCACGACGGGGTTGACGAATCCGACGATCCCTCCGTCGTCTGTTGCGACGACTATGTTCTCAGTCTTGCCGCCGACGGACCGCATGAAGCTGTCCATGAACTCTCGGGAGACGGTGATCGGCACCATATAGTCCGAGAAGATCTCCCTCTGTGCCTCAACCAGGTCGTCCAACCGCCCGGGGGGCAACTTGTGAATCGCGTACTCGTCGTCCTTCATCTCGGAGTTCCTTTCAGGCGATGTCGGGTCTCATGTGGGGGAAGAGAATGACCTCCTTGATCGATGGGGCGTCGGTCATGAGCATGGCGTACCTGTCTACGCCGATGCCCAGTCCTCCCGTCGGCGGGAGGCCGTATTCGAGCGCTCGTACGTAGTCCGTGTCTATGGGATGCGCCTCCTCGTCCCCGGTCTGTTTGAGCCGGTCCTGTTCCCTGAACCTCTGTTCCTGCTCGACCGGGTCGTTCAGCTCGGAGAAGGCGTTCGCCAGCTCCCACCCGCTTATGAAGAGCTCGAAACGCTCCACTAGGGAGGGGTCCCCTCGCTTCCGCTTCGCAAGCGGTGAGACGATGATAGGATGGTCTATGATGAATATCGGGTCCTGGAGGTTGGGTTGCGCCTTCTGGTCGAATATCTCGAAGATCACCCTGCCGATGTCCGAGCATCCGTCCAAATCCTCCACGCCTATCTGCTCGGCCGCTTCGACCGCTTCTTCTAGCGTCTTGAGCGAGTCAACATCCAGTTCGGTGTACTTCCTTATCGCGTCGGCCATCGTGACCCTGGGCCAAGGCTTCGAGAAGTCCAGAGTCCTGTCGCCGTAGACGATCTGGTCGGACCCGACTATGTGCATCGCGGTGTCGTAGAGCAACGACTCTGTCAGGTCCATGATGTCGTTGTAGTCGGCGTACGCCTTATAGAGTTCCATGGACGTGTATTCGGGGTAATGCTGCGCGTCTATGTCCTCGTTCCGGAAGTTCTTTCCTATCTCGTATACGCCCTCGAGGTTTCCCACTATGCACCTTTTGTGGTACAGCTCCGGCGCGATCCTGAGGTAGAGGTCCAGGTCGAGGTAGTTGTGATGTGTGACGAACGGGCGCGCGAGAGCGCCTCCGTAGAGCGGCTGGAGTATAGGAGTCTCCACCTCGATGAATCTCCGCTCGTTGAGCCACGACCGCATGAAGGCGATCATCCTGCTGCGCTTGATGAACCGGTCTCTGACATCCTCGTTCATGACCAGGTCAAGGTAACGCTGTCGATACCTCGTCTGGACGTCCTGGAGGCCATGGAACTTCTCAGGCAACGGAATCAGCGCCTTGCTCAGCACGTTCAGCTGGGAAACGTCGACGGTGATCTCGCCGGACTTCGTCCTGAACACGCGCCCCTCGGCCCCTACCATGTCTCCTCTGTCGAGCGCGTCGAAGAGCTGCCACTGCTCCTCACCCACGTCGTCCCTCCGGATGTAGAGCTGTATCTTGCCGTCCCTGTCGACCAGGTCGGCGAAGCCAGCCTTGCCATGGGTCCTCTTGGCCATCATCCTGCCGGCGACGGATACGACCTCCGCGCTCTTCTCGGGGCCGATGTCCTTGAACTCATCGAGCACGCGCTGGGACGTGTGCGTCCGCTCGTATCTGTACACCTCGTAAGGGTCCTGGCCCAGGGCCCGCATCTTCTCAAGGTTCTCCCTCATGTGAACCCTGAGGTCGCTCTCCTGCTCAGGCATCAGTCATCTCCTCTGCTGGATGCGGTCTCATATCCCGAAGGCGTACTTAAAAGTAGCCGCCGCCGGCCGCTGTCGAGAATCACTCTGTCTGCCACTGACATATCACTCACCAGAATCGGTCGAAGCCCGCGGTCCAGGGCTTCGCTAACGCTTCCTCTTGCTCTCGGCGTCCTCTATCGCGGCAAGCAACTCCTCAATACGGAACGGCTTGAGGAGAAAGCCCCTTGCACCTGCGGCCAGAGCCTCCTTCTCGATGTGCAAGTCCGCGCTGCCGAAGAAGATCGTCGCATCGGGATTCATGCGTAGTATCTCCTGCGTGGCGCTGACACCATCCTTCACGGGCATTCTCTGATCCATGATAATGACGACGGGCTTCTCCTTCATCTCCCTGTACTTCCTGACGGCCTCCTCGCCGTCCGATGCGACATCAACGACCTTGTGGCCGTTCGCCTCGAGGATGTCTCTGTACAGTTCGACGATGAATTTCTCATCGTCTACCAGGAACACGGTCGCGATGCTACAACCTCCGATAGGATGCCCTGTCTCATGTCTTTTCTCATGCCATTCTGTCGTCTGGACGATGTGCGGGGTGGCACGGCCAGGCAGGATTATGGTAATTATACTGCAACTTATATAATGATTTTCCTAATGTCGCTACCACCTCCTGGATGGTCATCAACGGAGGCGCCTGGCCCGTTTCTAAATGCTTAAATACAACCTGTTTCAATGGAGCTTCGGGACGGATATGCCGAAGAACAAGAAGAACGAGGGGTTCCACTCGGCCGCGGGTCTGATCCGATACTTCGACTCGGAAGACGACAAGGCGCTGAAGGTCAATCCCTGGCTCGTCGTCGGTTTCTGTATCGTAACCTCCGCCGTTGTCCTCATCCTGGGCGCCCTATACCCCACGTGAACGCGCACGACGACGCAGCACAGAAGTGTACGTCGTCTCTGCGGGACATAGCGAAATCAATAAATACCATCCGAGCACTCGAAGCGTTACTTGAGGGGTCGAACATGGCGTTTTGGAAGACCGTGTTTGGTTGTCTTCATGCGTGACACCGCATGCACCAGTCACACCTCTCGAGATCTTGATTATGCGAGTCTGAAGTCCAGCGTGAGCCCGCGGAGGATTCGATCCGACCGCCCGCTGGACGGCCCGCTCGAGGAGGGATTTGGCTGACGTCGCTTAGAATCGCAGTGCCCAACAAAGGAAGACTGAATCAGAGCTCGGTCAGACTGATGAACAGGATAGGATTCCCAGTGCCCGAGACGGGGAGCCGGACGCTGATCGCCGAGTTCAGCAAGGGACGCTATCAGGTGCTCTTGGCCAGAGCACAGGACATACCTGAGTTCGTTGAGATGGGGGCGGCGGATCTGGGAATAACCGGCCTCGACCTGATACTCGAGACCAACAGGAAGGTCAAGCGCCTCAGGGACCTGGACTTCGGAAGGTGCAGGCTCGTCGTCGCCGTGCCGGACAAATCGCCCACCAGGGACGCCTCGCAGATCGAGGACGGGTCCACCGTGGCCACCTCCTTTCCGAGGCTGACCGAGGAGCACTTCGCAAGGCTGGGGAAGAAGGTTAACATAGCGTGTGTCAGCGGTGCAGCCGAGGTGACGCCAGGTATTGGGCTCGCCGATGTGATAACCGACCTCACCGAGACGGGCTCCACCCTCAAGCTGAACCACCTCCGGGAGATAGGAGTCATACTGGATTCGAAAGCCACCCTGATAGCCAACGAGAAAGCGCTCGCGGAAAAGTCAGCGAGGATAGAGGAGGTCACGAGCGCGATAGACAGCGTGATAGGTGCAGCTCGCAAGAGATACCTAATGGCCAACGTCCCGAGGGAGACCATGCCCAACCTGGAGAACCTGCTTCCTGGCATCTCGGGGCCTACAGTCATGAACATAATAGGTCGAGACGACATGGTCGCCATACACGCGGTGGTCAACGACGATGAGGTGAACGGCATAATCGCGGTTCTCAAGGAGATAGGTGGGACCGGGATCCTCATCTGCCCGATAGAAAGGATGGTACTCTGAGATGAGATTCCACGACGCTTCCGGCGACGACGAGGTGAACATCAGAGCCCTCTTCACAGGACGCGTTCTGTCCTTGGGCAGAGCGATCTCTCAGGCCCGCCCCATCATACAAGCCGTCAGGCGGGGCGGTGATTCCGCTGTCGCAACGATGGCCATGAAGTTCGACGGCTTTGCGGGCGGCTCGTTCGCAGTGCCGAAGAAGAAGCTCGCTGCTGCAGAATCGCGCCTCCCCAGGCCGCTCATCTCGTCGCTGAAGGAGAGCCTGAGAAGGGTGAAGCAGTACCACTCTCGCCAGACGCTCAAGCCTTTCGAGTTCAGAGATTCATGCGGCACGTTCGGACAGAAGGTCGTTCCTCTGGACCGGGTCGGCATATACGCTCCTGGAGGGACTGCCAGCTACGCGTCGACTGTTCTCATGGCATCTGTCCCTGCGAGAATCGCCGGAGTGAGGGAGATCGCCTTGGCGACCCCAGCGCGGGGAGGCGCCGTGGACGACGTCGTCCTCGCCGCCGCCCACATATCTGGGATCGACGAAGTCTACTCGATTGGTGGGGCCCATGCGATAGCCGCGATGGCCTACGGGACGGAGTCGGTTAGAGCTGTCGACAAGATAGTCGGCCCAGGTGGCCCAGTGGTCACTGCCGCGAAGCTGTTGGTGAGGGACGATTGCGATATCGACTTCCTAGCCGGGCCGTCAGAGGTGATGATTATCGCGGACGGGTCGGCGAACCCGGAGCTGATCGCGCTTGAGATGATCGCACAGCTCGAGCATGACGTTCAGTCGATCGCTGTGACGGTGTCGCCGTCCGAAGCGCTGTTGAGGAGATCGGCAGAGGCCCTGACGACGCTGATGAGCGATGTGGGCCGGAAGGCCATCGTGCGCTCCGCAGCAAAGGACGGCGCTCAGTTCGTGAAGACGAGGAGCCTCAGGCAGGCCATGGCGCTATCGAATCGGTTCGCTCCTGAACACCTCCTCATCGCCACGAAGGAGCCGGAGAGGCAGCTCCGGACCGTCAGGAACGCTGGCTCCGTCTTCTTGGGCGAGGAGTCCTCCGTCGCCTTCGGCGACTACTGCGCGGGAACGAACCACATTCTCCCGACAATGGGTGTCGCGAGGACGAAGTCGTCCCTCTCCGTCTACGACTTCCTCAAGACGATACCGTACCAAAGTCTAACCCGCCGAGGCGTCGACCGATTGGCGCCCGTCGTTGGCACGATCGCAAGGGCAGAGGACCTGCCGAACCACGCCACGGCAGCGGAAGCCAGACGTTCGGGTGGTTCAGAATGACGTCCGCAGGCGAACTCCGGAGGCGAGCTCTTGAGACCCTGAGCAGGCCATCGTACTCGCTGACGAACAAGGATATGCTTCTGCTGAACGACAACGCGAACCTGTTCGGCGTGAACCCCGCAGTGGAAGCGGTCGCGGAGGCGTTCGACTTCACCAGGCTATGGGCGTACCCGAGCGAGAACTCGGACGTGTTGCGGGACCGTCTCGCCTCAGAGTACGGGGTCAGTTCAGACGAGGTCATAGTCGGCAACGGGTCGGATGAGTTGCTCGATGTTGTATGCAAGACGTTCATCAACCAATGCGACGTCATGTGCCAGCCAACGCCCACCTTCAGCATGTACAAGTTCTATGCGACGGTCAACTTGGCGAGCATCCGTGAGAAGGCGCTGTTGGCGGACTTCTCTCTCCCCGTGGATGCGATCCTCGGCGAGGAGGCCAAGCTCATCGCTCTATGCCAACCGAACAACCCAACAGCCAACCTGTTCGACGCGCGGGACGTTGGGAGAGTGCTGTGCGAGTCCGACGGCATCGTCCTGGTGGACGAGGCGTACGGGGATTTCTGCGCTTCGAGTGCGCTCGATGCTGTCCTGGGCTGCGAACGCGGGATCGATGTCAGGACGTTTTCGAAGGCGTACGGAATCGCTGGCTTGCGCGCGGGGTTCTCGATTGCGAGGAAGGAGCTGGTCGACGAGATGCGGCGAGTCCGCACGCCGTTCGGCCTCAACTCGTTCACTGAGGCCGTGGCCGTCGCCGCATTGGACAACATCAAGTGGATGACGGAAAAGGTCGCAGAGATGAAGGCGGAGAGAAGCTACCTTGCGGGGAAGCTGAACTCCCTGGGCTTCATCGTCCAGGCGTCCGAATGCAACTTCCTACTGTGCAAGAGTCCAGTCGAGGGCCCTGGGCTGGTAAAGGATTTGAGGGAGAGAGGCATTGCCATCAGGGACTGTGGTGCTTATCCAATGCTCAAGGACCACGTCAGAGTGACCATTGGCCCCAGGCCGATGATGGCAAGATTCCTTGAGGTGCTCGAGCCGATGGTGTCGAAGGAGATGTCATGAAAGCAACGGTCGTCGACTACGGCGTCGGGAACCTCCACAGCATATCGAAGGGGTTGGAGCGAGCGGGCGCGAGAGCGGCAGTTTCTTCCAACCCATACGACGTCGCCAGGGCAGAGTGCATAGTATTCCCAGGTGTCGGCGCCTTCGGCGCTGCAATGCAGGTCCTCAGGCCTGCCATCGATGAGATCCGCGACGCGATAACGGGTGGCGTGCCTGCGCTTGGCATCTGCCTCGGCATGCAGGTGCTCTTCGAGAGGAGCGAGGAGTCCGCAGGCGAAGGAATCGGCGTGCTGAAGGGTGAAGCGCGTCGCCTAGACGCGCCGAGGGTGCCGCATATGGGATGGAACGAGGTACGACACAACAGCGACGCGCTCTTCGAAGGGATAGAGCAGGACACTCAGTTCTACTTCGCCAACTCATACGTCTGTGTTCCCACCGAAAAGGTCACATTGTCTGAGACGGAATATGGTCTGAGGTTCCCGTCTGCTGTGCGGAAGGGTAGAACATGTGGCGTGCAGTTCCACCCTGAGAAGAGCAGCGAGCCTGGTCTCAGGCTGCTGTCGAACTTCATAAGGCTATCGGAGGGGACGGCATGAAGGTCATACCAGCGGTCGACATAAAGGGCGGAAGGAGCGTCCAGCTCGTAGGCGGAAGGCCCGGTACGGAACGCGTGATGATCGACGATGTCACCGGCGTTGCTAGAAGATGGCAGGCCGATGGCGCCGAGATGATTCACATCGTCGATTTGGATTCTGCGATGGGGACGGGCAACAACGAGGAGATGATCGAGAATGTGATAGGGGCGTTGTCGATACCGGTTCAGGTAGGAGGAGGCATCAGGACTTCCGACAAGGTCCACCGACTGTTCGAGATCGGATGTGAGAGGGTTATCATCGGCACTCGCGCCATACAGGAGCGCGAATTCGTCGAGGACTTGGCCAACGAGTACACGGACGGGATAGTCGTGGCTCTGGATAGCGCTGCGAACAGGGTCCTCATAAAGGGCTGGCAGGAGGATTCCGGAAAGGACATCTACTCAGTCGCAAAGGACCTGGAGGCGCTGCCCATCTGGGGGTTCCTCTACACGAACGTAGAGGTCGAGGGCAGGCTGCAGGGGATCAACCCAGCGCCCATCGAAGGGCTCATCAGGGCCACATTCAAGCCTCTCATCGTGTCGGGGGGCGTCACGACGAGGTCCGACCTGGAACGGCTTCGGTACTTGGGCGTTGATTCCGTCGTCGTGGGTATGGCGATATACACAGGCGCGATTAACTTCAGACGAGTCGTGAGGGAGTTCCCGTGAGCCAGGAGGAGGGAAAGCGGATAGCCCATGTCGTGAGGGAGACGAGGGAGACCCGGGTGGAGGTCGAGCTCTCCGTCGATGGAGCTGGAGCGATCGATTGCGACATCGGAGACGATTTCCTGCGGCACATGGTCGAAACGCTTGCGAGGTATTCCGAAGTGGATCTGGTTGTGACCGCCAGAGGCGACATAGCCCATCACCTGGTGGAGGACGTTGCCATAACTCTAGGCCGGGCCTACAGGGAGGCGATAGGAGATGCGGCGATACGCAGGATGGCGAACGCCGTCGTGCCGATGGATGAGGCGCTCGTGCAGGCCACGGTGGACCTAATCGACCGACCGTTTGTTCACATCGATATCCCGGATGAGATGTATACGCACTTCGTCAGGTCGTTTGCTATGGAGCTGAGGGCCACCATCCACACCGTCGTGCTCAGGGGCAATGACGACCATCACATCATCGAAGCGACTTTCAAGGCGCTCGGCAGAGCGTTGGGCGAGGCGATGGCGCCGGCGGGGAGGACACTGTCGACGAAATCCTCGGTGAAGTGGGAGGTGAGATGATATCTCTAACTAAGAGGATAATCCCGTGCCTAGATGTTCGCGACGGAGTCGTCGTGAAAGGAGTCCGGTTCGAGGGGCTGACCGCTGTTGGAGACCCCCCGGAGCTGGCCGTGAAGTATCAGGAGCAGGGCGCCGATGAGATAGTGTTCCTCGACGTCAAAGCCTCGCTCATGGGCGATGAGACCCTGAGAGCCGCCGTTCGGAAGACAGCGGAGCGGCTGTTCGTGCCCTTGACAGTGGGGGGTGGCGTGAGGTCGTTCGACGACGTCAGGAAGATGCTCAGGGTCGGCGCCGACAAGGTCTCCGTCAACACGGCTGCGGTGGCGGAACCTGCGCTGATTACCGAGTGCGCCGAAGCGTTCGGAAGCCAATGCGTCGTCGTAGCGATCGACGCCAAGAAAACCGACGGAGGTTGGGAGGTCCACACGCACTCAGGCACGCGTTCCTCCGAGCGTGATGCTGTCGAGTGGGCGAAGGAGGTCTGCGAGCTGGGCGCCGGTGAGATACTCCTAACTAGCATGGATTGTGACGGCGTCAGGAGTGGCTATGACATCGAGCTCACGAGAAGTGTCGTTCGAGCCGTGACGGTCCCTGTGATCGCATCTGGAGGCTGCGGCACGGTCCAACACATCGTGGATGTGCTCTCCATAGGCGAGGCCGATGCCGCTCTGGCAGCCTCCATATTCCATTATGATCAGTACTCAGTGGGGGATGTCAAACGAACCCTTGCTGAGAAGGGCATCCCTGTGAGGTGGTGTTGTTGAGCAGCGCTGATGACTTGATACCGGTCGTTGTGCAGGATGTGAGGAACAACAACGTGTTGATGGTCGCGTACACCAACGACGAAGCCTTGGAGCTCACTAGGAAGACAGGGTACATGCACTACTGGAGCCGTTCCAGGCAACAGGTCTGGAAGAAGGGCGAGACATCCGGCAACGTACAGAAGGTCGTGGAACTGCTCAAAGACTGCGACGAGGACGCGCTGCTTGCCAGGGTGGAGCAGACGGGAGTCGCATGCCATAACGGCACGTACTCGTGCTTCTTAGACAAGCCGATAGGCCCGAACGACATAATCGCTGAGCTGTTCAGGGTATTCGAGGATAGGAAGCAGACCCAACGAGAGAACTCGTACACATACAAACTACTCAGAAACAGGAATCTGCTACTCAAGAAAGTGGCTGAGGAATCCTCAGAGGTCATAATCGCGGCGAAGGACAAGCGCAGGGACGAAGTCATCTGCGAGGCGGCGGACCTGATATACCATCTGCTCGTCTTGCTGTACGACGAGGGCATAACGATACAGGACATCTACAAAGAACTGGAGGAGAGACGAAAATGAGGGCCAGGAGATGCGATTTCCACACGCATTCCCTCTTCAGCGACGGCGAGCTGATACCGATGGAGCTCATCAGAAGGGCAGCGGTGGCAGACCACCGGGCCGTGGCTATCACAGACCACGCCTCGTTCTCGAGCATAGAATGGGTCGTCCGACACGTGGCTAAGGACTGTGCGAAGGTGAGCGCGTGGGGGATTGAAGCGATACCAGGTGTTGAGATAACCCACGTTCCCGTAGCCCTCATCGATGAAGCGGTCAAGCTGGCAAGGTCTGCAGGTGCGGAGCTTATCGTCGTGCATGGCGAGACTCCGGTGGAGCCAGTGGAGCCTGGGACGAACCGAGCGGCGGCGTCGAATCCGGAGGTGGACATCCTCGCGCACCCGGGCGTGATATCAGAGAAGGACGCTGAGCTGGCCGAGGGCAACGGCGTCTACCTTGAGATCAGCTGCAGAAAGGGGCACTCGCTGGCGAACGGCCATATCGCAAGGGTCGCCGAAGCGACCGGGGCGAAACTACTGGTGAACACGGACCTTCACGGACCGGAGGATATGAGCACCATGGCGTCCGCCACTTCGGTGGCGCGAGGCGCAGGACTGGGTTCCGAGGCCGTGCGTGAGGCGCTCGTGACGAACTCAGAGACGCTCCTCGGCAAGCTGAATAGAATGTGAAGGCCGATTATTATCTTTCGGCCGACAGCCTAATAACCCTGAAATATCCGCAGCTTCCTTCACAGCACTGATGATAGTGAGCCTGTCGATACCAAGGGAGCTACTGGTGCGATTCGATGAGGTTCTGACCTCCAAGGGCTTCAACTCCCGGTCTGACGGCATGCGAGAGGCGATACGATCGTTCGTAGACGAGGCGGAGTGGGAGCGCTCGGACGGGGCCAATCAGCTCGTGATCACCGCCATATACGACGAGCACGGTCCGAGGGGCGAGCTCTCAGTCCTGCAACACCGGTACGAGGAGATACAAATGATGTTGCATCTCCATCTGGAGCGCGGTCAATGCATGGAGCTGATCATCGCGCGGGGACCGAACACCGCACTCAGGGAGATACTGCGAAAGGTCCGGAAGATAAGAGGCGTCCGCTCGATACGCTTCATATCCACCTCAAGCCCCGTCGGCTAACGGGCGAGCCGCTGCCGTTGGTGCTGTGCCAGCCTACTTCACAGGGAACCAGCCGCAAGTGAGGGAGTTGTACTCGTAGAGGAAGTCACCCCAGACCGTCTCCGTAGCGAACGGGACGTTGGTCATGTAATCCACCCAGTAGTATCTCCATTCCCAGTTGTGATATGCCCAGTACATCGATACGCCTCCGCAATCCGCCTTCTTCTCCGGGTTGTACATCGCGATGACGGCGTCTGTCACGCACCGCATCATGTCCTCGGTGGCCTCGATGAATTCATCGTCGTCGGCGATGGATGAACTAGATATCAGATGTCTCCCAAGGTCGACCATATCGACCTGGTAGTGTGATATGCACGACACCCATTCGCAGTCCCTGAGAGCCGTCCTGTAGTCGTAGCGGTAGGACTCCAGCCTGTCCAACATGATTTCCGTCCAGTCGCCTATGACGCCCACGGTGTCGTGTATCGAGCTGGTGTCTACGGCGCTGAGCGTCGCGTACCACCCCCAAGTTATCTCAGAGTAGTACGCCTCCCAGCCGTCGATCATGTCCGACGCGACCTGAACAGGCGTCCTGCCCTCCTCCTCCACAAGCGGAGCGAACATCAGGTCGTAGGGGAATCCGTCACCTGCGACGAGCTCCTCTGATCCCACGACTATGTCGACCAGTCCCGTCGTAGCGACAGAGTATATCGTCTCGACGCTGGCCATCGCGCAAGCGTCGAATCCGATGATGTCTATGTGTACCTGCGCTCCGACGACTGCCTCGTACAGCTCGTCGAGGTACATCCAATCATCGGAGGTGTAGTCGCCGCAGAAGCCGTTCCACGCGCTGCCGTGATCCCAAGCGATTGCGGCAAGGTAATCCGATGGGAACCTCTCGGCGACGTCCGACAGTGCCCACTCGAGCGTCTCCGCGTCGGCGAAGTTCTTCTCCTCCAGAGTCTCGAGGACCTGTTGGTCAGCGCCGTCGACTTCGATGATCTGCGTCCCCTGCGTGCTCATGAGGTCAACGTACGCGACAAAGGTCACCGCATCTGTGCTCGGCAGGTTCAGGAGCGCCGCCAGGCTAGCGCCCTCCCAGTACATCTCTAGGTCGTTGTCCGCAGCTACGTATAACATCACCGTCCAAGTCTCCGGATGAGAAGAGCCCTGCTTGCCCTGGGCCATGCTGGTCATCGTCAATGAGCAGACCGCCATCACGGAGACAAAGCTTATCATCCTCTTGACATTCAACTAGCTCCCCCCTGAGTCAGTGTCATCATTGGATACTGACCCTTCCCCGATGACCGAAGTCATAGAAAAATGCTTGCCCAATCCTCATGGTCAGTGAGGCAGCTTCGGAGCGGTGTGTATCTCTTGATGTGTGTGGCGAAAGGAAGAGGGCCGAATCCTGTCGGGACAACGGTTATCCGTGTGTTCGACCGCTAGAGGTGGAGGTGGCCGAGGTGATGGACGCAACAAGATTGAACGGAGTGAGAGTGATAGCTGCAGATTCATACACCCTTGGAGAGGTGGATGGCGTGAACGTTGACCCGAAGCAGTGGAGGGTAACGCATCTGAAGGTCGGACTCAGCGATGATGCGACTCGCGAGCTTGGATTCAACAAGCCTCTCCTTGGCTCAGTGAAGATATGTCTGCCAGTGGAGACGATAGCTGGCTACGGCGATGTTGTCACGCTCAGGAAGTCGCTCATAGAACTCAAGGGATCCGACGAGTGCAAGACCAAGCGCTGAAGCGGTTGTGAGAATCCGCAAGGGGGAGTGCTCCCGCCGGGATTCGAACCCGGGTATCGAGCTTGCTCCGGAGCCGACTTCCGGGTGTTCCGCGAGAGGCTCGAATGATTGGCCGGACTACACTACGGGAGCCTGGTCGAAGCATCCAAATCGAGGAACATTACATAAACTTTGGGGGCAACTCTCTCCGGGCAAAGGTAGATTTGGGTGAGGGACGGTCCCATCCCGCGATGGTGAGGAATTGAACCGTCTCAGCAAGGAGAGGGCGATATACGAATTCGCTGCGGAGAACGAACCGGCATATCACGTCGACGAGGGCGAACGGGTGCTTATAGAGACGCAGGACGCGTTCAGTGGCCAGCTCACTTCCTCAGATCAGCTCTTCGACGACGTTGATATGTCCGCGGTCAACCCCGCGACGGGTCCAATATGCGTCAGAGGCCTTTCGAAGGGGGACACGCTCTGCGCAGACCTAGAAGACATCAGGTGCGGGGCCTGGGGAGTCATAGCGTGCTCCTCCAAGCTCGGCAACCTGGCCGAGCTGGTAAAGCGCTCCAGGACGAAGGTCGTCGAGATTCGCGACGATAGGGCGCACTGGTCGGATTCGATAGCCTTGCCAATTGACCCTCACGTAGGTGTGATAGGCGTGTCACCGCCGTCCGGGCGTATTCCCACATTCCACCCGGGCGATTTTGGAGGCAACATGGACACGAAGGAGGCCCGGAAGGGGGCGAAGGTATACCTCCCAACGTTCGTGGACGGTGCGATGGTGTCGCTGGGGGACGTCCACGCTGTGATGGGCGACGGAGAGGTCAGCGGTACCGGGATAGAAGTCTCTGCCGAGATAGAGGCGACCTTCAGCGGAGCAGAGGACGTGGACGTCAAGCGCCCCCTGATCGAAACGCCAACGGATTGGATATGCTATGCGGCTGCGGACACACTGGACGACGCTGCCAGGCTCGCGACCTTGGACGCCATCTCGCTGATCATGCGCGCTTCCGGGGTCGATTTCGAGGAGGCGTACCTGCTGGCAAGTGCGACATGCGACCTTGCGATATCTCAGGTCGTGGACCCGCTCGTGGCTGCCAAGATGATCGTACCGAAGTCGTGCCTCTGATGAATCGAAGCCCTGTCGAATAACGCCCGGGGCCTCAGTTGTACTCGTCGAGGAACAGCCACCAGCCCGTGTCCTCCGCGAAAGCCACTTCTGCGTAGGCGTCGCTGTAAGTCGTCCAGTCCCCTGCCAG
Organism: Methanobacteriota archaeon; assembly: GCA_020347565.1. GTDB lineage: Archaea > Thermoplasmatota > Thermoplasmata > UBA10834 > UBA10834 > UBA10834. The sequence continues at coordinate 389,489 of CP070732.1, read as the reverse complement.
GCCCCAGTAGAGCGTCAGCCCGGTGAAGGCCGCCACCTCTTCGGCGTTCCAGAAGGCGATTACCGACGACCCTATAGTGTCCGCGACCGAGACGGTCGCTGTCCTCAGAGCCTCATCGGTGATGCCATCATCCGCCAGCAACTGGACGCAGAGGTCTCCCACGTCCACGTGCTCGCAAGTGGCCCACGCGCTGATTGACGCCTTGAGCGCGCTCTTGTAGTTCCACTCGTACTCATCGAGTCTGTCGTGCATGGCTCTGCACCAATCCTCGAGCACGGCGCCCTGCATCCCCAGGCTCCGCACGTCCGTTGCGGACAGGCAATTGGTCTTGGCCCATGTCTCCGGACCATAGAACTCACCCCAGCCAGACACCATGTCTGCTGCCAATTGCTCGGGCGTCCTAGATGGGTCTTCCGCCAACGGGGTCAACATGAGGTCGTACGGGTAACCGTCCAGAGGAATAGACTCTTCAGAGCCAACAAGTATGCCGACCTGGTTCGTCAGCGACATCTGGTACACTACTTCTATGGAGGCCATGTTGCACGCGTCGAACGCCAACACGTCAATGAAGACTCCTGCGCCTTCGACCGCCGCCTGGAGTTCCGGCATTGTAATCCTATCGCCGGACGTCGAGTCATCGCTGAAGTATCTCCATGCGTATCCATGGTCCCAGCCTATCACCGCGAGTCTGTCCGACGGGTATCTCGTGCTCATCTCAGTGAGGAACCATTGGAACGTGGCGCCGTCGCCGAAGTTCATCTCGTCGAACGCCGCCACCTCAGTGGTCACACCTCCTGATATCTCGTACAGGAAGGTGCCATTCTGCTCCACCCAATCCATCAACGCAACAACACTCATGCCAGAGCTCTCCGGCAAGTTCTCCAGCGACAGCCGGCTGTTCTCGCCCCAGTACTTCTCGAGGTTGTTGTCCCCGCTGACGAAAAGGGCTACTGTCCACGAAGCGCCCTGTCCGCCATCGGGCTTCCTGTTCGGTTCTGTTGGCGGCCCCTGCCACATCGCGTGATCTCCGACGACGATGCTCGGAGTCATCAGGATGATCGTCAACAGGGTGCAGGCACACAAGCAAATCGATGGACGCCTGATGTTCATCCCCCCGGAGCCCCGCTACTGGTCATCTCTCAGGGCTATTGCTGGCCGCCTCTATAGCCTACTGACTATTAATATGTCCCTGAGCGAAAATATCCATTCGAATGGGCCGTTCACAGGTCCTCGTCGCCCTCTCTCCAGTCGAATCCAGGGGTCCTGTAACCGATCTTGGCGACAGGAGGGAACTTGCGTTTGTGCGAGGAGAGCCTGACCAGGTCCGATATCCTCCTGACTTCTCCAACGGGGACATCCGCTCTCCGGGCATTCGTCCGTTCGTCAATTGCGAGCTCAATTCCGCGGAGTATGACGTCCAGCTTCTCGTAAGGAAGGCCGATGTCCTCTTCGTCGGTCTGCCCTTTCCAGAGTCCGGCCGACGGCGGCCGGTCCATGATCTCCTTCGGAACCTCCAGCCGTTCGGCCAGGCGTCGCACATCCGTCTTGTAGAGGTCTCCAATCGGCTCGAGATCCGCTCCGCCGTCTCCGTACTTCGTGAAGTAGCCGATCAGTAGCTCGCTCTTGTTCGTCGTACCGAGGACTAGTCTCCTCTCCGTGCCGGCGTAGTGATACAGAAGCATCATCCTAGCCCTTGCCTTCGCGTTCGCCAGGCTGCCCCTGCCCGCCTTCCTGCCGACGGCCCCTCTGAAGGCGTCCATCATAGCCGAGATGTCGATGATCTTATATCGAACGCCTTCCGCTTCGCAGAGTGTCTTCGCCAGGCGCACGTCATCCCTGGACGAGTCCTTATCCGGCATCAGCAGGGCAAGCACCATACCATTCCCGACTGCTTTCGTTGCGAGCTTAAGCACCACAGCCGAGTCCATTCCTCCGCTGACGCCGAGGACGTAGCCCTTCGAGCCTGTTTTGCGCAGCTTCTCGGACAGGAAGTGGCGTATCACGTCCACAGTCTCGGGACTCGCATTGCCGCCGGACATCAACGCGTGGATGGACTGGTCCGAATATAGCCGTTATGGTCGTGTGGCCTCCTGCGAAGGCCCAATCATAATCTACCGGCAAGCCCGTTTGCGACTCTGATGACCAAAACGACCGTGACGCTGGCGCAGGTCAACTGTCGGCTACACAGCAAGGATTCCAACTTCCGGAAGATGCGCAGTGTAGTCACCAGCTCGAAGGGCCGGATAGTCATCTTCCCAGAGCTGAACATGACTGGCTACATGCCCCGGGACGACCTCTTCAAGCTGGCCGAGACGGAGAAGGGGCCGTTCGTCCGCAAGGTCGTTTCGCTCGCGAAGGAAGCTCAGAAGGATGTCGTGTTCGGTATGCCGATGAAGGATGAAAGGGCTCACGGTCATATCTACAACTCTTGTCTACTGGCGACAGGCCAAGGCGACCTCTTCAGATACGATAAGATGTACCTCCCGACCTTCGGCCCGTTCGAGGAGAGAGTCTTCTTCGCTGGGGGCAGGAACGCGATGGTTGCCGATGGAATGCATGCGAGGATTGGCATGACGGTCTGCTACGACATCTTCTTTCCCGAGCTGGTGAAGCTGGAGGCGCTGAGAGGTGCTCAGATGATAGTGAACATATCTGCCGCTCCGACGACATCAAGGAACAGCTTCGAGCGCGTTATGCCCGCGCGCGCAGTGGAGAACGGCGTATTCGTGGCTTATGTCAACATGGTCGGCGTACACGGCAGCCTGGTGTTCAGCGGCGGAAGCGTCGTTTACGACCCGACGGGCGAGGCGATAGCCAGGGCAGAGAACCTCAAGGAGGACATCGTCGAGGCCGAGATAGAGCTTACGGATCTTGAGCTGGCCCGCAGGTCTCGCCCGCTCGCGAGGGATATTCGCCCCGAGGTCGTCGATGGCCTGCGCTCCGAGCTGGGACTCGGAGGGGTGAGCAGGCCGAAGGACTGAAGGCGTTCTCCGACTCTGATAATCGACGTCTGGTCTGGCCTCGGATATCCTTATATATGGACACTTTTTTGAAGGTATCCGAGCTGAGGTGGCCCAGCCCGGTAAGGCGCGAGCCTGGAGCCTTGACTTATCAAGACAGTCAGCTCGTGGCGCTCTGCGCCTCGGGAGTTCAAATCTCCCCCTCAGCGCTCCAGCCGTATGGCACCCATGAGTTAACGCTGTGAAACGCTTAAATACGACGTCCACGGATTCCCGCTGGCAACCAGGGTAGGTACATCCCATGGCCGAAAGCGAACGTGTACGCGTCCTGCTCGTGGACGATGAGCCTGAATTCCTCAATCTCACGAAGTACCTCCTCGAGCGAAGTGAATCGATGGACGTCCAGACCGCTCACTCGGCGAGAGAAGGCCTAGAGAGACTTCAAGAAGATGAGTTCGACGCGGTCGTCTCAGACTACCTCATGCCGGACCTGGATGGACTCGACATGCTCAAGATAGTACGGGCGCGAGGGAGCGACATACCATTCATAATCCTGACTGGAAGAGGCAGGGAGGACATCGCGATCGAGGCCCTGAACTCCGGGGCGGACTTCTATGTCCGGAAGGGTGTCGATCCGAGGACGCAGCAGATGGACATCACCAACTCCATACGCCAGAGCGTCGCGCGGAAGAAGGCCATAGAATCGGCGTCGAACAGCGACCGAATCCTCACAGAGGTGTTGACCAGCATAACCGATGGCGTCTGCGTCCTGGACGGCAACCGCACGATCAAGTACGTGAACCCTGCCATAGAGGCGTGGTACCCTCATCTCAGCCCTCTTGTAGGGAAGAAGTGCGGTGATGTTTTCCATCCAGACTCCGAAGATGAGGCTGAGGATTGCTCCGGTCTCGGAGCATTGTCGTCCGCCTGCATGAGTAGAAAGGTGCTCCCGAGAAAGGACCCTGAAGGCAAGGTCGTCGGCTACTCGGAGATAGTCAGCTTTCCGCTGACCAAGAGGGAGCCCGGCGAGTCGGGCGGGGTCATTCAATACATCAGGGACGTCACCGCTCTTAGATCTCTGGAGGAGAGGTTCGACCTCTTCATGGACTACAGTCCGGCGTTCGTGTACATGAAGGATAGGGATGGCAGATACGTCTACGCCAATCAGAGGTTTGAGGAGTCCCTGGGTATAGACCGGAACGACATAATCGGAAAGACCGACGAAGAGCTTTGGCTCTCGGAGTCCTCGAGTGAGTCACGTGAGGTAGACGAGCGCGTTATGGAGGAGCGGGAGACAGTCAAGACCGTCGAGGTCGTGGAACGCTCGGACGGACCGCACGAGCTCCTTACCTTCAGGTTTCCTATCATGGACTTCTCCGGCGAATGCAGCTTGCTCGGGGGCGTCTCTGTCGACGTGAGCGACATCCGGCGGTATGAGCAAGCGCTCGTGTCGGCCAATGAGAAGCTGCGCATACTCGGCGATCTGACCAGGCATGACGCCCTGAATCAGCTGGCCGCCCTGCACGGATGGCTGTCTCTGGCGACGTCCTCCTGCGAGGATAGCAAGCGGACCGAGAGCCTGGAGAAGATGAGACGGGCGATGGACGCTCTGCGCGACCAGCTCGAGTTCGCTGCGGACTATGAGAGCATCGGAGCAGCAGGCAGTGAATGGATGTCTGTGAACGAGGCTGTGGAGGATGCAAAGGCCGTGCTGGCCGATAGCGACGTGGAGGTTCTCTGCGAAGCCGCCGACCTGTATGTCCTGGCTGATCCAGTTTTCGGCAGGGTGCTCCGCAACATGCTTGACAACTCCGCGAGGCACGGCCAGCACGTGAGCAGGATCAGGATAGGTTGTGAGGAGACAACCGACTCCCTGATGCTCAATATCGAGGACGACGGCGTTGGGATACCCGATGGAGACAAGGAGGCGATATTCGAGCGCGGGTTCGGTGAGAACATCGGCATTGGCCTCCACATCACGCGCGAGCTACTCAGGACCTATGGCATGACCATTCGGGAGGTCGGAGAGCACGGCAAGGGCGCGGTGTTCGAGATCCGCATCCCGAAGGACAGGTATCACTTCGGCGCGGTTTCCGACGAAACCTAAGTGTTATTAGGCCTGCGTTCGTTCGAAGGACAGGAGCCTAAGGGAATGGAACGTCGTAGCCCGCCGTATCAAGTGCTCGGTCAGGAATCCCGACAGCGCGTGCTTGAGGCGCAGCTATCGTGGATATCGAGCCTGGTTCTCTTCTTCTCGACCGTCTACGTCGTGGTCAAGCTGGACGTTCTCTGGATAGTGTTCGGGATCATGGCCCTATCCCTGTACGTCCTGCCGATAGTGACCATGCGCGATCCGTTCAGAGCTCTCCCCTGGGAGATGACCATACTCCTCTCCTCCCCGATACTCTTGCACATCTCCGAGGGCTCGCGCATGATGAGCGAGAGGTTCGCCTGGTGGGGCGACCTGACCTCGCTCGCCTTCGCCTTCTCGCTGTCCACGATAGGCTTCCTCCTGACCGTTGAGCTGCACATGTACACCAGCGTGCGGATGAACAGGGGCTTCTCGGTCTTCTTCGTGCTGATGTTCACGCTCGCGTCTTCTGGGTTCTGGATGCTCGGGGAATACGTGGGTGACACGCTCTTCGGGACGGCCAACCTCGTGTCCAACGACTCCGTCATGCGCGAGCTGCTCTGGATCCTGGTGGGCGGGGTCATCATGGGCTTCATGTACGCGGCATACATCCGGGCCATGTCCGATGAGCGGCTTGAGACCCTGGGATTCATACATCTCTGGGAGGTCTAACCGTGGACCGGAGCTTGAGGCTGGCATCAAGAGGCATGCAGATGGGCATGGTCGTACTGGCGTTCGCTGGCGTGGTGACGGGAGAGTACACGTACATCCCGGCGGCCATCGCAGCCCTGATCATCAGCGCTCTCCCGACGCTGATACGAAGGGACCTGAAGCTCGTGCTTCCGATCGAACTCAACTTCTGGATCGCGCTTGCCCTCTTCCTGCATGTGCTCGGCAGCTTCTCCGGGTTCTACGATAACCTGCCAGGATGGGACCATCTGACCCACGCCATGTCGGCATCCCTCATAGCCGCCCTCGGCTTCGTGGTCGTTGTCGCGATAGACAAGTACGCCGACAGCATCTACTTGCCAAGGACGTTTTTGGCCGTCTTCATCGTAATGTTCACGATGGCCGTCGGCGTGATCTGGGAGCTCGTCGAGTACATCATCGACTCGGCGACGACTAGCCGTCTGCAGTACTCACTAGATGATACGATGAAGGACCTTCTATTCGATACCATAGGCGGACTCCTCATAGCTTCTGCCGGCGCATATTACCTGAACCACACAACTATCGACCACTTCGTCGAGACGCTCCGTGTGCCGGAAGCCAGGGCGAGGGTGGGAGAGTTGATGGAGCGTCGCAGGAGCAAGGGCTAATCAGCGTCTCTGCAATAGTCGCCCCTCTGCGATGTCGAACTCGCGTCTGGAATTAATGTTCAGAAAGCTGTCGAAGTCGGGATCGATTGCCGCAATCTCCTTCTCTTCCACTACGCGGATGTCAAGGTGTTCGTACGCGTCCTTAGGCTTTCTCCGTCCGCTCGTGAGCGTCTTCCTGAAGGCCTTGAGGCACGGGTCTCTGACGTAGCACGCGTGAAGCGGCTCGAGATAGCCTCGGATCATCGGCACCGCTCCGTCCCTTCTGTCGGACATCTCAATCAGCAGCCTGCAGACGTCGGTCCTGAGAAGCGGCGTATCGCATGGGCTGACTATCACCCGCTCGCCATGCGCTGGCTCCAGCGATGTAATCAGTCCCTGCAACGGCCCCTCTCCGGTTCGCTCATCTTCGACTATCAGGACATCTTCGTCCAAGATGTCTGAGTAGCTGGAGGCCGTTCCCGGAGCGACGGCGACAAGAATGTCGTCCGCGACCTCTCGTAATGCTCTCACGACGTGCGAGACCATTGGATTCCCGTCGAGCTTGACAAGCCCCTTACTGGCTCCGAAACGCGAGCTGCTGCCGCCGGACAGTACTGCCCCGGTGATCATCGCAAGCGGATGTAATAGCTGGTCGTTCATGAACGTTTCCAGTGGCCGTCTGCTCCGCTGGCCATCGCTGGCCGCCAAAAAGGTTATAATCGCAGAGCAATCTCGTGCACGAACTCGGAGAAGGGAATGTCGAAGATAACGATGGCTCAGGGCGCTGGCGGCGAGCGCATGCAGGACTTCATCAGGAAGTTCGTATTGAGTGAACTCAGACACGACATAGGCGAGATACCACTATCCGCCTTGGACGACGCTGCCGTCGTCGAGGGCATCGTGTTCACCACCGACACCTACACGGTCAAGCCGCTCTTCTTCCCCGGAGGGGACATAGGTCTCCTTGCAGTAGCGGGGACAGTCAATGACCTGTCGGTCATGGGCGCTACTCCAATGGCCCTTTCCTGTGCCATGATAGTCGAAGAGGGATTCGATGAGGATGGCCTCCTGAAGATAATGAGAAGCATGAGCGCCGCCGCTGACGATGCTGGCGTGAGCTTCGTGACCGGAGATACCAAGGTCGTGGAGAAGGGTGCTGCTGACGGTCTCTTCGTCAACACGAGCGGGATAGGCCGCCGTTCACAGCACCTGGACGGCAACATCGAGCGCGTACGCGCTTCAAGGGAATACGAATGGAGCTGGCCGAACGATTCCGCCATAGCGGACGGAGATGTGTTGATCGCATCTGGCCAGGTCGGCAACCACGGCGTTGCCCTGCTGTCGTTCCGTGAGGGATATGGATTCGAGACTTCTGTGAAGACCGACGCCGCCCCCCTGAACCGCCTGATAGAATCCGCGTTGGAGGCCGGAGGGGTGACGGCAATGAAGGATCCCACTAGAGGCGGGATTGCCAACCTGCTGAACGAGTGGGCTGAGAAATCCTGCATCGGCCTGACCGTAAGGGAAGAGGACATACCTCTCAACCCGAGCGTCATCTCCGCATGCGAGATGCTCGGGATCGACCCGCTCGAAATCGGCAACGAGGGAAAGGTCGTCTTGGCTGTTGTCCCGGAGGCCGCGGAGGACGTTCTGAAGGCGATAAGGACCTCACCAGAAGGACGCCAGGCGGGGATTATCGGTGAGGCGACATCAGCGATAGACGGCGTCGTCCTGGAGACCCATACGGGAGGAAGGCGGCTCATCGAGCCCCCTGTGGGCGACCCCGTCCCGAGGATTTGCTGATCGGCTCTATTCGTATGTCTGCACCTATTGGAGCTCCGCGAGTATCTTCTCGATGATTGACGGCATGGCAGCGGCGACCGCCGGCGTCAGCTTCTCGCTGACGTTGACCACGTCAGCCGCCTCGATCGCAAAGAATCGTATGTCCGAAGGCATCCTCTCGGCGGCCAATTGCCTTCCCAGGGCCAGAGCAGTGGCTATGTTGATGCCGTGAGGGGACGCGCCGTGCACGGTATTCTCGAAATCGTCCTCTTCCATCACGCGCAACTCTCCTGGGGCCCCCTTCGCAGTCACGATCGCATCCACGATTATGACTCTGTCATAATCGAGAACCATGTCCAGGAGCTCCAGCCCGCTGGCGGGCAACTCCTCGACGTCGACTCCTTGCAGCCCCATGTCCTTCAAGGCTCGAGCTATGTGTATGCCAGCGCCGTCATCCGACAGGATCGGATTGCCTACGCCGACCACCAGGGTTCTCCTGCCACTGCGGTTCATGGTGTCCGTCATGGAGCGAATCATCTCATACCAGTGAAGGATAAAAAGGTGTTGCTGGGGGGTTCGGCCCCCTACCACCAGAAGGCATTCAGAAGTTTCTGAGAGTCTTCAGCGTCGAACCGTCCGCGCGCCTCACGGTTATCTCGAGCGCGGGCGAGCCGTTCAGCGCATGCGTGCCGCACGAGTTGCACGGGTCGTAGCACCTGAAGGCCATCTCCACCTTGTTCAAAAGGCCCTGGGAGACCTGGCCATCCTTGATCAGAGCTTGCGCCGCCTGGTTGACGCTGGCGTTGATGGCCGCATTGTTGTTCGTGGTGGCGACGATCATGTTGATGCTTGTGCACAGGCCGTCCTTGTCCGAGGTGTAGTGGTGTATGAGCGTTCCTCTCGGCGCCTCGCATATTCCTACGCCTTCAGTCGGCTCCTTGAACGGTCCGCGGATGTCGTCGCTCGTGATGCTCTTGTCGCTCGCCAGCTCCAGCATCCTCTCGGTGGCATACTGGAGTTCGATCACTCTCGCCCAGTGGAAGGCCAGCGTGTGATGCACTGGTCCGGTGACTCCGAGGTCCTTCACCGTCTTCGCCAGCACCTCGTACTCTGCCTGTGCGAGAGGCGTCGTGTACCCCTCGCAGACGTTGATCCTGCCCAGCGGACCGACTCTGTAGATACCGCTCGAAGGGCCCGTCACGAAGCCCTTCCAGCCGACCTTCTTGAGGTGAGGGAACTTCATGTAAGACCACGGCTCGACATGTTCGGCTATGACATCGAGGTACTCGCTCGGCTTGAACTTGGCTACCTCCTCTCCCACCTGGTTGACGACGCGAATATCACCATCGTAGAAGTTGCTCTTGTTGTCCTTGTCGACCATGCCCATGTTGTACGTCTCCAGGTAGTATGCGTCCTGGTTGAGTATCAGGTTGAGGTAGTCCTGGTTGCCCAGAACGACATCGTGGAACAGCTTCACCGTGAACTTACCGAATTCCACGCACGACTTGGCCATCTCCTCCATCTGGGCACGCTCCTCCTCGCTTATCTGCTTGGAAACGCCGCCAGGGAGGCCGAAGCACGGATGAGTTGCTCTTCCCCCAACTATCTCCTGCACCTTCTGGCCGTAAGATCTGTGCTTGATGACCTCTCCTCCGATCTCCACGCCGACGGCGTCGACAACGCCGAGGACGTTCCTCTTGTTGGAGGGCGCGGATGGACCCAGAACGAAATCGGGCGCCGCCAGCGCGTAGAAGTGTGCAATGTGGCTGTGGGTGTACTGTCCCATGTAGAACAGCTCCCTGAGCTTCTTTGCCGTCTCTGTCGGCTCGGCGTCGAAGACCGCGTCGAGGGCCTTCGTCGAGGCGATGTGGTGCGCCGCCGGGCAGACGCCACAGAGCCTGTTGGTGAGTACTGGCAGTTCCTGAACGTGCCTGCCTATGCAGAACCTCTCGAAGCCCCTGAGTTCGGGGACCTGCCAGTACGCTCTGGCCACGTTCCCCTGTTCGTTCAGGAAGATCTCTATCTTTCCGTGCCCCTCGAGCCTCGTTATGGGGTCGATCGTGATCTTCTTCTCCGTTGTCTTCGTCGTCTCGTCGTTTATGATTGGTCCTGACATCTTGGATCACCCCTTCCTCTTGCGTTTCTCGGTCACAGTCCTCTTGAGCAGCGACTTCGGTAGTGTGAAGGCATAGAAGGTCCCGAGAGGATCCTTCACCTGCATCATCAGTTCCATTATCTGCTCCTCACTTAACTTTGACTCCGAATCCGTGATGTTCAGCAGCGAGGACAGCGCGCTCAACATGCTCCCGCCGTGGTCCATGACGGCCTTCGTTGGGCCCATGCAGCCTCTGCACGGCATGTTCGCGTTGGGGCACATCGCGCCGCATCCCGCCCTCGTCGCAGGGCCTATGCAGATGATCCCCTGGTCCAGAAGGCACTTCTTCGGGTCCGCCTTAATCTCATAGGCCTGGTAGATCTTCTCGATGCGCCTGTCCTTCTCCACGCGCTCCCGGTCGCACTCGTCGCACAGGGTCTTGTCCGAGGCGATGACTGCGCCCTTGGGCGGGAGGTCCGCTCCCTCGGTGACATGCTTCGCCACCGCGTCGACTGCCATCGCGATGAGGTTCACCGTCGGCGGGCATCCGGGCATGAAGTAGTCGACGTCCACAACCTCGTCGAGGGTCTTGACGCTGTCGTAGAACTGCGGGAGGTCGACCTCGCCCTCCGGTACAGTCAGGTGCGGCTTCGGCGTCACGAAGTCCGGGTTGTCTGTCGATGCGGTGTCCTTGTACACCGTCTGGAACACCTCCTCCCTGTTCGTGACGTTCGCCAGGCCCGGTGTCCCGCCGAAGCACGCGCACGACCCGAACGCTATCAGGACCACCGACTTCTCCCTAAGCACCTTCGCGACGTGCTCGTTCTCGCTGTTCCGTATCGCGCCGTTGTAGAAGGACACGGTGATGGACTTGTCCGGCATCGCCTCGATCTCGTGCAGCTTCCCGTCGAACCCGATCGGCCAGAATACCACCTCCGCAATGGCGTGAACGTCCAGGATCTTCGCGTCTATATCCAGAAGGGCCACGTCGCATCCTCCGCAGCCAGCTCCCCAGTACTGCGCTATCTTGATCTTGTCTGCCATCTCAGCTCACCTCCTCTGCCGAAGACCGCTTCTTCGGGACGGCCATGTACTGCGGGGACTGTCCCGTCGTGCCGACCTGCTCTATCATCCTCCACCTCTTCAGCGCTATGATGTGCTGGACGATCTCCGGCTTTGGTATTCCGGTCGAGTCGTGGAGCTCATGCACGGTCTTCGACTGCTGTTCCATCTGGAGCAGCAGCATATTCCGCTCCAGCTCGACCGCGGCAGCCTTCTGGAGTATGAAGTCGTATCTGGCATCGGTAATGGCCTCGCCGAACACGTTCTCCTCGGTCGTCAGCTTCTCCTTCTTGCCCAGAAGCCATCGGATGCGCTCTCCCTCGAGCGTCCTGAGAGCGGCCCGTATCTTCGCCTTTCGCGGAGTCATCTTCAGTCACCGCCCTTCATCGGAGACGGCCCAAGCTCGTTGACCGTGTCCGTGAACTCGACGATCGTCTTCTGGAACTTCTCACCCTCTCCGGCGGAGATCCACTCGAGCTTCAGCCTTCCCGGGTCGAAGCCGAACTGTTGGAGCAGGATCCTCAGAAGCGCGATCCTTCTGCGGGTCCGGTAGTTGCCGCCGATGTAGTGGCAGTCCGCCGGATGGCATCCAGCGACAAGCACTCCATCCGCACCCTTCTGGAACGCCCTCAGGACGAACTCCGGGTCCACTCTCGCGGAGCACATGACCCTGATCACCCTGAAGTGCGGAGGCATCTGCAGCCTGCTCACGCCGGCGAGGTCCGCGCCCGCATAGGAACACCAGTTGCAGCAGAAGACGATGATCCTCGGCTCAAAGCTCTCCTCTCCCACCTTGTGCTCGCCCCCGGTCTCCGGAGCCGTACTGCTCATTGCTTCACCTCCTCATTGTCCATGACGCCCTCAAGCGCGGCGTCTATCATGGCGACGATCTGCTCGTCCTTGAATCCCTTCTGGGTCAGCGCTCCGGACGGGCAAGCGCCGACGCATGCGCCGCACCCCTTGCACAGACCCACGTTGACGTCGACCAGTTTCTTCGTCTCGTCCTTCTTGTCGACGATTATCTCGAGCGCCTTGTACTCGCATGTCGGGACGCAGATGCCGCATCCGTCGCACAGCGTCTCGTCGAGGCTAGCGACGATGCCTTCGGCCTCGAGGGTCTTCTTCGACAGTATCGTCATCGCCCTCGCGACAGCGGCGAGCCCCTGCCCGATGCACTCATCCAGGAACTTGGGGCCGTGCGACAGTCCTGCGAGGTACACTCCCTCCGTGGCGAAGTCCACCGGCCTGAGCTTCATGTGGGCCTCGAGGAAGAACCCCTCCTTGGTCATCGGGACCTTGAGCATCGGCGCCAGTGCCTCCGACTCCGGGTAGGGCCGGGTGCCCGACGCGAGTACCAGGTAGTCCGAGACCAGCACGACCTCCTTGTCGGTGTCCTCGTCCGTCACCGTCACCTGCAGCTTGCCGCCCTTGTCCTCGACCTTGGGCTTGACGTCGTCCTCGAACCTGATGAACGTCACTCCCTTCTCGGCGGCGTCCTTGTAGTAGGCCTCCCTGAAACCGTAGGTTCTTATGTCTCGGTAGAGGACGTACACCTCTGCGTCTGGGTTCTTCTCCTTGACTTTGATCGCAGCCGTCATGGTACCGGTACAGCAGACGCGCGAGCAGTTCGGATGTCCTTCCTCCCTCGAGCCGACGCACTGAATGAACACGTACGAATCGCCCTTCACTTCTCCCTTCTTCAGCTTGTCCTTGAACTCGAGGAGCGTCAGGACGTTCGGGTTCTCTCCATAGAGATACTCCCCCTCTGGCTTGTACTCCTGCCCGCCAACGGCCAGTATCACGACGCCGTGTTCGATCTCCTCGCCGCTCTCCAGCACGGTTTTGAAGTTGCCGACGTATCCCTCGATGCTCTTCACGCCAGTTCCGGTGTGCACCGTGATGTCGTCGTTGGAGGCGACCTCGTCCGCGAGCGCCTTGGCGTGCTCGGTCGGGTCCTCCTCGGATGGCAGGTAGTGCAGCTTCAGCATGTTGCCCCCGAGGTTCTCATCCTTCTCGACTATGTGCACCTTCACTCCCTGCTTGGCCAGCTCGAGCGCAGCGACCATTCCGGTGGCACCTCCTCCGATCACGAGGGCCTGCTGGTTGACGTCGATGGTCAGGTTCTCGAGCGGCTCCAGCAGACGTGCCTTCGCGACAGCCATCCGTACGAGGTCCTTAGCCTTCTTCGTGGCGGCCTCGGCCTCGTGCATGTGAATCCACGAGCACTGGTCGCGTATGTTCGCCATCTCGAACAGATACGAGTTCAGACCCGCCTCCTTGATCGTGTTCTGGAACAGTGGCTCGTGCGTCCTCGGCGTACAGCTCGCGACCACGACGCGGTTGAGCTCATGCTCCTTGATCATCTCTTTGATCTTCTCCTGCGTATCCTGGGAGCATGTGTACAGGTTCTCCTCGGCGTACGCCACGTTCGGGAGAGTCCTCGCGTACTCCGCCACAGAGGGCACCTTGACGACGCCCCCGATGTTGATGCCGCAATGGCAGACGAACACGCCGATCCGCGGCTCTTGACCGGATATGTCCAGCTCTGCCGGATACTCCTTCTTCGTGACAAGGCTGTCCCTCGCGGATGCGATCTCTGTTGCGGCCTTTGCCGCGGCTCCGCTCGCCTCAGCGACGGTCATCGGTATGTCCTTGGGCGAAGAGAACGCCCCGCTGACGAACACGCCGGCCTTCGATGAGCTGATCGGGTCGAGGGCAGTCGTCTGGCAGAATCCGTCCGAGTTCAGGTCGAAGCCTATGACCTTGCTGAGCGCCTCAGCATCCTCCGGCGGTCTCAGGCCGACCGCGAGGACCACGAGGCCGAACTCCTCTTCCTTTGGCTCTCCCTTCTCCACGTACTTCACGACCAGGTTCTTCGTCTCCGGGTTCTCGAACACGGAGGCGACCCTCGAGCGCACGAACTCTATCCCGTACTCGTTCTGCGCCCTGTTGTAGTACTCATCGAACTCCTTGCCGAACGCCCTCATGTCCATGAAGAACACCTTGGGCTTGATGTCTCCGCCATGCTCCTTGGCGATTATCGCTTCCTTGATGGAGTACATGCAGCATACGCCTGAGCAGTACTCGTTCCCGACCTGTTCGTCTCTGGAGCCCACGCACTGGATGAACGCGATCTTTTCGGGTATGTCACCGTCCGACGGCCGCATCACAGTGCCGAAGTAGGGCCCGGTCGCGCTGAGCATCCTCTCGAACTCGATGCTGGTAACGACGTTCTTGTAGACGCCATATCCGTACTCCCCCTTCAGTCGCGCATCGAACTCGTCGAATCCAGGCGATAGAATGATCGAGCCGACATTGATCTCCGAGGTGCTCTCCTCCTGGTCGTACACGACCGCTTTGGCCTTGCACTCCTCCGCGCATATCCCGCAGCCTATGCATTTGTCCTTGTCGATGGAGTACACCAGAGGGACGGCCTGAGGGTACCGCACGTAAATCGCCTTGCGCACCTTCGTGTTCTCGTTGTACTCGTCTGAGGTCTCGATGGGGCAGGTCTGCGCGCACGAGCCGCAGCCAGTGCACTTCGTCGGGTCGACTCTCAGCGCCCTCCGCTTAACCGTGACCTTGAAATCGCCGGCCTTGCCGTCCACCGCCATGATGTCGGCGTTCGTGACCAATTCTATGTTGTGGTGCCTTCCCGTCGACACGAGCTTCGGCGCCATGATACACATGGCGCAGTCGTTCGTCGGAAACGTCTTGTCAAGCTGCGCCATCGTGCCGCCTATGCTCGGCTGCTTCTCAACTAGATATACCTTGAATCCAGAGTCGGCCAGGTCGAGTGCGGACTGAAGGCCTGATATCCCGCCTCCGACCACCATGACCGCGCCGACCTTGTCGGTTGATGCCATCACTGCTCACCTCCGATAGCGATGGTCTTGTAGACCGGAGTGAATCCCTCGGGATGCTCCATCGCGATCTTGCTGTTCTGTCTCAGGAGGACGATGTGTCTGAGTATCTTGTCGGTAGGGACGTCCATCACCATTCCCAGCTGCTTGACCGACATCGGTCTTATCCTGGCGAGCTCAAGGATGAGCGCCCTCTCGAACTCGTCCCGTGAAGCAGCATCGATTATGCCGCCGAGTTTCTCAGGGTCCACTTCCTCGCCGTAGGCATTGCCCTTGGATAGGAGGTTGTACTCCTTGCCCACCAACGCCTTCAATCTGAATGTTTCCGAGGCGTCGTCGGCCGCCGAGATCTTAGCCTTCACCATGTCGTCGGTGCGCGCCTTGCACGGCCCCAGCTTCTGGATCTCCTCGGTGAATTCCGTGACCACCTTCGAGAACTTCTCCCCTTCTGAGGCGGAAACCCATTCCAGCCTCAGCCGCTTCTCGTCGACTCCCGCTTCCTTGAGCAGCCTCTTCATGAGGCCCACGCGCTTCTCGGTGTGGAAGTTGCCCGTCATGTAGTGACAGTCGTTGAAGTGGCAGCCGCCGATGAGTATCCCGTCGGCGCCCGCCTCGAACACGTCGAGGACCAGATGCGGGCTGATCCTGGTGGAGCACATCACTCTGACCAGGCGTATGTTCGTGGGGTACTGGAACCTGCTGACACCGCAGAGGTCAGCGCCGGCATAGGAGCACCAGTTGCAGAGGAAGCCGATGATCTTCGGCTCCCACTCGCCTTCGGACTCGTGCTTCTTCTTGCTGTGGTGGGTCATGTCATCACCCCTCCTCCAAGGCCGCTTTGGCCTCCGCAAGGAGCTGCTGGTCCGTGTAGTGCGTCATAGTGATGGCGCCCTCGGGGCAGGTCGCCCCGCAGCAGCCGCAACCCTTACATGCCGCGGCGATCACCTCGCTGATTCCTTCCTCGTTCTTCCTGAGAGCACCGTACGGGCAGACCTCGACGCACGTTCCGCAGCCGGTACACTTCGTCTCGTCGACTCTTGATGTGAGTGCCTCCGCCTGGACGAATCCGTTCGCGAGGGGTATCGCCGCCCTGGACGCCGCCGCGGCGGCCTGGGAGGCAGCCTCCGCGATGTCCGCGGGTCCCCTGCAGGTCCCGCAGACGAAGACGCCGTCCGTCGCGAAGTCGACCGGCCGGAGCTTGACGTGCGCCTCCTGGAAGAAGCCGTCCTGTCCAAGCGGGACCTTCAACAACTGCGACAGCGTGGAAGCGTCCGGCTGGGACACCAGCGGGGTCGACAGTATCACCATATCGACAGGCATGGACCTCTCCATCTTGAGGGTCTCGTGGAAGTATCCGACCTCCAGGTTCCCGTCCTTCATCGTCACCTTCGGCAGGTTGTCTGGGACGTATCTGATGAACTTGACCCTCTTCTCCCTGGCCTTGTTGAACTCGAGTTCGTGCTCGACTCCGTATGCCATCACGTCCCTGTTGAATACCGTGATCTCGACGCCGCTAGACGGGGCAGCACCCTCCTCGACCGCGTCTTCACCTTCCCGCCTGCCTCGGCCGCGTCTCCTTCGTCTCCTCTCGGTACCCTCCTCGGCCTTCATGTCCGCCGCGGGTTCCTCGACGGCCTGGCCGCCCGCCTCTGCGGGCTTCTCCTCGGTGACACCGAGCATGTTGTCGCGGTTCTCGGCGATGTTTATCGCAGTCTTGATAGCGACATTGCAGCAGATCCTCGAGCAGTAGGACACCTTCTGTCCTCTCGAGCCGACGCATTGTATGAAGGCGACGTTCTTCAGCTTGGGGATATCCTTCTTCTTGCAGAGCTCCTCGAACTCTGTCGCCGTCACGACATTGGGGTGCTCCTTGTATCCGAACAACCCCTCGGGTACCAGCGGGACTGCGCCGGTCGCCACGATGATCGTGCCGACCTTGACCTCCTTCGGCTCGGCATCATCACCGCCTATGGTGACGTCGTAGTTTCCGATGAACCCCTCGACAGTGGCGACACGCGAGTTGAGGTGCTGCGTGATGTTCTTCTGGGCATTGACCTTGTCGATCAACGGCTCGATCGTCTCGCCGGCGCTCTTCTTCGTATTCATCAGTCCGTGGAGGTTCCTGACGAACCCGCCGAGCTCATTGTCCTTCTCGACCAGGTGCACCGGGAATCCCATGTTCGCGAGGGAGAGCGCCGCGGTCATGCCAGAGACGCCTCCGCCGACTACCAGAGCCGCCTGCGTGACGTCTATCTTCGTCTCCTCCTGAGGCTCCAGGAACCTGGCCCTCGCAACGCCCATTCTGACGAGGTCCTTCGCTTTCTGGGTCGCCCTCTCCCTGTCCTTCATATGGACCCAGGAGCAGTGCTCGCGGATGTTCACGAACGTGAACATGTACTTGTTCAGACCAGCAGCCTCGCACGTACGCTGGAAGAGCGGGGCGTGAGTCCTCGGCGTGCAGCTGGAAACGATGACCCTGTCCAGGTTGTGTTCCTTGATGCTTTCCTTGATGTTGTTGAGGCCGTCCTCGGCGCAGGTGTAGAGGTTGTCCGTCGCATACGCGACGTCTGGAAGTGTCGCCGCATATTCCGTCACGGCCTTGACATCGACGAACCCGCCGATGTTGGACCCACAGTGGCATATGAACACTCCGATCCTCGGACTCTTCTTCTCGCCGTTCGCTTCATCGGTCATGTCTGCTCACCCCCCTCCTGAATTGGCAAGGACCTCCGCCGCCTTGGCAGCGGCGCTCGAGCCCTGTGCCACGGATTCCGGTATGTCCGCCGGGCCGGCGCAATATCCGGCCAGATACACCCCGGGCACTTCGCTTCTGCCGAAGTCGAGAATCCCGTCCGGAGACTCGAAGAAGCCGAATTCCGTCAGTTTGAGCCCGAGCTTCTCGGCCAGATCTACGGTCTCCTTCCTCGGGACCAAGGTCGTGGCGAGTACCACCGCGTCGAACTCCTCGGATTGCTGCTTCCCCCCGACGTCGAAGACGACGACCGGGTTGCGGTTCTGCGCGTTTTCCTGAACGGTCGCGTCGGAGTTGACGTAGCTGACCGCGTAGTCGCTCTTCGCCCTCTCGACGTACTCGTTGAATCCCTTTGCGCATGCGCGCATGTCCTTGTAGAATATCGTCGAGTTTATGTCGTCGTAGTGCTCCCTGGCCAGCATCGCCTCCTTGGTGGCGTGCATGCAGCACACCGCGCAGCAGTAGGGGTGCCCGACCTGGGGGTTCCTCGATCCGACGCACTGGATGAACGCCAGTTTCTTCGGGTGTTCGCCATCGGACCGCCTGACGATGTGCCCTCCCGTCGGTCCTGCGGCGTTGATCATGCGCTCGTACTCCATAGCCGTGTAGACGTTCGGGTATTTCTTGTACCCGTACTCCGAGGCGGAAGACGGGTCCCACACATCGAAGCCAGTAGCGACGATGATGGCCGCCGGGTTCAACGTTACCACCTGGTCCTTCATGTTGTAGTCGATCGCGTCGGGTCCGCAGGCCGGAGCGCAAGCCTCGCATTGCGAGCACGGTCCACAGCTCACGCATCTGGCGGCCTCCTTGAGCGCCTCCTCCTTCGTGAACACCTTCTCGACCTCGTCGAAAGTGGTCCTGCGCTTCTCGTCCGGAAGGTGCTGCCTCATGACGCGTTCGCTCTTGGTGATCTCCCCCTTCATGCGGGCCTTTATGTCTTCGAGCGTGATGACGTGCTCGTCCTTCTCCTCCGGCTCCGGTTCGATGCTCTCCCCGTTCAGCTTCTTCTCGATGTACCGCGCTGCCTTGTTGCCAGCAGCGAAAGCTTCCACGGCCGACGCGGGTCCAGACACGGCGTCTCCTCCTGCGAAGATGCCGTCGACGTTGGTGCTGAGGTTGTCAGGGTTGACCTCCAGGGTGTTCCACTTGGTGACCGCTAGGTCCTTCGATCCGAGCGCGGCAAGGTCGGGCGCTTGGCTGACTGCCGGTATCACGGTGTCAACCTCGACGGTGAACTCCGACCCCTCGACCGGGACGGGCCGGGGTCGGCCGGACTTGTCCGGCTCTCCCAGCTTCATTCTGATGCATTCAATGGCCGTTATACTGCCGTCCTTACCCTCGATCTTCGTGGGCGATGCCAGGAATTCGAACTTGACCCCTTCGTCCTCCGCGCCCTTGATCTCCGCCGCTATCGCGGGCATCTCGTTCTTCGTCCGACGGTAGATTACCGTCACATCGGAACCCATGCGGAGGGCGGTCCTCGCGGCGTCCATTGCGGCGTTGCCTCCCCCGATGACCGCAACCCTCTTCCCGATGTCGACTTCCTCCTTTGCCGCCACCTTGTGAAGGAAGTCGACGCCGTGGACGACTCCCTTGAGGTCCTCGCCGGGCACATCCAGCTTCAGGCTCCTCTGCGCCCCTATGGCCAGGAAGACGGCGTCGTAGTCCTTCCTCAGGTCGTCCAATGTCAGGTCCTTGCCGACGGTCTTTCCATACTCGATCTCTATTCCATGCGCCAGCAGGTAGTCTACCTCGGCCGACAGCACATCTTTGGGCAGACGGTAGTCGGGTATCCCCCACCACAGCATTCCACCTGGCTTGGATGTGGCCTCGAATATCTTGACCTTGAATCCCTTCAATGCGAGCCTGTAAGCCGCCGCGAGGCCGGCAGGCCCAGCTCCGACGACTGCCACCTTCTCCTTGCGGTCCTCCTCGATTTCGGCTGGCGTGTCCTTGCCCTGCTCTCGGACGAAGTCCCCGACGAACGCCTTCAGCCCGGCTATCGCAACCGGGTCGTCTACATCCTTCCTGTTGCAGCCGTCCTCGCACGGGTGATGGCAGATCCGACCGCACACTGACGGTAGGGGGATCGTCCGTCTTATGAGGTCGACTGCCTCCTTGAACTTCTCCGCTCTTATGAGCGCCACATACCCTTGCGCGCTCAAGCCAGCAGGGCATTTGTCGGAGCATGGCGCCACTCCCGCCCTGTCTATGGTAGCTGCTCTCGGGACAGACTGCAGGAACGGCATGTAGATCGCAGGTCTCTCCCTCATGTCCATATCGAACTCGTTCGGGAGACTGACAGGGCAGACCTTGAAGCAGTCGCCACAGCCCGTGCACTTCTCCTCATCGACGAACCTGGCCTTCTTCAGCACGTCAACCTTGAAATCCCCAGCGCTTCCGGAGATCTCCTTGACTTCCGAGTAGGTCATCACGTTGATGTTGGGGTGCGCGTAGCAGTCCGCCATCTTGGGCGCCAGAATACATATCGAGCAGTCATTGGTGGGGAAGGTCTTGTCTAGCTGCGCCATCCTTCCGCCAATGCTCGGCAGCTTCTCCACGACATCGACGCTAATTCCCTTGTCGGCTAGGTCCAAAGCAGCCTGTATTCCGGCGATTCCGCCTCCGATCACCAATACGGATTTCTTCAATCAAAACCCCCCTATTCAAATCTCATGTTCACTCGTATCTGCAAGGTGCCTACTGCAATCAGCGAACCCCTTTTGCCTTTGCGGTATTGAGTCTCTTCTTTTATGTGTTTCGTTGGACAGGTGACGAAACCTGTGCGGCGAGCGCCACCGGTTCCTCGGGTCATTCCAGCGCCTCCGCTATCGCGACGCTCAGGTCCTTTATCTTGACGTCCACCTGTTCCTTTGGGACGCCCTCGAGCTTGTTGTCTCTGGCGCAAACCAGATGGATGAGGCACTTATAACACCCGGTTACCAGGCAGTCCGCCCCTGTCCTCTTGGCCTCCTTCAGCCTCTCGACCTGCAGCTTGCGAGCGATGTCGTCGCAGGTCGCCCAGGAGCTTACACCACAGCAGATGGCCTTGTCCTTCGAGTTCTCCATCTCGACGACCTCCGCGCCCATGCCCTTCATCGCATCCCGTGGCGGATCGTAGATATCCAGATGTCGACCGAGCCTGCACGAATCCTGGAATGTCAGCTTGTCGGCCGTTTTCTTGAACTTCAGCTTGCCGTCCTGTATCAGGTCCTCTGCGAACTCCGATATGTGGACCACCTCGAAATCGAAATCTCCCAGGAAGTCCTGGTAGTCCATGTCGAAGGTCCTCATGCACTCCGGACAGGAGAACACGACAGTCTTGGCACCAGACGCCTTGATCAGTGCCACGTTCTTGTCCATGAGCTTCTTCATCCCCTCTTCGTCGCCGGTCCAGTTGAGGTCGTGCCCGCAGCATACCTCGTCGTTGCTCACGACCGGCGTGATGCCCGCGGCGTTTATCATCTTGACAACCGCCTGTGGTATGCCCGCGAGGTTGAGGTCTCTGTCGCGGAAGAGCGCGTCGAAGTATGACACACACCCGGTGAAATAGAAGACGTCGCCTTTGTCTGCAACCTTCAGTTCTGGCGTGAGCCACCCAAGCCTGTTCTGCTTGAAGTCGCCATGCGCCTGCATCCGAATCATACCCTGAATGAGACCGCCCTGGCTGCACGCCGGCGTGACGTCGTTCGCAGCAGCCTCGGTTCTGAGTCCCCTTATGAAGCCGGAATAGTCCACCTTGTACGGACACATCGAATTGCATTGCTCGCATGTGATGCAGGTCCAGATGTCCTTGCTGGCAACGATGGAATCGGCCTGCCCCTCGGTCGCCTTAAGAACGATGGTTCTTGGCGCGAACTCAGGGTCGTACTTGGCCACCGGACATACGGTCGTGCACTTCCCGCACTCGACGCAGTCGAAGGCTCCCGTATCCTCTATCAGACGGTTGACGTTCGTCTTCAGCTTGGTGGGGTCGTACGCCCTCTTCGGAAGGCTGGGCATCGGGTTGCGGCCCAGCTTTCGTATGCTGTCGGTGAACTCCTTCATCGTCGAGGCGAACTTCTGCCCTTCGGAGGCGGAGATCCATTCCAGCCTCATGCGTTCTCTGCCGATGCCGACCACGTCGAGCAGGTCCTGCGTGGCCTTCATCCTCTTCTCCGCTTCGACGTTTCCCGATATGTAGTGGCAATCACCGATATGACATCCTGCCACGAGCACTCCGTCTGCACCCAGCTCGAGCGCCCTCAACACGAAGTACGGCTCCACCCTGCCCGAACACATGACGCGTATGATGCGAGCGTTCGGAGGGTATTGCATCCTGCTCACTCCTGCCAGGTCAGCGCCGGCATAGGAGCACCAGTTGCAGCAGAAGGCGACTATGTCGGGTTGGAACTCCTCCTCCGTCATGTCTTCACCTCCTGCTCCGGCTTCTTATCGGCGAGCGCCGCCTCTATCATCGTGATTATCTGGTCGCTCCTGAAGTGCTTCGGCCGGATAGCCCTCGTGCAGCATTCGACTGCGCAGGAGCCGCAACCCTTGCACAGAGCCTCGTTGATCCGGGACTTGAACACGCCTGGAGAGACTTCCTCCACCACGGGAGCGCCGTACTCGCAGATCTCCTCACATCTTCCGCAGCCGATGCACTTGTCCTCGTCCACGACGCTCACGATACCCTCGGCTTCGATGAACGGTCGAGACAGGACGGTGTTGACCCTGGCAGCCGCTGCGAGAGCCTGCGAAACGCTCTCGTCTATCAGCCTGGGTGAATGCGCTAGGCCGCAGAGGAATATCCCGTCCGTTGCGAAGTCCACTGGCCTGAGCTTCATGTGCGCTTCGAGGAAGAAACCCTCCTTGTTCTGGGGTATCTTCAGGAGCTGTGCTATGCTCTTGTTGTCCGGATTGGGATGGACTGCGGCGTTGAGCACGAGGTAGTCCGGCCTGAGGACGAGCTTCTCCTCTATGAACTTCTCGTCCACGTGCACTTCCAGGCCGTTCCCGTCCGCCCTCACCTCAGGCGGCGCCTCGGGATCATATCTAAGAAACCTCACGCCCAGACGAGCAGCCTCGTTGTAGTTCTCCTCTGCGAACCCATACGTGCGGATGTCCCTGAAGAGGACGAACACTTCCGTGTCGGGGTGTTCTCTCTTAATCCTCAAGGCGTTGGTCATCGCCGTGGAGCAGCAGATGCGTGAGCAGTTCGGATGCTCTTCGTTCCTGGATCCGACACACTGGATTATCGCGACGCTCCCAGCGTCGAACTCGCCCTTGGCCAGCATCCCGCCTAGAGCCGTCTGCCTGATGACCTTCGGGTGCTCGCCGTACAGATACTCGGTGGGCTCGTACTCTATCGCTCCTGTTGCGACGATGATCGCTCCATGCTCTATCTTCTCTCCGCTCTTCAGGGTGGTCTCGAAGTTGCCGATGTATCCCTTGACTTCTTCCACGGTGTCCTCGAGATGAATATCGATCTTCTGGTGGTCGAGCACCTGCTTCTTCAGGTCGGAGAGCGTCTCCTGGGGGTCGACTCCTGCGAGGGTGCTGTAAATCGTCCTCAGATGTCCGCCCAGCTCCTTGTCCTTCTCGACCAGGTGAACGTCGTATCCCGCTCTCGCTACCTCCAGAGCGGCGGTCATCCCGCTCAGGCCTCCTCCTATCACGAGCGCAGCAGGCGTCACGGGTATCTTGGGCTGCGGGAGCGGCTCCAGCTGGCTCGCCTTGGCGACGGCCATTCGGACGAGGTCCTTGGCCTTCTTCGTCGCCGCCTCGGGCTGCATCCGATGAACCCAGGAGCATTGGTCGCGTATGTTGGCCATCTCGAAGAGGTACTTGTTCAACCCCGCCTCCCTCACGGTGTTCTGGAACAGCGGTTCATGCGTCCTTGGCGTGCAGCTCGCGACGACGACGCGGTTGAGGTTGTGCTCCTCGATCATCTCCTTGATTTTCTTCTGTGTGTCCTGTGAGCAGGTGTAGAGATTCGCCTCCGTGTAGGCGACATTTGGAAGGCCTGATGCGTACTTCATGACCTCAGGCACGTTCACCACCGCCCCTATGTTGATCCCACAGTGGCAGACGAATACGCCGATCCGGGGCTCTTCACCCTCCAGGCTCTTCTCTTCTGGGTACTCCTTCTTGGTAACCAGCTTCCCCCTCTGGTCTGCGAGGAGCGCAGCAACCTTGCCCGCGGCGCCGCTCGCTTGGGCGACCGAGTCTGGTATGTCCTTGGGACCCGAGAACGCTCCGCACACGTAGACTCCTGGAGAGCTGGTGTCGACCGGAGACAGCTCGTCCGTCTCGCAGAAGCCGAACTTGTTCGTCTTCATCCCTAGCATCTTGGCGAGCTGTCGGGCCATCTCGGGCGGCCTCGCCCCGGCAGAGAGGACCACCATGTCGAATGACTCCTCGCCGATGTCAGCGCCGTCGATGTAGCTCAGCACAAGGTCGCCGGTCTTCTGATCCTGTTGCACCTTCGATATTCGGTTGCTCCTGAGAACCCTGACACCGTACTCGTTCTCCGCCCTGAGTAGATACTCCTCGAACTCCTTGCCGAAGGCGCGCGTATCCATGAAGAACATCGTCGTCTTGAGCCCAGGCACGTGCTCCTGGGCTATCACAGCCTGCTTGAGAGCTGCCATGCAGCAGTACGACGAGCAGTAAGTGTTCGGCGTCTGGGCATCTCTGGAGCCGACGCATTGGATGAAAGCTATTTTCTTCGGGATGTCGCCGTCCGAGGGCCTGATCACATGTCCCTCAGTCGGCCCGGAAGCGCTGAGCATCCTCTCGAACTCGATGTTGCTGACCACGTTCGGGTAGACTCCGTGGCCATAGACGCTCTTTCTCCCCGCGTCGAAGACCTCGTAGCCAGGGGCAAGAATGATCGCCCCGACCTCGATGGGCGTGTCGACTTCGGCGTCCATGCTGTATTCGATCGCCCCCGCCTCGCAGAACTTCTCGCAAATTCCACACCCTATGCATAGGCCCTTGTCGATGGTGTAGACGAGCGGAACGGCCTGAGGGAAGGGAACGTACACCGCCTTTGCCGGTGCGAGGTCCCTGTCGAAGGAGTTCGCGCCCTCGACCGGGCAGTGCTCAGCGCACACGCCGCAGCCCGTGCACTTCTCCTCGACTATGTAACGCTGATGCCTCGTGACCGTGACCTGGAATCTGCCTGCCTCGCCCTCCACTTTCTTGAGCTCGGCGTTCGTGAGCAGGGTGATGTTCTCGTGCCTCCCGGTCGCGACCAGCTTCGGCGAGAGGATGCACATCGAGCAGTCGTTCGTCGGGAATGTCTTGTCCAGCTGGGCCATGGTCCCGCCGATGCTCGGTGTCGTCTCCATGAGGTAGACCTTGTATCCTGATTCAGCTAGATCCAATGCGGCCTGCATCCCGGCTGGTCCTCCGCCCAGGACAAGGGCCGCGCCTACGAGCTCCTTCTCTGTCATCACTGCTCGCCCTCCTCGGAAATCGGTCCCAGCACCTGGAGCTCGTCCACCATTCGCTTCACGACGTCCGCGAATTTCCGGCCCTCGGAGCCGGCGATCCACTCCACCTTAAAGCGCTGCGGCTCCAGACCGGCCTCCTCGAGGAACTCCGTGAGAAACGTGCCCCTCATCGCGGTCTTCTCGTTCCCGTTGATGTAGTGACAGTCAGATGGGTGACAGCCAGCGACGATCACCCCGTCCGCTCCAAGCGCGAACGCCTTGAGGACGAAGGCCGGGTCCACTCTGCCTGAGCACATCACCCTTATGATCCTGACGTTGGTAGGATACTGCAGCCTAGTGGTGCCTGCCAGGTCAGCGCCAGCGTAGGAGCACCAGTTGCAGCAGAATGCTATTATCTTGGGGTCGTAAGTCGACTGCTCCTCCCCGGGGTCTGCTTCCTTCTCCATCTTCATGTCCCCCTGAGCTTCCTGAGGAACGAGTGCGCGGACACGTGATGCGTGTCGAAGCCGAGAGAGATCGGATCGATCCCCATCGCCAATGCCTGGAACTGCGACACGTGCATCACAGGAATCCCCTCCTTCGTGAAGGACTTCTGAGCGTTGTCGAACTGAAGCAGACAGAACGGGCATCCCGTGACTATGCAGTCCGCACCTGCCTCAGCGATGTTTCTGCACTTGTCCTCGGTGAGTGAATTGGCCAGCTCGACGACGTGAGACCGTACGCCACCTCCAGCACCGCAGCAGTCGAGCTTGTCCTCGTAGTCGACGCTGGCCGCGCCGCAGGTCTCTATGATCCTGTCTATCTTGACAGGGTCGTTGGGCTCGTCGATAGTCTGGTTCTCCGTCGGCCTGAGGTAGTGACAACCATAGTGCACGGCCGCCGAGATGTTCTTCAGGGGTCTCTTCGTCTTCTCGGCCATCTCCTCCAACCCGATGTCGTTCGTCATCACGTCGACGTAGTGCCTTACCTTGACGGGCTCCATGATGCGGCGTCTGCCCTCCGTCTTCCTCGGGATACCGGTGTATTTCCTCCCTATCTGGGAGAGGACGCGGTTGACCTTCCCGAGGTTCTTCGGATCCGCGAGATATTCCGTCGCCTTCAGGAGCGAGGTCAGACAGCCGTTGCAGACGGTGAGTATCTCCCTTCTCTCGTTCTGAGCGAGCGTGAGGTTCCGCGCCGCTAGGAGCAGCCAAGTGTTCTTGTCCGAGGAGTAGAAGATGCCGGGAACGGGACAACAAGAGAACTCTTTGATGTCCTCCACGTCCAGGTCGAACCCGTCCTTTCCGCAGACCCACCTGACGGCGTACTCTATGCCAGGGTACCTGTTGGGTATGATGCAGCCGAAGAAGTAGGTGTACTGGGTCACTTCTTCACCTCGCTCTCGATCCCTATGAGCTTGTCATATCCAGTCGAACGGATCAACAGGTTGATCTCGCGCACGACCTTCGCGAACTCCGGGTTCCTCGACGGCATGTCCTCCAGCTCGAGCTCCCTCCTGACGCGCTCTATCTCCGGGTCTGGTTTGATGCTCTGGCCATAATTGACGAGGGTCATCGCGGCCATTCTGATGAACGGAGGTATCACACCTTCCTTTATCGCGATGTGCCTGAGTGCTATCATCACCTCGGCAGGGTTGATGTCGGCAGGGCAGTGCTCGTAGCATCTGTAGCACGTTGCGCAGACCCATCTGGTCTCGAGCGTGAACTTCTTGAGTCCGAACTGACAGAACTTGATTATGCTTCTGGTCTTGTAGTCGATCTTGAGGCTGATCGGACAGACTCCAGTGCAGTTTCCACACTGGAGGCAGGTCATGACGTCCTTGCCTCCGTGCTTCACGATCTCCTTGGCGAAATCGGGTTCCAGCTGCGACTCGTCGATCACCTTGTCCTCTACAAGCTTCTCATGGAGGCCGCTGATGAAGGTCTTCTCCGCTTCTCCCATGGTCATGCCTCCTCCGCCTTCTTAGAGGCCTTACGTTCCTCTCCCGTCGCCCCGTCCTCGCCCTCAAGGGCCGAGACGATCTCAGACGCAATCTGCTCGTCGGTGAACTGGTTCGCCTTTATGGCCTTCTGGGGGCACGCGGCGACGCAGGTTCCACATCCGTGACAGAGCGCCTCCACGATCCTCGCCCTGGTTCCCTTCTCACTCTCAACCATCTCAGGAGCGCCGTACGGACACATGTCCACACAGAGCTCGCACCCGATGCAGAGTTCCTCGTCCACCAGCGCGGTCAGCGGTTCGATCTTGACCTTCTTGCCAGACATTATCGACGCGGCGGATGCCGCCGCCGCTTTCGCCTGGGCGACCGAGTCGGGGATGTCCTTGGGCCCCTGGGCGCAGCCTGCGAGGTATATGCCCTCGACTGCCGTGTCGACGGGCCTGAGCTTGGGATGAGCCTCCATGAAGAAACCGTCAGGGCTGAGTGAAAGGGACAGTATCTTGCCGATCTTCAGGCTGCCCTCGGACGGCTTTAACCCGGTGGAGAGCACAATCAGGTCGAACTCCCTCTCCGTGATCTTGTTGAGAAGCGTCTCCTCCGCCCTTATCGTGATGGAGTTGGTCTCTGGGTTCTCACTGAGCTTCGCTGGCCGGCCCCTTATGAACTCGATCCCATACTCCTCTCTCACCCGATGGTAGAGCTCTTCGAAGCCCTTCCCAAACGCACGGATGTCGTTGTAGTACACGGCTATCTCGGTGTCTGGCTCGTGCTCCTTGATTATCTGTGCGTTCTTCATGGAGTACATGCAGCACACGCGCGAGCAGTAGTCGGTACCGATCTTCTTGTTCCTGGAGCCGACGCACTGGATGAAGGCGACCCGCCTCGGCGTCTCCCCGTCCGATGGCCTGATGAGATGTCCGCCCGTCGGTCCCGAGGCATTCAGGAGCCTCTCCAGCTCCAGGCCCGTGATCACGTTCTGGTACTCCCAATACTTGTAGACGCCGCGCTTCATTGGGACGTAGATGTCGAAACCTGTCGCGCAGATGATCGTGCCCACCTTGACATCGACGATCTCATCCTCCATTTCGTGGTCGATCGCTTCGTTCGCGCACGCCTTGACGCAGGACTTGCACTTCCCGGTCTTGAAGTAGATGCAGTTCTCCCTGTCTATTGTGTACTTGAGAGGGACGGCCTGAGGGAAGGGAACGTAGATGGCCTTCCTCTTCCCGAAGCCCATGTCGAACTTGTTGTCGACCTTCACCGGGCACGCGTCGGCACATTCGCCGCACCCGACGCATTTGTCTTCGACAACGTATCTAGCCTTCCTCCTGATCTTCACGTCGTAGTTCCCGATGAACCCGGTGACGTCCTCAACTTCCGAGTATGACAACAGCGTGATGTTGGGATGCCTCGACAGCTCCACCATCTTCGGAGCCAGAATGCATATCGCGCAATCACCGGTCGGGAAGGTCTTGTCCAGCTGGGCCATGCGCCCGCCTATGCTAGGTTCCGACTCGACCAGATACACCTTGAATCCCATCTGTGCGAGGTCGAGCGCCGCCTGTATCCCAGCGACTCCTCCCCCAATCACCAGCGAGGACTGCTCGACAGGGACCTCTCTCGCTTCGAGCGGTTCCAGCCTCGCGGCCTTCGCGATGCCCATCTTCACGAGGTCGGCTGCCTTCTCCGTGGCCTTCTCCTTCTCGCGGGAATGAACCCACGAGCACTGCTCTCTCAGGTTGACCATCTGCAGCATGTACGGATTGAGGCCCGCCTCCTTGATGCAGCTCCTGAACGTGGGCTCGTGCATTCTGGGCGAACACGCGGCCACGACTACCCTGTCGACATCATTCTCCTTGATGGCCTTGATTATCTCGTCCTGGCCCAGGTCGGAGCACGTGTACTTGTTCTCCTTCGCCACCACGACGCCTGGCACCTTCTCGACGGCCTCCGTGACTTTGGGCATGTCTACCGTGCCGGCGATGTTGCTGCCGCAATGACATACGAAAACCCCGATCCTCGGCGCCTGCGAGGTCTTCCGGCGCGGCTCCTGAGGTCGTTCCGCGTCGTTCTCTCCGAGTGGCTCAGGTGAACTCATGATTTCCCTCCTGGCCAAGGCCAGACGAATTGGCTCAGTCCGAGTGACCCCGCGGAGGTCGCCAAGTCAGTCTGGCGCATCCACTCGGCTCTGGCAATCCTTACAGCGGGATGTAATAAAGGAGCTGTTAATATACGTTTCGTTGTTCATGTCTCGAAAAACGCAGCTCCCTGAGCGATAATCGTTAGATTGCACCTTAATAAAGCGTAGTAGTACGTGCGAACATCTCCCGGAATGTTCGAAACTCGGATTTCCGGGTTCTCCTATTGATATATATCGTCACCCGGACACCGTGGCCGTTGCGGCCGCCCGGGCCGATTTACGAGTGAATACTCACGTGCGCTTTCCGCCCCGACGGTATCTGTGCGAGATGTAGCAGTTGCCCTCGCGGGAGACCATGCAAGGGCCGATGGGAGTCTGGGGCGTGCATTTCGTGCCGAACAGGGGGCATTCGTCGCTCGTTATGATCCCCCTGAGGATCTCGCCGCATCTGCATCCTTCTGGCTCGACGTATTCCCTCTCTAGCACGGGGGCGATCACTTCGGAGAACCTCCTGCTCGCATCGTGTCCCTCGAGTCTGGACCTGATTGACAGCCCGCTGTCCTGTATCGTTGGAAATCCTCTCCAAGGTGCATCCGTCGCTTCGAATGCGTCGCCCATTGCTCGCAACGCCGCCTGGTTGCCTTCGGGCTTGACGACACGGACGTATTCGTTCTCGACATCAGCTCTTCCTTCAGATATCTGCCTGGCGAGCATGTAGACGGCCATCAGCAGGTCCAGTGGCTCGAAGCCAGCCACGACCTGAGGCATCTTCTTCTTTCTTGAGAGAAACTCGTACGGTCCAGTGCCGATGATCGTGCTCACGTGCCCAGGCTGTATCATCCCATGGAGCTTCATCTCGCCCATCGACGCAATCGCCTTCAGCGCGGGCGGGACGGTTCTGTGAAGGCTCAACACGTAGAAGTTCTCCGGCGGATTCGAAAGCAGCGCCATGGCCGTTGTTGGCGCAGTCGTCTCGAAGCCGATGGCTACGAAGACGACATCATTCTTCATCCTTCTGGACAGTTCTACGGCGTCATCCACTCCGAAGACGATTCTGACGTCAGCCCCTTCAGCCTTCGCGTCGTTCAGCGATTCCCGCTCTCCAGGCACCTTCATAAGGTCTCCGAAGGCGGCCACTGTCACCCCGGAGCGGGCCAAGGCCAGTACCTCCTCAATCTCGCTTGGAGGTGTCACGCACACGGGGCACCCAGGGCCCTGTCTGATGTCTACTCCCACGTCTCTGAACTCGTCGTCGAGGCCGAACCGTATGAGTGTGTCCTGGTGCGTCCCGCACACGTGCATGAGCGTGATGTCGAGCTTCATCTTCCTCAGCTCGTCAATGACTCTGCGCGTCATCTCCCTGTCTCTGAACCTATACGTCTGGAACCACCATCCTGATATCGCGTATTACGCACTCACGGCCGCCGACAGTCCTTGCCCCGCCGCCGCACTTCGGGCATTCCAGCACGGGCACGGACCTGTGCGGTGTGTCGCTTGCCGGAGACGCCTCGCCTTTGAACCCGCATTCGCATTCGATGGTTCCAGCTACCGTCCGCAGGTCCAGTTCCGCATTCTCAAGTAGTGTGTCCTTTGAAATCACTTTGAACGCGAACCGAAGTTGTTCCTCTCCGAGCATCGTGTATTCGCCGATCTCGACAGATACTCTCTCCACCCTGAGGGCATTTCTCTTCTGCGCCTCGTCGATGATGCCCTTCACTATCTCGCTCATGACTGAGATTTCGTGCATGTGTTATGCCCCAGCATCTTCCTGAGAGAGCATCTCCCTGAACAGTTCGAGGGTTTTCTCGGCCTCTTCTCTGTCCATGACCTCAATCGCATAGCCAGCGTGTACTATCACGTAGTCACCTACACTCGCCTCGACCAGAGAGAGGTTGACCGATCTCCTGACTCCGCCGAAGTCAGCCTCTCCAGTCTTTCCGTCGATGGACTTGATCTCTGCTGGAACCGCCAGGCACATCGAATCGGTGGTATGAGCGGTTCGTTCATAAAGTTTTAGCCGAGCAGGCTGCCAGCAATCGCGTTCTGGCCGACGGAGATGCCTCCATCGCCGTTCGGGACACGCTCGTGCGTCACGAACTCCAGCCCTCGTCGCACGACGATCTCCTCGACCCATGAGGCCATGGGGTTGCTGTACGATACGCCTCCGGAAAGGCCGACAGTTCTTATGTCATGGTCCTCAGCGAAGTCGCAAGCTCGATCAGACAGAGCAGTCGTCAACGCCTTCACGAACGAACTCGCCTCATCTGCTCTCTGAGCGTCCGACTCCACCTTCGTCCCGAGCAGCTGCTCGAACATCGGCAAGGTCTTCGCGTAATCCAAACCGTCCTTCCGGCCGAACTCAACCTCGTATTCATGGGTCGGCTTCCCCGCCTCAAGCCATCGTTCTAGCTTGATCGCAGGCTCGCCCTCGTAGGTACGCTTGCAGCATATGCCCAGTATGCAAGCGACTGCATCGAGGACCCTGCCCATGCTCGAGGCGGTCACGCTGGATCTCATCATCTTCGAGAACACCTCTGCCTGGTCGCCATCCGCGAAGGTGGGAGGAGAACCGAGTTTGAGCTGTATGGCGGTCACCACCCTCCTCGGGTCGACGACCGCCTTGTCTCCACCGAGCAGGGGGATCCCCTCCAGGGTGCACAGTCTAGTATACGTGGAGTATCCACCCAGCAGGGTCTCGCCGCCCCAGGAGGTGCCGTCATCGCCATATCCAGTACCGTCCCATGTCAGGCACACCATCCGATCCTGCAGCCCATGGTCTATCATCAGCGACGCCAGGTGCGCATGATAGTGCTGCGTCTCTATCATGTCGCAGCCATTCTCCTCCGCGAGCTTGCGGGCCATGATCCTGGTCGAGTACTTCGGGTGCTTGTCCAGGGCGACGGCCTCGACCTCGGTCGTTCCCAGAAGCCTCGACAGGTGGCGTATCGCATCACCCAGATACTGCAGAGTGGGATGCTGCTGTGACTCGCCGATGTACTGCGTCAGGAACATCTCGCCGTTCCTCGTGACGGAGCCCGTGACGTCCCATTGAGCGCCCACCCCGATGATCGCCCTGCGATGGTTCGCTTTCAAGGGGAGCGGGACGAAGCCCCTTGACTTCCTCAGGAATGCGGGCCTTCCAGATATGTGCTTCATGACGCTGTCGTCGCATCTATGGATTATCTTCCTGTTGTGCATCAGGTAGCAGTCCAGGCCCATGTCGAAGGCTTTCGGATTCTCGATGACCATCGGCTCTCCTGGGGGGTTCGCCGACGTCATGACGATGGCGTCCGCCTTCAGATGGCTGAAGAGGAGCAGGTGTGCAGCCGAGTACGGGAGCATCATGCCGACGTTGCCTAAGCCGGGCGATACGTGCGAGAGGGCCTCGCCGGCCTCCTCTCGCTTCCTCAGCAGCACTATGGGCCTCTGAGGCGACATGAGCAGCTTCCTGTCCATATCCGTCGCCAGCGCGTATTTCTCCGCGACGCCGATGTCCCTTGTCATGATCGCATACGGCTTGTCGCCTCTTCTGTAGAGCCTGCGAAGCCTGGTGGAGCTGGCGAGCGTGCATGCTATGTGCATCCCGCCCCACCCCTTCATCATGCCAACCTCTCCCGAGTCGATCCTGGAGGCGAAGCCGCCGAACGGCTCATCGGAGAGCGCTCCCGCGTCGCGGTCGTAGAGGGTGTACCTGGGTCCGCACTCAGGACACGACATCGTCTGGGCGTGGAATCTCCTGTCGGACGGTGACGAGTACTCGCTCTCGCAAAGCGGGCACATCGGGAAATCGCTCATTGTCGTGCGCGTGCGGTCGAATGGTACATCGGTGATCATGGTAAACCTCGCTCCGCATTCCGTGCAGTTGGTGAAGGGGAACATGTTCCTCCTGTTGCCCTTCTCCGCGAAGTCGACGGCACATCTGTCGCAGATGGCCGTGTCCGTCGGTATCAGTGAGACGCGCTTTCCCTCCCTGCTCTCGACTATCGAGAAGTCGTCGTAGCGTCCCTCGGACTCCTCGACCTGGACGAGGTCTATCCTGGCCAGTGCCGGCAGCGATCGCCTCAGGTTCTTCAGGAAGAGCTCGGGGTCGCGGTCTACCACGACCTCGGCGTTCGATCCGTTGTTGAGCACGTATCCTCTGAGCCCCATCGTCTTCGCGACTCTGTACACCGTGGGCCTGAAACCCACGCCCTGTACTACCCCGTAGATCGTTATCCTCATCATGCGTCCTCTAGATGCCCAGCGCCGCCAGCAGTTCGTCCAGCCCTTCCCCCCGTCGCGCGTCCGTCCTGACCACCTTCGCCGCGGGGTTGGCCCTCATGGCGTCGTTCTCCAGCGCGTCGGGGTCGACCTGCATTGCCTCCGAGAGGTCCATCTTGTTGATCACGATGACATCCGAGAACGCGAATATCGCCGGATGCTTCCTCACCATGTCGTCTCCCTCGGTGACGCTGATCACGACGACTCGTTTGTGCGACCCGAGTGGGAAGTCAACGGGGCAGACGAGATTGCCCACGTTCTCCACGAAGAGGTAGTCCAGGTCATGTAGCGGGAGCTTCTCGAGCGCGTGGTCGACCAGATGGGCGTCGAGGTGGCACTCCTTTCCTGTGCTGATGTTCGCCGCGGGCACGCCGTGAGACTCGAAGCGCCTGAAGTCGTCATCGCCTGCGACGTCGCCCGCGATGGCAGCGCATCTCTTGCCCTTCGCTTTCAACAGGTCGATGAGCCTTTCGATCAGGAGCGTCTTGCCCGAGCCGATGGCCCCCAGGAAGTCGAATGATCGTATCCCATGCTCGTCGAGCAGTGACATGTTCTCGTCTGCCAGTTTCCTGTTCGCCGAGAGGATGTCCTTCTCCACCTCCACCGTGACGACCTTGTGCATGATGCTGGGAAGCGGACGTCGCTGAATAATCTTTTCGCCCGAACACGCTAGACAGCCCGCCCCTCCGCTCGACACCCTTATGTCGGTCGGATCACATCCCCTCCGACGGCATGGAGGAGGAAGCGGAGACCAAGATGGAGACGCCCCCTCTGGGCTGGATAGACAGGATAGGCAAGGAGGAGGCCCGGAAGGACAGGCTGCTGAGGCAGGATCTAATCGGCGGCTTCGTCGGGGCCATCGTTCTTTCTCTGCTCCTGTGGTTCTTCGTCGCTCACAAGCTCGAGGATACGGGCTTCTACACCGACGAATTCGGCGCGCTCGAGATGTTCATGATGTACTTCGCTGGCGCCTTCGCCGTGGCCATGGCAGTACTGAAGCTGATCGTCCGAAGACGGAACATCCTGAGGCCGCTCGACGTCGCAAGCCTGCTGGTGTTGTCCGTCGCCCATGCAGTGCTGCTGGTGTCCTTTCCGTTCGATTTCGAGCACGTTGACGCCGCGCTTCCAGGTTTCCTGCAGTGGACGGTAGGGTGGATGTCGGATTGGGTAGGGGCGGCGATCCTGTTGCTCGGGTTGATCGGGGCTCTCATAGGCGCAGCGTTCACATCCGTTGTGTACGTAGGCGTGAGGAGGGAGATGGCCAATTCGCTTACGGAGGAGGGCCCCCATCCCGAGGACTAGAGGGGCGTCGTCTCCTCGTTCACTTCCAAGCCCTTGTCCCTCAGCCGCCTGACGAACTCGTCCGCCGGGAGCTGGTCCGGAGCTACAAGTCCTTTGCCTTCCACGAGTCCTTCGACGAGCATCTCCGTCGGTATCGCCCCCCCGACCCCCACAAGAAGTCCCGTGGCGTTGGTCCGGAACCGCTCATAGGCTTCCTCGTGCGAAGCGAACACCCACACCTTCACCATCGTCGGATGCCCACCCTTCTCTCCGATGACTTCGACGACCGTCCCGCCGTGGCCCTTGAACTCG
Organism: Methanobacteriota archaeon; assembly: GCA_020347565.1. GTDB lineage: Archaea > Thermoplasmatota > Thermoplasmata > UBA10834 > UBA10834 > UBA10834. The sequence goes on along the minus strand of CP070732.1, from coordinate 354,172 downwards.
CCTGCGACGTCGACTGGCCTGGGCATCAGCGACGCCAATAGGTCGAGAGGCCGCACCTTAACGCCTTTGACGTCGACCAGCTCCTTTCGGTTCAGCCCGAGCTTCTTCAGGGTCTTAGCCATGCTCGCGAAGTCGTCGTCGATCGCGATCCTGAAATCCACATTCCTTACACCCTTCAAGTGCATAGGTATCAGGAATGTCTCGTCGTGGAGCGTCTTGTAGACAGGAAGTGGGCCGATAGGCTCCGGGAAGTCGTACACCTCTCTCTCGTTTAACGGCGGAACGTACTCGATCCTGCCGTCTCTGAATACGGCTGCGGGCAGACTCACCTCGTCGATCCAGTCCACTGGCGACCATGTTGATGCGAAATCGTGCCCTTCGATGACCCCATTGTCGCCGTCTATCACATGCACTTCGCTGACGCTGTCGAGCCTGCTGGACGCGTATCCAGCCAGGACGTTCGATATGCCCGGTTCAAGGCCGACTGCAGTGATCGCCGTTATGCCAGCATCCCCGCACTTCGCATCTATCTTCGCGAAGTCCTTCAGCGCCGACTGCGAGAGGCAGAAGTCGACGTAGTCCACACCGTGCGTCGCCGCTGTTTCCAACACGCGATCGTTCAGGTCCCAAGGTAGAGAGCACACGACAACATCGGACTCGCGCACGACATCGGCGAGGTCTTCCGCATCGCTGGCGTCCATCTTCCTGACGGTGACCCTGTCGTCATTCAGTCTGTGGGATAGTCTCTCCGGCCCGTCCGTCTCAGAGTCGGCGAGGACGAGCTGGTCGATGCCTGGGTGTGCAGCCAGTAACTCTGCACAGACCAACCCCGTGATGCCGCATCCCAGCTGGGCTACCTTCATTCACCACACCTGGGCGCCTATGGCATTCGCTTGATTTATCGCTTTGGCCAGCACTCGGCGGCGCTCTTCACGCCTGCTTGTCGCCCACCTCTCCCGATCTGAGCCCCTCTCCCGACGAATTCTCGTCGTACTCGCCCTCGACCCAGGACCCCAGGGAGAGCATCAGGTCAATGGCGTCCAACGCTCTGGCACAGTCCTCAGTCGTGAGGTATGCGGCCGCTTCTCCGGGTTGGCCTGAGCCGATCAGGCTGAGAGCGTAGGTCTCGTCCGCCGCCAGGGCGGTCCTCGCCTCGTCCTCCCATTCCTCGAAAGTGGGTACCATGCAGCCCCACTCGTTCTCGTTGACGCTCCTGAGCCTCATCGAGACGAGCCAGGCAGTGCCGTCCCTGTAAGGCATGAGGGCCTCACCTGCCGCCTCGGGCTCCTTGACGAGGGCGTTGTGGAGCGGTACATACGGGCACCAGCACGGATTGTATATGGCCGTCCACATGCGCGAAAGCATCTCAGGACACTCGGAGCTCATCTCGAAGACTCCGGACGACACCGTCCTCGCGTTGCATATGGAGAAGCCAGGCCATCCGTCTTCCCAGCACTCCCAGGGTATCTCCGGGTGGTCGTCCTTTATCCAGTTCGGGTGCGAGTTGCCGAAGTCCTCTAGGTCCCTGCAGAAGCTTATGACCTGTTCCGCGGAAACGACGTTCCCCGCCTCCTCGATGAGCCTCATGCCGTTGTCGTACCTCGCGATCGAAGGCGTCCACATGGCCCCGAATCCTTCGTACAGGACCATGGAGTAGTACGGCTCGTACAGGTAGTGATTCGCGTGGCATGCTATGCCATCTGTCACCTTGACGGCTACTATGTCCGGCGTTTCCGGGTCGAGCCAGTATCCCTCCCCGTCGGACGGCACCGTCTCGATGAACGCGCCCTCGTTCATATCTGCTACCATGAGCGTCGAGCCGCCGTACTTGGGCAGGTCGTCCATCATCTGGATCGCTTCGTCGACGGTCGCGCATCTTTCCAGCACCATGCGGTTCGATGTCAGCTCGGTGTACCCGCCTTCGAAGAAGGCGTCGTCCGGTATGGGCATCCAGTTGTTGCCGTCACAGAGGCTCATCTCGTTGAGGCCGAACGAGACGCCCCAGTATCCCGCTTCCGTGACGGCGATGAAGCCGTAGGTCTCCTCCGTGGGCTTCATCACCATAAGAATGTTCACCCCGCTCTCGTCGCGGTTCTTTGACGCTACGACGTTGCCGTCCACGGTGCCGGAGCCAGCGGCCACGAACTGCGTACATCCTCCCATGCCGCCCACGGAAGTTCCGTACATGTTCATCGCGAGCAGGTCTATGTAGTCGACATCAGCTCCTGCCGCCATGGCTCTGATCTCCCTCCTCATGTCCTCGGGGACAGTCGCCTCGTTCCATTCCGCCCTCTGGCGCACGCCGGCAGGGCTCATGTCCTCCGCCTCCACGTCAAGCCAGAACAGCTCGAGGTTCCCGCGTATCTGCTCGCCAGCCAGCCTCCCGTAGTCGAAACCTCTCTCCTCGGGGCTTCCGTCGAGCACCACAACTAGCATCGAATCCTGATCCCCTTCCGCCGCCGCGACCTGCAAGGCCAAGCCTGGAACGGCGGCTATCATCATCACGACCAATGCTCCAACTCCGACAGATTTGAATCTCTTCATGGCAAGCTCCCCCGCCCCTGTAATGCCGTCCGCGGACTTCATGATATCTCCCGAGTCAGTATCTTTCGCGCGTCGTTTCCGGACGCCGTTGATTCAGGCGCGGCAGGAGCGGCCCAGGCTAGCATTCGTAACACATAGCGTAGTTATATTTCACCATTCGAGCCGACGTGTCTGCACAGGGACTGGGATGAGGAATCTGCTCAGCTTCGGCTATTGCCGTGGCCGAAGATTCATCGAAGTCGCACGGGGAGCGTTGCCCTTCGGTGCTTCGGAAGGGGCGCTGAAGGAATCTGGCATCCTCCAGCGCAATGTGCGGGCAATCGTTAGAAAGGCTTAGCTATACCGTCGGCCTTCGCTCTTGGCGGGCGGTTTGACAGCATCGCCGTTCAGGGCCGCGCTCAAGGGACACTGAGACGATGGCAAGGGCCAGGATAGAGGCGCTTTCGAGGGACGAGGAAGACCTGATTCACGTGAAGAGCCTCGAGCTTCTGGAGACCACAGGCGTACGGATACGAAGCGACGCTGTGCTGGATATGCTCTCCGGGTTCGGAGCGGAAGTGGACAGAAGGAGACAGGTAGCGTTGCTACCTGAGTCTGTCGTGATCGAGGCGCTCGGTAAAGCCTCCAGGGAGTTCACCCTCTGTGGTCGTGAAAAGGACGCAGATGTCTCGATGCCGTCACAGGGCCTTCCTCATCTCACGACCGACGGTCTTACCCTCTACGTGAAAGACCATCGGAGCGGAGAAGACAGAAGCGCATCCCGCGACGATTTCTCACAGTTCGCCAGGCTCGCAGACGCCCTGGACCAGATTGACCTCTTCTGGCCGATCGTGACTATATCCGACGTGCCAGCGCACTCTCACAACCTTTACGAGCTCTGGGAGTCGTTCCGGAGCTGTCGCCTTCATGTTCAGTGCGATTGCATGAGCGGGGAGGATGCCAGGAGACAGATGAACCTGGCATCGCTTGTGGTTGGCGGCGACGAGGAACTTGGCAAGCGGCCGGTGTTCTCCTGTGCGATCGATCCCGTCGCTCCGTTGTCTTTCGACGGTGGCCCGGCCGAGGCCCAGGTAGCCTTTGCCAAGGCCGGAGTGCCCGTTCTGTGCCATTCGATGAGCCTCAGCGGACTCTCCAGCCCCGTTACAGTCGCTGGGACACTGACCAACGTACACGCGGAGAACCTCGCCAGCCTCGTCATATCGCAGGCCGCTCGCCCCGGGGCGCCTCATATCTACGGTTCCTCGTCGACGCCCATAGATATGAGAACTGGGTCGATTGACTACACCGCTCCGGAGGGGCTCCTGATATCTGCTAGCGCGGGCCAGCTCGCAAGGAGGCTTGGGAGGCCGTGCACGGTCTCCGATTGGGGTGCTGGCGCCAAGGGCCTGGGAATTCGGACGAGCTTCACGGAACTGGCCGCCCATCTCGGCACTGTCTTCGCCGGCAGCGACATCGTCCCTGGCGTCGGAGGCCTGGACGATGCGAAGGGATGTTCGTTGGCGCAGATGGTCATCGATTCGAATCTCTGGGATGGCTTCAAGGCCTTCATGAGGGACTTCACGGTCTCGGAAGAGACGGTGGCCCTCGATGTCGTCAGGGAAGTCGGTCATGGCAACAGTTTCCTCATGCACGAGCATACAGCCAGGAAGTTCAGGGAGGAGCTGGCGATCCACGACGAGGATAAGCTCAGCTTGGAGGCGACTCTGTCAGCGTCTATGGCACCAAGGGCAGCGGCGATTGCGGACGAGGTGCTGAGGTCGCACAACCCTCCAGCCCTGGACCGCGATGTCGCAAGAGATGGCGAAGCGCTCCTCGCAGAGTACTCGAGAGGCGGGTGATGTCGGCCGAGGTTGATGCGCTCGCTTCGGATTCAGGAGAAGCCTTTATCGGTACTTGGAGGCGATTCGGCCATGGTAGGCGCCGTGACGGTCGAGGATAGGACACGAGAGGAAGGCAGCGCCGTCTATATCCGGCCATATCTGCCTTCCGACAGGGACAGGTGCGTTACGATGTCTGTCGAGGCATGGCCTCGGATGAGCTCCGGCCTTCCTGGCAGGACAGCGTCGGATTTCTGGGGAATGTTGCTCGATATCGCGAACGACTACTCCGATGTACGCGAGGTTGCATGCGCGTCCACCTCGGTAGTGGGCGTACTGCTCGGACGCCGACGCGGCTCCCTTTCGACTCGTGAATCGATTAGCCAGGTGAGGATATTCCTATCGTTTCTGCGCTCCATCTCTCGCAAACTGCCACTCAGGACGTCGACATCGATGTTCTGCACCCTCCTGCTGACGGAGGTCAAGATCATGTTCAACTCTCCGCGCAGCGATGGGGAGGTTGCCTTCCTGGTCGTAGACCCGAGATATCAGGGTAGAGGAATCGGCCTTCGCCTCCTCGACAACTTCATCACACAGGCGAGGTCGAGCGATGTGCATATGATATCTGTGTACACGACGGATCCAGGATGCAACTGGAGATTCTACGAGAAGCGCGGCTTTCGCCGGGTTGCGCAGTTTGAGGACGATTTCGGTACTCGGTTCGAGGGGGAGCGCAGCAGCGGACTCATGTACGCATTGGACCTCCTCGAACGGCCGCTCTGAGGGCAGGGCCTATCCGGGACAGAAAGGCAGACAGCTGTGGAATACGGCGTCCTCTCCCCCCGACGCGCTTCTTACAGATTGCCTGGGGAACCGACCAGGAGGCCCGGGCCTGAGGGCGCAGGTGAGAACATATTACCGCGAGACTTCTCTAACCTCTTCCGATGGAGCAGACAATAGAATGCCCGCGCTGTGGAACGATGAACACATCTGGCACGAAGAACTGCAGGATGTGCGGGGAGCACCTCGTCCATTCCTACAGGTTCGTGAACGGGGCCTATGTGTGCGCGTCGTGCGGTGCAAGGAACCCCGAGGGTGCCGACCTATGCAACTCATGCAAGACGCCGTTGAGGGACATCGTGCGGAGCAACCTGCCGGAGGGGGCCTCCGAACAGGAGTGCGTCCACTGGTCAGATAAGCCTTCATCTTCTGGCAGAGCCGCGAGGGTGATGATGGCAGGGGTTCTGATACTCATAGCAGGCGTACTTGGGATCGCCCAGGCGTCACTCGCTCTGAGCCCGGGTCTGGGCGAAGGATTCAAGGAAGCGTACGAGGACCTGGTGCCAGGGGCGTCCGCAACGGACGAGTTCCTGGACGACTATGTGCTCTTGCAGGTCGGCGTCTTCTTGTTCGGAGTCATCGCTGTGTTCGGGAGCATGTTCGCGCTGACCCAGTCCGGTTCGACATGTCCTTGACGGGAGCATTCTTCGGCATCCTGGCCGTCGGTTTTCTGTTCGGTGCGTTCCTTAGCATCGTCGGACTGTTGCTCATCGTCACGTCTCGCAAGCAGTTCCGGTCGGAGTGCGCGTGACCCCCAAGTCCCACGGGACGGTCAGAGGTCGAGGAATTTCTGCACCTCGAGTCGCCGCCCCTCAGGATCTCGGAGGAAGAAGTGGTATATCCTGTACTTCTCGTTCTCCCTGGGCGGTCCTTCTGCGATATCCGCGAGCTGCCTGTGCTTCTCGTCGACTTCTTCCATGCTGTCGAGCCAGTAACAGATGATGCCCCCGATGTCCGCAGAATCCCTCTGGCAGAAGCCGAGGGCCAGATTTTCTTTCTCCAGCACCGTGCAGTCCTCCTGTTCGATCCATATCTTCATCCCGAGCCTCGAGGTGTAGAAATCGACGATCTCCTCGCGCATCATCGTCGAAAGGAACACTATTCCCGGCATGCTTGGATGAAGGAGTCTCCTGTGATATAAGCTTGAATCCGGCGAGCTTGCGTATGGCGCTCACGTCGGTTGCTGAAGCACATGTAAGAAAAGCCTAAATCGATGGTAGCCTTCTTGAGTGTCGACGAGCGGTGTGGGGCGTATCGATATGGTCGAAGTGGTCGTCGCTGCGATGCAGATGTCCTGTGTTAGCGATCCCGACAAGAACGTCGACAAGGCGGAGCGACTCATACGCGAGGCCGCCGAGAAGGGCGCTCAGGTCATACTGCCGCAGGAGCTATTCCAGACGCTCTACTTCTGTCAGAATCAGAACCTTCGTGACCTTGGCATAGCGAAACCGGTGGAAGGAAACCCGCTCTTGGAGAGGATGTCCAAGCTGGCCGATGAGCTGTCCGTCGTGATTCCCGTCAGCTTCTTCGAGAAGGCTAACCAGGCGTACTTCAACTCGGTCATGATGGTCGACTCAGACGGAGCCTTCCTTGGTGTATATAGAAAGAGTCACATTCCGAACGACCCAGGCTACTGGGAGAAGTTCTGCTTCTCACCGGGCGACACCGGCTTCAGGGTCTGGAAGACCAAGTACTGTCGCGTAGGCGTAGGCATCTGCTGGGACCAGTGGTTCCCTGAAACAGCCAGGATACTCGCGCTGAAGGGCGCGGACATCATCATGTATCCAACAGCCATCGGCTCAGAACCGGTCTACAACGTGGACACTGCAGGCCACTGGAGGATGGTTATGCGTGGCCACGCCGCCGCCAACATGACCCCCCTGTGCGCCTCCAACCGAATAGGTGTCGAGAAGGGGGAGTCGACGGAGATAACGTTCTACGGAAGTTCGTTTATCGCGGGGCCCGATGGGTCCATACTGGCCGAGGCGGGGAGAGAGGAGGAGACCTCGATCACGGCCAGGATCGACCTCGACCATATCGTCGAGATGAGGCACTCGTTCCACGTTTTCAGGGACAGAAGACCAGATCTATACGGCCCACTACTCACGATGGACGGGGTCACTGGTTCCGTCAAGTGATGACGCTGACAATGCTGCCTCCCCGAAGAATCGGGAATTCCCTCCCTACCTTTATAAACCGCAAGACCTTGAAGCTCAAAGGGGTAGGGATTGACGGTGAACGCCTTCGGCTCGGTAATCGAGACAATCGATCTCACAAAGCGTTTCAAGGACGTCCTCGCAGTGGATTCGTTGAGCTTGAAGGTGCGCAAGGGCGAGATATTCGGATTTCTTGGGCCGAACGGTGCGGGCAAGAGCACGACGATCAAGATGGTGATGGGTCTCTTCCACCCAACCTCGGGTTCGGCCTTCATCAACGGCAAGCCTGCTGGCCCGGACTCCGTCGACCTCCGCCGGGATATAGGGTTCCTGCCGGAGCGCATATCGTTCTACGACAACCTGACACCTACTCAGACGCTGAACTTCTACTGCGAACTCCGCGGAGCCGACAAGTCGGTCGTGCCTTCGCTCATCGGAGAGGTGGGTCTGGCACATGCCGCCAACCGCAAGGTGGGCACGTTCTCCAAGGGGATGGTACAGCTCCTGGGCGTGGCTCAGGCGATGATAGGGAACCCGTCAATCTACATCATGGATGAGCCAACAGGAGGGCTCGACGCGAGATGGGTGAAGGCCGTCAGGGACAAGATCCGGGCATTGAACGAGCAGGGCGCCACCATCATCTTCTCCTCGCACATCCTGTCCGAAGTGCAGGCCCTATGTCACAGGATTGCCATCATAGACAAGGGCAGGCTCGTGGTCGAGGGAACAGTCGAGGACATCAGCGATCGTCTGCGCATAAAGCCCCGGCTGTGGATTGAGGCCTCCGGTGTCGACCAGGAGACGATCTCGGCAATCCGTTCGATTACGGGTGTCGAGGAAGTGACCGTGAACGATGAGGCTCTGCTGGTCACCTGCGAGGCAGAGGCTCGGATGAAGGTAATGGCAGTTCTGCGTGAGAGGGACGTTGCGGTAAGAGATTTCAAAACAATCGACCCATCGCTCGAGGAGGCTTTCGTCAGACTGCTATCCGAGAAGGAGGGGTCATAGATGCCTATCGCTCTCAGACCGGTCTACGTGATTGCGAAGAAGGAGTTCGCTGACAACGTCAGGAACAAGTGGGTCATCTCCCTGATTGCTATCTTCCTGGTCCTGGCGGTCGCAGCATCCTTCGTGGCTGGTCTGGGCAGGGTCGGAGAGATGGATGTCACAGTTGGCGTGCTGATAACCCTCTCCAGCATGCTGGTGCCAATAATATCTATCATGCTCGGATACGCCACGATATCAGGCGAAGCCGAGAGCGGCGCCCTGTCCGTCGTCCTCGCGTGCCCGATCAGACGTATAGAGGTCCTCCTCGGCAAGCTGATTGGCCTCGGTTCGGTCATATGCCTGTCGATATTCGTCGGCTTCGGAATCTCGGGAGTTCTGATTGCCGCGTCGACAGGACAGGCGGAGTGGAGCTCGTATATCGGCTTCATACTGCTCACCATGCTCCTGGGCTTGCTATACCTAAGCGTCTCGGTCTGCATCTCATCGATTCTGAAGAGGCGGGTCACCTCCCTCGGAGCGGGAGTGGTCGTGTTCTTCTGGGGTGCGATATGCGGCTTCATATGGATTGGCATGTACGCGGGGACTGGTGGTGATGCCATGGCGTTCCTCCAAGGAGACACTTCTGGAGTCCCTGATTGGTTCTGGTTCGAGGTGTTCCTCAGCCCCCAAGATGGGAGCGGTACCGCCGCGATGCTCGCGTTCGGAGAGACGGAACTCATGGGATACAGCGTGAGCCTCCCATCATGGGTCAATCTCGGAACGCTCGTCCTCGCCCATCTGATTTGGACACTGATACCGATCGCGCTTGCCTACTGGTCGTTCCAGAAGAGGGACGTTTGAAGGGGTTCGGCCAGCCTGAGATAGCGCGTTGCGCTCGCCAGAGATTCGTCCGCCCTAGCAGTCATGTTGGGACGCGTACCTATTCCCACCATGGTTGGTGCCAATCAAGCTGTGTGCTCTCCCATGAGTAGAACTCGCCATCATCGAAAGCGAAGCTGAATTCGCCGATTTTCACCAATACCGGGTACAGGCAGACCAGCGCGACAGTATACACATCATTCCCATACAATCCCGCACTGGGCGACTTCTTCAGAGTTATGCTATCTCCCTTGTCGAACGCCCCGTTTCCCTGCAGATCGGTCACCACAAGGCTGTATCTGATTTCCCCTACATCCTCTTCCCATTCCCGCACTATCGAACACTCGACGGTAGTCTCAGTGCCTGTGCTCAGCTCCAGTTGTCGCGAGTCATTTGCACAGGATCCGCCTACGCCTCCATCAGAGTACTCCCAGCAAAAGCGCATACTGCTGTAGTTGCGCCCGAATCCATCTTGCATCTCATACATTTCAGCAGGGTCCCCTGTGTGCGTCCAGTATCCGCCTCCGCCGTCGAATATGACCGTGTCTACTGATGTCCATGTCACCAAGCTCTCATCCCAGCTCAGCGGAGTCACCTCGTTTGCATATGGTGGGCTGAACGGATTCTCCATTTCAATGATAGCCACTAGAACGCCAAGGATCGTAACACACAGCGCGATGGCGATGGCAAGCATCGCCGTCGCCGCGCCCCTTGGATTCCTCTCTGCGAACAAAGTCAGTCTTCGGAGCATGTCCTCCGCCTCGACACCCGGAGAGGGCAATTCACTGTAGGCTAATAACACCTACCATGATGGCCATCAAATGGTGAGACACGAAGTCCGTACGATCTGATTTGAAGTGGGGGCAGAGGGATTTGAACCCCCATCGACGGGTTTCCACCACGTGGAGAGCGACTCCACGCGTTCAGACATGGGTCATCGCTCCAGTTACTCATCACTGGTCAGCAAACCCAACGGAAATCATTCCCATAACTGGAGCCCGTTAGGATCCCAGGTTACCCCATACCCCC
>CP070732.1:170515-343820 GCA_020347565.1 Methanobacteriota archaeon | reverse complement strand
TCGTTTCATAGGCAAAGCTAGAAATACGCCTCCGAATTTCTGTCAGACCCGCAGAGGGCCCTTAGATCAGTGGAAGATCGCTTCCTTCGCAAGGAAGAGGCCGTGGGTTCAAATCCCACAGGGTCCACACCTGCGCATATCTTCTCCAGCCGCTTCAGCCCCTACCCTGTGCCAACCATGAAGAGATATGACGATGCTGCGGAGCCCGACCCAGCTATCGCCTTCTTGATGACCTCGCCTTCCTCCTTGATTCGGTCCCTGACTTCCGGGTCAGGGTAGTCCTTGATCCTGTCGTGAGTCTCATCGATCCTCCCCATCAAATCGTAGAATTCGGCCTGGTTCCTGGGGTCCTCGCACAGTTGGTTCATCTCGCAGAAGAGACAATCCATAGGGCGGTCGGAGTCGAAGACCTCGAGATCCTTCAGGCCCAGGTAGCTCGCGAAGTCCAAGAGCCTCTGCCTCGTGAAAGCCTTGTTATGAGTCATCCCCAGCAGATTATCGATCACGGTACACCACTCGTGCTGGAGTCTGTCCACCCTCTGAGCCTCCGTCTTGTCGCCCTCGCAGTAAAGCTCCTGGATGATGAAACGACCGCCAGGCCTGAGCACGCGCCTCATATCGGTCAGCACCGCGTCCACGTCTTCGAGGTGGTGCAGGCCGTACGATATGCAGACCGTGTCGAAGGAGCCGTCCTCGAACCCCATGCCCTTTCCGTCCATCCAGAGGAATTCGACGGGCTTTCCCATGAAATGCGCTCTACCGTCCCTCATCCCCTTCACGGAGTCGTGCGAGTCGCCGTTGTCTATCCCGACAAATGACTCGTAGTCCTTCAGGGTGTTCATCAGTGTGTCGATGAAACCCCCTTGACCTGTGCCAACATCCAGCACTCTGCCACCCGAGATCGACCCGAGCTTCTTCGCTATATCGAGCGCCCCGGATGACTCCAGATTCTTCGGCAACCTTCCGACCCGTCTTCTCACGGACGCTAATCCCACATCATCTCTTATCATTCTTTCTGAGATGAAGGCCGTGTCCAGGACCCGCGTGGGCTCCGATATTGGCGCGGAGGGGACATATGCCCCCTTCGTGGGAAGACAGCCGAAGAATAGCGGGATGCGAATGCGCAGCTACGCCCCAAGCCAGCCTTGACCTGACCTCCGGTCGAAGACAACTGCTGTCTGGGAGGATGCTTCTGCACAAGGCTGCTCGACCCCCGGCAGGGGGAGGGATCGGCGCCGCGGCAACAAGGCTTATATAGCGCAACAGCGCCAGTGTCCCTCGGGCCGAGTCATGTCGGTACGTCAGCAGCAAGGATCGCTTCTCGAGGACGACAGCGGGCTGTCGGGGGTTGGCTGGTCGCACAGACTGGGCATTGATGGTGCCGTGTCCGGGTTCGGTGCTTCCGCGTCAGGGCCGACTTCACCGCGGCTGATACGCGCCGGACAGGCCTCGCCACCGAAGCAGGCGAGACACCTCAAGGTCCTGCTCCTGGCGGTGGCGATTTCCATCGTGCTACTCTCGGCGGGGCTTATGTCCGTCAATGCTCCTGAGGACAGGAAAGTGAGTCTGAAATCCGCCGCTGCTGACGTGGAGACAGTCGACGACTCTAACCTCGTGGGCAGGTACACGTCCATCGCTGTGGACTCGTACGGCTGGGTGCACATTAGCTATTATGACTCAGCCAACGGCGACCTCAAATATGCTACGGATATGGGCGGCTCATGGTCCGTGAGCACAATAGACAGTGAAGGCACCGTGGGCTGGGCCACATCGATTGCGCTCGACTCGGCTGACATCGTCCACATCAGCTACAAGGACAGTACGGAACTTGACCTCAAGTACGCCACCAACGCCGGCGGTGAGTGGGCCGTGACCACCGTCGACAGTGAGGGCAATGTGGGCTCGTCCACATCGATTGCCGTGGACTCCACGGACAAGGCGCACATCAGCTACTATGACTCGACTCATCAGGACCTCAAGTATGCCACGAACACAGGTGGCGGATGGAGCTGTAGCACCGTCGACAGTGCAGGCGACGTGGGCGGGTGCACGTCAATCGAGATCGACTCGGCAGACAAGGCCCATATCAGCTATCTTGACATCACGAATGGCGACCTCAAGTATGCCACGAACGCGGGCGGGGGATGGAGCTGCAGCACCCTCGATAACGCAGGTGACGTGAGCTCGACCACTTCATTGGCCCTCGACTCTGCCAATGGGATTCACATCAGCTACTACGATTCTGTAGGCCGCGACCTCTGGTACGCCACGAACACAGACGGCCCATGGTCGACGAGTCTTGTCGATGAGTATGGAGATGTTGGCTTGTACAGCTCCATCGCTGTCGACCTTGTCGGGCAGGTCCACATCAGCTACTACGATATCGGGAACCGCGACCTCAGGTACAGTTCGTGGTCAGGCGATGAGTGGTATTCGAGCACTATCGACAGCTATGACGATGTGGGCTCGTATACCTCCATTGCTGCAGACGTGACCGGCCAGATTCACATCAGCTACTACGACTATTCGAACGCCAATCTCAAGTGTGCGACCTTCTCCACAGCCGTGATACCTGAGTTCTCCGATCTCGCCGTCCCCGTGCTGGGACTGATCTGCGTCTTTCTGGTGATATCGGCAAGGAGAACTCGACGGAACCCTCCAGGCGCTTGACGCCACCTGGGGCGAACGGCGTCTCACCCCGAACGGATCAGTGGGATCAGCAGCGAGCGGGCGCGCATGAGACATGGCCATCCTTAGACTCCGCTTCTACGGGACCCAAACAGAAATGTACGAAGACAATAATCACTGAGGCGTCGGTTGCCACGACCGATTCTGGCTATCCAAGAACAGGTGAAGACCGAATGGCACGACCAAACGAAGTCCGCCCGGACGAAGTCGAACGCAAGCTGAAGATGGAGTACCTGTACGGCCAGAAGGATATCTACAGGAGGTCGCTGGACGGCGTACAATCGCTGATGGAGCAGCTGCGCGAGCCGCAGCTTGACATCAAGGCGATGATGCAGCAAGTTGCCGACCTCATCGCGCGACAGTTCTGGATACGTGAGGTGACCGTGGGCTCGAAGGACCCCGTGGACGGCAAGCTGAAGTACGATGTCGCCTCAGGCCTCCGAGAGGAGGCGAGGGCCGCCCTGGCGTCCATCGAATACACCGAGAGAGATTTCGTCAACACCGGGAACTACCGTGGGAGGTCCATCAGCAAGTACACGAAGCTCTACCTAGCCGAGGATATGCCCTATACCGACGACGAGAAGGGGACCTTCAGCAGACCCATCCTTCTTCAGTCAAGGCGCAGGAGTCTCGACGAATGTCTCGAGGGTGACTACTTCGACATCCACATACTCGGTGAACGCGACCGGCTGCTCGGATGGATAGAGACTTCCGGCACTCGCGATGGTCGGTTCCCCGACTCCGTGACGATGAGGTGGATGGAGCTCTTGGCCATGATCCTGGGCGCTGCAATGACAAAGGACAACGCGAGGAGACGGTAGGTCGGGCGGCCGGGCCACGCCTACTGACCGTCCCTCGGCATCTCGCACGCTGGCGCGAGCGCGTCGCCGTTCGACTGCCCGATGTGTCTCACGGTCACGCGGAGTAGCGACGGGGCGACGAGGACAGATATCACGCCCATTATGATTATCGCGGAGTAGATCTGCGTGTCGATTATGTCCACAGTGAGGCCGTACAGCGCGATGATCATCGCGACCTCCAGCCGCGCAGCCATGCCCAGGCCGACAGACACGGAGTCCCTCCGGCTCATCCCCGCTAGCCACGCAGGTATGCCTCCGCCAAGGAGCTTGGACAGCATCGCCACCGCGGCCAAGGCTACCGCGAAGTACCAGAGCTCCGCGGGTATGTTTATGTCTACGAGTATGCCGAGCGACAGAAAGAAGATGGGCGCGAAGACCCACTCGAGGAATGTTATCCCCTCCATGAACTGCTTGCGATACTCGCAGGCGGAGAAGCTCGTGCCGGCAATGAAGGCGCCCACGATAGCTGAGATGCCTATGAGCTCCGAGATGAAGGCGTAGATGAACGCGAACGAAAGCGCGAGGAGGAAGCCGCTCTCCCTCATTCCGCGCGCCATGCCCCACCTCTCGACGCGCCCTATGACGCGCACCGCGAGCCGCATGCCTATGAACGACCCCAGCCCGACGAACAGGACCGCCGCGAGTATGATAAGGAATAGGTCGCCCATATCGAGCCCGGTGCCCGTCGCCACGCCGGCTGTTATGGCGAGTACTACCATGCCGAGTATGTCGTCAACCACCGCCGCGCCGAGGATGGTCTTGGCGACGCTCGACCCGATTATGCCCATCTCCCGCAGGACGCCCGCCGTGATCGCCACGCTCGTCGCGACGAGCGCTGTACCCACGAAGATGGACTGTGAGAACCGGTCCATGTCGGGACTGGACGGCTCCGGGAGCATGAGCCATGCCAGCGCGTAGCCGGCGATCCACGGAAGGGTTATGCCGCCTATGGCAATCATGATGTTCTTCTTCGTGTAGATCTCCTTGATGTCGCACTCGAGACCTATCATGAACAGCATTATGATGGCACCGAAAGGAGCAAGCAGCGGGATGATGTCGGCCGTTTCGCTGCCTTCCTCGAATGTGATTATCTTGAGCAGGCTAGGACCTATGATGATACCGAGGGCTATCTGCCCCACGACCTTCGAGAAGCCGAGCCTTCGAAACACTGCGCCCGAGACCATCGCGAGCGCTATGAGAAGCGCGAGCCCAAACCATGGATTGCTGATTGTGTCCTTCCATAGCTCCTCGAGCATTGTTCCATTACGGGCCATTTCAGCACTAAAGCTTTACGGTTATGGTGCTACGGCGCCGCGTCACGACGCGAGCACGCGGTCATCGTCTCCTGAGCCTCGGATTGAAGACCTCGTCTAGTGCATTGCCGATGAAGGTGAATGAGAGCACCACCCCGACGATGCATAGGCCCGGTACGGCCACCCACCAATAGAGCCCTCGCTGGATTGCGAATGCATTGTCCGCGTTCTCGAGGATGCTCCCCCATGTGACGACCTCGGAAGAATGTGGGCCCAGCCCTATGAAACTCAGGGTGCTTTCCGATAGTATGGAGATAGCGATGGTGAGGATAGCATTCGCGAACATCAGGGGGAACACATTCGGGAAGATGTGTTTGATGACGATGTGGTAATCGCCCGCACCGACGGCCCGGGCCCTCTCCACAAACGCCCGTTCCTTCACCGAGAAGACCTGTGCCCTGACGATTCTCGCAGTGCCAAACGTTATCATCTATAAGGGGTGTTCAGAACGGCGACATCATCACCCAGCCGATTGCGAACCGGTTCGAACCTCTTTTATAGGGGTACCCGGGTATTGGAGTTCGCTAGGCTAGACCGGGACGTTCGGCGTGTCCTTATACACCAAAATCGTCGACAGTGGGGGTGACAGCCGGGGACGTCGTAACCGAGTCTGCGCTGGTCCAGACATCGACAGTGAGGCCCTGTCCGAGGGGGTTGAAGGTGGTCCTGTGGTCCAGCCGGAGGGCGGGATCCTCTACCTTGGTCGCGGGGATCGGGTCAGGCCCTGACGGGAACAGCCTTACCGCGAACTCTCAACGCTCCCCGGGTAGCGGGGCCGAGAAGGTGCCTGGGTAGCCTTCGTGGACGAGGCCGGCAACCTCGGTGGCCTAGCACCTTGTCGCACCTCCTCCGTGTCGAGATTGACGGGAGAGTCGAGCACGGTGGAGGCAGCAGCGTGACAGCCCCCTTTTGCTGGCTGAACCTACCCGAGCGTTTAGGCGCCCTCTCGGATTGGTTGCCAACCGCTGATTTGCCGTGTTTCCCGCTCTCCGCGTGACCTGATAGAAAGGGCCGCGTTCATATCCTTTGCGGAACGCGGCATCCGAAGTTCTCCGCCGATAGGTCGAAGAGCGTCTCCCGGTCGCCCTGCATTTCGACGACGAGCTCATGCCCCTCTGCGACGGAACCGCATTTCGAGGCCGTCAGACCGCGTCTCTCGAACTCCGCGGCGACCCCTTCGGTCGATCCGGGGTCGCATGTCACGACGAATCCACAGCCCTGGTACGCCTTCAGCCACTGCCCCAGCCCGACGCCGCCCGGACGCGGTATTCGCAGGATGTCGACGTGCCCGCCTGCGGAGCTCGCCTCGAGCAGCATGCCCATCGTGCCGAGCGTCCCAGGGTTGCTGATGTCCTTCCCCGCCGACAGCAAGGGCGCGACGGTGTGCATCGAGGCCAGGCACCTGCGCACCTCCTCGCGCCCCTTCGTGCTGGTGGTGTCCCATGAGTACGGTATACCCGGCGTGAACTGGCCATCGAGGTCCATGGCGCACACGATGTCGTCGCCCACTGACGCTCCGGTGCTGAGCACCAGATGGTCCATGTCCGTCTCCCCGAGCACCGCCACATCGAGCGCCGCATGGGTCGCGTCAGGATGCAGGTGCCCTCCGACGATCGGAACACCGAACTTCTTGCTCGCCGCTGCCAGCCCGGACACGAGGGCGTCCCTCACATCGCCCTTGCGGCATGACAGGACATCGACCACAGCCATCGGCATGCCGCCCATGGCGGCGATGTCGTTGACATTCACGAGTACGGAGCAGTAGCCAGCCCAGTGAGGGTCCGCTTCGACAAAGCTCTCCATCATTCCGTCAGCGGCCAACAGCAGAACAGTCTTGTCGTGCTCGATCGCTGCGGCGTCCTCGCCGAGCGCCGCGAGCACACAACCTGCGTTCTCGCACAGCAGCCTCTCGACGACTTCGGATATCTCCCGCTTCCTCGTTATGCCGCCGTAGTTCCTCAGTTCCTCCACGAGCCCGGTGAGGTTCACGGCCCGCGCAATAACTTGGATGGATAAAAACGTGCCCTACAACTTGACCTGGGTCGTCTCCTTGATGTAGGGGTTCAGCGAGTACCTCTCCACGAGGACATGGGACAGCGCCCTGACCATCTTAAGCTCCATGTCGTCCTCGACTACCGTGGGCACGTCGCTGTTCGGCACCTTGTAGCCGAGCCTCACGAGGGTGGACTTCGCCTCTGACCGCTCCTCCGACGTCGCTTTTCGCCCGGATACGATGCCGTCTATGCCGGACCTCTGGACCTCCATATCGAATATGGCCCGTCTGAACATCTTCTGAAGCGTATAGGCGTACAGCGTCGCGGCCTCATCGGCGGAGGACGCGACGGCATAGCACGCCTCTCCGAGCAGCTCGTGGAACGATTTGTCGCTGGACGGGGATATCGAGAATACCTTCGCCGGCTTGATCTCCTTCCCCCTGAGCGCACCCATATCGGCCATCGCCTTGAGGTAGCCTGTGAGTTCCAGGCGGTGGAGCTTAACGCCCTTCGCCTCGAGCTCTCTCGCTATGCCGCTTATGGATGCGGCGTCCTTGCCGAGCACCTCGAGTATCAGGTCGCGCATGTCTGTCTTCGGAGAGAACATCTTCCCCGGGTCTGGTAACAAATCAGGTAATAAATACCTATCCTCGAGCCAGGGGCTTCCGCCCACGTGGCCTCAGAAGGCAGGGCCTATGAGCTGCCAGAGTATGAGGAAGAGCACGAGAAAGGCCAGCGCGAGCGTGAGGCTGCTGGTGACCCTGTCCCTCTGCTCCTTGGTGCTCTCCTTCGACGCGCGCGCGAGCACGTAGTCCATGCCATCCCTGAAGAGATAGCCTCCGTCCAACGGGACTGCCGGAAGCACGTTCGTGAGCCCGAGCATAAGGTTGAGCCAGAAGATCCAGTAGACGGAGTTGGTGAGTATCCAGAAGACGTCATCCGGAATCCACGAGAGAGCGCCACCCGCTTCGTACAGATCGGTGACGGGCGAGCGCAGTGGCGCGAGGTCGAGGAACGGCAGTGCTATCAGCCTCAGCCATGACATCGAGAAGTCCCCTATCGTCCTGTCCCCTTGGAACGGACGGGCCAGCATGTCCGCGTAGTACTCAGGGTTCCTCGACTCCAGCCCGAGCATGATGAAGCCGCCGCCGAGGTAGCCTCTTCCCGCATAGGCTGGGTCGTTCTCGTCCGGATAGAACCTGGAGTAGTAGTCGTGCTTGTCCGATAGGACGATCTCCGACACATCATTGACGACCTCGAAGGCGTCGGAGGCGGGGTCATAGGCCATGACGGTCACGTTGACCACCTGACCGGCGGTCGTCTCGCTCATGACCTCCGTCAGCCGGTCCATGCTGTCTATCTCCGTGTCGTTGAGCGAAATGAGCAGCATGCCCACGCCAAGGCCGGCTTCATGGGCCGCGAAGTCCTTCACGACGTACGCCACAACGACGCCGTCGAGCACGTCCTCGGCCGTCTTCAGCTCTCCCCCCAAGTAGTATGAGATGTCCACAGTCGACCCGGGGCTCGATTCCCTGTCGCCCACATCCTCTGGCGACGACAGGGCGACGCCGTCGATCGACACGAGTACGCTGTAGGGCGCGAGCCCAGCGACGGCTGCCGGGGAGTCTTCAACCACGCCCGTCACGAGCGGCCCCTCATGCGCGGGATCCAGAGAAGACATCATCAAACCGGAGAATATGCCGAGCATGATAACGGCGAGTATGAGGTTGCTGGCGGGTCCCGCGCCGAACACCTTCGCCCTCTTGGAGCGCGTCGTCTCCTGGAGGGCCTTCTCGTCGGGCTCGACGAACGCGCCGATGGGGAACACCAGGAACAGGAGCCCGAGCGAGCTGATCTTCATCCCGGCTATCCTCGTCATCACGCCGTGGGAGAATTCGTGGACGATCATCGCCACCGCGAGGCCGAGTATGCCGTACCCCACGGGTATCACCGGATTGATGCCGGGGACGCCCAGTATCAGCTTCGGCGACGGCGGCCTCTCGATCTGCGGCACGATCGTGGCCTGCCAGAGCAGGAGCACCATCATCGTTATCATCGCCGTGGCGCATATCCATAGCGACGCCTTCCCGAAGAAGCCCCAGAGGCCCCTGCGGGACGCCAGCCGGTCGATGAACTCCCTGCCCTTCCTGGTGCGCCACATAACTATCGGGCCCCAGAGGCTCATGGAACGCTTCTGTAGCCAGCCCTTCTTCCGCGCCGCTATGACGAGTGCGAGCCACGCAAGGAACACGATCAGGGCGATGAGATAACCGTTCATGTCTGGCAGACCAGCGACTGGGCCATTGAGCTTCCCATATTAATTGATTTAGACAGGCGGTGGCGCCCTCACGCGTCGTCCTCCGACGAGGGCGTCCTGTGTCTCGCCCACTGCTCGTCCGAGAGCTCTTCGTACACATCCGAGGGCTTGTCGGCCGCCTTCTCGGCCTCATCGTCCGCGTTGGCAAGCCGGATAATCTGATCCTTCTTGAGAATCCAGTAATGGATCCTCCACAGCTTGCCCTTCTTGAGGAGCACCTCCTCGTGCGTCGTCGTCACGAGCCCCTCCTCCTCGAGCGTGTAGAAGATATCGCGGTCGTCCGGCGTCAGCCTGTTGTCGATCACCTCGTCGGTATATCCGAAGAAGCTCATGACGTGCTCCGCCAGCTTGCGGATGTCCTCGCCGGACATGTCGCTCTTCTTGCCGACGGTCTTCGCCAGTGCGAGCTCTACCTGGTGCATTGTGACGACCGACATCCCAACCCCTGTGATAGGAGCAACCGAATACGCACCTAAAAACGTGTCGACTTACCTGTTTGGCACCGCCCTGCTGCCGTCTACGACCTGCTCTATTCTGACGCCGTGTCGCGAGAGCCCCCCCAGAATCCTCCGCGCCCAGGCGAGCTTCCGCGCCTTCGCTTCGGACGACCTGCCTGACTTCTCAGATGGCGTCTCGAAGTCGAATCCCGCCAGCCTGATATGGGACACCCCCAGCTCGGACAGTATGCAGGCCGCGCGGTCGCCGTCCGTGAAGCCGCCGAAGTTGAACAGACCACTCACGGGCGCGCACTGACACGTGCCTACCAAGGCGCCCTCGAAGGCCGGCGCATAGCGCTCGATTGCCCCGCGATTGTCGCCGTGTGCGTGCACGAACACCACGCTTCCCTCCGCGTTGGCCTCGACCTGGTCCTCCACCTTGCCGTCTAGGTCGGTCACTATGATGTCGGGTGACATGCTCGCGGAAACGAGCGTCGACGTCGCGCCGTCGGCTGCCACCAGCAGCTCCTCCTGCCCGACGAACTCCAGCTCCGGCTCCAGCGAGCCACCGCACCCGCAGAGCACGGCCGACGCGGGGAGGTCGGACAGCCTCCTGCAGGAGAGGGTGTCTGCGCCGCGCTTGCCTATGATGGATGACAGAATCCGGGCGCATTCGAGGTCCGCAGCCTCGTCGAATCCGAAGTCGCTGCATATCTCGTGATAGAGAGGGAGCCAGTCCTCGAGCTTCAGCTCGTCACGCCCCCTGCGCCACGCTCTTGCGTTCCGCCTCCCTGCGAAGGGAGGCGTTCAGCACGGAGCTGAAGATGGCGATCATAATGCCCGTGATCATCTCGGAGAATATGATCACCAGGTCGTGCTCGCTGTGCTTCAGGAAGTAGCCCAGGGCGTCCAGGGACCCCTGTACGATGAAGCCAGTGGCGAGGACCGACACCATCATGACTATGAACGACCACCTGACCTTGCCCGTCTGCAGGAACACCGTGATGGCCTTCCCGGACTCGTAAGCGAACACGCCGAAGACGGTGAACCACACGGAGCCGGAGGCGAACACCAGTATGGATATCGCGAAGCTGCGCTCGGACGGCAGCAGGGATTCGTTGTACGCCTGAGCCATGTCGTAGCCTATCAACACGCCGACCACGACCAAGACGAGGCCCACTATGGCAAACGGTATCGCGAGGCTCCCCTGTCTGACCGAGCGCTTCATCCTCGTGAACCGCTCGCCGACGCGCTCGGCCCATCTGTACGACCAGCCGATGAGGTAGAGCCCGAGGACCACGCCGATCACGCCGAAGGCCATTTGGGACAGCAGTCCTATATCGCTGCCGCCGCCCTCGAAGAACTCGACAAGCTTGACCGTTAGCGACAGCAAACCCCATATGATCAATACGAGCGAGACCGGCACGACCCATCGTCGCCTCATCTTCTCGTCCTGGAGCGTCCGCATGATCATGTAGTAGGTGCCCTCGATGCTCCTACTCTGTTTCACGTAGACGCGCTTCACGGAGTCGATCTTGATCCTCGACGATATCACCGGGTATATCGCCTCGTCCTCGGCGCCGTCGCTCACGAGGATGGCGCGATCAGGCTTCACCACCTCGAGGACGTTCTCGAGCTGGGTGGTCAGTATGAGGTCGGACTGGAAGCCGACATGAGAGTCCCCCGATATGGTCGCGACCTCTGCGTCCATTCCACGCCGCACGAGGTCGTCATAGAGCTGAAGGCCCGAGAGTATCGTGTTCGCGTCGACCTCCTCGGGGTCCGCGAGGCCGAGCGCCATGCTCGCCTTGAGGTTCTCCTCCCTGCCTATGACAGGCCCGCTTATGCCCGTCTTGGTCCCGAGGTCGTCGTCGCGGTCGACGCAGAGCACTAGCGTCTTCATATCGGGCCGACATAATGATTTCAGGGGCTATTTTACCATCGCCCCCTCCGCCAACACGGTCTTGCGCTGTTCATTCGCAAAATTTAATATAATGACCATCGAATTCTCAGTACGATGGCCAAACGTACCCTCCGCGCCGAGCAGAAGAAGGAATGTCCAAGCTGTGGACTCGGCGTCTCACTCGAATCTACAATATGCGAGTTCTGCGGATGGAACTTCGAGGAAGAGGACGAGTGGATACTGCAGATCGAGAAGCTTGAGAGGGACCTCATGCTCGAGAAGCAGAAATACGAGCCTGGTACGGTAGACCACATGCTCGAGTCCACTCTCAGGAGCCCGCTACTCGATAGGGTGGAGAGCGCCGTCCCACAGGACGAAGTCGAAGCCGACGACGCGGAGCTCGACTACGCGGAGGAGCCCGAGGAGGTCGAGCAGGAGGCGGAGGCCGAGGAGACGGTCAGTGCGGAGCCGGAGGAGGTCAGGGTCCGCAGGGTCAGGAGCGCCAGGGCCTCTGCGCCCGAGCCGGGACCCGGGACCGCGCCATCGATGCCGATAAGGAGGGTCAGGGTCGTGGCTTCGAGACAGAAGCCCGGCGCTCGAGATGAGGAGGCGCGGCCTGTCAGGAAGACGCGTACCATGAGGAGAGTCAAGAAGTGAGGCGTCGGCGATGCTTCGCTCGACGGTTCGACGCCGATGACGAGCACCTGCGCGACGGAGAGGACCGTTTGTGTTAAGTATCGGTCCTGCTCATAGGGCAGACGGGGGAGGCTCGGTTGCGAATAAGATGGCATGGCCACGCCTGTTTTGAGGTCGCGGGCAGCTCGGTCGTTGTGACCGACCCACATGACGGGAAGTCTATAGGCATAAGACCGCCCAGGGCGAGCGCGGACGTCGTGCTCGTGTCCCACGACCACTTCGACCACGACTGCTCTAGAATCATCAAGGGAGCTGACACCGTCGTGATAGACCAGCCGGTCATGACCGTCGAGAAAGGCGTCAGGGTGGAGGGCGTCGAGGCGTTCCACGACGACCAGCGGGGGGCGAAGAGGGGCGGCGTGAACCTGTACAGGTTCGAGATGGACGGCTTCTCGTTCTGTCACCTGGGCGACCTCGGGCACGTGTTAGACGACGTTCAGAGGGACAAGCTCCAGAAGGTCGACTTCCTCTTCGTGCCCACTGGCGACGTCTTCACCATCGGCCCCGAGGCTGCGAAGGAAGTGATAGGGCAGATCGCCCCGAGAGTCGTCATACCAATGCACTACAGGACAGCCGGCCTGTCGCTCTCCATACGCCCGCTCCAGGATTTCCTGGACGTCATGGGCGACATGCCCGTGAACCGCGTGGGGAACGAGATAGACTTCGCCCGAGAGGACCTTCCCGAGTCCAGAACTGAGATATGGGTCTTCTCCGAGTGAGACGGGCGAAGGTCAGTACAGTTGGAGTCCGTCCTCCAGCCTGCCAACCTCGATCGGCGTGGAGCTCGCGCCGACGTACGCCCCCTTGCCGTTTGCGACTGCGCACGCGCCCAGATACGGCGTTCCGTAGTTCAGCGTGGCGAGCGACGCGGGCACCTTGAACAGTTCCGAGAGGTCCTTCAGCTCGTCCTCAGTTGTCTTCGGATGACACACGAGGCCCTTCGAAGTGACGATGCACACCGAGCCGACGGTGTCGATGCCCGCGATCGGCCGCCTCGCGACCTCGACGCCCAGGACGTCCTCCAGCATCTTCACCGTACCGCTCGTCGCAGCGGGGTGAACGCATGCGCCTCTGTCATTGACGAGGACGTTGTTCCCAGCAGCGTTGATCTTGGCCGGCATGTACCCGACCCGCATCGACGCCGGCACCTTCGAGACCTCGTGTCTCTCCGCCAGGTTGGAGAACACGATGCCGCTGCTGTTCATCGCCACGAGCGAGCCTATGACAGTCGACCCCGAGACGGTTGTCAGGACGACTTCGACGCCCAAAGCCTCCCTGAGGTCGCCGACGACACTCTCCTCAACCGGCTCGGCGATGATGGCCATGTCCTCGTTGACAGCGCAGAAGACCCCGATGTGCGGGTTTCCGTCCAGGTCGCCGAGCCTGAGCATCTGGCTCTACTCCCGGAGGCTCACTCCTCTGGAAGCGAGACTTCTATCAGGCCGTCCTCGAACCTAATGGCTTTGACGCGCACCTTGCTCGGAGGGTTCTCGACGCCACGGGACCATAGGTACTCGTTCAGCCTGAAGTCTATCCAGACGTCCCTGCGGGCCTCCTCGTCTTCCTCGCCCGCCGACGGCCGCTCCTCCATATGCCTTCGGACGAACTCCTTTATCTCCTTGATGGCGCGGGGAGTCCTCTTCACCCTCGGGACCCTCTTGGTGACAGTGAGTGGCACCGTGAAGACCCGCTCTAGTTCCTCGACCATATGGCAGCACCTCACACCTTGAGCCTGTTCCTGCGCCAGTGCCTCCTCTTCGGGTGGCGCACGAACCTCCTGTTGGTCCTCATCATGACCCAGGCTGGTACCCTCCGGTTGCTCCTGAGGGATCGCATCAACCTGAGCTTCCTGGCATACGGTTTGTGTCTGGACACGCGTTCATCTCCTTTCGATCTTGATCTCCCTCTTCGTCGGCATGACCTTGCGCAGGATCTGCCTCATCGTGTAGTCGTCTATCTGCTGCGAAACCCTGCCCGAGCGCACGAGCATCAGGAGCTGTTCCTCGACCTGCTCCACGACGTCCGGCCGTGTCATCCGAAGGTTCATCAGCCGCTCGCGGGCCTCCGGCGTGAGTATCTGGCGCATGAGCATCGCCTTCTGCGCCTCCGCCTGCTTCACCTGCTCCTGCGCCGCGGCCTCCTGCTGCGCCTTCATCTGCAGCTCCTGCAGCTTCTTCTGCCGGAGCAGGTCCAGTTCGTTCTCGTCCGCCATGCTCATACCACTCAGAGGTACTTCGTCAGTTCGGGGTTCCCGGCCGCGAGCCCCTTCATGACCTCCGTGGACACGCTGTCCACGAGCTTCCGCCCCTTGCCAGTCACGACCCGGCCGCCGTCCTTGTCCTTCTGAATCAACTGGCTCTTCTCGAGCTGCTGGATGGTGTGTCTCGCGATCGAGCGCGACCCACGGACGGCTTTATTGGGCTTGGAACCCCTGTCGGCCTTTCCCCCGAACGCCTCGGCTATCCTCGTGGTGCCAATGGGTCCCTCGATGTATACCTTCCTGAGCACCGCCGCTGACCTCACGGACCACCAATCATCGTTCATCGGGCTCTTCTCTCTGTGTCTGCCCGTCTTGACGAAGGCGGCCCACTTGGGCGCTTTGATCGTCTCGATCTTCCTGAGCTCCTCCGCGAGCCGCGGGAGCAGCTTATCGGCAGGTACGTCGTAAGCAGTCGCCATCGGTCTACCTCAAGGGATACTGTGACATGTCGAGCTGCCTGGACACTTGCCAGGACAGCGACAAATCGCGGATAAGATGGTACCTATATATAAATGCGCCGCCCGGCGGACGGGCGCGTGGCGTCGTCCACCGCCTGGTGTGCAGCGTACAGTCAAAGTCTTTTACCTACCTCAGCATATCAACGACCGTGCACGTCGTCGTGGGCATCACGGGCGCCTCGGGGCTGAGGTATGGCGTGAGGCTGCTGGAATGCCTCCGCTGCGAGCGCACGGTGATCATGTCGGCCGACGCCGCCAGGCTCGTCGTGGGCGAGACCGGGCTCTCGAAGGAGGACATCGAATCAAAGGCGACCTCGCGCCTCGACAACGACGACATGCGCGCGCCGCTCGCGTCGGGCTCCGCGGCCTTCGACGCGATGGTCGTCGTCCCGTGCAGCATGTCCACGCTGTCCAAGGTGGCGTGCGGCATCGGAGACAACCTCATCACGAGAGCGGCCTCGGTTGCGCTCAAGGAGAGGAGGAGGCTCGTGCTGGTGCCGCGGGAGACGCCCCTGTCGGCCATCCACCTGGAGAACATGTGGCGGCTCTCGTCAGCAGGAGCGGTCGTCATGCCCGCATGCCCCGCATTCTACCCTTCCCCCGAGTCCGTCGACGACATGGTCGATTTCGTGGTGGGGCGCGTGCTCGACCAGCTGGGGCTGGAGCACAGCCTCTACAGGAGATGGTCCGGGGATTATCCGACGCGATCTCAGGTGTAGTCGTGTATCTCGTCGAACTCCTCGCTTATCACGTCGTACGCGTCCTCATCCATCTTCGACTTGTCGACCTGGATTATGATAGTCGACCCGTGGATCGCCGCTAGGTCGTTCAGCCTCCTGATGAAGGCGACGACCTTGTCGAAGTCGTTCAGGTCGATCAGCTGGTCGATGCCGTCAACCAGCAGACCGGCCCTCTTCGTCGTCGCGAGGAACGTGGAGGCGGTTTCCATCGCGTCCCCCTCGAGGTCCTGCGGATTGACGTTGTCGATGTCCGTGGTGCTCTCGGAGAACCAGCGCACATCCACTTCCTCTCCGAGCTCGTAGTCCGCGCGTATCTTCCCGGGGAACTCGATGGTCATGGCCATCGCCGCCCTGCCCGACAGGCCCATGGCCCGTATCATCCTGTATGCCATCGTCGGGTCCTCGTCTACGACCAGGTAGTTCTTCCCGGCCACGACCTCCTCCTGGAACGCGCCGCACCTGGTGCACTGGATGGAGTATGCGTCCTCCATGCCCGAGTGCAGGAACGACTCGCCGCACGCCTTGCACTCTATCGACCGCGTATCCTGTGGAAACAGTATCTCCTCACAGGAGGGGCAGACGCGGGCCCGCTGGGCGCACTCGACGTGCATGTCGATGCTGCACGCATCGCACGTGTGCATGTCGGCCTCGGACTCGATCGGCTTGAAGCAGACGGCGCAGAGCCCAAGCGACTCGGGCTCATCGGGTGCCAGCTGCGCCTGCTTGATCTCGACGACAGTCTCCTCCGGTATGTCCAGGGAAGACTTGGCGTACACATACCGCGTGACGGCGTGCTGACCGGCCATCGCAACGGGCACGAGGAACAGGAAGTAGTACGAGTAGAGTATGAAGCCCTCGAACACGTAGCCCATGAGGAACGGCATCGCGTAGAGGACCCAAAGCACAGCGAGCAGCGCGACGGCGAGGACCTTCGGGGCGAGCCTCGGCCTCGCGTACTTCCTGTAGCGCTTCGGATGCAGCTTCCTGAACTTCTCGAACCGCTTGGCCGGCAGCCTCGCGATGACCAGCGAGCCTATGAACAGCACGACGAACGCCACCTGCGGGTTCTCCACCACAGAGAGCTCCTCGTACGATATCGTCTCCTGGGAGGCGCTGCCTGAGCCGTCGACCTCGAACTCCGAGGTGTACCATATGACCACGCCTGCAGGGGTTCTCAGCTCCTGGATCGTGCCGTTCGTCATGTCTGGGTCGGTGAAAGCGCCGACGCCGAACGCGACCACCCGGTGCTCGAGCCTCATGAGGCCGTCGAAGGCGTAGCCCGTCGCGTCGAGGACGGCTCCGCGGAACGCGTCGACGGCCGGCTGGATGATGAATATCACCTTCGAGAAGCCCTCGCCTCTACACTGGAAGTCCAGTCGGACGGAGACGTCATCTGTGGAGTGCCAACTGTGCAGCACGAGGCCGGCCGTCATGCTCTCGGCCGTCGCCTCCGTGACGTTGGCCACGTCCCCGCTCGGCTCCATCGCGACGCCCCAGTAGGGCTTGCCATCCAGTGCCGACGACAACGCCATGAGCAGGCTCCTCGCCTCGTCGGCCTCGATCATCTGGTTCATGTCCGAGTCGAACTCTGACAGCACATGCCCCCTGAACTCCCTCGCCGGGTCCCCTCTGAACGTGATGGTGACGGTTCCTGAGCCGTCGAGGTCGCCTATGCTCGTCAGCTGCATTGAGGTGTTCACAACCATACCCGGGACGGCATCGGTGCCATCCTGGGACGACGCGATGCCTGGCAAGCCTGCCGCGAGGCACACTGACAGTATGAAGGCCATCAAGGGCGCGGAGCGTCTCATCCTGCTTACCAGTCGGGCGGATATCTCCCAAGACCGACTTTAATGCTTTGCTCCCTGGCGGCGGGCCGCGCCGGCCACCCCGCTCAGAGAGCTCACTCGACGAATACGGCGGGCCTCATCGGCCTCGCCTGCTTCGCCCGACCCTTCGGGTCCACTCGCGCTGGGTCGTCGGCTGAGAACAAGAGGACTTCGCAGCCGAACTCCTTCTCGAGGAACGCCTTCGCGCGCTGGAGCGCGGCCAGCTCATCGACGTAGACGGCGCTTCTCGAGCGCTCGTCCTCCGACGCCCGCCGCGTCTCCAACGCGACGGCCTTCGCGAAAGCCGGGATCTCCTTGCGGGCTTCCGCCGGCGCGGCCGCCATGGCATCCTTGATCAGGCCTCCGATGTCCACCTCGCCAGCGCTCGAAAGGGCCTTCGACTGCATGTCCCGCTTCCACCTGGGCGCGGTCATCAGGACTATGCGAGACGGCCTTATCTCGGTGACCTTCAGTATCTCCGCGATGTCATCCATGAGCGTCGACACGAGCCGCTCATTCGCCTCCTCGGACGCCACCTCCTGCGTCTCGTCGGCCCTCTGGATCAGCGATGTCGACACGAACGGAGGCCCGTCCAGTCGCTCCCAGATCTCTTCAGCAAGGTGCGGCGTCACAGGCGTCATCAGCTGCGTCCAGACCTTCAGCGCCTCCCTCAGGACGCTCCGGGAGGCGCCGCCCCTGCGGAGGTACCACCTGAAGTCCTGAGGCATCTCGAAGTACACGTCGTTCGCGTACGAGCGCACGTCGTACTGTTCCATATGCCCCTGGACCCTCCCGAGCCTAGTCTGGAGGCGCGCCCTCAGCCACGCGTCGAGGTCGGAAGGACGCTCCTCGTCGAAGGCCATCAGGTCCGACACGAGCGTCCAGAGGCGCTCGAGCCTGTCCCTGTATGACTCCACCTTCTCGTCCTCCCACGCGACATCGACGTAGAGCGACGCTATGTGCGCGTAGAAGAGTCTCATCGAGTCCACGCCGAACCGCTCGGCAGCATCCGGTATGGGCTGCGCGCCGCCCTTCGACTTCGATATCTTGCCCCCGATCGCGGTGATATACCAGTTGACGATTATCCCCCTGGGCCAGTGCTGCGGCCTCAGAAGGCCCACGTGGTTCATCAGGAACACGGGGAAGTGCACGGTCATGTGCTCCTTGCCGCCGAGGTTGATGTCGAGAGGGTACCAGTAGTCGAACTCCTCCTGGATGCTGAGCAGCGTCGCCTCGTCGAACCCCGTCTCGCTGGCGACATCCGAGCAACTGCCCTTCCCGAGCAGGACGTGGTCGAAAAACGCCTCGTTCATTCCCTCGGCGGAGATCCTCCCAGCGTTGACGTACTTGGAGACTATGTAGTATATCGGGTAGAGGGTGCTGTCGGCGATCGCCTCCACTATCCACCTGGTGTCGAGCGGGAACCTCGTGCCGAGCCAGTTGCCGAGGCGCACGCAGGCCCTCTCGCGGTACCACTCCAGCACGTTCTGTATGTTGTCGTGGTACTCGCGCGGCAGGATGTTCATGGTTAGCGCGTGCTCCTTGGAGCGCTCCTTCAGCGACGGGTTCGCGTAGTCGATGAACCACTGGTCCGGTATCTTCTTCACCAGGACCTTCTGTCCGCACCTGCACAGAACCTCCTCTGAGAGGTCGTAGAACATCGATGCCGTGCCCTGTTCCAGCATGCGGTCCCTGACGGCATCCTTCGCCCTCTCGACCTGCCAGCCTGCGAACTCGCCGCACGAGTCGTTCATGACGCCCTTGTGGAAGCCTGTCTTGTAGACCTCCTTGGTGGCCTCCTCGAGCTTCGGGTCCTCCAGCGAGGTTACGCCCATCCTCTCGGAGACCTCCAGCGCGGGGAGCGGGCCGTAGCCGGGCGTGTCTATGATGGCGATTGGCGCCGCGGAGTCGAGCATCCCGTCGGTTATCCCGAAGCGCTTCCTCGCCCCCTCGTCCTTCCGGAGTTCGACCAGGCCTATCCAGTCGACTGGAGCGTCCGATGGCACGCTCATGACTAGGCCCGTGCCGACGTCGGGGTCGCAGAGTTCGGAGGGGAATATCGGGATCGACTTCCCTGTCAGCGGTGCGACGCAGGAGCGGCCGATGAGGGCCGCGCCCTCGGCGCCCTCGCCGACCTCCACAGAGTCCATCTGCAGCCGCAGCTTGTCCGCCGCTGGAAGGGAGACGACCCACGTCTCAGTGCCGACCTTGGCGTTGACGTACTCGACCGAGGGGTTGACCCAGAAGTTCGTCAGGCCGAAGACCGTCTCCGGCCTCAGGGTCGCGGCGACGAGCTTGCGTCCGTCCGGGAGGTCGAACTTGAGCAGCGTGTACTCGAGCACCTCGGCGCTCCCGCCCTTCGATATGTCCGTCTCGGAGGCGTCTATGGCGACCGGGCCGTGCTCGACGCACGCAGGGGCGTAGTAGGGCTTCTGTATCAGGAGCCCCGCGGCGCTGAGCTTCAGCATCTGCCACTCGATGAACCTCGAGTAGTCGGGGTTGATCGTGCTGGTGAACCTGCTCCAGTCGGACATGAACCCGAAGCGCTTCCAGTAGTCGTTCAGATAGACTTGGTTGAAGAACCTGACGACCTCCAGCGGGTCCGTGAGCTTCGAGAGCGTCTCGTCGGAGCACCCGTTAGCCCTGAGCACCTCCACCGCGGACGGGTCGCCCCGCTCCACCCTGCGTGCGAAGCTGATGGCTCCATTGCCCGTCGCATGCGTGCCGACGGGGAAGAGCACGTTGTGCCCCGTCATACGCTTGTAGCGAACGATGGCGTCCGAGACGGTGTATCCTCTCATGTGGCCGACGTGCATGTACCCCGTCACGCCCGGGTAGGCGAATATCATGAAGAACTTTGGCTTGTCAGGCACTGGCTCCGCCTCGTTCACCCGGGCGCGGTCCCAGGCGTTCTGCCACTTAGCCTCAATCGACGAGAAGTCAAGAGCCATGCCAATCAAGCCAGGTCGACATCGGAATGACCGTGTCTGATAAAAAGATTGGCGAGGTCATATGTTCGGGGCCATCAGGTACCTCGCCTGGCACCCTGCAAGAAGACGGCGGCGGGGATCGCCGTCGCGACAATCACGCCGGCCATGCTGATGATCAGGCCGACCAGCAGGAGTGCGGCCGCGCCATCGGAGGACGTGTTGCCGATGGCGTCATCGAGCATGCCCGAGCCCTGCGTACCAGCTGCCGAATCGGACGGGAGCGATGAGAGCGTGATGCCGAAGCCGACTATGAAAAGCGCCATCCCGAGGAGGACGGCCAATGCCGAAGTCCGTCTGCCCGTCGCGCCCCTGTCGTTCGAGTTCATGAGCTGTATCAGCTGGCCCGTGGGTACGAGCCGGTCGATGCATCGAGACCTTGTATATTAAGGCTTGGCACCCCCATCTATCGGGCGTTGCTTGGCACCGCCACCTGCAGTTTCCGAGCGTCCGAATGCGTGCGCCAGTGACGTCGCATCGGTGATTATGACCTTTTCAGACAAAATGTGACATTTTCCATAGCTATATATACGAATGTATGACATATCACTCAATTGCGTCAGAAAAGCCGGGATGGGATGCACACATGCCTGAGATGTTGGAGAACGAGCGCATAACCCTCCGCCTGGACTCGGATATCCTCAAGCTGATGGACGAGTTCGTGGCGGGCAGCCGGGAGTTCTCCAACAGATCGCAGCTGGCCCGCGCCGCAGTCTCCGCGTACCTCGAGGCGAAGGTCGCAGGCGCGGACGAGGGGATGCCGAGGAAGCCCAACGAGGTCGTCGTCGAGCTGCCACCGCTCGTGTTCGACACCGTAGCGCACCTAGTGGATGAGGGCATATACAGCTCGATATCCGAGGCTCTGGCGGATTGCGCGAGACACCAGTTCCTCCACGAGGAGCACGTGGAGTCGGTGAAGAAGGACGCGATCCAACAGAGGAGCGCCATGAAGGTAGTCCCCAAGGCATGAACAGGAACGGCACCGCTTTGAGGGCGCATTGTCCGACAGGGAAGCCTCTCGCACGGAGAGCCCTCCCGCGTCGGCGATGAGAAGACGGAGGCCAGCAGGAGATGACAGAGGAAGGGAGCAAGGTTGGAGATCTGATAAACGCGCTCGGTGTCACGCTTGGAGAGCCCGCGATCGCAGTGGTCGGATGCGGCGGAGCTGGGTCGAACGTCGTCCACGGCATCTACTGGGGCTCAAACAGGATTGAGACCGTGGCAGTCAACACCGACGAAGAGCACTTGCGAAAGGTGGACGCACACAAGAGGGTCCTGATCGGCAAGGACGTGACCTTCGGAAGGGATGCGGGCGGCTTCCCGGAGATAGGGGAGCACTGCGCCGAGAGGGCCAGGCATGTCCTTCGAGAGGCACTGAAAGGGTACGACATCGTGTTCGTCGTCGCGGGGATGGGCGGCGGCACGGGCACGGGCGTGTCGCCCGTGGTCGCCGGCGTGGCGAAGGACCTCAACGCCATGACTTTCGCGCTGCCAATCCTCCCGTTCGAAATAGAAGGGCCGGAGAAGATGAGGGTTGCGAACGAGGGGGTGGATAGGCTCAAGGACGTCGCCGACTTCACCGTGGTGCTCGACAACAACCGGCTGACGAGTATCAACGGCGCCCGCGACCTGCCCATGTCGGATGCCATGAAGGTCATGGAGCGCAGCGTCATGAAGATCGTCCAGACCATCAGCAACGAAACGAGCGCGTACGTGAGCACGCTCATGGACGACATAACCGGATATGTCGACGCGTTCGACGAGCCGATCGTGCTCCCGCCAGCGGAGCCAAAGGAGGAGCGCCTGATACACGCCGACCTTATGCCGCCGATTGACGGCTTCGGCCCGAGCATGTTCGGCTGAACGACCGCTCTGGCGCGCACGGAGCGCCGCTGGCCAACAAACCTCTTATCACTCTTCTCCTTCACTTCTGACTCATCTCCGCCCGTCCGTCGGGCGTAGCCTGCAACCGTTTTATCGGCAGCCGCGCCTATCACGGTCTGTGAGCCTACGCATCGGATTCCTGATCAACCCGATAGCTGGGATGGGCGGACCCGTGGGGCTGAAAGGCACGGACGGGGCGGAGGCGCTCGAGGCGGCCGTCCGCCTAGGTGCTCCGAGGCGCTCGCCCGGCAGGGCGGGGACCGCTCTCAGGGCGCTCGTGCGGAAGGGACTCGACCTCGAGCTCCTCACGAGCGCGGGGGAGATGGGCGAGCGCGTGGCATCGGGTGAGGGGTTCGAACCGTCCGTGGTCCACCGACCGGCACATGAGGCCGTCACGACCCCCGAAGACACGGCACGGGCCACCGAGGCGCTCATGAACTCACAGGCGGACCTCCTGATGTTCTGCGGAGGCGATGGTACTGCGAAGGATGTCGTCAGCATCGCGGATATGGAAGTCCCCGTCGTGGGCATCCCTGCAGGAGTCAAGATGCACTCGTCCGTCTTCGCCCACACGCCCGAGGAGGCCGCGGACCTCGTCGAGAGCTTCGCCCGCTCATGGAGGACCAAGGAAGCGGAGGTGATGGACGTCGATGAAGAGGCGTTCCGGAGGGATGAGGTGTCCGTGAGGCTCTACGCGGTCGCGCTCATACCGGACGACGTCAGATACGTCCAGTCCGCGAAGGCCGTCTACTCCGACACCGCCGCCGGGGAGGCGGAGGAGATAGCAGCGTTCGTGGCCGAGGACATGGAGTCAGGCGTGCTCTACGTGCTTGGCCCTGGAAGCACGACGGCGGCCATCGCCTCCGAGCTCGGCGAGCGGAAGACGGGCCTGGGAGTCGACGCCTTCGTCGACCGGAAGCCCGTCGGGAGGGATCTCGGCGAGGAGGGGCTGCTCGAGCTTCTGCGGACGCGACGTGATGCGAGGATCGTCGTGACGCCCATCGGGTCCCAGGGGTTCATTTTCGGAAGAGGGAACCAGCAGATATCCCCGAATGTGCTGAGGGCTGTTGGGAAGGAGAACATCATGGTCGTCGCGACGCCGACAAAGCTGCGGGACACGCCCGTGCTGAGGGTGGACACCGGGGACCGGCAGATGGACGACCTGCTCCGAGGGCGCATCAGGGTCGTCACCGGGTACGGGAGAAGGGCGCTCCTCGAGGTCCTATGACCTATCGTCACACGCCTCGGCTTCGCGCTCGAGCACGGACCACGCCTGGTCCACCGTCCTCTGGATGGCGGCGACCTCCTCCTCCGTCAGGTGCGAGAACCTGCCCTGCATGGACAAGTACTCCGCCACGGGCCGTCCCTTGACCTTCCGGGTTATGTTGACCCTGCCGCCCTCCACCTCATACAGCGGGAATACCCTCGTGTTGACCGCGCTGCGTGCCACCTCGATGGTCTTCATCGGGTTCAGCCGCCACCCCGGAGGGCACGGCGAGAGGGCGTGTATGAACCTGAAGCCACTAATATCCCGCGCCTTCCTGGCCTTCTTGACGAAGTCCTCAGGGTGCGACACGGAGACGGTGGCTGCGTAAGGCACTCCGTGCGCACGCATGATGGCCATTATGTCCTTCTTCGGCTCGCGCTTGTAGTCCTTCGTGGGCCCGACGGGCGTCGTCGTGGTCCACGCCCCCCAGGGCGTGGAGCCGCTCCTCTGAATCCCGGTGTTCATGTACGCCTCGTTGTCGTACATCACGTATATCGCGTCCGTCTCGCGCTCCGCGGCCCCCGAGAGCGCTTGCAGGCCTATGTCGACGGTGCCGCCGTCGCCGGCGAAGCCCACCACGGTGACGTCCTCCTCGCCCCTGACGTCGAGCGCCGCGCGTATGCCGGAGATCGACGCGCCTGTCGCCTCGAAAGCGCAGTACACCATCGGGACCTTCAGACAGTGACTGGGATAATAGCCCGGCATGACGGCCCAGCAGCAGGCTGGTATCGATATCACCGTGCGCTCCCCGAGTCCCTTCAGGAGGTATCTCATGACGAGGTTTGCCCCGCATCCAGGACATCCCGTGTTGCCGGGATGGGCGTGCTCCTCCTCCGGGATCGTCGTCGGGCACATCAGCGCATCCTCCCTTCCATCCCCTTCATGCCGATCCATTCCGGCTCCTGAGGGACCTGGCTCTGGCTCTTAAGTGAGAGGATGTCTTCGAACACGCGCTCGATCGCCTTCGGCGTGATGTCCCTCCCGCCGAGGCCGGCGATGTAGTTCTTCATGACCGCGACGTCCTCCTCCGGGCCCACCGAGCCGCGTATCTCCGTGTAGAAGGCGCCGGAAGCACCGTATGTGTAGCTTCTGTCCAGGACGGCGATGCCAGGGATGCGCTTGGCTAGCGCCCTGAACTCGTCGTGCGGGAAAGGCCTGAAGGTCCTGAGCCGAGCCATCCCGACCCTCAGGCCCCTGCTCCTCAGCTCGTCGACCACGTGCCGCGCCGTTCCGGCGGCGGACCCCGCGATGACCAGCACGGCATCGGCGTCCTCGCACCTGTACTCGTCCAGGAGCCCTCCGTAGCCCCTTCCGAAAGCTTCCTCGAACTCCCTCTCGACCTCCGCGATGCGCGTACGCGCGCGCGTCATCGCGAGCATCGCCTTGTATCTGAACTCCATGTACTGGTCGGGCTTCACGAGCGAGCCGAAGCCCATCGGCTTTCCGATCTCGAGCTTGATGTCGGGGTCGAAGCCTGGAAGGAAGGAATCTACGGCGTCCTGCTCTGGTACGTCGACCGGCTCAGAGGTGTGCGACAGGATGAACGCATCCTCGATAATCATCGCCGGGAGCATGACATCCCTGCTCTCGCCAACCTTGTAGGCCATCACGATCGTGTCCAGCACCTCCTGATTGCTCTCGCAGAAGAACTGCAGCCAGCCGGTGTCCCTCTGGGCGACGGAGTCCATATGGTCCGCCCAAACGCTCCACGGGGGCGCCATCGCCCTGCTGACGTTCGTCATGACCACGGGCTGACGGGCACTGGACGCCCATATCAAGACCTCGTGCATGAGCGTGAGCCCATGCGAGCTCGTCGCCGTATACGTCCTCGCGCCACCGATCGACGCAGAGACGCACGCCGCCATGGCGGAGTGCTCGCTCTCGACTGGGATGAACTTGGCATCCAGCTCGCCCGACGCCACGAAGTCCGCAAGCTTCTCAACGATGGATGTCTGCGGGGTGATGGGGTATGCCGCTATAACCTGCGCGCGCGCGGCTTTGGCGCCGTACGCGGAGGCGTAGTTGCCCGTCATCACCTTCCTCATGTCACTCGCCCTCCTTCACCATCGTTATGCACTTCGTCGGGCACTCGTTCGCGCATATGCCGCAGCCCTTGCAGAAATCGAGGTCTATGACAGGCAATCCGTCCACGAGTTCTATCGCCGCATCCGGACAGAATTTCCAGCAGAGCGTGCACTTCCTGCACTTCTCGAGGTCCACGACCGGCCTGATGACGCGCCACAGGCCGGTTATGTTGATTGTGCTCGGCGCGCTCGATATGGGCGTCCTCGGCAGGTCCTCGTACGAGTCCGTCAGGCTCTCACCACCCTCGTGCGCTCGTAGGCCTCCCTCGCGGCCGCCACGTTCTCGTCCTTCTTCACTGGGGCCTTCTCGCGGATGCTCTCGAGCATGGCGTCCAGGGAGACCATGTCGCATATCTTGGCGAAGCCACCCATTATAGACGTATTCACTATCGGCGCAACCTTCGAGCCTATGCCGTGCGACGCGGCGATCGCCGTCGCGTCGAGCGTGTAGTACCTGTACTCCGGCCGAACGTTGTCCAACTTCTCATCGTCCGGGTAGTTGATCATGACAGTGCCTCCAGGTTTGAGGCCTTCCAGGAGGCTCACTCCTTTCAACAGGGAGTTGTCCAGGATGACCACGTAGTCAGGCTCGTATATGCTGGACCTGATCCTGATGGGCTTGTCATCGATCCTCGCATATGCGGCGACGGGCGCGCCCCGCCGCTCGACGCCGAAGTACGGGAACGACGCCACCTCGTATCCTTCCCTGAAGGCCGCGTTCGCCAGGACCTCGGATGCAACGACCGCACCCTGGCCGCCCCTTCCGTGGAACCTGACCTCGATCATAGAATGCACCCGTTCGACGTGTTATCGTCTAGTAGATATTAATCATTCACCGAACTACAGGGATGCTACCCATCTGGATGTCACCATGTGACATTGACGTGTCGATTGGGTTTACATAATCGGTCGACGTTCAGTCTACTCATGGGCGCCGCGTCCTCGTCGATGCACGGTCGAGCGCTATGCCACGCCACGGAGCGGTTGGACAGAGTCGAGAAGGCGATCAGAGAGGTGTTCGGCGACTCCGAGCTGGACAGGAGGCACACCGTCGGGCACCACGGGAACGAGATAGTCGTCATCGAGGCGAAGACCTCGTCAGCGGATCTTCCGAAAGCTCTGCTGAGGCGCCTCCCGCCTGACGAGCTGGACGTCCTCGCGAAGACCCTGGAAGAGAGGATAGACGACTCGTGCAACCTCTTCCTTAGGGTGGACAAGCAGAGAGCGTTTCTCGGAGAGATACGACTCGCAGGCACTGACGACGCGGTCGCGCTGAGAATCAAGCTGAGGGTGTTCCCGGCGAAGAAGGAGGCGGCTTTGAGGATCGCCTCTGAGATGCTAAGAGACATCGCGGGTCAGGCGCTGACGGACGGGGCGTCCACGATTCCTTAAAATAACTATGCGGACATCTAACCGGAGACTCCAATCCGCAGGGGTAGCCAAGCCCGGTCAACGGCGCAAGGCTTAGGACCTTGTCCAGAAGTGGTTCCGCGGTTCGAATCCGCGCCCCTGCACCACACTGGCGCTTGCAGGCTTACCTGCAGATCATGCGACGCTTCCCTCTCCCACAGCGATCTGCAATCACTAGACGTGGCTGAGGCGCTTTGAGCGTACAGCGTACAATATGCCCACAGCAAGGACAACAAGACCGACGAAAGGAGTGATCAGGATAGCGTTCGCATATCCTGAGTAGTCATCCGGATCGGATATGATAGCAAAGGATGAGATCAACGTAGCAGTAAGCACCACTGCTGCAAACAAGAGGCCCGTCAGCAGGACGATGAATATCCTGCGAGTGTTCACCGCAATCGAGTAGACGGACTCCTCCACAGAGTCCGTCCCCAGCAAGGGCCCAACACCAGACCATGTATTGCGTATTTGAGTCCCGCCATTCGACCCGGTGCTTCCCGGCTGAGCATCCTCTCCGGACTGCAGCCCATCGTCAAGCAGCGAACCACCACAGTTCCCGCAATTATCTAGGTCAGGCGCATTCAACGCTCCACAATAGGAACACTTCGCCACCCAAGATCCCCCGGTCGAGAGGAGCATGTTGATACTTATCAATTTCGAAGACTGCTCGGGAAGCAGCCTGTTCGCCAGGCTTCAGGGAGGGAATGCTGTTGAGGGCGCACGAACTGGTTCGAGCTTGCGAGGCGAAGCCATCGTGAACCCCGGAACGAAGATCATCGAGGTATCTTGACGTTGCCGCTGCATAGACGGAACTGGGGACATCAACATATTATACCTGTGCGGCAGTCCTCCTCACGGGTTCGATCATGAGAGGCAGGTTGGCGGAAGATGCCCTTGCGGCTTTCCTCGAAACCATTCCGGTCGAGTTCTCGGTCGTCGACGGCGACGACAACGTCGTCGCCTGGAACAAGCACGAAACGAGGATCTTCAAGAGGCCGGAGGGTGTCGTTGGTCGGAACGTCAGAGACTGTCATCCGGAGAAGTCGCTCGACAAGGTCGTCCAGCTACTGACAGAGATGAAGGAAGGGAAGCGCGACAAGGCGAGATTCTGGATCGACGTTGGCGAAGGGGAGGGTCAGCGAAAGGTGATGATAGAGTACTACGCCCTTCGTTCTCCCTCCGGCGAATACCTCGGCTGTCTGGAGGCCTCGCAGGACATAACGGAAATCCAGTCGCTCACGGGTCAGAGAAGAATCCTGGACTGACTTTCGCGTTTGCCGCTTCGAAACAGGCGGGACGGACACCGCGTCAGTCGTCGCGCTCCTGTCGGCTGAACAGCTCACAACCAGCGTCGAACTCCGACTCGGAGAGAAACTTCCGGTACTTGCCGTTCGGGAAGCACCCCCTGTGCCTGCCCCTGTCGGAATACCACCTGCAGTGACTGCAGGTGCGGCCCGATTCCTTCCTCAGCGAAGCCAGTACCTTTCGTTCCTCCGGCGTGTATTCAGGGTCGGCGGGACCCTCGCTCACCCGGCTCATGTGACCGTTATGGACCACGTCTTATTTCCGAGTTGCTGGGCCCAGCGGTCATAAATAGTACGGCCGCTAATCGGGACGAACGTGAAGTTCATCTACTGCCCGAAATGCAAGGAGCTGAGGGTCAAGCCATGGTACTCGATTAGGGCATGGTGCTCAAGATGCCGGCAGGATGCGCGGGAGATACGCGTCCCCAGGACCGCCATGTCGGTTGTGCTCATAGCGCTGATCGGCATCGTGTTCACGGTGATCTACATGTACACCAGGACGGACGACCCGATTCTCCTGTATGCGGGGATAGTCGGTCTCATAGCCACATTCATTGTCCAGGGTGTTGAGATGGCACGCGGAGAGCGGTGGGCACGCGCGAGGATAAAGGCCACCAAGTCAGACGCCAAGGGCTTCAGGAAGAAGGGCTGGATGTAGGACGAGCGTCACCACGATTCTGCCAGTCTCATGCGTCACGAGGTCGATGGAGGCGGCATACCTGTCCCCTCCTGAACCGGCAACGCCTCCCAGCAGGAACAGGAGGACGTGTTCGCCATCGGCAATCACGCTGACGGATATCGTCGGCGCTGTGAGCGGCGCGCAGGCGGAAGACGCAATCGCCAGTATCACCCCGTTCATGTCCTCGAACGCGGAAGGCGCTTGCCCGCTCATCAGCCCGATCGCTTGGGTGGCGAGGCAATCGGCCACCCTAGCCTGTGGTCGAACGGCCACCTCCGGCTCGGTGTCCAGGGTGAGCGAGCATCCTATCGATGTCCGCAGCAACGCATGCAGCAGCATGAGAGGGTCGTATCTCGCGTCCACCTCACTGAGCGCTTCCTCATGGCTGAGCTCACGGTGGAGCCGCGCGATCTGGATGCTGCATATCAGCATCGCCACGGCGAAGAACACCAACGCGTCCATCAGCGCGAGCTGCCCGTCAGCGCTCCGGTCATGAGAGCCAGACAACGCATCTCACCTCCACGAGAGCGCTTGCATCGCGGTCGTAGGAGGCGTTGACGAATCGGTTGTGGTAACCCGATCCGCTCGCGCCGACACCAGGGCCGTCGCACCCATGTTCGACAGCCTCGGGCCGAGGATGGAAAATCGATATCGACAGCTGCCAGCTGAGGATGCTCGGGCACAACTCGTTGACCTGGGACGCGTTGAGGCTTCGCAGCCCTGCAATCGAGACCCCGTTCGCCTCTCCCCCCGACAGCCGCAGCAGCACCGCATCGACAAGCCTCTTCGCTGCCTCGTCAGCGTCTGCGAGGGCCTTCGCCTTCTCGCGCCCTTCCGCCACCCAGACGCTCGTTGTGATGACGGAGACTGTGCCCATCAGTATGAACAGAAGGACAGGCAGGTCCTCGACGAACCCACCCACGCCCGCGATGTCGCGTCGCATGAGAGCGTGGGAGTCATCTTGGAGCTGTTGCCAGGTCCCGCTACACGTATGCTACAGAGATTGGCATAGTAGATGGCCGACGCCGTTGCTGGAAGGCGCTATGACCAGAACCAGGATGGGCGGCAGAAAGAAGCTGGTTCCCGCTGTGAGCAGGGAGGCGAAGTGCCCACACGAGTATGTTGACGATGACGAGCTCAGGCTCGAGGTCGAGTGCGAGGGCTGCCACGGGCCTCAGGACCTCGCGAACAACCGATGCCTGCGCGGCATCGTCCAGGTGCTCTGCATCGGCGCGAGGCCGAACGTGCTGATCCTCAAGCGCAAGACGCACAAGCGCTATCGGGACGAGCCGCTCGCGCTCGCGCTGAAGGCGGCTTCCGGCCTGGAGGCCCTGAACCGGTGTCTGTTGGTTCCGCGCGAGCTGTCAGACAAACACTGTCAGACATGCCATGCTAGTATGTCCTGGGTCATGGGCGCGCTGCGCCGGTCCTTCCTCGATGACCCGCTCGGGTTCGTTGTCGACCCCGACAAGGCACTGGACCGAGCCGTACGCTCCGTCGCCGTCACGAGGTGCGGCAGGGCTTCGGAGTGCATCCACCATGCGATCCTCGAGTGGCGGAACTCGTGGAAGGTGCCGTGACTGCCGCTCTGCAGGGACATACGCATATGCGCGCACACCGATAGTAAGAGCGCAGGCGGCGGCCCGTGCCGTCAGGCTCGCATCTGCGGACCGACGTCCAAGCTACCCCTGGACATCAGGCCTTGCTTCGCATCTTCCTGGATTGTCTCCGACGCGCGCATCGATGCCGATGTCGTAGCAGAGTACGAAGTCGACGATGTCAAGGTCGTGATCCTCTCACCGCCTGGAGACAGCCGCGGCATATACCTCCTCGACCCGCCTGAATACCGAATGGACCCAGCACGCCTCTGCCTATTGGCCGACGCGGTGGAATCGCTCGTGGGTGCCGTACCCTCGTGCGCGGACATCGCGTCGCTCAGGACGATGAGGGCGCACATGCGGAGGTCGGCCAAGGACGTCGTGTTCTCAATGTTGACAGACCGCCGCACCGAAGGCACCAGCCGACAGCTCGAGAAGGAAGCAGACGATCTCGCGGCCATACTCTGCAGATACACCGCAGGCTACGGCGTACTCGAGACGGTGCTCAGGGACCAAAACGTGCAGGATGTGTATGTCGACGCTCCCTCGGGCCAGGTACCTGTCCACGTCGTGCTGAGCACGGAGCACCTCCCCGCTGTCAGACGCAAGTGTCGGACGAACGTGTTAATCGGCCGGAGGGACCTCCAATCGTTCGTGTCCCGCGTCAAGTTCGCGACAGGGCTGCCGTTCTCGGAGGCAGTGCCAGTACTGGAAGCGGACATGGGCGAGCTGCGCTCGCGTGTCACGATGGTGTCGCCCCCGCTGAGCGAGAAGGGCGTTTCCCTCGCGATCAGGAGGCATACGGACAGGGCATGGTCGCTGACCAGGCTCGTGGCGAACGGCTCGCTCTCGCCGCTTCTGGCGGGGTTCCTGTGGGCTTGCGCGATAGGCCGAAGGGCCGTCCTTGTCGCCGGCAGCCGTGGTGCGGGGAAGACGACGCTGCTGTCGTCGCTGCTGCTGGAGTTCCCGCTGTCGCAGAGGATCCTGTTGATCGAGGACACACCTGAGATACCCGTGACGAGGCTGCAGGAGCTCGGGTTCGATATCCAGACGCTGCGGTTCTCAGGCGGGTCCTCGGGGCGCTCGCTCGCGGCGAGGAACGCGCTGAGGGTCGGCCTGCGGATGGGAGAGAGCGCGATCGTCATAGGCGAGGTCAGGAGCGACGAGGCGCGCGTGTTGTACGAGAGCATGCGCGCGGGAAGCGCAGGGTCGTCCGTGCTCGGCACGATACACGGCAACTCCGCCACGGGCGTCCTCGACCGCGCGGTGGAGGACCTGGGTGTATCGGAGAGGGCGTTCTCATCGACGGATATAGTCGTCGTCATAGGCCTTGTGAGGTCCCCCGACGGAACGCAGTTCCGAAGGCAGGTGGTCGAGGTCGCGGAGGTGCGACTCCGCGGCTCCTCAGTCGAGCTCGTAGGCCTGTTTGACTCGGAAGGTGGGGGGCCGTGCGCAACGCCGACGGTGAACTTCATCAAGGAGTCCAGGACCGTCGCGGGAATATCCAAGGCGCTTGGACGGAGTCCGGAGGAACTCATGGATATAGTGAGGGCGAAGGCCCACTCGGACCAGGTGTCGTCGGACGCGGCTGGGCGGGGCTCATCGCACCGCAGGTGGCTGGCCGACGACATGCGTGTGAGGTCGAACGAGGTCCTCACCAGGCGGCTCTTCGCCTCCGCGACGCCGGAAGCGGGTCTAAGGGAGTGGGTCGATTGGCATGAGTCACAGCTCGAGATGCAGAGGCGCGGGCGGGCGTAGTCGTTACGAGCGGATGTGCACGCGCCTGTGCGCGTGCGACACGAGGCTGCCGAGATGGGTGGCGATGCGTCGTGCCCGCGTCGCCAGCCCTCCTACGTGCGGCAGGCGGCACGAGGCGCTCTCGCGCTGCCTGGCCCAGGCCTCCATCGACCTCACCGCGGACCAGGTCTCCATCGCCGCCAGGCTTGCGGCGCTGATGTCGTTCCTCGCGCTGACGCCCGCCGTAGCCCTCGCCCTCCTCAGCCTCACAGGAGAAGGCGTTGCGTCCACGGCGTTCGTGCTGCTCGTCGTCCCGATGATCGCCAGGGAGGCGGTGTTGTCGTATCCGAGGACCGTCGCCGTGCGTCACGCGTCGCGCGTGACGCGCAGCTCGACCGAGTGCATCACGCTGATGATCATGTGCCTTCGGCACGAACCGTCCTTGCCGAAGGCCATCGCGTTCGCGGCGAGGCGCAGCTCGGAGTTCGCCCACGAGCTGCGGGCCACCATCTGGTCCGTCATGACCGGACGGCACTCCACCTTCGAGAGCGCATTGAACGCCCTCGGCGACAAGTGGTCGGACCGAAGCCCTGAGCTCAAATCGTCGATCCAGGCGATGATAACCGCGTCGTGTGAGGCGACCGAGGCCGGCGAGCGCAGGGCGCTCGACAGGGCCAGCAAGGCCATCGTTGCCGGTGTCCGGAGACGCATAGAGGAGTATGCGCTGTCGCTCTCGGTCCCAAGCATGATACTCTTCGGAGTGGGGATCATACTCCCGCTCATGGTGGGGTCGTTCCTGCCGCTCCTGTCATGGGACGTCTGGGACGGAAGCGCTGCGGGCTCCTTTGAGAGCCCTGCGGGCGTGCCGCGGCCAACCGGCCACGTGGTGCTGCTCATGAACGTCGCGTTCCCGGCCGTCGGCCTGCTGGTGGCGATAGACGCGCTTTCGAGACATCCGCTGGCCCAACAAGCGTCCATCTGCCTGGATTTCATGCAGTCGCGCGCCGCGTGGAGGCACGCACTTCTCGCGAGCGGTGCCGCGCTCGGAGGGCTCGCGGTCTCCTCGGCGCTGCTTCACGGCGCGGAACTCTACATGGCCGTCATGCTCTCCGCCTCAGTGCCTGCTGCCGCATCGCTCGCGATCTACGGCGCTAGGGTCTCCGCGGCCTCTCCGCCGCGAAACGACGAATCGGTGGGCGACCTCCTCTTCGGCACCGGAGCACGGATGGTCGAGGGTGAGAACTTCGAATCCGCGTTCGCGAAGGCCGCGACGGCTGTGTCGGGTTCCTCCTCGGCCGCGCGCCCGCACTTGGGCGTGGGTGGGACCCGGAGGCTCGCGCATGCCGACGGCGCTCCACTCGGCGCGCTGGAGGTGGTCACGGAGGCGGCGACGAAGGACGAGGCACAGGCAGGTGTGCTCGCCATGGACCTCTCTGGCTATCTGAAGGAGGTGTCCGAACTCCAGGCCGCGACTCGACGGAGGCTGCGCCCAACCGTCTCGATGATGAGGATCACCGCCCACGTGCTCGCACCCATGGTTCTCGGCATCACCCACGCGATATACCTCTCGCTCGCGTCGATGGGCAGAGGCGGCGCGGTCCCATCCGGTCAGTTCTTCGTCATACTGGGCCTGTTCCTTGCGGAGACGAACGCCGTCGTGGCCTACTTCGTGTGGGGCTTTGGCGACAGGAGGGCGCCGGGAGAGCTCGCGAAGTCTGTGGGCGCGTGCGTGCTCATATCATCGCTCGTGTACTCAGCCACCGTCGCTGTGGCCTCGTGACGCCTCATGCCAGCTTGTCCATGTTCCTCTCGAGCAGGGCCAGCTGCTTCGAGTCGAAGGCCCTCGGGTCGACAGGTATGATCATCCTGCAGCCGCTCTGGAGCACGTGATCGTTCACCTGGTCGACCATCTTCAGGACCTTGCCGAAGTCGTTGTTGGAGACGAGGTATTCGATGCCGTCCAGGAGTATGACGCCGTCCGGCGTCTGTTCGGCGAATCGGATGAGCATGTTTGCCAGTATCCCGAGGTTCGTGGGGGACATCACCATGTCGCCGGCCCTCGTGGCGAGCCAATAGACCGGGGTCTCCTCGAGCCCGTACTTCTCCCTCAGGAGGTCAGGATGTTGCCTCGTCACAACGATGCCCGCGGTCTTCTGGCCTTCGGCCTCGCTCGTCGTCACGAGGTTGACGAACGCGTCGAGGCTCATGTGAGGGGGCGACTCCTCGACGACGTAGGACCTGCCAGGC
The DNA here is from genome assembly GCA_020347565.1 of Methanobacteriota archaeon. Classification (GTDB taxonomy): domain Archaea; phylum Thermoplasmatota; class Thermoplasmata; order UBA10834; family UBA10834; genus UBA10834. The sequence continues at coordinate 309,128 of CP070732.1, read as the reverse complement.
ATGAGGGCGTACTTGCGCGATATCCCGAGGCTCGGCTCCTTCCTGCTCTCCCGCTCCTTCCGCTTTCCCAGGAGAAAGCGCATCTAATCACTCCACATAGTCAGGACGGAGTTGAGGGCTATCTCGTTCGTGGGCTTGAGGAGGAAGTCCTTCGCGCCCGCCTCGAGACTCTGCTGTATCAGCTTCTTGTTTATGATCGAGCTCATGGCTATGATGATAGCCCCGGGGTTGATGCACAGGAGCTCCTTGGTGAGGTCTACGCCTGACCTGCCTGGCAGAATCATGTCTACGAAGGTGAATCTCGGGTCCGACGCCCTGAACGCCTCCACGGCTTGCTCGAAGTTGCTGGCCTCGGCGATCTCGTGAAACCCAGCGCGAACGAGGAACTCGGCCAGGACCTTTCGGAACGCCTCGGAATCGTCCACAACGAGAATCTTCATGGTATCATCCCTTTATCGACCCGTTAGCAGTCAACCCGTAGATGACCTTTGCCCTGAACCTGGCGGGGGGTGAGATGGGCAGGCAATCGAGTTCCTGACGCCACGCCCCTTCTCCATACCTCTTTGGAGCACGATGGCCGGGTATCGGCAAGCGTGCACACTTGAAGGGGACCTACAGGCTACCCATCTCGGGTATTTCATTGAAGGGCATTGGCAATAAACTTTATCTTCGCGAACGCCACAGGCGACGTGGGGAAAGACTGTCATCTAGCCAGTCATATCCGTGGCACCTAATCCCACAGCGTCGACGGTCATTGAACGTGATTGAGCGCGTTGAGCAGTCATCACACAGTACAGCTCGCGCTATCCTTGCCAGCCAAAGAGGAGTGAGGCCCAGAGCCTATTGAGCAGCGCAGTATCTATCGGAAACAGTTATATACTGGCGCTGTAATACTTGGGCCTTGTCTTTTAACTCACAGGTTTTCGCCGATGGTGTCATTTCATGACAACGGACGAGGAGATAAAGAAGGGTACGACCACGATTGGCATGGTCTGCAAGGAGGGCGTCGTGATGGCGACCGAGATGCGTGCGACCATGGGGACGTTGATCGCTCACAAGACCACGCAGAAGCTGTTCAAGATAGACGACAACCTCGGCCTGGCCGTCGCGGGAGTCGTCGGTGACGCACAGACTCTCGCGAGGTACATAACGGCCGAGGTGGAGCTGTACAAGCTCAAGAGGGGACAGCCCATGACGGTCAAGTCGGCAGCCACGCTGACATCGAACATACTTGCCGGGAGCAGATTCTACCCGTACTGGGTCGGGCTCATCCTGGGAGGTGTCGACAAGGAGGGCTGCGTGTACGCTCTGGATATGGTCGGAGGCGCCATACCTGACGAGTATGTCACAACTGGCTCCGGATCGCCGTACGTCTACGGCGTGCTGGAGGACCACTACACCAAGGGCCTCTCGACGAGCGATGGCGTGGACCTCGCAATAAGGTCACTGCATGCAGCCATGAAGCGCGACTCCGCCTCTGGCGACGGCATGTCCGTGGCGACCATCACACCGGAAGGATTCTCATTCATGGACGAGAAGGAGATCCACAAGAGAATGTCCAAGATGAAGCTCTCGACCTGACATCGGGCGAGGCGTCTGGACAACAGGCAGAGCTGCCGAAACCACAGTGAGCTATTCGACGCGAAATGAGTGAAGCCTATGGGCGTAGAGAAGATTCTGGAAGACGCCAGAGAGGCGGTCAAGAAGACCATACCTTCGAACATCGAGGTCACCGACGTCGACTTCGAAGGACCAGTGATTGTGATCTACACGAAGAACCTGGACGAGTTCGCAAAGAACAACGACCTCGTCCGCCAGCTCGCGCAGTCCCTGCGGAGACGTGTCGCGATAAGGCCCGACCCGGAGATGCTCGCCGAGCCGACAAGCGCGGAGGAGCGCATCCGGAAGATCATCCCTGAAGAGGCGAAGATCACCAACATCTACTTCGAGGACGACACTGGCGAGGTCACGATCGAAGCGATTTCTCCCGGCCTCGTCATAGGCAAGCACGGCGCCATACTGAACGAGATCAAGAAGGACATCGGCTGGGCGCCGAAGGTGGTCCGCGCCCCGCCGATCCCGTCGAAGACCGTCAGCGAGATCCGCAACTACCTCAGGAAGGTGCAGGACGAGCGCAAGGAGTTCCTCAGGCGCGTGGGCAGGAGACTCATGCGGCAGAGGCTCAACGACGAGACATGGCTGCGCGTGACCGCACTCGGCGGGTTCCGTGAGGTCGGCAGAAGCGCAGCGCTGCTGTCTACGAGGGAGAGCAAGGTGTTGGTGGACTGCGGCGTGGCCGTCGCTGCCGACGACAACGGCACGACGCCATACCTGAGCGCACCTGAGCTGTTCCCGCTCGACACGCTCGACGCCGTCGTGATAACCCACGCACACCTGGACCACTCCGGACTGCTCCCAGTACTCTACAAGTACGGCTTCGAAGGGCCGACATACTGCACGCCCCCGACGAGGGACCTGATGTCCTTGCTGCAGCTGGACTACATCAAGGTGGCCGTCGGCGAGGGCAAGAAGGCGTCGTACGAGTCGTCGCATATAAGGGACGCGGTCGTGCACTGCATACCACTGAAATACGGAGAGACGACCGACATATCGCCGGACATCAGGCTGACGCTCCAGAACGCGGGACACATACTAGGCTCGTCCATCGCGCACTTCCACGTGGGTGACGGGCTGTACAACGTCGGCTTCACCGGCGACATCAAGTTCGAGAAGTCGTGGCTGTTCAACGCTTCCGTCAACAAGTTCCCGAGGCTTGAGACGCTCTTGATCGAATCCACCTATGGCGGTTACCACGACATCCAGCCGAGCCGGCAGGAGGCGGCGAACCAGATGAAGGAGGTAGTCAGGGCGACGCTCGGCAGAGGAGGCAAGGTCCTCGTTCCCGTCTTCGCCGTCGGGAGGTCGCAAGAGGTCATGCTCGTCCTCGAGGAGCAGATGCGGGGCCACCGCATACACACCGTTCCGATATACCTTGATGGCATGATCTGGGAGGCGACCGCGATACACACCGCCTACCCGGAGTACCTGAACAGCCAGCTGAGGACGCAGATATTCCAGATGGGGGAGAACCCGTTCCTGTCCGAGGTGTTCAAGAGAGTCGACAGCCCGGACATGCGCGAGAGGATATGCCACGACCCCGAACCCTGCATAGTTCTCGCCACGAGCGGCATGATGAGCGGCGGGCCCGTCATGGAGTACTTCAAGGCGTGGTGCGACGACCCCAACAACACCATCGTCTTCGTCGGTTTCCAGGGCGAGGGGACGATGGGAAGGAAGATCCAGAAGGGCTGGAGCGACATAACGCTCAACGAGAGGGGCAAGTCCATTTCGCTCAAGATGAAGATGGACACGGAGACCGTCGACGGGTTCTCAGGGCACTCGGACCGGCGCCAGCTGGTGAACTACGTAAGCACGCTCGACCCCCGGCCCGAGCGCATAATCATCGGCCACGGAGAGGACCACAAGTGCTCCGACCTGGCCAGCACTCTGTACAAGAAGTTCGGCATCGAAACGCGCGCGCCCCTCAACCTCGAGACGATCAGGCTTAAGTAGGCTCTATCGAACCTTGAGCGCCGACCTTCTATCGCCGAGCAGGACTACCCTGCTGTCCTCCCTCTCCATCAGCATATCCAGGGAAAGGCTCTCAGCGACCCTCCGCGAGAACTCCCTCACATCCTGGTGAGATGGCATGTTGTCCATCGTCATCCTCCTGCGCGAATCACCGACGAAGACATATCCCTTCGGCTCGACGAACATCGGCTCGGCCATCGTGTCGAGCTTAACATACTCGTCCTCCCAGCCGAGGTTCCAGCCCTTCACGAGCGTGTGGCGAAGGACCACCCTTGTGTCGAGCGACGGCAGCAGCCGCAATGTCTCCATGAGCTTCTCCCAGGCGTTCGGGGATTGGGGTACGCACAGCCTCTCGAACAGCATCTCGTTCGGGGCCGCGACTGTCACGTACAGCTGCGTCGGAAGAGTGTCGAGGGACCCCAGCGTCCTTGGCACTGAGCCGTTCGTCACCAGGAAAGTCGTCATGCCACGCCTGTGGCAGAGCGCGATGAACTCCCCAAGGTACGGATACAGCGTGGGCTCCCCGGACAGCGATATCGCCACCTGGTTGGGCTCACGTGCCTGCTCCCACATCGCCGGGTCGCATCTCTCGTCGCCCTTGTAGCCAGAAACCAGCAGCCGCTGTTCGGAGATGCATCCATCGAGCAGCTCCTCTGGCTCGGGACACTTCGACCCCTCGAAGCCCGTCATTCCGTGGAATCTCCAACAAAAGAGGCACCTGAAATTGCATATGTTGACGCTGGGGGTCATCTGCAGACACCTGTGCGTATCGATCCCGTAGAATTCCTCCTTGTAGCACGGGCGGCCGTGTATGAGCTTCTGCCTCATCCAATGGCAGAGCTTCACCGCTCCCGTGTCTCCTACCATGTGGTATTGCTGCTTCTTCAGCTGGTCAAGAGCACCTGAGGACACCACATCCAGCCCCCTTCAGAAGTCCGACAGGCGAGTGCCTCGCCGGGCATCTGAGCCCGCCTCGGCAGCGGCTTCCCGCCGTATTTCGCCGGACCTGATCCTTCGGATCACGTCCATCGTATCCGCCACGGCATCGGATGCGGGGTCCGTCCCGAGGAGGTAGGCGACGTCGCCCTCGTCGAACTCGGCCTCCGCGCCCAGATGGGCCAGTAGCTCGCTGTCGTTGCGGGCCATGGCCGACAGATAAGGAAGCACGGAAACGGCGATCTCGCGTGACGACGAGTGCAGCACAGGCGAGAGCTTGCGACACAGAGCCGCCCTCGAGGACCGGACGGATTTGGAGCGCGACATCATGATGAGGTAGCTCGGGAAGCCGTACCTCGGTGGGGAGCGGCGTCTCGGGCCGCTCCTGGCAAGGGCCACGCCGCTCGTCATCATCTCTTTCGCGTACGCCCAGAGGCCGTAGTGTTGGAGGCGCCTGGTCCGTCTGAGGTAGACGTCCGAGCGCGAGAGGGCGTCGAACGCCGCTGCCCTGTCTGCGCGGTTCGAGAACTCGCTGGGTATGCTCTCCTCTATCCACATGATCAGCTCATCAGGGGTCTTGTCGAGCGAGTTCGTGGCGTCCCTCGCCTCCCTCGCGGTGCGCGCGCCGTACATGGCCTCGAGCGCAGCGTCCAGCTCGACTCCCTGGTTCCGCTTGCCAAGGGCGTCTCCGCCCTCGACATCGACCGTCTTTCGCCCCTCCACGAGCATCTGGAGGTCGTTGATGGCCCCTCTCAGGTCGCCAGAGGCGTTCTTGACGATTGCGGCGAGCAGTCCAGCGTCCACCGTCAACCCTTCGGCTTCGCAGATCCCCCGCAGCACCTCCAGAACCGTGCCGTCGCGGTGCCTCGCGAACTTCACACCCACTGCGAGCGTCTTGATGGCTGAGGCCTTGCGGGTTAGGGCGTAGTAGTCGTTGACGATCAGTATGACGGGCTGGTTGGTCTCCTTGATCGTCTGGCTGATCGCCTTCGCTCCTCCATGGTCCTCTCGTCCGAACAGGTTGTCCGCCTCATCCAAAACGATCAGCTTGCGCTTGCCTTCTGAAGTGGACAGGAACTCTCCCGCGTTGGAGAACGTCTCGCTGACCGCTCCGAGGCCAGCAACCCTGCGTATGGAATCGGCGTTCCTGTGATCCGACGCGTTCATCTCGATGACGTCCCATCCGAAGTCGTTCGCGAGGGCCAGAGCGGCACTTGTCTTTCCAGTACCTGGCTCGCCTTTCAGCACCAATGCCTTCTTCTTCGGAGCCCCCTTCTTCCAGGACTCGGCCCAGCGTCTCATAGTCCCGATGGCTCTGTCGTTGCCCACCACTTCGGACAGCGATGCTGGCCTGTACCTCTCCGTCCAATCCTCAGGCATATCGTAGGTAAGAATCCCGAGACGTGTATTATATGTTGACGAGGGAACGGCGACAGAGCTTCTTTCCCGGCCGCCGCGACCGATTGAATAGCATCAAGCTAAGAAATTATGGGATGTACCGATTCAACATCATTCAGTTTAGCGTTTACCTAAACATCACTCGAGAGCACATAGGAGTTCGAGTGACTAGCGCCCGTTGTGCGCTCTGTATCCTGCTCCGCTTGCCCGTCTCCCTCTCCCGCAGCCGCGTCCATTCCCGGCAGTCGATGCTTGGAGTATTCTTCCTTCCTGTCATCGATGTCCATGGTGAGGTAGATGGCCGTCACCTCTATGCTGGAGTGCCCGAGATTCTGCTGCAGCGTTCTGAGGTCGATGCCAGACTTGAGAGCGTGGACCGCATGCGTGTGACGGAGGACGTGGGGGTGGCTCTTGTCTCTTTCCAGGCCTACTGAGGTACCGTAATTGTGGATGAGTCGCTCTATCTGGCGCCTCGAAAGCGGCCCTCTCTTGTTCGAGACGAACAGCGGGTCCCTGTGGTTCTTGCGCGTGCCTATGTAATCCCGGAGCATTGTGCGTGTCCAGGAGTTGACGATCGGGACCTTGCGCCCTTCACTGTGCCTCTTCGCGTGCTGTATTGTGATCTCGCCTGAGTCGAGATCCACGTCACCGATTGTCAAGGTCGACAGTTCGCCGACCCGCATACCCGTCTCGTACAGCAGTTTGATGATGAGACGGTCCCTCATCCGCCTCGGCGCCTCGAGCAGTTGCCGTAGCTCGCCCTCCTTGAGATACTTTCGCATGGTACGTTCCCATCCCTTTGCGCGCGGACAATCGTCCGACAGCTAATCCGATTGTGCCTATTTAAAAATGTCGCATTTCGCCTAGAATCCGCCCTCGACCATCTCCGAGACGCTAGAGACCCCATCGAAATCGTCAACTAATGCCCGATTTGTCGCCGTTTTCGCTTGGGAGGGGCGAAATACGCCGCGGAAACGCCTGTATGGCTCAAGACAGCGTGCTATTTTGTAGCACTCGACCCCGAAAGCATTCAATTACTACGAGCCTGCAGAGCGAAAATCACCGCTCTCGAAGCGGGATCCGGCCGGTTGCCCCTGAAAGGGGCAAGGGGCGCCTGCCATTTTAGTATTCAATTCCAATATATTTGTATATACCGATACCAGCATTACAAATATACATCTAAACTAAACATCTGTCCGACAACGGCAGACGCCATGACATGCCATAGCATGGCATCATGAGGAGGATCATGCAGCTACAGATGAGCAGGGGAATGGCCTGAACCAGCCCTTTGTGAAGCGACTATCTTCCCCGCATTTAGACACCCTCGGTGGGCATAGCCAGACCCAAAATCTCATGACGGAGGATTAATAATAGGGCGGCCGAAATAAATATGCGTCCACTCCGGAAGACACCCGTCGGCAGAGTCCGGGAACAGTATATCTATCTCCGTTAAGAATGACCAGATTAAATTTAAAAGCGTTCCAATGATAGCTATGAGGTTGAATTCACGGAATGTATCGATGAAATGATACAAGGATCAGCCATTTCCGAGGGGCGAATCTCGAACTCCGGGCCGACGCCAAACAGGGCCTGTGACAGGTTGGCCAGACACGGAAGGGACGCGCCGCCAAGACCTGTCTACGGGCGCGTCAGGCGTTGTCGGAGCAGTGTATTCGCCACGCAAAACAGCAGCCAAAACGTGCATTCCTCGGCGCAAGGCCGAGTAGGCCAGCATACGTGTTGGGCTTCCGGTGAATGCCCGTTTGTCGGCAAGACATGTGTTTCCTCCTGAGCTTCGGACTCAGGCGGACGATCCACATGTGTCGGCACATCCCTGCCGACCATCGGAGCGTGAATCAGGCTATCCCGAGGCGTTGGCGTGGAAAAGCAAGATGGCGAGGGCCCAGAGCCCTCGTCGGTTTGGTTCGCGTTTACATCATGCCAGGTGGCATGCCACCCATACCACCCATGCCACCCATGCCGCCCCCTCCCGGAGGCCCCTGCGGCATATCGGACGGGCTCATCTTCTTGGACGCGATGACATCATCGATCCTCAGCACCATCGACGCGACCTCGGTCGCCGATTCGATGGCCTGCCTCTTCACCCTGAGCGGCTCGATAACCTGAGCCTTCATCATGTCGGAGACCTTGTTGGCCATCACGTCGACGCCGAACGCCTGACCGGCCTTCTTGGCGTGCGAGGTCTTGAGCTCGATAAGCACGTTGATCGCGTCCATGCCTGCGTTCTCGGCGAGCGTCCACGGGATGACCTCGAGGGCCTCGGCGAATGCCTCGATCGCCAGCTGCTCCCTGCCGCCCACGCTCTGGCCGTAGTCGCGGAGCTTGATTGCCAGCTCGATCTCCGGAGCGCCTCCGCCGGCGACGGCCACGCCGTCCTCGATGGACACCGATACGACCTTTAGGGCGTCATGAAGCGCGCGCTCCGCCTCATCCACGACATGCTCCGTCCCGCCTCTTATGAGGACGGACACGGCCTTCGGGTTCCTGCATCCGGTCACGAAGGTCATGTCGGAGTCGCCGATCTTCACCTCCTCAACCGTCTGTGCCTTCCCGAGCTCTGATGCGCCCAGGTCATCGAGGTTGGTGACGATCTTGCCACCTGTGGCCTTCGCGAGCTTCTCCATGTCCGAGCGCTTGACGCGACGGACGGCGTAGAGTCCGGTCTTCGCGAGGTAGTGCTGGGCGAGGTCGTCTATGCCCTTCTCGCACATGACCACGTTCGCACCCGACCTCCGGACCTTCTCGACCATCTCCTGGAGCGTCTTCTCCTCCTCGTCCAGGAAGCGCTGCATCTGCGTCGGGTCGCGTATCTGGATCTTGGCCTCGACCTCGGTCTTCTTGATCTCCAGCGCGGAGTCTATGAGCGCGATTTTCGCGCCCTTAACCGACGTCGGCATCCGAGGGTGCACGCGCTCCTTGTCGAGAACGAGACCCTTGATCATCTCTGTGTCCGCGACGGAGCCGCCGTGCTTCTTCTCGACCTGGATGTTGTCGATGTCTGCTGCGTACTTCCCGCCCGTCTCCTCGGCCACGGAGGTCACGGCGTCGACCGCTACCCTGGCAAGGGTGTCCTTGTCCCCGTCGACGCTCTTTCCAGTCATCGCCGTCTTGGCGACGAGCTTGAGCGTCTTCCTGTCCGTCGGCGACACTTCTACGCCTATGCTCTTGAGGACCTTCACCGCCTCCTGCGAAGCCAGCCTGAAGCCGTTTGATATGACCGTCGGATGCACGTTCTGTTCGATCAGCGCCTCCGACTTCTTCAGCAGCTCACCGGCGATCACAACCGCGGAGGTCGTGCCGTCCCCGCACTCGTTGTCCTGCGTCTTCGATATCTCCACTATCATCTTGGCCGCAGGGTGTTCAATATCCAGCTCCTTCAGTATGGTTGCACCATCATTCGTCATCACGATGTCGCCCATGCTGTCCACGAGCATCTTGTCCATGCCCTTGGGGCCCAAGGTGCTCCTGACGGCGTCAGCAACTGCCCTGGCCGCCATTATGTTGTTCGCATGCGCGGAGCGGCCGCGGGTCGATTCTGTGCCTTCTTTCAGTACGATTATCGGCTGGTTTCCCAACATACAGTCTTGCCTCCAGTTCGTCGAGTATGATTGAACTTCTATATAAGATATGCGCATGCGGCCAGAGGCGGCCTTCGGCCGCAGACCCTCAGAACGCCGAGACGAGCTGGATACCCCTGTCGGAGCACACGCTTGCGAGGACGGCTTCGGCAGACGAACGGGCTCCGCGCGACGACCCGGCGAGCTCGGCGAGCTCGGCGACGACGCCATCGAGCGCCTCTCGGAGGCGGAGGCTCGCGATGGGCTTCGGGCTCCACATGTCCCATATGATACGCCTCACGCCGGATCCGTGCGCCGCATCCACGAGACTCTCGAGCTGGTCCCGCGAGCCGGACAGCGAAGGGATGATCGGAGCAGCCATCAGGTAGACGTCGACACCAGCGGCCGACAGCCGCGCCAGCGCGCCGAACCGGTTGGTCGGCGGCGGCGCATGCGGCTCCACGACGGCGGCCGTTGCGTCGTCCGCACATGCGATGCTCATCCCGACCTCGACACCAGGCCAATCGCGCATCAGGTCGATGTCGCGCAGTACGAGGTCCGACTTAGTGAGGACGCTCGCGCGCGCACCGAACCGTCTCAGGAGCGCGAGACAGCTTCTCGTCAGCTCCAGCTTCTCCTCCAGTGGCTGATACGGGTCCGTCACCGTCCCTATGCCGTAGACCCCCTTCGCGTCCCGCGATAGCTCGTGCTTCAGCCTCCGCGCGATGTTGACCTTCGCCTCCACCACATCTCCCCACGGCCTGTCGGTCTCGAACCTCGTGACGTCCTGGGCGTAGCAGTAGGCGCATGAGTGGGCGCAGCCCCGATACGGGTTGACCGCGCGATCCAGCCCGGGAAGCCTGGACGGGGGGGCCGCGACGGAACACTCGACGTGTCGAACCTCCAACTGGATCACCCGACGAACTCGTCTATGCGTCTCTGATAGAGGGCATCCTTCAGCACAGCACTGCTCCGGATCCACCTCGACACCGGGATGTCCATCATCGTCGACACATGGGTGAGTGCATCCGTGAGCGTGGAGAACCTCTTCGGCCTGTTGCTCAGGGCGGTTCTCACGTTCTCCCTCACGTTCCAGACCCCGACGGGGAGTATGTAGCCCGGGTGCGCCTCGCGCATTATGCAGACCCCCGCCTGGCGGCGTTCCCTCGTGAGCAGCTCGTTGACCGCGAGCCTGGCGGCGTAGTAGCACCCGCCTATGCTAGCATACGTCTTCCTGCCGTCATAGAACTCGTGGTCAGACATGATGGCGATCCTGTCGTTGTACGGGTTCCAAACGGTCTTGGGATACCATGCCTCGATCAGCTCGTACCTCCAGGATGTCGGCATCATGAGCACAGCCCATCTGTTGTCCAGGCTGACGGTCTCGTAAACCCTGAACTCGTCTATGATCGGCCTGGTCTTCGTCGTCTGGAGCATGTGCAGTCCGAGCTGGCTGTCCACCGCCGTGATGCTCCATCTTGTAGGCACGAAGCGCCTCCGTTTGCCCACCCCGAACGCGCCGACGCTGAAGGCCCTCTGTATCTGTGAGACGAGGGTGCCGCTGTCGTAGAGCGACACTATCGCATCACGTGCAAGAAGGTCCACATCGTGGAACGCCTTCTCCAGCCTCCTGTCGAATCTACAGTTGGAGATGTCGAATCTCTCCAGAGGTGCGGACGGCCCGAACGGCTGGACGTCGTCGTCGACCGTCAGCCGGCCCACGGGCTTCTTCCTGAACTCCGCATCCACATCGGGCGGGACCTGCGCGAGGGCCAGCTCCCTCGTCCTGGAGACCAGTCTGTCCCCGCTGTCCACATCCGTCACACGGGCCCAGTGCATCCCTCGCACGAGGCTCGATCTGAAGTCGATTATGTCGTCTATTGACAGGCCGGCCCACCGCTCCGGCGTGTCGAGGAGGGATGTGTCGCCGTGATACGGGGGTATCATCGGCCCGATAGCGACCTTTGGATATCCCATCCTGCCAACGAAGACGCTCGGGGGGGAGTTGCCGTCCAACGAGAGCTTGTCGGTCTGGGACCGCATCCAGCCGGTCGACATGTACCTGGCTAGAACGCTGCACCGGCTCTTTCCACACAGCATCTTCGCGCCCTTGCAGTAGACACACCTTGAAGACTTCATCCTGATGTTGTCGCCTGAGAGCACTTCGTCGAACATCTCAGGGGTGTCGACCATTGCGGCTGACTGGTTGAGGGCCGTTAGATCCATCCCACATCGCAAACGAGGACGGCATAGATAATAAGCTCGGATGGCAGGGCGAAAATGCCGCTGAGGGATGGATGGACCTGTGTCAAGATACATATACGCCGTATGCCCTGCACTACTTGCGGCAATCGCAAGATAGCTGGAGAGGGGTATCGACAGAAATGATGGAGGCAATAGTCTCGCTCCGAGAGCCTGAGAACTGGATAAGCGAGGTGTCGGCTAAGTTCCCTGTGGAAATCAGAGTCATAGACAGGGTGCCCTATGCCGAGAAGGGTGTGAAGGACCTCGTCGAGATATCCGCAACCTCCGACGTGATGGAGGATGTCCTCAAAGCGGTGAGGGCCAACCCGCTGGTCGCCGACATGGACACAACCACGACGGAGAGGGGGAAGGTGATCAGCGCCGTGACGACGACGCGGTGCGAGATATGCAGGATTCTGACCGATTCGGATGTCTTCCTCATATCAGCTCAATCGAAGGACGGCGGCAAGGTCGAATGGACGCTCATACTCAGCGAGAAGCAGGTGCTGAAGGAGATATTCGACGACTTGAAGTCCAAGAGCGTGGAGGCCGAACTCATCAAGCTCACGAAGATCGACGACAAGGAGTCGCTGACTGAACGACAGGACAAGATCACACAGGTTGCGTTCGAGAGAGGCTACTTTGACTATCCGAAGAGGATAAGCCTCCGCGAACTCGCCCGGATGTTCGACGTATCGCCGTCCACGCTTTCAGAGATACTCAGGAAGGGCCAGCGCAAGATAGTGCTAGACTACTTCAAGAAGCAGAGGAGGAGCGTTTGAGGCAGGGTCCACAGCGTTCCAGACACGAGCGAATATCCGCTCACCCGAACCACAAAGACAACAAGTTAAACTAGTGGGTTGGTAGTCAGTAATACAGCCGCAGAACAACCAAGATAACTCCATGGAAGGGATGCAGACTATGCCGACAGAAGATGACGTCGTGACTGTTCTCAGAGAGATCATCGACCCCCACACGGACATGAACATCTATGACATGGGACTCATATCGGACATCGTGACGACTGACGATTCCGTCAGCCTCACCTTCAGGCCGACTTCCAGGTGGTGTCCCCTCGGGGTCCATTTCGCGCTGAACATCAAGAGAAGGCTGATGGCCCTTGACGGCGTGAGGAATGCGGATGTCAGAGTCATCGGGCACGTACACAAGGACAGGATAGACGAGGAGCTCTCGCCGTCGTAGCGTCTTCAAGCGCCAAACTTGCTGGACCTGTTTGCCATTCCAAGCACGATGGGCATGAGGTCCATCCCCCTCATTCTGCCCAGCGCGCCTGATGCCGCCGACATCTCGTCGTAGAGGCGCACTTCGTCCACGCGCGAGTCGGAGCCGGATATCGACACGGGCACAGGGTCGGCGCTGTGGTCCCTTACGCTGACAGGCGTGGAGTGGTCCGCCGTCAACACAACGAGCACCTCCTCGTGCACGTCCTTGAGCATTGTTCCCAGCATCGCATCGATGTTTTCGATGACCTGTACCTTGAGCCTGAAGTCTCCATCATGGCCAGCGATGTCCGGTGCCTTCACGTTCACGAACACCAGGTCGTTCCTGTCCAGGAGGCGCAGGGCGGCCTCCGCCTTGGCACCGTAGTCCGTGTCGAGGCCGCCCGTCGCGCCTCTGACATCCGGCGTCTCCATGCCCACGAGCCGGCAGAGCCCCTTCACCAGCGTGACGCCCGCGACGCCGGCGCACCTGATACCGTCGCGCTCCGAAAGCGTGGTCAATTCGCTCACGCTCCCCGCACCTCGAGGCAGCACGATGTTCGCCGAGGGCAAGCCCTCCGCGGCCCTTTCCGTGTTCACCTGGTGCGCCGAGAGCACCTCGTTGGACCTCCTGACGAATTCGTTCAGCACACGCGCCGTCTTCTCAGCCTCCGACGAGAGCGCCCTCGCTTCCAGCACAGCTGATTCCGAGTGTGGGTCGACCTCGGACACGCGATGGTCGAGTCCAGGGCCGCGGAGAACGAGGACCGCGCGATGCTCAGAGCCCTCCTTGAAAATCACCTCCACATCGCCCAGCATCATCCCTGTCAGCGCCTGGGCGAGCGCCGCCGTGCCCGAACGGATCCTTCCGGCCCTGCGGTCCAAGACCTTCATCGAGTCGTTCACATGCGCGAAATTGCATCGGAACGCGACGTCGCCCTTGTGAAGGGCGATGCCGGCCCCGGCCGCCTCGATGGGGCCACGGCCCGTGTAGACCCTGTACGGGTCGTATCCGAAGAGTGCGAGATGGGCGGTGTCGCTGCCTGGCACCACGCCTGGTGCGATCACGTCCATCGTGCCCGACACGCCGTTCCGCGCGACGGCGTCCATCGCCGGCTTCCGGGCGACCTGGAGCGGCGTCTTGCCATCGTGCTCCTTGACAGGCCTGTCTGAAACGCCGTCGCAGACGACCATCAGGATCTTCCTGTGCTTCATGATCGACTGTGAATAAGCTGGGCCGTAATAAATCCCTATCCTCGGTCCAGCGACCTGCGAGTCGTAAGGATGACGAGTACGCACGCCACGTTCGCGACCGCGCACACGGTCACCACGCCTTCGAAGCCAGCGGAGCTGAACACGGGCGCGAGCAGAACGGGCGAAGCCGCGTATCCCGAGAACCGTGCCGAGTTGAAGACGGCGGAGAGGGAGTCCTTCATCGTAGGATATGCCCTCATGAGCATCGTGAGCATCGCGGACCAGATGAAGCTCGAGCCGAGACCCAGGACCGCCAGCAACGCGACATAGGCCGCGTAATCATCTGCAAACTGCATCGCAAACGCCGCGAATGCGGCGATGGCGAAGCCCAACACGGCGCAGCACCTGGCCCCCTTGCGATCGACCAGCTTGCCCGCGACAGGCGAGAGGAACACGCCCGAGAGTCCGGAGAACATCAGCGCGAAGCCTATCTCGCCAGTGCTGAAGCCCTGTGAGCCGAGGTAGGGCGAGAGGTACGAGACGACGCCTATGAACGAGGCGAAGCCGACGAAGCCCCCGAGAGAGAGCAGCATGACGTCCCTGTTCTTGAGCGTCAGGCGTAGCTGGCCCAAGGAACCGGGCCGTCCATGCTGCGCACCCTGTCCCGACTCGCCGCGGAAGACTATGAGGACGGCCGCGAGCACGGCCGACGCCATGAGGGCGATCGCCACGAACGCCAACCGCCAGTTGACCTCCGCGAAGAGTCCGCCCAGCAATGGCCCCAACGTGACCCCTGCGGTGCTGGTGCTGCCGAGGTACCCCATCGCAAGTCCCTGACGGTCCTTCCCGGCGATGTCTGAAACGATGGGCACGAGGACCGGCGAGACGAAGGCGTAGCCGACGCCCTGGACGACGCGCGTGCCCAGGAACACCTCGAGCGACGGGGACGCAGCCGCGGCGACGGAGCCGACGATGTACACGAGCAAGCCGACGCTCAAGGTGAGACGGCGGTCATATGCGTTCGACACCGCCCCAGAAAACAGCTGGATAATGGCGAACGGTAGCATGAACGCGGGGATGGCGAGGAGCACCGCCTCCGTCGACGCGTTCCATTCCGCCTCGAGCACGACTATCATCGCGAGGAAGGCGTTGCCTGCCACAGGTCCGGTGAAGGACGCCGAATATGCAACGATCTCCTTCGAGCGCGTCATGTCCCTCGCCGAGTTCCGATGTGTCCTCCGTCTTTGCGGTGCAGGCGCCGAGGGGGAGATTTGAACTCCCGTGGTGACAAGCACCAGTAGCTCTCGAGGCTACCGCCTTAAACCGGGCTTAGCTACCTCGGCAGTCTTTGCCGGCGTCCATGCATGTTCGGCCCACTATATGGCGTTTTCAATCGTAGATGCATCTGCCAGGACTTCAATGGTTTGCACGCGTCTGCACGCGGGCGTGCGCGCCGGCAAAGCGTCATCTATATGATACGCCTTCCGTGCAGACGGGTGAGCGGACGAAGATCGTGGCGCAACTCCTTCCCGCGCGCAGGGAGACGAAGGTCGTCGAGCTGGATGTAGGGGAGACGGTGGAGGGACTGATGAGGAGCCTCGGCCTGCTGCCGGACGGATGGATAGCCGTCATCGACGGAGAGCCGGTGCCTATAGATCACGCCCTCGAGGAGGACTGCGAGGTAAGGCTCATATCCGTCGTATCGGGCGGCTAGTCGGCGGTACTGGCACTCGTCGGGCGTAATTTTATCAACACGATGCAAAACTATTTATCAGAGCGCGTGATAGTATTCTCTGAAGAACAGCGCGTATGTGCCTGTAGAGGCACCATCACGATCAATGTCATCCGCGAGCGGTCCTCGCTGGCGAAGGCCAGCATGACCCGGTGCGGGACGTTCGTCAGGAAACCGCTTTCCAGCTCGCAGTGACGATAGTCGGTCCGAACGGACAGCCAGCCAGATAGCGGTTGTAGGGCTGTTTTTCACAACAGAGGCGAAACCAATGGACATAGACCCAAGTACGACAAAGTACCTGATACAAGCGAAGCTCTCCACGGACGGCATCGTCGAGAAGCCGGACATAGTCGGGGCCATATTCGGCCAGACGGAGGGACTTCTCGGCGAGGAACTCGACCTCAGGGACCTCCAGAAGAGCGGGAGGATAGGGAGAATAGAGGTCGAGGTCTCCTCGAACAAAGGCAAGTCGGAGGGCACGATATACGTGCCTTCGAGCCTTGACCAGGTGGAGACGGCGATCCTGGCATCATCGCTTGAGACGATAGACAGAGTCGGGCCGTGCAAGGCCCGGATATCGATCGAGAAAGTCGAGGACGTTCGCGTCGCCAAGCGCAACAAGATCGTCGACAGGGCGAAGCAGCTGCTCGCCGAGCTCATGAAGACCTCGAAGACGAGCGGCGTCGACCTGACGGATTCAGTGCGTCAGACCTTCCAGATGGAGGAGGTCGTTCACTACGGTAGGGAACGGCTTCCCGCAGGGCCGAACATAGGCGACTCCGACGCCATAATAGTGGTGGAGGGCAGGTCGGACGTGCTCAATTTGCTCAAGTACGGCATTAAGAACGCCATCGCGGCGGAGGGCACGAACATACCGAAGACGATAGTCGACCTAGCCAAGGAGAAAGTCGTGACGGCCTTCGTGGACGGCGACAGAGGGGGCGAACTCATCGTTCGGGAGCTGATGCAGGTAGGCGAGATAGACTTCATAGCGAAGGCCCCTGGCGGACAGGAGGTCGAGGAGCTGACGCAGAAACAGATAGTCAAGTGCCTGAGGAACAAGATTCCGGCAGACCAGTTTGCAGAAATGTTCAATCTATCCGGTGGCGGATTGAAGAATGGCGAGAAGACGGCACGTGGAGGCAACCACAGGGGAGACAGGCCCAAACACGATGACGACCGCGGGAGACGGCGCCAAGACCGGGGGAAGCACGACGACCGAGGCGGCTCAAAGAAGCTTTCGCCCGAGCTGACCATGCTCAAGGGCCTATTGACCGAACTCAGCACAACTTCGAAGGCGAAGCTACTGGACGGCGGCGGCAAGGCCGTGAAGGAGGTCCAAGTGGCCAGCCTGGCCGAGACCCTCAAAAGGGAGGAGGCCGGGGTGAAGTCGCTGGTCCTCGATGGCATCATAACCCAGCGGGTCCTCGATTTGGCCGTGGAAAAGGATATCTCCACGGTCGTAGGTGTCAAGATGGGCAACGTCGCCAAGCTGCCCACAAAGATCAAGGTCTACACGAAGGACGACCTGACATAGGCCGTGGAAGGCCATGACGGAAGAAGAACCAGAGACGACCGCCGCGATGCTGGATTCGATCGAGACGACGGAGGAGATTAAGATATCCTCCGACCCGCTCGAGCGGGTAGTGGGGCAGGACG
The DNA here is from genome assembly GCA_020347565.1 of Methanobacteriota archaeon. Taxonomy (GTDB): domain Archaea; phylum Thermoplasmatota; class Thermoplasmata; order UBA10834; family UBA10834; genus UBA10834. The sequence goes on along the minus strand of CP070732.1, from coordinate 291,573 downwards.
AGGCCGTCAGGCTCGCGCGTATCGCCGCGGCGCAGAGGAGGCACTTCCTCCTCGTCGGACCGCCTGGGACTGGGAAATCGATGATAGCTCAGGCCCTGTCCCTTCATCTCCACCGGCCCACGGAGGAGATTAGGGTCGTGCACAACCCGGAAAACCCCGAGAGGCCGATGATCGAGGTGAAGTCGGGGGGCGAGGTCGAGAAGGAGGCCGAGTCGAAGGGATCCGCGGAGGGGGAGTTCATCGACCCGAAGGAATCGCCAGTCAACGTCGCCGAGCGGCTGGGATACAGGTGCGCCAACTGCGGCACGTACTCGTCGCCGAAGGAGACATTCTGCCCCAAGTGCTCTCACACCAAGGCCACCTACGGCAAGGGCATGGCCAACAACCCCTTCGGGGATCTCCTGGGTGGCCTCGTGGAGGTCACGATGGGGGGCATGGCGGGCCGGGACAGGGTGACGACCACCAGGAAGCGTTTCGGCAAGGAGGAGGTCGTCGTCTTCGAGCGAGCCGGCGAGATGATCAAGGTGCTCGACCAGAAGGCCCTCGAGGACAGGCGGAACCTGGAGAGGATGAGCCCGCGGAAGGTGATCGTGCCGATCGACAGGAACCCGTTCGTCCTGGCCACGGGCGCGAGTGAGACGGAGCTCCTGGGCGACGTCCGCCACGACCCGTACGGAGGGCACCCGCAGCTGGGCACGCAGCCGTACGACAGGGTCGTCGCGGGAGCGATCCACAGCGCCCACCAGGGTGTCCTCTTCATCGACGAGCTGCCACACCTCGGCCATCTCCAGAGGTTCATACTCACGGGCATGCAGGAGAAGCGGTTCCCCATCACGGGGCGCAACCCGCAGAGCGCTGGCGCGAGCGTGCGCGTCGACAGCGTGCCGTGCGATTTCATCTTCGTCGGCGCGTGCAACATCCAGGACCTGTCGCACATCCTGTCGCCGCTGAGGTCGAGGATAAACGGGGGCGGGTACGAGGTGCTCCTCGAGACGGTCATGCCCGACACCGGCGAGAACAGGTCGAAGATAGCCCAGTTCGTCGCCCAGGAGATAGCGATGGACATGAAGATCCCGCACGCCACGAGGGAGGCCGTCGAGCTGATCATCCACGAAGCCAGGAAGCGCGCCAAGGCGGTGGACAGCCGGGACAAGTCGTTGACATTGAGATTGCGCGAGCTCGGAGGCCTCATACGGGCGGCCGGGGACATAGCGATAGTCGAGGAGGCGAAGTACGTCGAGGGGAAACACATAAGGGACGCGATTCGCCGGGCGCGCCCTGTGGAGGAGCAGATCAGGGAGCGCTACGGCAGCTACATGGGCGGCGTCTCCAAGGACATGACCACGAGCGAGAGGGAGAGCTCGCCATACCATTACTGGAATGTCCATCAGAACGACGACAGGATGGGCTACAGATAGGCGCGGGGATCAGCTGCCAAGCGTCTTCCTCATCACGTAGGCGCCCTCGCCGTTGAGATAGAAGTTCTGCAACTCGCCCACCACGGAGTAGCCCAGGCGCTCGTAGAACGACAGCGCCGAACTGTTGCTCTTCCGCACCTCCAGCTTGACCATGTGGGCGGCCGCGGCGATGCATCTGGCGTGAAGCTCCTTCATCAACAGCGACCCGAACGAGCGGCCCCGGTGCTCAGGGGTGACGGCGAGCATCAGCACGCGCACGACGTTCTTCTCAGATTCCACCGCGGCGACGAACGCCTCGATTCTGCCCTCCACCTCAAGAACGAGGAACCCTGACGGCCAGATGTTATGGATTGTGAGGTAAAGCGATGGGGGGTAGGTCTCCCCGAGCGAAGCCTTCACTATTCGCATGACCGGTTGCATGTCCGCCGGAGTGAACTCTCGGATCGCCATCGGAGGATGAACCCGGACTCCGCTCTTTAACGTTGCGCGCTCACGCCTGGCGGCCGGATCCACGTGGGCCCAGCATCCTGATGAGCAGAAACCCTATGCCGACGGCCAGCGGAGCCGCTGCCCGTGCCGCATCCGTCCAGTCGATGTCGTCCTCCACGGCGGGGGCCCCGTTCCCAACGACCCTGATGACGGCCATCGCGGTGGCGGAGTTGCCCCAGGCATCCACGACTGTCAGCGAGACCGGGACACTCCCTGGCACGAGAGCGAGATACGACATCTGGGGGCCGCGGCCGTCGACCTCGCCGTCGATGCCGATGTCCCAGCGGTAGCAGGCGATCGTCCTGTCGTCTTGGCAGGTGTCGGGCGATAGGAGCACGCGCTCTCCGGGCGACGCGACGAACTCAGGCCTCAGCTCCATCGTCGGAGGCGTCGTATCCGGAATCCAGTCCATGTCGAATGCCGCGGCGAAGTAGCCGCAGACCTCGCTCGACTCGATGACCGCTGCCAGCTCTCTGTTCCTCGCGAAGGACGCGTACACCCAGTTGTTGCTGGACACCAATGCGACGTCGCCGTCGAGTATGACGCCCTTGTTATGCAGCACGGAGATGGGAGAGCCAGCGCTGATGAGCCGAAAGGAGCCTGTGAGGCTTTCGGCGTATGCGGCAGCGGTCATCGCCGCAGTCACCTCCTCGTTCCTCGCAGCGTTGTACCACGAGGAGTCGAGTAACAGCCTGCACGACGCTCCGTCGCGCATGCGCTCCAGGAGCGTCGAGAGCAGAGGGCTCATGACGTCGCGCACGCTCCAGCGGGTGTCCCAGGCCAGATCTGCATGCAGGAGCTCGACGGAGATGTCGCGTGCAGAGGCCATGAGGGCGCACAGGAAGGGCGCGACGACGTTCGCATCTGGTGACATGTACAAGACCACCCTCGACGCGGATGTCGACACGAAGGGCGGCAGACAACCCCGTGGATGCTCCGTCGGTTCGCCCGCGGGTGCGTCCGCCAGCGGATCGTATCTCTCGTCGTCAGACCATCTGACGATGTCTGGCCTCGTGCTCCTCGAATCGCAATCGAAGACGCGGCGGAGATAGCATGCCAGCTCTGGTGAGTTGACCGCGACGCCCCATCCTCTGTTCCCAAAGACCCTGTCGATAGGGATGCCGTCGCTCACGAAGTTCTCGGACAGCACGAGCGCCTCCTCTGAGTCCACCACCATGTATTTCGAGTGCAGCACTGCGAAATGCCTTGCGACGCCTTCCCTGAGAGTACCCGCGACGACGCGCACATCCGCTCCCGCCGATTCAAGGACGGACAGGGCTGCCACCTCAGCGTCGCTCATCCCGCCCACAGGGCTCCCTTCGACGAGCACCCTGACGGACACGCCTCTCGCCATTGCGTCGAGCAGAAGCAGGCACAGCTCGGCCGACTGGAATTCATAGGAACACAACACGACCTCCTTTCTCGCAGAGCCGACTCTCTCCAGGACGACATCGAGGGAGCAGTCAGGGCTGACGAACGCGCTGAGGCCTCCGGGCGCTATGTCGAACGCGCGCGGCATCTGGTCCGTGTACCCGTACCTGAACTCACGGAATGGCTGCCAGTCCGACACGGTGTCGGTGTCGATGGCCCTGCCTTCGACGGTGATGCGCCTGAAGACCTCTCCATCCCTTGGGGCGGGCAACGGCGCTCCGCTCCACGCGCAGGAGCCGACCGCCACGTCACCGTACAGGACGCAGTCGACTTCAGAGCCCGACGGGTCCACGAGCGATATGGAGTCGCCGGAGTCCCCCAACCTGAACGAGCCGCTGGCCTCCAGCCCGCCTGTCTGACAGGAGGCGTCGACGGCGAAGTCAGGGAGGACATCGTATGCGGCGACGTAGGACGACGAGTTGAACGACACCGAAACCTCCCCGCCGGCGCCGATAACGGCGGCGCTGACGAACTCCAACGTGCCCTCGCCGTCGGTCAGCCGCCACCCACACATCTGCACATCCCACGTCGCAGCAGACCGAATCCTCACGTACTCGTCCTCCGCCAAGGCGTTCGCGTAGAACTCCGAGATAAGCAGCTCCGGCACCGCCCCCTCGCCGAGGACGATTGGTCGAGGGGCGCCAGCGTCGGCGCTCGTAGCCGCCATAGCCTGCCCGAGCGTTGACAACATCAGCACCGACGCCGCGACGATGAGATGCGGACCTTGTGACAATACTCGTCGCGAGGGGCCGATCGGACAACTGTTGTACGGCTACAGGCAGTCTGCCCTCAGCGCCTGAGCCCGGATACGAGGTCTGCAAGCACCTTCGCCGGGTCCGTTGCTTTGACGACGCCGCTCGCGAGCAGGACACCGTCTGTTCCGAGTTCGACCGCCTTTTCCACATCCGCGCCGTTCTTAACGCCAGCCCCGCAAAGGACGCGCACGCCCGGCGAGACGGCCTTCGCCGCCCCCACGGAGTCGCTGACAATGCCGGGGTTCGCTGTTGTGACGGACACGTCGCCGCCTATGAGCTCGGGCGGCTCGATCGCCACGAAGTCGGGTTGGAACGCCGCGCAGGCCCTGGTGACCCCGATATTGTTGGTGCACACTATCGTCGACAGCCCGAGCGCCCTGCACCTTCCCACGAGCGACTCTATGTGGGCTATCGTCATCCTCCTCTCGGAGTGGTTGATCAGCGTGCCCGACGCTCCACTGGCCGCCACGTTCTCCGGCGTCACGTGTCCTGTCGTGCTGCCCTGCCGGACGTCGTCGACGTGCTGCGAGTAGACGGGTATCGACACGGAAGCCGCGACTGAAGCCAGGTCCGGCAACGGCGGCGCCGCGATGATCGTGAAGCCCGTCTCCTTCGCGACGGCCTCGCATGTCTTCGCAAGGGCGACCGAACGCGGGCCCACCGCCTCGGCGTAGGTCTTGAAGTTCACGGCGATGACGGCGTCGTTCGACTCCAATCAGGACACCTCAGTCGAGCGGGCTCATCCTGGGCTCGAGCTTCTTCAATATCTCCGGCCTCGTCGTGTACTCCAGGTCGTCCGGCGAGACGATACCTGGCATGAACGGCCCGTGCCCCCTCATGTAGACGGATATGTCCATCGCTTTGTTGCGCACATAATCCCACTCGGACCCCGAGAAATAGTCAACCGGCTGGTGCGCGCCAACCGGCCCGCCCGGCGCCTCCAGGCCCTGGATCATCCCGTTGCTAATCTGCAGGCCGAGGGCGCATACGCGCGGCGGTCCGTCATGGTATGAAGGGTCCGAATCGTCCACGCCGCACGGGTACCATGCACCGTAGTGCGAGCCCCTCATCCAGCCCGCGACGAGCTGCGGGAACGCGAACGGCTGCAGGACCTCACCGACTGCGGGCAGTCCCGACTGGCACCTGACCAGCATGACGGGGTCGTCCTTGCCGACGTACTTGCCTGCAAGCATGTTCAGCTTCTCCGTCGAGACCACCGCCGCGATGCCGATATCTCTGTGCGTCACCCGCTTGACGGCGTATCTCGTCGTGTCGCCTATGAGCGCCAGTATGTCGTACATCTCCGCAGGGGAACTCATGACGACCTTCTTGTGATCAACAACGTCCACCACCTCGATGTCGTACCCCTGATGGGCGCGCGGGTCGATGACCAGGCCGGTCGTCGTGAAAGGGTCCATGTAGATCTTGGATATCGGGAGAGAGTACGCCGATGGGCCGCACTTGTCCGCCATGAACACGAGCATCGGCTCCGTCTTGCGCTCCTCGAACTCCATCTCAGCGGCGCCCGGGCCCTGCCCTCTCACGTTGCCCGAGAACGCGTCCGAGAGAAGGTCCTGTCCAGCCGCGTAGAGCCTCATCTTCTTCGCCTCCGATGCAGCGTTCATGAACGCGTTCCACGCGAGCTCGTGGACGTCCTTGTGGTTCTCGCCGTTCCTGTGGGTCATAAGCAGCTCCATGTCGTCCCCGCAGCGACTGACATAGAAGTCCAATATCAACCCGTCCGAGACGCCCTTGGCTGCCGTTGCGCGCGCCGTCTCCATCATCTTCGGATGCGGCTTCGAATGTCCCGCGACTGAGCCGACATCCGCCTTGATGAGAGATACTGTTACCTTCTCCGGCATTCCTCTTCCTCCGACCTATGATTGGGGCGAATGAGGAGCATAGAATATATATTAACCGCTCTGCTCGCCAAGCGCCCGGGCGCCGGTGTCGCATGTATTATGTACAAGTCAAGCAGATAAGATGCCAGAGTCGAGATTGCCTTTGGGGTGGCTCGCAAGAGGAGACCGACTTGAGTGAGACTGTGAAACGATGCAAGAAGTGGTTTCACTAGCGGAGCTCCTTGCAGAGAGCAGGGAGGACATCGCCGACGAATGGGCAGAGCGCACCAGGGCATCGTCCACGCGATACTCGGACGAGCCGCCGGACGAGATGCGCTCCGATTTGATGGGGCTCCTCGACGCGATGATCCATCGGCTGGAGTCGGGCGACTCGCGACGTCTGGACCGAATCGTAACTGACATTTCCGGGAGGCGTGCGAAGGAGGGCTTCGAACTCTCCGACACGCTTGCAGTCATATCGCTTGGGATGCGCACGGCATTCGATGTCTTGAAGACAAGATGCGAGGACGAGGATGCTCCGCATTGGTATGAGATTGCGGACGGACTCGCAGAGATGTTCACTCACATATGCTTGAGACATGCCAGGGTGTCCGAGGATCTGCGTCGGCAGTCCTCCGTCGCCGAGGCCGTCTCCGACCTCGCCATAGCTCACCAGCCGATCGACGAAAGGACAGTGGCACGGAGATCGGTCGCCAGCATACGCGACCGGTTCAGCCTCAAGTCGGCGGTGTACCTGAAATGCGGCGACGAGGATTTCTTCTTCAGTGAGGAGCAGGGCGCCGTCAGGGAAGCGCTCGAGAATGCCTGCACCATGGCGGCGCGGGAAGGGGAGACCGTGGTAACCGGGCCGGTGGACCCGTTCGCCCCGGACGCCGAGTCCGTCGCGAGCGTGCCCATAATCGCGAGGAAGGAGGTCATAGGCGCGGTCGCCGTCGCATCGCGGGACCGTTCCACACTGGAGGACCCGGGCGTTCGTATGATTCGGTCGATGGCAGACCACATCGGAGTCTCGTGCGACAAGGCCCGTCTGTACCAGGGCGCCATGAACATGGTCGATAGCCTGGAAGAGGGACGGTCCGAGCTATTCACGATCCTCAGTGCTCTGGAATCGGCCGTCTACGTCGCAGACATGGAGACGTATGAGCTCCTCGCGGTCAACCGGAAGCTAGAGGAGCTGTTCGGCCCGAACCTCGTCGGAAGGAAGTGTTACGAGGTGCTGCAGCGGGGGCAGACGTCGCCGTGCCCGTTCTGCACGAACGACAGGCTGATGAAGGAGAACGGAACGCCGGCGCCTCCGTACAGTTGGAAGTTCGAGAACACCAGGACCGGGAGGACCTACAGCTGCGTCGACAGGGCGATCGAATGGCCCGATGGACGGTACGTCCGCCTGGAGATAGCGTACGACATCACCGATCTCGAGGAGGCGAGGATGAAGACCGAGAAGGTCAGGACGCTGCTCCAGCTGTACAACGACCTCCTCATCCACGACCTCGGCAACTACATCGGCTCAGCGCGGGGATATATGGAGGTGGCGTTGGAGAGCGGCGACCAGGGGTCGAGCGGAGACGCCAACTTGAAGACGGCGCACGTCCAGATCTGCAGGAGCGGCGAGCTCATCGAGAAGGTGCGGTGGTTCTCGAAGGTCTACACCAGCCGGGACGAGGCGCGGGAGACGAAGGACCTGTGCTCGATAGTCGACGAGGCGATAGGGGACGTGTGCAGCTCGTGCCAGGGAGAGGCGGCGGCCGTCGCCAGGGACTTCGGCGAAGGCACCCGGAACGTCAAGGTCGGCGCGTTCTCGAAGGAGATCTTCGTCAACCTCCTCTCGAACGCCGTCAGATACGGTGGGGGAGGCGAGGTGAGCGCGCGCATCGAGGAGGCGGACATCTCCGGCAAGCCCGCGTGGAAGGTGAGCATATCCGACCACGGGCCTGGCATTCCGCCGGACAAGAGGGAGGACCTGTTCGACAGATACATGCGCCTCGACTCGTCCAAGAGGTTCACCGGGACGGGCCTGGGCCTGTCAATCGCCAAGACGCTGACGGACAGGTACGGTGGAAGGCTCATCGTGGGCGATCGTGTGCCGGGAGACCACTCGCAGGGGGCGGAGTTCAGTGTCGTTCTCCCTCAGGCATGAGCCTCTGGCGAGCCGGACACGTCTCGCCCTGGCCTCAAGGGACGGAAAGGCTTATGCGCAGAGATGTCGCTGTGCGAGACGCGAGTGAGAAGTGATGGGAACGGTCGAGGAGCTCAGGCCGATATTCTCTCCGAAATCGATAGCGGTCATAGGGGCATCGAGGAGCCCGACGAAGCTGGGCTTCGAGATACTCCAGAACATTCTCGTCAACGGCTACAAAGGCAAGGTCATACCGATCAACCCAGAGACTCCGACGATCCTTGGGCTCAGGTCGCTCCCCAGCGTCCTGGCGACGAAGGAAGAGATAGATCTCGCGGTGATCGTCGTGCCCGCGGAGTTCGTGCCGAAGGTGATGACCGAGTGCGCGAGGAAGAAGGTGAAGGGAGCGATCATCATATCGTCGGGCTTCGGCGAGACGGGCGAGCGGGGGAGGCAGCTCGAGAAGGAGGTGCTCGACATCGCCAAGCGCGGAGGCATCAGGGTCATAGGGCCCAACACCCTTGGGTACAAGGACCCCGTGGACAACCTCGACGCCGCGTTCGTCTTCGGAATGCCCAAGCCAGGCGAGGTCGCCCTCGTTAGCCAGAGCGGCGCGCTGTGCGTGGGCATGATATACTACGCCAACGGCGAGCACATTGGCCTGTCGAGGGTGATATCGGTCGGCAACAAGGCGGACGTCGACGATGCGGACCTGATAGATTACCTCGACCAGGACGAAGCGACCAAGGTCATCGCGATGTACATCGAAGGCATCAAGGACGGGAAGAAGTTCCTCGACGCCGCGAGGAGGTGCCGTAAGCCGATCATCGCCATAAAGGCGGGACGCACGCCCGCTGGCTCCGCTGCCGCGTCGACCCACACCGGCTCGCTCAGCGGCTCGGACGCCGTATACGACTCCGCGTTCAGGCAGGTGCACATCCAGCGAGCGTACGATGTCGGGGAGCTGTTCGATTTCGCGAGGGCGTTGGCGTACCAGCCATGCACCCGCGGCAATCGCGTGGGCATAATCTCGAACGGCGGCGGCGCGGGCATAATGATGACCGACTGGTGCGAGTCGCTGGGCCTTAAGGTTCCTGAGCTGACCAAGAAGACCAGGGACGCGCTGACACCTCACCTTCCGCCGATAACCAGCGCAAGGAACCCGCTCGACGTCACGGGCGACGCGAGGTTTCACAGGTACTACGTCACCGGCAGCATAATGCTGAGCGACCCGAACATAGATTCGCTGATCATGACCTGCGTCCACGCGGGGATCGCGAGGCCCAGGGAGTACGTCGGCGCCGTCATCAAGCTGGTGGAGGAGAAGAGGAACCTCAAGAAACCGATCGTCGCGTGCTGGGTGGGCGGCCCCGAGGTCGACGAGGTCGTTCAGGAGCTGAGGGTGAAGAACATACCCGTGTATCCTTCCGCCATGAGGGCGGCGAGGGCGGTCAGGTGCCTCTTCGATGAGGGGCACAGGCAGGCGACGCTCGGCCGCAGAGGGAAGCCCAAGACGAAGTGAGGACGCGACGCCGCATACCCGACACGGGCCGTCGCGGAGAAAGAGTATATACCTACGACCTGGTTACGCGAGAGAAGGTGATGTTCCCTTGCCCGTATGGCAGCACATACTCTACTCCGCCGAGATAACGGCCGAACACTACGGCAGGACCGTCTCTGTCGGCGGTTGGGTGCAGGACATCCGCAACCTCGGGGGCATATCGTTCGTGCAGCTGAGGGACCGAGACGGCGTCGTCCAGGTGACGGCGGTCAAGAAGAGGAACCCCGAGCTGTTCGCAGAGATCAACTCGCTGCAGAGGGAGTCGGTGCTTCTGGTCAGGGGTACGGTCAAGGAGAGCAAGGAGGCGAGGGCGGGCTTCGAGGTACTGCCGGAGGATGTGCGTGTGCTCAGCGCGGCAGAGAGCCCCCAGCCTCTGGGCGTCGTGGACAAGGTCGGCGCGGACCTCGACACGCGCCTGAACAACAGGTTCATGGACCTCAGAAAGGCCGATATCAGGGCGGTGTTCCGAATCAGGGCTGCCGCGCTGCAGGGAGTCAGGGACTACCTGTTGTCCGAGAGCTTCATCGAGGTGTCGACGCCGAAGATAGTCGCCGCCGGTGCCGAGGGAGGAGCGACGCTCTTCCCCATCAAGTACTTCGACAAGAGCGCGTACCTCGCCCAGAGCCCACAGCTGTACAAGCAGAACCTGATGGCGTCGGGCCTCGACAGGGTCTACGAGATAGCCCCGGCCTACAGGGCGGAGGCCTCCGACACGGTCAGGCACATCGCCGAGTTCACATCCCTCGACGTCGAGCTGGCGTTCATAGAGTCATCCGAGGACGTCATGGCCGTCGCGGAAGGCATCGTGGACAGCAGCCTGAGACACCTGTTGACCGCGGCGAAAGCAGATCTCGACCTGCTCGGTGTCGATCTCAGCGTGCCCGAGCCGCCGTACCCGAGGATACGATACGACGACGCCATCGACCTGCTCGCCTCCGACGGCATGAAGATAGCGCACGGAGACGACCTCGGCACGGAGGGGGAGAAGCGGCTGGGGGACATCGTCATGGAGAAGCATGGAGCGCTGCTGTACTTCATCACCGAGTTCCCGACGTCGTTGAAGAGGGGCACATTCTATGCGAAACGGTACGACGAAGACCCTGAGCGGACGGGCTACTTCGACCTCGACTACAAGGGCCAGGAGATCGTGTCGGGCGGTCAGAGGGAGCACAGATACGACGTCCTCGTCGAACAGATGAGGGAGAACGGCCTTGACCTCGAGGCGTTCGATTTCTACCTCAAGGCGTTCAGGTACGGGATGCCACCGCACGGCGGGTTCGGTTTCGGCATCGAGAGATATGTGCAGAAGATACTCGACCTCCCGAACATACGCGAGACGGTTCTCTACCCGCGCGACAGAGTGAGGCTGGTCCCCTGACAGAACGATCCAAGAGGATGCTGCTGGAGCTGCCGACCGCGGACGAGATCGACGAGCTGGCGGCCGACACGCCTGACCTCGTCGTCAGGCGCTTCGAGCTAGACCTCCTCGAGATGAAGTTCGACATGGATTACACGCCGTGCAAGGGGGAGGCCGTCGTCGTGACGAAGCGCAGGGAGGGCGTGTTCCTCCTACGAAAGGGAGCGGCGTCCGTGTGGACGCTGCCGTCCGGGAGGATCGCGATGGACGAGGCGCCGGAGGAGGCGGGCGCCCGGGTCGTGAGCGAGTCGTGCGGGATCGATGCGGAGGGCATGAGGCTCAGAGCGCTCTACGATGTGACACGACACTATGGCAACATCTCAGTGAAGAGACTGCTCGTCGTCTACGAGTGCGAGGCTGGAAGCGCGGAACCGCGGACGCCCGAAGCGCCCGGGACGAAGTGCGCCCTCCACACCGACGACCTCGACAAACTGGTCCTCGAGGACATCGACGCGCAGGCGATCGCTGACTGCATGTAGAAAGTGATTAATTCTGGCGACGCGATACACGCAGCCAAGGCGATGGGATGGGCAAGGTTTTCGAGCGAGAGCTCAAGGGGATCCTCAGCGCGAACAGTGACACGCTCGAGAGGGTCACCAAGACATGCAACACCGAGGAGAGGACCGGCTACCGGAGGATCGAGGACAAGCCGTTTCTCGTCATACGCGGCGCGGGCTCGTTGGGCGTCGACCTCGTCGCCATAAGAGAGGGCATATCCCTCCCGATCGAAGTCAAGAGCTCCACGAGCCAGGTGCTGCGCTTCAGCAGGAGCGAGAAGCTCGCGGTGCAGGCGCAGGAGATGGTGGAGGACTGCAGGCGTGCCGGGCTCATGCCGATATACGCTTTCAGGCACAAGGGGCAGCGGGGCGACGCCTGGAGGATGTTCACGATAGAGATGGGGTCCGTGAACGGCAGGCTGCGGTTCATGTACGAGAGACTGCCGAAGATAGAGGCGTCCAAGGGGGGCAACCTCATCATGCGCTGGAAGGACGGGATGCCTCTGAGCAAGTTCATAGACTACCTGGTATCGATACAATCCTAGCGCGACGAGACCAGCCCTCATGGATTAGGCGAGGGATACTTATGTGGGCAACCCTTTCACTCATCCAGAGGGATTAGGTTGAGCAAGACGGAGGAGAATCTCAAGGCGGCTCTCGCGGGCGAGGCCCAGGCGAGAGCGAAGTACGTGAAGTGGGCGGGTGCCGCGAAGAAGGAGGGCCATCAGGCAATAGCCAAGATCTTCGAGGAGACGGCTGACAACGAGTACGAACATGCCGCGATGATCATGAAGCTCCTCGGCATGGTCGGCACCACAGAGGAGAACCTGGTCGAGGCGGTGAAGGGCGAGACCTACGAATGGACGGAGATGTACCCGACTTTCGCCAAGGGGGCACGCGATGAGGGGAAGGCCGACGAGGCGAAGTACTTCGAGCATGTGATCGTGAGCGAGAAGCACCACGCGAAGAGGTACCAGCTTCTGCTCGACAGGCTGAGGGATGGAACGCTCTACAAGTCAGACGAGGAAGAGGTCTGGTTCTGCACGAACTGCGGTCATCTGCACAGGGGCAAGGAAGCGCCGGACGAGTGCCCGAACTGCAAGCATCCGAAGGGGTACTTCAAGAGGGCTTCGGACGTCGACTACAGCAGCATAGACATCTGAACGCGGTCGGAAGGCCGTTGCACAGAGGGCTCGGCTACTGCCGTTCCCGTCGCCTCAGCTGGCGTGCGGCCACAGCGGCGAGCGTCTGGGCGACTATCTTGCGAGGGCCTTCTGCGCGTCTTTCAGTATCGTGCCAATCTCCTGCTCGACGTCCCTGTCCAAGGGCATCGGCTCATGCTCTTTCAATACGCTTTTGGCAACATCCCTCGCGGTCTCGATCAAGGGCTTTGACCCTTCCCTCGAGGCGCTCTCGGAAGTCCTCTTGTCCCAGAGCGACGAGATCCTCAGCTCCCCCTTCCGCAGGTACTTCGCGGTGTGAGGCTGCGTGAGGTATGTGCCCATGTGCCCCACCCCATCGATTACATCCAAACCGAGCACGTCGTCGTCCAGGGCGATGCCCCTCATGACCCTGGCGACGTCGTCGTATACCTCGTTGCCGACGACCATCATCTCGAGGCTTGAGGCGCCTTCCCATCCGCCGCCGATGCCGGAAACGCTCTCGGCCCCGGCCATGACTGGCAGTAGCGTAGTCATCATGCACTCGAACCCGATCTGGAGGTCCCATCTCGTCACGTCGGAGGCCGTGCCGCAGGCGTCACAAACCATATCGTATCTCTTGCCGAGCTGGACGAGGGCTGCCGATACCAGTCCCTCCTCTGGCACTCCCCATAGGTCCCGTCCGCTCCTCGGGTCCATGAAGCAGACCCTGCCGCAATACACTGTCGGGAGCGGCGGGGCGGCCGCATGCATCAGCACCAAGCCGGCCAGCGTCTCGGCGTTCTGCAGCGCCAGGGACCCTCCGAGCGTCGCCGGGCCGGTCCCGCCCGAGACGGGGCAAGGAATGACGGAGAACGGAACCCCTAGCTCCACGCTCCTGATCAGGACATCGCACACGTGGCTGGCGTAGGTCAGCGGACTGCTCGGGGAGCTGCCCAGGCTGAGCAGAGGCCTCTTCCTGAACTCCTCCTCGCCGCCAGCAACGCAAGACCATATCTTGACCATGTAATCCACGGTCTCCGCACGTGTGGCGTGGTGGGACAAGGCCTTCGCCGAGTTCTTCATCCCCGCCTCCATGGTCCTGAGCTCTATCATCCAGGGAGGGACATCGTTGGCGATGACCATATGTGAAACCGAGTTGTTGTTCTCGAGCGCATCACCGAGTCTCGCGGCGTCTTCGACGTCAGCAAACGTTGAGGGCCTCGCCTTCCCAGTGTCGATGTCCAGGACGTTTGGGTCGCCGCCTCCAGCGTACGGGTACGTGTGTTCACCGTCGTACCTGATGTCCCATTCGGGGTCCCTCGCGAAGTAGCTGACCTCGCGCGGGACCTTGCCGATTGCCTCCTCAATCACGCTTCTGGGGAAAGTGATGACGTCCTTCCTGTCCGTGTGCGCAATCCCGCCAGAGTCCATCAGGCGGCGCCTCGCGTCTGCGCTATCGAACCTGACGCCCGTCCCCTCAAGTATCTTGAGGGAGGCCTCGTGAACCTTCTCCACCTGTTCGTCGGTCAGTATCTTGATCATCTGTTTGCACGGAATCCCCTTCACGAGTAGCCCTCCTGACGCCTGGGAGGGAAAGGGCAGAGATAAACCCTTGGCTCCCCTTCAGGCACGCGAATTCGGCGCTCACACGAATAGGTCGGCAACGCACTGAACATCAAGACACAGCAATGCTTATGGTGGTTGCGGTAATCAGGAACCAGGGGAGAGCATCATCATGGCAAAGAGCCTTTTCACAATGGATCTGAGCGGCAACGCATACGACAGGGGTTTCGGCTATGGCGAGATCTGCAAGAGCCTTATCACCCGGATGATAGAGGAGCAGTTCTACCAGGAGTTCGCCGGTAGACAGACCAAAGACCAGTTGCTGAGACATGCTAGCAAGTACGAGCCTTTCATCCGGGAATACTCTCCGGAAATCGCTGACGAGCTCAGAGGCATTGCGGAAGGATCGGAGCGGGCCTATGAAGAGATAGTGATGATAAACGCCCTCGAGGAGAGAAGCGATTTCGACCGTCCCGGTTGCACAGCATTTGCCGCGACAGGCAATGCGACAGAAAAAGGCGAGACGTATGCTGGGCAAACATGGGATGGTCTTGAAAAAGAGTGGTGGGATGGGGAGCTCAGCCTGCTATTCAAGATCAGGAGGGAAAACGGTCCTGACATCCTGGATTACACCAACCCAGGCATGCTGGCCTGTGCTGGATTGAATTCGAGCGGGATCAGCATCAACTGGAACACTGTGCCGCAGAAGGAAATGACTGCTGGAGTGCCTTCCTACCTCATAGTGGCTGAAGTTCTGAAGCAGAAGACCTTGGGGAAGGCGCTGGACGCCGTTCGAAGAGCGGACAGAGCAGGATACTTCAACTTCGTCATAACGAATGAGACCGAATTGTACAACGTTGAAGCAACACCTAACGATCTGGATATCTCCTACAGCGGAGAGTACATAGGCCACGCCAACCACTTTGTGTCGGACAAGTTCCGAACGACGCAGAACACTGGAGTAACCTCTTGCAGCATAATCCGCCACAACAGAATGAACAGGCTGTTGAGGGAGAACCGAGGCAAGATAGACCTGGAAACATGCATGGGCTTCTTGCGGGACCATGTGGATTATCCGGCCTCGATCTGCCATCACCCAGGAGATGATCCGGGTCCGAAGGAGCGGGGACTCACCCTGGATTCGTGGATCAGTGTGCCCTCGAAGAGGGAGTTCTGGATAGCCCATGGATCGCCCTGTGAGAACCAGTTCGTGAGGTTCAGCATCTAGAGCAAAACTGCGCGCGTGGATCGTCTGCGACAGGGCTTCAATCCAGCCTCGTCGTGTTGTGGCCCCCTCCGCCTCTGCGCTCCAGATCGAGTCCCGGGTTGCAGATTCAGGGGACAGCTGGCGCAATCGTTTCAGAGTCCCTATGTCTTTGTCGCCTTCGTCTTTGTCGCCTTCTTCACGTATTCTTCTAGCTCTGCTGTGACGCCTTTGTCCATGGGCACAGGCTCGTGCTCCTTCAGTATCTGCTTTGCCTTCTCTCGCGCGACCGCGGTGATGTCTTTCGAGCCGGCTTTCAGCCACGATTCCAGTGACCTGCGGTCAAGCAGCGTTGGGAGGAAGTGCTCCTTCCTGAAGTGCTTCGCCGTGAACGACGTCCCGAGGAAGCTGGCATTCGGCCCGACTCTGCAGATCTCGTCAACCGCGAGCGTTTCCTCCGTGACCTCTATGCCGCCAAGGATCCTCGTGACCATACCGGCGATTTCGTTGTCAATCACGAGTTTCTCATAGGACGTCGTTATGCTGCCCTCGAGGGAGCCGCAGGCGTCATAGATGAAATTCATCCCTGCGAGTCCTGCCATGAGCATGTTCGTCGCCGTCTCCAACCCTGCCTGAGCGTCCAATGCCTTTGAATCGGAGTTGCCGCCCGTGCCTCTTCGCGGGAGCCCGTAGTATCTTCCGAGCTGTCCAGTCGCGATATTCAGCAGTCCGACTTCAGGCCCCCCAAGGGCTGTCGCTCCCGTCTTCATGTCCAGCGCCGCCGAGACCGTCCCGTAGAACACGGGAGCTCCGGGGTTCGCGAGCTCGGATATCATGATTCCAGATAACACCTCAGCGTTCTGCTGTGCAAGCAGGCCTGCGAGGGTCGCGGGTGCGGTGCCGCCCGCAAGTGCTTCAGGAGCGTAGATCATCGGCTGCTTGTACTTCGCGTAGACCAGCGCCCCCTCGATCAGCTCCTTGGATTGCTGCATAGGGCTGACGGGATTCGTGAAACCAAGAAGGCACGGCTTCTTCATCAGTTCCTCTGTGCCTCCCCTGAGAATCGACGCCATGTCTATGGTCTCTTGGGCCTTCCTTGCGGTCCAATTGTATCCATCAGTCGTCTTGACTGAGTTCCTCCAATCCTCCATGATTCCATGAAGGTGATACAGATCGTCCGGGACGTCGGACGGGGTGACGCTCATGACATTCATATGGATGTTCTCCAGAGCGTCGATGAGCCTCGCGAGGTTTCCGACGTCCTTCAGCTTCCCAGGCCTGATCTTGCCGTCGAGGTCATGCACTCTTACGGCGAGACCAGATGGTCCGATGTGGACATTGTTTTCGGCCATGTTGAGAATATAGTCCGGATCCCTCCCATAGAGCTTGAACTCCTGAGGAGCCTTCCGAACAGTCTCTTTGAGGAGGTTCTCTGGGATGCGGACCATCATTGTCTTCTCGTCGACGTCGGCTCCAGCATCTTTGAACAGCTTCAAGGCAGTTGGCTCCCAGATCTTCATCCCTAATCTCTGAAGGATTTCGACTGTGGCGCCGTGAATCTTGTCCAGGTCGTCGCGAGATAAGAGTTCCAATTGACCGCCCTTCGGCGCCTTGATTTCCAAGTTCGATGCCTCCCGTCAATAGCCTGCATGTCAGACATCTTATATATCGCTGTTGCCCTTCGCGATAGAAGAAGCTTTATAATGGGTTGGCCAGATATCCATTGTGCAATGCTACGAGGTGAAAGCAGCATCGGGGGGATCCAATGTGCAGGCCACACATCGATAAGTCGATTAATATAGCTTCGATTCATTGTTTCTTCTCTTGGGCTATCAAATCGTAGCATCGGGGGTTGAGGGATCATGAATGAGATGGATTACTCGAGCTTGTTTGACAAATGCAGACTGCACTACTTCGTGTCCTTGGCGATTGTTGTGTGCTTGCTGCTCACGGCGCTGGCAACGCTCGCTGTGACAGCTCCGTCGGTCGGAGCCGTTCAAACGTATTATGAGTACAGAATAGGGGTGAAGGAAGACCCAGACACCTTCAACCCGTTCGATATGATGGCTGGCACATCATGGTCTGTCGCGCACATGACGTATGAGTTCCTCTATGCCGTTGGCCCGATGATGGAACCGTATCCGCAACTTGCAGCGTCGCATGAAGTCAGCAACGGCAACTTGACTTGGACCTACCATCTCGTTGAGGACTCGTACTGGCACGACGGACTTCCCGTAACGGCTCATGACGTTGAGTTCACGTTCAAGATGATAATGGATTATCCACAGGAATGCGCACTTCTGGCTGGCTATCTAGAAGGCTTCGACGAAGTCACCGCACTTGACAACTACACTGTTCAGATAGACCTGTTGAGACCGAAGGCCAATATGCTATCCTTGATAGTCCCGATCCTCCCGGAGCACCTCTGGAGTAAGGTGAGGGATGATGGCGTAATCGATACGGTGGATATGTTTGAAACGGATTACTTCCCAGATGGCCCCGTCGGCTCTGGTCCGTTCATTCTGGAAGAATACAGAATGGCGGAGGGAGAAATCCATCTTCTCGCTCAGAAACCGTACCACCGCCTTCCAGGAATCGAAGTCGACTCGGTGAATATCGACAAACTGATCTTCGTCATATACAAGAGCGACAATGCGCTGATTACCGCTCTCGAGACAGGAGATATCGATGTGGTCGACGGCGTACCACCGTCCGTATGGGAGACCGTCATCGCGAACCCAGACATTGATGGGCAGACACCCGCCACACTCATCCTTGAGGAATTCGGATTCAATTGTGCGCCCAAAGAATGGAGGTTGTCGGAAACTGGTGGAGAACGCAACTTCCCCACCGCTTCAACGAATTACGAGACCACGAACCTGACGGTCAGGCAGGCGTGTACGATGGCCACGGACATAGAGTACATCGCAAATGAAATCCACCAAGGCATGGCTCAACCAGCCTATGGGCTCATACCGCCTGCGACGCCTTTCTGGCATTACAATGTGCCTGAGGAGGAGAGGTGGGACTACGGTTCACACGAGGACTGCGTCGCAGCAGCCAACCAGATGTTGGAGGATGCAGGATACAGGTACATCAGCAGCCCGACCGTCCGGGAGAACGAGTCGAGTGGCGCGCTCCTCGAATTCGAGTTCTACTACATCCGCGCGAACATCCATGACGAACAGACTGCCGAGATGATGCAGATATGGTGGGCAGATATTGGCGTCAAAGTCAACCTATACGACGAGTCTGAGGGGAAGCTATACGACCTAATGTCCAATATGGAGTACGACATGTTCATCTGGAGCTGGTGGCCCGACGTCGACCCGACATGGTTCCTGTCCGTGTTGACCACGGATGAGATACCCGTGGACAATAGCGACACCACCGCGTGGTCCGATTGCTTCTACACGAATCCTTATTACGACCAGCTGTGGTGGGACCAGCAGGAAGCGATGGACCTGTACGAGCGACAGGCGATAGTCCACGAGATGCAGCAAATCGTGTATCGGGACTGCCCGTACATCTGTCTTGTGTATCCGTCCGGCTTGATTGGCTACCGGACTGACGAGTACGAGAACTTCCCCGATATGGAAGTCTTAACCGGGATAAGCCCCAGTTCGTTTTGGTACTATTTCGCAATCACGCCGATCGGTAGCACAGGAAACACAGCACCGTACAATGTGGACATGGATGGAGACGACAGGACAGTGTTTGTCGGGACGGAGGCGACATTCTCCGGCTCTGCAGACGACCTGGAATCCCCTGACGAAGAGCTGAACTGGACTTGGACAATCATGGAGCTTCTTGATACGACGACCTTGTACGGCCAGAACATCAAGCACTTCTTCAACGAAACTGGTGAATCTACCGTCACCCTGGAAGTTAAGGATCCAGAAGGGTTGAGTGGTAATCTGGACTCGATAACGGTCACCGTCATCGATGTGCCTGTAGATGCTGGGTGGATCATCGGATATGTGAATGATACCGAAGGTGAGCCGATTGCGGGAGCTTTGGTGATTGTCTCAGAAGCCTCCAGTCAGCAATCCTCCGATGAGGAAGGATTCTACAACCATACCGTCGAGTCTGGAACCTATGAGATCTATGCGACCGCAGAAGGATACTCGAACGAGAGTGCCAGCGTGACTGTCGTAATGGGCAATACTACATGGCAGAATTTCACACTGAGTGTAACCTCTGGTTCTGTTGCAGGAGATGTTCTGGACTCTGTGGACACGAGCGTCGCAATCGCGGGCGCTCTGGTAGAACTGTACCGTCCCGGCGACGAGGAGGCAGCGTATGCGAAGAAGACCGACGACAGTGGTTCATTCGAGATCACTCTTGTTGATGAGGGCACCTACGAAGTCGTTGTCAGCAAGACGGGGTACGAAACGAACGACACAGAGACCGTCACAGTGGTCTCAAATGAGACCGCGAGTTTGACCATCCACCTGACCGCCGTTGAAGAGGATGAGGACGGCGGAGGAGGATTGGGCACCATAGCGATCGTTGTCGGGATACTGGCACTCATTGCTGCTGTAGCGGCTGCGGCTTTGCTCTTGAAGCGGAGAAAAGGCCCGGAGCCGGAGACCATAGAGGGCGCACCTCCTGAGGAAGCTCCTCCTGAGGAACCTCCTCCTGAGACGTAAGCAAACACCTTAAACCTCTTCCTTTCGACCATTTCCGCGAGATGACACCGTCGCAGACTAAGACACGCCTTTGATGAGTGGAGCCAACGCATGAGGAACTTCAGGCGAATACTACTGAGGAGATTCATAAGCCTGTTCGTCACGTTTCTCCTAGTGATATGCATCAACTTCATACTCTTTCGAATGATGCCTGGGGATCCGATGCGGTTCATGGTTCCGTCTGACCCCGCGATCCCCGATGAGTACAAGGATAAGCTGATCGAAAGGTACGGCCTGGACGACCCTCTGACCGAGCAGTTCATCACATACATCAAGGGTGTCTTCACTCTCGATTTCGGCGAGTCCTTTCAATATAAGATGCCGGCGATGGATTTCATCTTTGAGTACATACCGTGGACTCTGCTCCTTGTCGGCGTTGCCTCATTCTTCATGATCGTGATTGGCATGCTCATTGGGATTATCGCAGCATGGAAGCGAGGCAGTTTGTTCGACTCTGGGTCTCTTGCATTCTCGCTCTTCTTCTATGCAATGCCCACTTTCTGGCTTGCCATGATAATGGTGATGCTGTTTGCCGTAACGTGGGAGATCTTCCCACCTTCCAGAGCGCTGGAGATCGGGGAAGAATTCGAGTTCACCCTTGCATCAGTTAAGGACCTCTTGTCCCACTTGGTCATGCCCGTGACCTGTCTAGTGCTCGTGTACATTGCGACATTCTCTCTCATGATGCGCGGCGCTCTGTCCGATGTGATGACGGAGGACTACATAACCACTGCGAGAGCAAAAGGCCTGCCTGAAGGGTCGGTATTGAAGGATCATGCTGTGCCGAACGCTATGCTGCCGATGCTCATACTGATTGCACTGACCATTGCGTACATCGTTGGCGGGGCGTTCATGGTGGAATACGTTTTCGAATATCCTGGGGTGGGATGGGCGACGATAGATGCAGTCTTTGAAGAGGATTGGCCAGTGCTCCAGGCTGCGTTCTTCTTGATAGCGGTCGCTGTGCTGATCGCCAACTTCGTCTCGGACGTTGTGATGTTGTATTTGGACCCTCGTGTGGAGTTGAGTTGAATTGATGAAAGGTGATTGAGACGGATCTCACGGTGTCCGAACCATTCGCAGAGAGGATGAGGCTCTTCCGCAAGAGGATTGCTGAGACAGGACGAGTGTTCAGAAGGAACCGGATGGGCATGCTCGGGCTCGCGATACTCCTCGTATTCGTTGCGATGGCGGCGTTTCCAGCGCAGATAATGTGGGTCTTCTCGGAGATCGGAGGCTGGGACTATCCCTATGGCCCGCATGATGATGTGGCCTCTCGCGGATCCGGCACCGCTCCATCATGGGATAACTGGTTGGGAACGGACCAACGAGGAAATGACATTCTTGCCAGGTTGATATATGGAGCTAGAATCTCCCTCGTGATAGGCCTCCTAGCCTCCGCAGTCGCCATGGTAGTGGGCTCGATAGTCGGCCTTCTGAGCGGATTCTGGGGCGGATGGATGGACGAGGCCTTGATGAGGGTCACCGATGTCTTCCTGGTGCTGCCTTGGTTGGTGTTGATGATAGTGTTTGAGGCGGTCCTTCCTGGAGGGCCCAGCGTAACCAAGATCATAATCGTGGTAGGCATAACTGGTTGGGCTGGCACTGCGAGGATTGTGCGAACTCAGGTTCTATCTGTCAAGGAGAGGGCTTTCATCGAGAGGGCGAAATCCATCGGGGCAGGAGAATTCCACATCATTAGAAAGCACATATTCCCCAATGTGTTTCCGCTGATATTCGCGAATGCAATCCTCGTGGTAGCGCTGGCGATCCTTTCCGAAAGCGCCCTCAGCTTCCTCGGGTTGGGAGCCTCCGCGAGGGTAGACGTCACGTGGGGCAACATGCTTGAGGATGCGCTGAATAATAACGCAATGTACAACGGCTTCTATCTATGGGTGCTCATGCCGGGGCTCTGCATCGTATTCCTGGTAATGGGTTTCACTTTCATTGGTTACGCGCTCGACGAGATCTTCAATCCCAAGCTCAGGAAGCGGTAGAAGCGCTGTCCGCCCAGCCTCTCGTCGTCTTCCTGATGAATTCATCGATCTCAGCTTGGATGGCTCCGTCGACGGGCTCCGCATGATGCTCCTTCAGGATCCATTTGGCTTTTCGCCTGGCCTCCAGGGAGATGTCCCTACCGCCGGCCTTCAGCCAGGCCTCCCAGTGTCTGCGGTCGAACAGTGTTGGCATGTAATGCTCCGTCCTGAATGTCCTTCCGGTATGAGGCGACCCGAGGTAGCTCGAAGACCCGTACTTGCATATCTCGTCAACCGCCAGAGTCTCCTCGTTCACCTCTATCCCTCTGAGCGTCCTGGAAACCATGCCGGCAATCTCATCGTCTACGACCAGCTTCTCATAAGAGAATGTGAGCGTACCATCGAGTCCTCCGCATGCCTCATAGATGAAGTTCATGCCGGAGAGCGCCGCCATCAACATCGACAGAGCTGTCTCGGCGCCGGCCTGCGCGTCCACCAGCTTCGAATCAGTGACGCCTCCAGTACCTCTTCTGGGCAGGCTGTAGTATCTTCCGAGCTGGCCGGTAGCTATATTGACCAATCCGACCTCGGGCCCTCCCATCGCTGCCGTCCCCGTCCTCATGTCCATGACGGTGGAGGCAGTACCGTAGAGCACGGGCGTTCCGGAGCTAGCCAGTTGGGTCACCATGATGCCCGCGAGCACCTCCGCGTTCTGCTGAGTGAGGAGGCCGGCCAGGGTAGAGGGGGCTGTTGCCCCTGCGAGCGCTTCCGGGGCGACAACCATCGGCTGCCTGTATTTAGCATACACGAGTGCACCCTCCGTCAGCTCACTGGAGAGCTGCATGGGGCTCACAGGATTCATGAACCCCAGGAGCGGGGGTCTCCTCACGACCTCATCGTAGCTGCCTCTGAGGATAGCTGCCATATCGACCGTCTCCTGGGCCTTCCTGGCCGTCCAAGTGAATCCATCGGTCGTCTTCACAGAGTTCTTCCAGTCCGCATTGATGCAGTGCAAATGGTAGACCTCATCGGGTACGTCGAACGGAGTGACGGTCAACAGTATGTGATGTATGTTCTCGAGGTAGTCCGCAACCCTCGCTATGCTCTCAACGTCTGCCACGGTTCCTGGCCTGATCCTTCCGTCCAGATCCTTGACTCGTATCGCGCAGCCTGCGACCCCGAAGTGCACTTTGTTCCCGCTGTAGTCCAATTGGTACTTCGGATCCCTCCCATACATCTTGAACTCGGAAGGCGCCTTCCGAACGGTCTCCTTGACCAGGCCTTCAGGGATTCTGACGACCTTCGTCTTCCTGTCGACATCCGCTCCGGCCTCATCGAACAGCTCCAGTGCATTCGGCTCCAACACCTTGACGCCTAATCGTCGGAGGACTTCCATCGTGGCGCCGTGGATATCATCCAAGTCGCTTCTCGAGAGAATTTCGATGTGCCTGCCGACCGGCTCCTCTACCTGCAAGGCGCTGCACCTTATGGCCCTGTACGGATAGCTAGCCTATGTACCTAACGCTCTCAGAGGGTTGGCACAGGAGGAACGGGGAGCAACATTCAACGCTGGAGAGCTAACGGAGCATCTTTCGCTCCAAGATTCGCGTTCATCCGGCGACCCTGCGCCATCCTTGTCGGCGCACGCCCTCGCAGCAGTTATATACCAAATTCCCATTCGGAACCACGAGGTGCCAGCTGTGTCAATAGACAGGCTCAGGAGAGTCAAGTCGCTGATGGAGCAGGAAGGGTTCGAAGCTCTGTTCGTATCGCCCGGACCAAACCAACGGTACTTGACAGGTTTGCGCTACGATTACCCGGGCGACGCTTGGGACGTCATGATCACCTGGGATATCATAACCTTCGCAGTGATCCCGCTTGACGGCGACCCCGTGCTCGTGGTTCCGCGGATCGGCGAGGAGGATGCGAGAGAACTCTCGAAGCTCGAGGACATCCGACCGTATTCGAGTCCAGAGGACAGAAAGACCGTTCTCGGGGAACTGCTGTCCAACATGAAGGGCACGATCGGCACAGAGGACCACATGCCGTTCAAGACCTACGAGCAGCTCACCTCCGCAGTTCCCGATGTCACGGTCAGGAGCGCCTCCGATATGTTGAGCCTCGCCAGGCTTGTCAAGTCGGAAGAGGAGATAGAGTGCGTGCGGAAGGCCGCGAGGATCGTGGAGGATGGAGTGAAGGTGGGCAGGGAGTTCATACGTGAGTCCGCCACTGAGAGAGAGATATCCATCGAAGTCGAAAGGGCGATGAGGGCGAGAGGAGCTGAGAGCATATCATATTGCGTCGTGCAGACCGGAGCCAAGACGGCTACGTGGGATCCCCCTTCGGAGGACCGTGTCAAGAAGGGGGACATGTTCCTGATGGACCTGTCCGCGACGTACAACGGCTATCACGCAGATCTCACGCGACCGACGGTCGTCGGAGAGCCCAGCGAGAAGCAGAAGAGGGTTCACGAAGTAGTGCATGATGCGCAGTTGAAGGCGATAGAAGCGGTCCGGGACGGTGTGAGGGCGGGTGCGGTCAATGATGCCGCCCGGAAGGTCATTGATGAGAGCGGATACGGCGAACACTTCCCCTTCGGAATCGGACACGGTCTCGGCCTCGAGGCGCATGAGATGCCCCATCTGACAGAGTACAAAGACACGGAGATGACGCTTAAGCCGGGGATTGTGATGACCATCGAGCCCACGCTCAACTTCCCCGGAGAGTTCGGTATAAGGATCGAAGACGATATCCTAGTGACCCTCGAAGGGAGCGAGCATCTCACGCGTTTCGGGAAGGATCTCACAGTGGTCTGAGA
The DNA here is from genome assembly GCA_020347565.1 of Methanobacteriota archaeon. Lineage (GTDB taxonomy): Archaea > Thermoplasmatota > Thermoplasmata > UBA10834 > UBA10834 > UBA10834. The sequence goes on along the minus strand of CP070732.1, from coordinate 266,633 downwards.
AGACGGTTGCCCCACGGAGGCCAGAGGAACGGACGCCCGCCTCGCGCCTGTGGACTGGGGCGGCGCTGTGCAAGGGCGGTCCCATGCTTCAAAGGGCATTGCCATGCGCCTCCTTGCCCGCGCCGGCGTGCGATCAGCACTCATAGGGTTCATCACGGGGCGTACAGCCCTCAGCTGACCCTCTTCTCATCACAGGGCCACGAATAGCGGTCCGGATATATTGGCCATTCGCCCTCATCGCCGGCGCGGGGGAAACCGGTTATATACAACGTCTGTGGTGAGTACCAGCGTGGAGCCCATCACGAACAACATATGGATATTCTTCGGCATAGCCATACTCATATCGTTCTCGGGAGTGATGATGCCCGGTCCGGTCTTCGCGGCTGCCGTCGCAAAGGGATACGAGGACGAGAAGGCGGGCATCAAGGTCGCGCTGGGACACGGCATAGTCGAGTTCCCGCTGATGGCGCTGATAATCCTCAGCGTGGGATACGTCTTCACGGACGACCGCGTGATGACCGTGATAGGCGTCATCGGCGGTGTCCTGCTCATATTCCTCGGAGCGTCGATGTTCCGGTCCCGGAAGATGACGCCAGATGGCGGCCACGAGATGTTCCCGTACAAGCCCGTGGCAGCGGGCGCGATCACCACGTCCGCGAACCCTTACTTCTTCCTCTGGTGGGCAACGGTCGGCGCCGTCCTGATCACCACCGCGCAGGAGTTCGGCGTGGTCATCGTGCTGGTGTTCGCGATCGTTCACTGGAGCTGCGACCTCGCATGGTACACGTTCACGACCTTCGCCGTCTTCAGGACGAAGCACCTGTGGACGCCGACGGTGCACGAGATTGTCTTCGGAGCGTGCGGAGCGCTCATGGTCGTCTTCGGCGTGTACTTCATCCTCGGACCGACGAGCGAGATGCTCTAACCGTCGGCAGGCTCAGTCCTGCCGGCCCGCCTCCAGCATCCTCTCGAGCGGCGCCCTTGCCTTCGACACTATCTCGTCCGAAAGGTCTATCCTGTGCTGCGACTTGAGGAGCGAGTCACGTACGTCCTCCAGCGTGATCTCCCTCATGCTCGGGCATATGGCCTCCTCCACGGCGTGGAAGGTCTTGCCCGGCGCCTCCTTCCTGAGTCTGTGGTTCATGTTGGCTTCGGTACCGATTATGAACTCCTTCTTGGACGACGACACCACGTGCCTGATTATGCCCTCTGTGGAGTATGCGAAGTCGGCGAGGTCTATGACTTCGGGGGTGCACTCTGGATGCACGAGCACCTCGGCTCCGGGGTGCTCGTCCTTGAGCGACCTGAGAGACGCGGCAGTTATGTTCACGTGCGTGGGACAGTATCCAGGCCAGAGCAGTATCTCCTTGTCCTTCACATACCGTTGAACATAGAGCCCCAGATTCGAATCGGGCACGAAGATAATCTTCTCATCGGGCAACGACTTGACGATCTTCACCGCGTTTGCCGATGTGCAGCAGATGTCCGTCTCGCACTTCACGGACGCGGTGGTGTTCACGTACGAAACGACGGGAACGCCCGGATTCTCCTCCTTGAACGCCCTCAAAGCTTCCGCGTCGACCATGGCCGCCATGGGACAGGCGGACTTCAGGTTCGGCAGGAGGACCGTCTTCCGCGGGTTGAGAATCTTCGCCGACTCGGCCATGAAGTCGACCCCCGCGAAGACGATCGTATCGGCCTCGACCTTCGTTGCCTGGACCGAGAGGCCGTACGAGTCTCCCAGGAAGTCGGAGACCTCCTGGACCTCCCTGCACTGGTAGTTGTGTCCGAGAATGACGGCGCCCTTCTGCCTCTTGAGGTCGAGTATCTCTTCCTGAAGCGCGTTCATCGTCTACGGTCCCGGTCTATCCTAATGGTCCTATTAATTGTTTCGCGTGGGTGGCCAGGTCGAGCCATGATGTGCGACGGCGGGCGTGTCGGTCCATCTCGTCCCGTTCCCCGACGGAGATGGCCAGGCCGGGCCAGACAGGTGCTATGCGATTTATTTTACGTTAAATAGGTTCAAATATGAACCATCCGATTGAACCGACAGGTTACTGATGAGGCCCGATATCGATTTGGCCTACTGCAAGGGCTGCAATATCTGCGTCTATATGTGTCCCAAGAAGTGTTTCTCAAAGGGAGCCGACATATCGGAGCGAGGGTACTTCGCGGCCGTCGTCGCCTCGCCCGAGAGCTGTTTCAACCACGGCCGGACGGAGAAGCTGATATGCGAGCTGTGCATCCTGAGCTGCCCGGACCAGGCCGTATCGTGGAAGCCAGAGGCGGAGGAGGGGGAAGATGTCGATAAAGCCGGGTGAGTACTTCCTCCAGGGCAACGAGGCCTGCGTCGAGGCGTCCATGCTGGCAGGTGCGAAGTTCTTTGCAGGGTATCCCATAACGCCATCGACGGAGATAGCCGAGGGGCTCGCGGCGAAGCTGCCCCAGGCGGGCGGGGAGTTCCTCCAGATGGAGGACGAGATAGCCTGCATATCCGCGGTGATCGGAGCCTCCTGGGGAGGGGCCAAGGCCATGACGGCCACCTCCGGGCCCGGATTCTCGCTCATGCAGGAGGCGATCGGCTACGCGGCCATGACGGAGACGCCGGTCGTCGTAGTTAACGTGATGAGGGGAGGGCCGTCGACGGGGCAGCCGACGCGCGCCTCGCAGGGGGACATAATGGCGACGAAGTACGGCTCCCACGGAGACTATCAGGTCATAGCCTTCGCCCCCGCCAACGTCCAGGAGATGTTCGACCTCACGGTCAAGGCGTTCAACTACGCCGAGAAGTACCGCGTACCCACGTTCGTCCTCTCCGATGCCGAGATAGGCCACATGAGAGGGCTGTTGACCGTCCCGAAGGAGGTCAAGATCGTCAACAGGAAGGAGAAGGGCGTGCGACGCTCTGACGAGGCGTATGACGTGCCCGACGACCTCGTGCCCCCGTTCCCCACCTTCGGCAAGGGGCACAAGGCGATGGTCACCGGCATAACGCACTCTGGGAAGGCGGCCATCGAACCCGAGGATCCGAGAATACACCAGGAGCTGGTGAGGCGTCTCAACGAGAAGATCACGAAGAACAGGCGAGACATAAACAAATGGGAGGTAATCGAGCCGGACTCGAAGACCATGATAGTCTCGTACGGTTCCGCGTCGTTCGGCGGCCGCGAGGTCGCCGCCAAGGACGACCGCATCGGTCTCCTGCGCTTGAAGACCATCTGGCCGCTGCCCGTTGAGCCGATCGCCGAGGCCGCGGCCAGCTGCGATCAGATGCTCGTGTGCGAGATGAACCTGGGACAGCTCTACTGGGAGATCAAGCGCGTCGTCCTCGAAGCGGGATGCAGCCGCGTGGAGTTCCTCTCGAAGGTTGGCGGCGAGCCGCCCACGCCTGGCGAGGTGCGGCACAAGCTTAGGGAGATGGGGGCGATCTGATGGAGCTGTTCGACCTGTACAGGAAGGACCACTGGCCGCACGTGTTCTGCCCCGGATGCGGAAACGGCACCATCATGAACTGCTTCTTCAGAGCTTTCAACGATGTGGGGTGGAAGCTGGAGAACACGGTCTTCGTCAGCGGCATAGGCTGCTCCTCCAGGATACCGCTCTACATCAACTCCGACGCGATACACACGACCCACGGGAGGGCGATAGCGTTCGCGACCGGCCTGAAGCTGTCCCGGCCGGAACTAGACGTGGTCGTATTCACCGGCGACGGCGACCTCGGCGCCATCGGAGGCAACCACTTCATCAACGGCTGCAGGCGCAACGTCGACCTCGACGTGATATGCATCAACAACAACATCTACGGCATGACGGGCGGACAGGCGTCCATCACGACGCCCCACGATTACATGTCGACGACCACGCCCCAGGGCAACAAGGAGTACCCGTTCGATCTCGCTGAGATCGCGGTGGCGGCAGGGGCCAACTACGTCGCCCGATGGACGACGAGGCACGTGCACGAGCTGACGAAGTCGATGAGGACTTCGCTCACGAAGAAGGGTTTCAACTTCGTGGAGGTTGTGTCGCAGTGCCCTACTAATTTCGGAAGGCGGAACAAGATGCCGGACCCGTCCGCGCTGCTCGACTGGTTCAAGGAGAGCTCGATCAGGCGGGACAAGGTGCGCGCGGCGGCGATAGACCACGTGGACCTGAACCTGGCAGGCCAGGTGACGGTAGGGGAGTTCGTGAGCAGGGACCGCGAATGCTACCACGAGCGCAAGGGAGGTGGTTCCCACGGAGATGGGCATTAGGTTCACCGGCTTCGGGGGGCAGGGCGTGATCCTGATGGGCATCGTCCTCGCACGCGCCGCCGCCCTGCACGACCTGCCGGTCGGTCCGGACGGCAAGGTGAAGAGGAAGAGCGCCATACAAACGCAGTCCTACGGCCCATCTGCCAGGGGAGGGCACTCCAAATGCGACGTCAAGCTCTCCGCCGAGGAGATGCACTACCCGTTCGTCGAGATACCGGACTACCTGGTCGTCATGTCAAGGCAGGGCTACGACAAGTACATAAACGACGTCAAGCCGGAGACGAGGATCCTCCTCGATCCCGACCTCGTGCCTGAGAAGCCGCAGGGACACGTCTACCGCATAAGGGCGACGAGGGCGGCCGAGGAGATGGGCACGAGGGTCGTGGCGAACGTGGTCATGCTCGGCGCCCTCAGGGAGATCTCCAACATGGTGAGCAACGAGGCCCTTGAGAAGGCGATGCTGGAGATCGTGCCAAAGGCGACCTACGACCTGAACAAGAACGCCCTCGCCGCCGGCAGGGACCTGGGCGCCGAGGCCATGCAGGGAAAGGACAAGGATTAAGGGCGTCGATGGCGATGGAGAGGCCTGGGATGAGCGGCGTGATCGTCGATTCTGTTCTGAAGCAGGGGCGCAAAGCCCTCGCCGAGAACGAGGTCAAGATGCTGCTCAGGGAGTCGGGCATACCCACCACGGACTTCCAGGTCGTGACCTCGTACGACGAGGTGGACCAGGGGAAGCTGAAGTTCCCGGTTGTCATGAAGGTGTGCTCGCCGGACATACTGCACAAGACGGACGTGGGCGGCGTCGTCCTGGATGTGCAGAAGGACCAGTTCGAGGAGGAGTTCGCCAGGCTTAGGAAGAAGTTCGTCACCGAGCCCATACTGGTCGAGTCGATGCAGGACCGGAGAGTGGAGGTGATAATCGGTCTGATAGACGACCCCACGTTCGGGCTGACGATCATGTTCGGCCTGGGCGGGATCTACACGGAAGTCTACAAGGATGTTACCTTCAGGGTGGTCCCGATCAAGAGGCGGGACGCCGAGGAGATGCTGACCGAGATCAAGGCGGCGCCGATACTGGAGGGCTACCGCAAGATCAAGGTCGACAGGGATGCGCTGCTCGACCTGCTGCTGCAGGTGTCCGACCTCGGCGTGAAGTACATGGAGAGCCTCGACCAGATGGACCTGAACCCCGTCTTCGTCAAGGAGAAAGGCGTCGTCGTCGTGGACGCCAAGATGCTGTTCAGGTGACCGGCGCCAGCGCGGCCGCCGCCGTGGCGGCCAAACATTATATACGGAGGCCTCACGTACGGCCATCGCGAGGCCCTGGCTCGGATTCTGTCGGGCAGGGCGAGGAGTTCTTGCACATGGGAGATTCGAGGGAGCAGACGGCGAACGGGCATTTCGACTGCAGCGACTCCGAGCGCGCAGCCTTCGAGGCCGGGATCAAGATGGGTACCATATACCACCAGTTCGTAGGCATACCAGTGAGCGCGGACAACGCTCAGACGCTCGAGCGGGCGATTGAGGAGGGGTGCAAGGTGCAGCCGTTCGTCGAGAGCGTGCGTGTCCGGATCGATAGGGCAAGGCTCAAGAGCAAGCGCGGGGAGTTCGATTACGTCTCGCTGACCGGGGAGATGCTGGACGTCAATCTCGTGGTCCGGTACAAGACCAGCAGGGTCGAGGCACGTATGGAGTTCGTGGAGGACATGAGCTATCCCCTGATGTTCATCAAGAGCATCGAAACCGTCTGAGAGCAGCATGCGGGCATGGGAATGCAGGTGAGGGCCCGTAGATTTATGCAATTCATCATATATTTGAAGACCCATACCGAAGCCAGCACTTCGGCCGCGGGGTGAGATGATAGCGAGGGGGATAAAGGTAGGCATAACGGGGCTTCCTGGGGCCGGCAAGACTCAGGCACTAGTCAAGGTCATCGAGATGCTCGAGGACGAGGGGCTGGTAGTTGGCGGGATGATCACCGAGCCCATCGTGGAGAACGGCAAAAGGGTCGGGTTCTACGTCATGGACTGGCGGACGAGGAAGAAGGCCGTGTTCGCCCACATAGACACCGAATCGAAGTTCTATGTCGGCAAGTACGGCGTCAACCTGGAGTCGCTCGACACCGTCGGCGTGGAGGCGGTGGTGGACGCCAGCAACAATGCGGACGTGATCGTCATAGACGAGGTCGGCAAGATGGAGGTGGAGTCCGACAGGTTCGTCAAGGCGGTCAAGGACGCGATGGAGGTGAGCAAGCCGATGATACTCACGCTACACAAGAAGTCCCGGAACCCCCTGCTGCAGGACATACGCAGGAGGGACGACGTGCGAATACTCGAAGTCACCCCGATCAACAGGAACCTCTTGCCGTACAAGATAATGAAACTCATGAAGGGCGAGTACCTGTGAGTACGAAGGACCTCGTCCGCATACGCGAGGGCGCCACCGACCTGATGGTGCCGCGAGGCTTCTGCGGTCGGGGGCCGGGCAAGGCCTCCGGTGACGTGTTCTACAACAGGCAGATGGAGTTCAGCCGGGACGTCTCCGTCATGCTCGGCAGCGTCGCCCTTGAGGAGGGCTCGCGCGCGCTCGACGGACTCGCCGCCTCAGGCGTCCGGGGGCTGAGGATGGCCAACGAGTGCGGTTCAGGGGCGCGGTTCACGTTGAACGACCGTTCTGCAGAGGCGCACGAGCTCATGCTGAGGAATGCGGAGCTGAACGGCCTGACGGACGAGGTGACGACCTGCTGCAGGGACCTGCGGGCGCTGCTCGCGGAAGCGCGCTACGCCTACATCGACATCGACCCCTTCGGCACGCCGATAGGCTTCGTCGACGCGGCCGTCCAGAGCTGCAGCAACGGGGGGATCGTGGCGGTGACGGCCACGGACACAGCGCCCCTAGCGGGCACGTATCCCAAGACCTGCCTGCGCAGGTACGGCGCGAGGTCGATGAAGAGCGCTTTCTCGCACGAGACGGCACTGCGAATACTCATTGGGTACATCGCGAGGGAAGCGGCGAAGCACGACAGAGGCATCGAGCCGGTGCTCTGCTTCCACGCGGACCACTACTACAGGTGCCACATAAGGATGCGGAACGGCGCGAGGAGGGCGGACCAGTCCCTGGAAAGGATCGGCTATGCCGTCGCTGACGAGGCGACATTGCGGAGGGGTTTCGCGGAGGAAGTGTCTGAGGCATCCCGGGAGTTCGCAGGCCCCCTCTGGACGGGAGAGCTGCATTCGGGAGGCGTCGTCGATTCGCTCGCGCCGACCGAGGGACTGGGGACGCGGCGACGCTGCGAGAAGATGGTCGACCTCTGGAGGCAGGAGGTGGACGCGCCCGGCCTCTTCTTCGATGTCGACGAGCTCGCGCAACGCTCAAAACGCCAGCCGCCTCGGCTGTCGTGCCTGTTGGAGGGGCTGAGGGCACACGGGGCATGCGCCTCCCCGACGCATTTCGCTCCGAAGGGCGTGAAGACGGACCTAGAGGCGGAAGAGCTGCTCAGGCTCTTCGTCGAGCTGTCCGTACCCTGACCCGGACGCGCTGAGCTGAGAAGCCTTTATTACGGCATCTGGCAATGACTCCGGCGAGAACATGCCGACGTTGGCCGTAATTGGCACGCAGTGGGGTGACGAAGGGAAGGGGAAGGTGGTCGACTACCTCGCCGGCGAAGCCGACGTCGTGGTGAGGTTTCAGGGCGGAAACAACGCCGGCCACAGCGTGAAGATCGGCGAGGAGCTCTTCAAGCTGCACCACCTGCCATCCGGCATACTCCGACCAGGTAAGCTGGCGGTCATAGGGAACGGCGTCGTGATCGACCCCGGGGTGATTCTGAAAGAGATCGAGGACATACAGGCCAGGGGGAAGGGCGCAGACAACCTCAGGATAAGCGACAGGGCACATGTCATCATGCCATACCACAAGCTGCTCGACGGCGCAGAGGAGCGTCTCAGGGAGGGCGCGAAGGTCGGCACGACCGGAAGGGGCATAGGCCCTGCATACGCCGACAAGGCCGCGCGGCTCGGCGTTAGGATGGGCGAGCTCGTCGATGAGCCGCTCCTGAGGAACAGGATGGACTTCCTCGTGCCCCTGAAGAACAAAATGCTTGAGGCGTTAGGAAGCGACCAAAGGGTTGACGGGAAAAAGGCATTCGAGGATTACGCCGGCTACGGGCGGTCCCTCAAGCCTTTCATCACCGACACGGGTTCGATGATATCTGAGGCGCTGTCGAAGGGCAGGAAGGTCCTCTTCGAGGGAGCGCAGGGTACGATGCTGGACATAGACCATGGCACCTATCCGTACGTGACCTCGTCCTCGACCATCAGCGCCAACGCCGCTGCAGGGGCAGGCATCCCACCGACGGCCATGGGCGCGATAATCGGTGTCGTGAAGGCGTACACGACTCGCGTGGGCGCGGGCCCGCTCCCGACGGAGCTGCATGACGAGACCGGCGAGCGCATCGCCGAGAAGGGCGGGGAGTTCGGCACGACAACCGGGCGCACGCGCCGATGCGGATGGCTCGACCTCGCGGTGCTGAGATACTCCCACTCGCTGAACGGCTTCACGGGGCTGGCGCTCACAAAGGTGGATGTGCTCGGCGGACTGGACGAGGTCAAGGTGTGCACGCACTACACGGTTGATGGCAAGAGGCTGAGCAGCTTCCCGCCGGACATGAGGACGCTCGAGAGGGTTGTGCCGGTCTACAGGTCCTTCGATGGCTGGGACGACCTGGAACCCGCGAGGCTGGAGGACTTCCTGAACGGGGGGCTCGCTCGGCTGCCCAGGAGCATGAGGTACTACGTCGGATTCCTGGAGAAGGAGATCGGAGTGCCCGTTCACCTGCTGGGGCTCGGGCGCCGCCGAAGCGAGCTTCTCGACCTGAGAAGGGAGCGATGGTGAGGTCACGACGGGGCTGGGCCCCGTCGTTTGGGGTGAGCCGAGAGCAGCACCTGCCGTACATCACAGTTAAATAAGCCCCCAATCATCTTGCCAGAGATGCGTCGGCTCATCGTCTGTGAGAAGAGCCATGCCGCGCGGAGGATCGCCCTGATCCTCTCGAACGGCTCCTATAAGACCCAGAGCGTGGCCGGCACGCCAGTTCTCCGCTTCGCGAAGGATTCCGACGAGTATAGCGTGCTCGGGCTCAGGGGCCACATCGTCGAACTCGACTACCCCGACGAGCTGAACGATTGGGAGAAGACGCCCCCGAGGGAGCTCGTGGAGGCCGAACCTGTCAAGGGAGTCGACCCCTCAGCGAAGAAGATCATGAGAGCGCTCAGGGAGACCGTCGCCAAGTCGGACGAGGTCATCGTGGCGACGGACTACGACCGCGAGGGCGAGCTGATAGGCGTCGAGGCGTTGGAGCATGCGGGCTCGAAGCTGCCGGTGAAGAGGGCCAGGTTCAGCGCCCTCACTAAGGCCGAGGTCGAGAGGGCTTTCGCAGACCTCGTCGAGGTCGACTACAAGCTCGCGACGGCGGCCGAGACAAGGCAGTACATCGACCTCGCGTGGGGCGCCTCGCTCACGCGGTTCATGTCGCTCGCCTCGGGGCAGATGGGCAACGACTTCCTCTCAGTCGGCAGAGTTCAGACGCCGACACTTGCCCTGATAGTTGCGAAGGAGAGGAGCATCAGAGAGTTCAAGCCGATTCCGTACTGGGTCGTGGGCGCCGACCTGCGGAGGGGATCGGAGTTCAAGGCGTCACACTCACACGGCAAGTTCGAGGAGAAGACGGAGGCGCGCGGGGCGGCGTCGCGCGCGAGGCGCACCAAGGAAGCCGTGGTCGGAGACATCGAACTTAAGGAGGGCGTCGAGTACCCGCCATGCCCGTTCAACACGACCATATTCCTGGCGGAGGCTACGAAGAGAGGGATCACAGCGGCGCAGGCGATGAAGATCGCGGAGGGCCTCTACACGGACGGATACATATCGTATCCGAGGACCGACAACACCGTATACCCTCCGTCGCTGAGCCTCAAGGCCATCCTGGAGAAGCTCAGACGGTCCGACCTCTCGGAGGAGGCAGAGGAGGTGCTGTCGCAGGAGACGCTCAGGCCGTCCAGGGGAAGATCGTTCACGACAGACCACCCGCCCATCCACCCGGTCGAAGGCGCCACGAAGAGCGAGCTGAAGGGCGGGAGATGGACGGTCTACGAGCTCGTCACGAGGAGGTTCCTCGCCACTCTGGCCCCGGCGTGCAGGTCGAAGAAGACGCGTGTGGAGCTCAACATAGGCGAGGAGCCGTTCGTGAGCGAGGGAGACGAGATAGTGTCGCCCGGATGGAGGAAGTACTATCCGTACTACAGGGTCAACGAGGTCTCCCTGCCCGAGATGAAGACCGGCGATTCCGCCGAGGTGCTCCGCATCACCTCCGCGGAGAAGAAGACGCAGCCGCCGTCGAGGTTCTCTCAGGGCACGCTTATCCAGGAGATGGAGAAGATGGGCCTGGGCACGAAGAGCACCCGGCATGAGGCGCTGCAGAAGCTCTTCGACAGGCGGTTCGTCAAGGGCCAGAGGATCGAGCCGACGGAGAGCGGCATAGCCGTCATATCGGCCCTCGAGGACCACGCGAGGCTCCACGATGAGTACAAGATAACGGACGCGAAGATGACCGCCCATCTCGAACTCGAGATGGATCTGATCGCGAAGGGCGAGCGCGAGCAGCCGGACGTCCTCGAGGAGAGCCAGGCGATGCTCGTCGACATCATAGACGTCCTTGAGCGCAATAAGAAGGAGATCGGCGACGACATCAGAAAGGCCCTGAAGAAGCAGCGGTCCCTGGGGAAGTGCCCCCAATGCGACTCCGGGGAGCTCGTCGAGATACGAGGGAAGGGCGGAGACACCTTCGCCGGTTGCTCCAGCTACCCGGCCTGCAGGAACGCGTATCCGCTCCCGAGAGGCATGCTCGTGCTCCCTGGCGAGGGCTCGTGCGAGGTCTGCGGGGCTCCGAAGATCAAGACGGTCTCGAAGGGACAGTCGCCCGTCGTCCTGTGCATAGACCCGAAATGCGATGGCGCAAGGAAGCAGAGGCTTGTCGGCAAGTGTCCGGACTGCGGCGGCGACATGATATCCATCCAGTCCAGGAAGGCCAAACGGTTCGCCGGATGCACGAACTACCCGGAGTGCAAGAGGATGTACCCGTTGCCGCAAAGGGGCAGGATCGTCCCCACGGAAGAGGCCTGCGACGCCTGTGGGGCGCCGATAATCAAGGTCTGGCAGGCGCGGCGCAAGGCCCCTTGGGTGCTCTGCATAAACATGGACTGCCCCAAGCGGCAGGAGAAGGGTGAGCGCGCCGACAAGAAGAGCAAGAACGAATAGGCCGCGGCGTCACTCCAGAGGCGGTGGGGGCTCCTCGTCGTCCTGCTGCGGGTGTTCCGGCGGCTCCTCCGCTGCCGCGGGGTGCTCGGTCACGACCGGCTCAGGCTCTGCAGGCGGCTCGACCAAGACGCGGGCGGGCGGCGCCGGGGCCCTTGTGGGGGTCACCTTTCTCTCGATCGCCTTCAGCCTCGTCATCACGTCCATCAACGTGTACGCGTCCTCCTTGAAGCTCAGAGCGATTATCAGCAAAGCATCGACGAACAGCCACGCCACGAGGATCCACAACAGTATGCGCACGAGTTCCCATGTCCACTCGAAGGACACGTTGAACTCCTCGGCTGTGTTGCGTTCAAGGTCGTCCACCAGCCCGTCAGAGTATATGAGCAGGATGAGACCAAGGAGTATCAGGAAGGCCGCCTTCACCCACTTGGCCGTCATCTGGGTTGTGATTTCCGTCCGTACCACCGCCCACGAGTATGGACCAGAGACTTATTTACCGATTGCTCTGTAGTGCGGCGGTCGAGACCTCAACAGCGTTCCAGCACATGTCTGAGCGCGGGTGCGAAGTCGTGCGTCCTCAGCTCTAGGCAGTGCTCCAGTGATAGCAGCGTGATCATCGGGTTCTCCTCGAAAGCGTTCTCCCGGTGGTACCAGGCGAGGCCTGCGTCCAGGCCCTTGGTATAGTCATGGAACGACCATATCATGTGGTTCGCGATGGCCTCTTCCGCCTTGATCAGAGAGAAGAAAGAGTACATGACAGGTTCCTTGGGCTGCGAATCCGCCCTGTCGCTATAGGCGAAATCCGACGAGAAGAAGACGCGTACAACGGAGAATATCTCGAAGCCCCACCTGTACAGTCTAGGGACGCACACGAGCCTGAAGTACCCCTCCTCATCGAGCTTGTTCCGAATCCTGGTGACAGACTGTCGGGAGATGCCCACGCGCGCTGCTATCGCCCTGTCCGGCTCGCCCGGGTTCTCGACGATGGCAGTGAGCACCTTCTTCTCGTTCTCCGTTAGATCGGGGGAGGTGACCTCGACGGATGTGGGCTCACACACGGCCCCGCAAGGGCTGTCGAGTCGGAAGAACCTGCGGACCGTCGGGGCGTAGTTCAGGGCGTACGTGCCTTTGGAGACGGAATAGGGGAAGGATATCGAGGATATCCGCGCCATCGAACGCTTCCTGTCGCCTGAGAAGAAGCGGCTGTGATGAGCCTTGAGATTTTCCAGTTCGGTGGCGTTGCGGAGGACGCTGTAGAAGGCGATAGACTTCGCTCCTATGATGGCGTCGAATATCTGCGGCGAGGACTTGACGAACTCCATGTAGTCCGAAGTCTTTGACTCGAAACTCTGAGCGGGGTCCATGGTTCCCAGGTGACAGGCCATCATCTCGCATCCGAGTCTGTTGAAAGCAGGAACGTTCACATAGAACACCGCCCCTGCATCCATGAGCCGACGCCTGACCGTCGCAACCGTGCCCGCTTTCATCCCGTTGAGTTCGGCGATCTGCGCATCCGTCCTCGTCGCATCCTCGACGAGCGACGCGATCACGAGCTTTTCGTTTGGCAGGAAGTTCCACATCGTCGGGGTATAAGCAAAATCACAATAAAAACATTGCAGTTGCAGTAATGCCACGTTCACTTCCCAGAATCGGGCCGAATTGTAGAGTGCCAAACCGCAAATCCACAAGTGTTAAGTCAGATGCCCCGAATCATCCTTCGCCGATTTGGCACACACTCTTTTGTCGAAAGGAGGAGATGTGTAACCAAGGGGTGATGCCCAACTGCGGTGGAGTCCCCTCCACCCATTCTTTTTTCCCTCACGTGACCTAGCACGTCTGGACGGGCACTGCATCGTGTCCGGAACTCGAGAACGATGGGCGAGAAGATCAGAGCCGCCGGCATCGCTGCAGGACGGGGCTGGCTCAGGCTTTCTTGGCCTCTCTTGTCTTGAGGCGAAGTCCCTTGTAGCCGCACTTACGGCATCTTGTTGCCCTGATGGCGTTGCGAGCGTAGCAGCTCATGCATATCTTCTTGGCGAGGTTCCTCGCCTCAGCCTCCGGGAATCTAGCCATGCTGGACCTCGGGCGCCACTAAGATGGCGACGATATATTAATCTTGTGGGTCCGCGGAGTACAGGGCGACGCTCAGCCACGGCCGGAGGGCGCTCCCTCGTTGGCGAAGTGGGCAAGCAGCGCCTCAAGCTGTATGCGGTCGTTGGAGCCGGACACGATCCTGAACTCCGCCTCACCGATCCTGTCGACGAGGCGTATCTTGGCGACCTCGTCTACAGGCAGGTCGAAGACGGCCCGGTGTATCGCCCGCACGATGTCCTCCCCCGACAGTCCATGACGCACTATCAGTTCGTCCAGCTTGGACCGAGCGCCGCTGAAGTTGCCCTTTAGGGCGGTCCTGAGCAGCTCGTCGACCTCGGACGGACGCACGCTCTCGGTGGACTCGTAGACCGAGTCTTGGTCCACTGCCTTCGACGCCGACGCCGCAACCTGCAGCACGTTCGTCGCCTTCCTGAGGTCCCCGGCGGCGATGGAGCATATCGCGTCAAGGCCGTCCGGCTTGAGTTCCAAGCCCTCGAGGGAGGCCACGTGCGATAGATACTGCTTCACATCCGCCTCTGCGAGCGGCCTGAACCTGAACACAGCGCATCGCGACTGGATGGGCTCTATTATCTTCGAGGAGTAGTTGCACGAAAGTATGAACCGGCACGTGGCCGTGTACCGCTCCATGGTTCTCCTGAGCGCCGCCTGGGCGTCGTTCGTGAGCGAGTCCGCCTCGTCGAGGAATATGATCTTGAAATCTCCCACGCCGATCGTGGCTGCCCTGGCGAAGTCCTTGATCTTCCCCCGAACAACGTCTATCCCGCGCTCGTCGGAGGCGTTCAGCTCGATGAGGCTGTCTCGCCAGCCCTCGCCGTACATATCGCGCGCCAAGGCTATGGCGCACGTGGTCTTGCCGGAACCAGCTGGTCCTGCGAAGAGCATATGGGGCATGCTCCGAGTATCCACATATGACTTCAGCCGCTCCACGATCGCCCTCTGCCCTACGACCTTGGACAGCTCGCGCGGCCGGTACTTCTCGACCCAGACGGTTTGCATCCACTATCGCCGACTCGAATGCGATTGGCTTACAAATAACTATTCCGGGAGATGCGCGAAAGAGGAGTTAAATACGCACACCTCAAATCAGGCCAGGATGACCTCCTGCGACAAGTGTTCGAAGCCGTCCGTCATCGTCGTCCGTTACAGCGGCGCACACCTCTGCCGGAGGCACTTCTGCGAGCTGGTTGAGAGACGCGTGCGCCACGAGCTCAGGAGACAGATGACTCTCGATGGGGAGGAGAGGCTGGCCGTCGCCGTCTCCGGCGGCAAGGACAGTATCGTGACGGCACACCTCCTCAAACGGATACTCAGCGACCGCAGGGATGTCGAGTTCGCAGCGGTCACGGTCGACGAGGGAATCGAGGGCTATAGGGGGAGTGCCATAGCGATCGTAGCGGAGAACTGCAGGGCACTCGACATGGAGCACATCATCGTTTCCTTCAAGGAGGCGTACGGCTTCACGATGGACGAGATCGCTGAGGCCGAGAGGAACCTGTCGACTTGCACGTATTGCGGTGTCATGCGAAGGACGGCCCTGAACCGCGCGGCGAAGGGCTGGGAGGCGACCAGGCTCGCGACTGGCCTGAACCTCGACGACACCGCACAGTCGATCCTGATGAACTTCTCGAGAGGGGACGTCGAGCGGCTGGCCAGGCTGGGACCACACAGGAGGGCTCAGGAGGGGCTGGTGCCCAGGATACAGCCGTTGCGCACGATACCGGAGAACGAAGTCGCGCTGTACGCCATGGTCCGCGGGATGCGTCATCACGACCTCGAGTGCCCCTACGCCTCCGAAGCGCTCAGAAACGACTACAGGCGGATCGTCGCTCAGCTGGAGGACAGGTATCCGGGGACGAGGCACTCGATCCTCAAGAGCCACGATGAAGTGTTGAAGGCGCTGGAGCAGACCTATCCCGCCGCCACGCTGCGGCAATGCGAGTGTGGGGCTCCGACGGTATCCGACAGATGCAAGGTGTGCGAGCTCGTCGACGCGCTGAGACGGCAGCGGGTCAGTCCGCAGAATCGGACGGAAACCACTCGCCGCAGTTCCTGCAGACGTAGTCCTTGATTGCCGCCTCCGCCCCGCATATCTCGCACACCTTTCTGCCCTTCGCCACAGGCCTGGGAGGCATCTCAGGCTCGTGTCCTATCATGTCGTCGACGGACACCTCGAATGCTGTAGAGACCATGGTAGAGAACGCTGGGGCCCTCCGCCTGGGCGGCGCGGGGAGCCTAGTGGCGGCGACCATCTTCCTCGCGAACTCGGCCCTCCTCTCCCGAGCCCTCTCAAGCTCCCCCTCGCGGTAATCCTTGAAGGTCGATATGACCAGCAGCCCCTTCAGCGACAGGCCGAAGATGACGAGGTAGACTATCATGCTCAGGTCGAACCTCACGAAGTACGGCCCATAGGAGAACTCCGCAATGCCTCCTCCGAACACCACGAAGAACCAGAGGCAGACGAAAGATATCGCCGACAGCCCGAAGAGCATCCGCTTGTAGGTGCCCGGACGGTTCGCCGCCTCGAGAGTGCTGGATGTCACGATCATGCCCCCGAAGAACACTATGTACATCCTGATGTCCGACATGAACGCAGTGGCGAGCTGCGGGTAGTTCTCCGTTATCAGGTCGATGAGCACGAGCGGGACGATTATGAACCGTATGGTCTCCATGAAGGCTGTCCACACGGTGTCGGGGACCCTGCCCTTGCGCTTCAATGGAATGCCTCCGACGGTATCGAGAACGACTGCTCGACATAGAAGTCCGCCACGGTCACCTCTAGGACCGCCGTGTCCGGCACGGACCCGAGGGGGATGTCGAGAGACAAGGTGCCCGCATGGTCCGTTCCCAATGCGACCGTCTGGGTGGTCTGGGACAGGGCGGTCCCGTTTTCGTAGAGCGTCACTATGACCATCGTGCTCCCGGACAGCAGGTCGGACGTGGTCACTCTGTAGTCAACCAACAGTTCGGATGCCAGCGGGTCGAGCCGCACGTCCGTTACACTCACATCCTGTATCAGCGCGTCCCACGGTATGCTGACCGAATAGATGGCCTCGAACTTCACCAGCCTCATCGTGTAGGAGCACGACACTTCCACTGTGAAGTCGAGGAGGTCGTCGTTGAATACCATCCATGTGATCCCGCGCTCGTACATAGAGACCAGGTCGAACTCGAAGACTATCTCGCTCGCAGTGACAGTGCCCGCCTTCATCGTCCCGACGACGATGGTGTCCTCGGCGATCATCTGGTCGGAGTAGTTGACCACGCTGTAATCGAGCGTCAAGTCCTGCACGTCGTAGAAGCCGCCGTTGTCGATGGAGAACGGCGCCGTGACGGTCACGAGCCCGTCCTGGTAGTCCCATAGAACCTCGTTCGGCGAGGGGAGGTCGATGTTGAAGTCCCCGGCTGGGAACGGATAGATGCTCGTGAAGGCGAGTATGAATATCACGACGTTCACCGCCGCGACGCCCACTTGCAGAGCACTCGTCCTGCCAGCCATCAGCAATCAACGTAACTGGATAGTCCTCACGGTCATATAAGAAATTTGGAGCGCACGTCGTCACATATCGTCGACGAACGAGGGGTAATCGTATGCCTCCTGTCCCTCGAAGAAGCAGTAGTGCGCCTTCGTGAAGTCGCGCTTGAACGTCTTGACGTCCTCGATGACCGACGAAGGTGCCTCACCCTTGACGACCACGCGCGCCATGAACTCTGCGACATCGGTCATGTCCTTCTCCTTCATGCCCAGCCTCGTTATCTCCTGTGCGCCGACGCGTATGCCGCTCGGCCTCACCGGATCGCTGTCCCAGGGAAGGAGGTTCTTGTTGACGATGATGTTCGCGTCCTCGAGGGCCTTCGCCACCTTCGCGCCCCCGTGATGTTCCTCGACGTCGATAACGAGGGTGTGGGACTCGGTGAAACCGAGCGCCTCGCAGAGGACGTCGAGGCCACGCTCGTGTAGGGCCTGTGCGAGCGCGCTGGCGTTCCTGATGGTCTGGTCTGCGTACGCCTCTCCGAACTCCATCGTCTCCGCGAGCGTGATGGCAAGCGCCGCCACGGAGTGAAGGTGATGGTTGCTGGTGACGCCTGGGAACACGCCACGCCTCAGAGACGTCTCGAAGCTCTCCCTCCTCAGGTCTGAGATCATCATTCCATGCTGCGGTCCCGGGAGAGTCTTGTGCGTGCTGCCCGAGACGACGTCCGCGCCCTCGCGGAGAGGGTCCTGGAACCTCTTCCCCGCGATGAGGCCGAGCACGTGCGCGGCGTCGTACCACACGACGCAGCCCACCTCCTCGAAGGCGTCCCTCAGCTCCTCCAGCGGCGTGGGGAAGAGGTAGACCGATTGGCCGAACAGAGCGATCTTGGGCTTAACCTCTCTTATAAGGCGCCTCGCTCCATCAGGGTCTATGTTCATCGTCTTCTTGTCGAACGGATAGTGATGGGTCCGGACGCCCCTCAGGCCCGCAGCGCCTATCTTCGCGTGCGACAGGTGGCCGCCATCTGAGAGGCCGACAGCCGTCATCTTGTCCCCCGGCTTCGCGAACGCCATCAGCACCGCGAGGTTCGCGACTGTTCCAGATACGGGCCGTACATCGGCGAACCTGCACCTGAAGACCTCGCGGGCGACCTCTTCGCACAACGTCTCGATCTCGTCGATATAGATGTTCCCCTGGTAGTATCGCTTGCCAGGCAACCCCTCGGCATAGCGGTTGTGCAGGTCCGAGTTCATCACCTCGCGCACTGCTGGGCTGGTGAAATTCTCAGATGCTATGAGTGGGATTGACTCCTTGAACCAGTTGTTGTGCCGTCTCGTCGTTTCGCGCACCGATTGGACGATCTCCCTCGACGTCTTCACGGTCTCGGGGATTCCGTTGGAGATTAAAAACGTATCCCGCGACGGCTCGGCCATCCGAATGGGGCATCAGCTGTGCACCTCTTCCGGCGGCTGCAGGGGGAGCGCGACGAGGGGGCCGCATGTCGGCCTTCCCGGTCCGCCGTTCCACTGGAAGTCCCGGTCGCGTGAATTCTAGATATTTATTTATACGCTGTGCGACAATTCGTCATACAAGGCTCGAGATCACATGTCTGCCAGGTCTGCACGTCTGAACGTACGGATTCCCCAGGAGGACCTCCTTGAACTCGAGGCCGTCCGCGAGAGGAATGGCCAGGGTTCTGTTTCGGATGTGGTGAGGGATGCCATCGTATGCTATCTTGAAGAGGAAGCCACCTCGTGGAATTCAGAGACGGTCAAGGCCACCATACCAGCCGCACTGGCTGAAGACCTGGAGATGTTCATTGCGAGCGGCGACGCGACAGACGTCTCTGAGGCCGTCACCCTAGCCCTGACTGCCTGGACGGACGAGAAGAAGCGCTACTACCTGGAAGGGAAGGAAGCCATACGCAGGAAGGTCGCAGACGCAGCCGAGGACCGCGACACGAGGAGAGGGATGGCTCGTGTCGCATCGCGAATGAAGATTCAGTGATCGAGGGCAATCGACCGCCAGAGGATCTCGAGGCCTTTCAAGCGAGAGTCGGGGGACATTCGTCGCCCGCTGACCTGACGACAGAAGGGAAAGGAAGGGCCTGCTTCCGCAGGCAGAGGATGGGATGCAAGGACGGGAGGGCTCAGCCCTCTCAAATCACTTTTTTTCACCAACGCGAACTTGACTCGCATTCGTGACCGTCAGCCGCCGCCGCCCTTTTTCGCCAGTATCCTCTTCAGCTCATCGATCGGGCCCGTTGTCGATGGGTCCTCTTTCCGCAGGAAAGCGCTGTACACGCTCACGTAATCGCCCATGGCGACGAGGGAGAACATCCTCTCGAGCGTCCCATCTCCCACCGCATGAGATGAGAACACGCGCACTTGGTCCGCGACCATCGCCTTCGTGGCCTCCAAGCGCCGCCGCATCCTCTCGTCGTCGACGTCGTGGTCGAGAAATGTCATCGAGAACCCTCCTCCACGGCCGTCTCCCATCCACCCGACTATGCTGTTGTGGTTCATCTCGGGGACTTCGCAGTCGAATGCCAGCATCTTGGAGTTCTCATTGAGCTGGTGCGCCCACCGCCTGGCTACGGGCGAGGATAGGCCATAGCCAACAATCACCGGGATGGTCCCGTGGATGTGATGTGCCAGCTTCTTGGCCGGGTTGCCCGCCGTATCGACCTCAGGGGCGCAATCGGCTATCACCCTTCGAAGGACCTCGATGGAACTCGCTATGTCCCCCTCGCCCCCGACCACACCGTTGCCATCCAGTATGCCTGCGATCGCACCGAAGAGGTATCCGATAGTTGCCCTCGGCAGCATGCCCTGCGGCACGAGGCAATGAGCCAGGCCTTCCGCTTCCGCGAGTTCTTCCAGCTTGCCGCCGGACGAGATCACGATTGCTCTGGCCTTTCTCGAGACCGCCTCTTGAGTCATGCTGAGGGTCTCCTCGGTGTTGCCAGAGTAGCTCGCAGCGACGACGAGAGACCTCTCTCCGACGTATGCTGGAAGGTGATATCCTCGCGAGACATGGCAGGGGATGTCGCTCCTGTCCGAGAGCCACTGCGAGACGAGGTCTCCCCCTATCGCTGATCCACCCAAGGCGCATATCACCACGTTGTCCGGTCGTTCGCCTACCGCCTCCCTGGACCTGCCCAGACGCAGTCCCTCTGCAAGGTGATCGGGCATCCCGGAGACCATTCCAAGCACATCGCGAGTGTCGAGCCGCCTCATCGTGTCCAGCGAGTCCAACATCGGCTCAAGAAAGGAACGGATGGGATATATAATCTGACCTCGGCCACAGCTGGAGATGCGCATCGAAGCGGACGAAGGCGGATGTCTCGGCGCCCTGGTCGACGTGTTCCGCGCGAAGAACGAAGGAATTACTTATAGTAGCACGCCTGTGACTACACCTCTCAGGCGCGAACATGAAGAAGCACGCGTCCGTACACTGGGGGCTGTGGGATGGGCGCATCGCCTGAAAGGAATCGGAGGCATAGCATGAAAGAGACAGCCACCGCCGAGAGTAGCGGGGATATCGACCAGGATAAGCCGATAGTCATTGCGAAAGGAGTCACCAAAACCTATGACACTGGCAAGGTCAAGGTCGAGGCGCTTAGAGGGATCGACTTGGCCGTCAAGGAGGGGGAGATGATCGCCGTCATGGGCCCCTCGGGATGCGGCAAGACGACGCTGTTGAACTGCATGTCGGGCCTCGACGACTTGAGCGGCGGCGAGGTGCGCATAAGGGGTAGGCTTCTGACGGACATGTCAGACAGAGAGCGCACGCGCTACCGTGCGGAGAAGATAGGATTCATATTCCAGGCGTACAACCTCCTTCCTGTCCTAACAGCGGTGGAGAACGTCGAGCTGCCGCTGCTTCTCTCCGGTACGCCGCCGAAGGAGGCCAGGGGTAAGGCCGTCGAGTCCCTCAGGGCCGTGGCACTCGAGGACTGGAAGGACCACAAGCCAGCGGAGCTCTCAGGTGGGCAGCAGCAGAGGGTCACGATCGCACGGTCGCTCGTCAACAAGCCAGAGATTGTTTTCGGAGATGAGCCGACAGGCAATCTGGACAGCGAGTACTCGAAGGAGATCATGGAACTCCTGAAGAGGCTGAACAAGGAGAACCGGCAGACTTACATAATCGTCACACACGACTACAACGTCGGTCGGTTGGCCGACCGTATCGTGATAATGAAGGACGGGGCGATCGAGAAGGAGTTCGTTCCGACCCCATTCTGACGGTGGACTTGATGGACGCGCTTCTTCAGCTGGCTGTGATAGTCGCCATGGTGCTACTTGCAGTAGGTCTGCTGGCGGCCAGAAGAATCGTCTTCGCCAAGATGGCGGCGAGAAACATCGTCCGTAGGAAGAAGTTCTCGGCAATCGTGGTCGTAGGGCTTCTCATAGCAACCGCCATGATAGCGGCGGCGCTCGTCGTAGGCGACACGATGGATTACATAATCAAGGACGACGTCTACACGAACACCGGCCATGTGGACATCGTCGTCGCCATGGAGGACGACGCGGGGCTGTACATGCTTTTCAACGAGAGCATAGCCTACGAGCTGGTAGACTCCCTTGAGACAGGAGGTCTGGAGTACATAGACGGCGTGGCACCGACCATACGCGAGGTGGCCACTGTCATCGCACCTGTACCACAGACGTCCGTTCCGGCTGCATACATCTACGCGTACGATCCGGAGAGCATCGTCAACGCGCTGACGGCCTCGGGCGGGGAAGCCATCGCCTCGGACATGATCACGGACGGGAGGACTGTGGTCAACCGCGATCTCGCGGATGCGCTAGATGTGGGCCCCGGAGACACGGTCATGCTGTATCCGAAGAACGCGGCACCGGTCATGCTGGAGGTCTCGGCGATAGCCGCCGAGGAGGGCATGGCTAACTGGTGGTCCGCCGACCTCTTGTTCGTCGACCTTGCGTACGCACAGGAGAACATCTTCGCCGCTCCATCGATGATAAACTCGGTGGACATATCGTGCGAAGGCTCGATGGAGAGCGGCTATCTGGTAACGGACGAGGCTGTTCTTGAGTTGAGGGCTCACATCGAAGAAGATGCCGATTTCGCTTTCAACGACGTCAAACGCGATGGAGTAGAGGAGGCGGAGACCGTCTCGGACATGATAATGCAGTTGTTCGTCCTGATGAGCTCCTTCACGATCATAGCCGGGATAGCTCTGATCATAAACATATTCGTGATGTTGGCGGAGGAGAGGAAGCCCGAGATGGGCATATCGAGAGCCGTAGGAATGCAGAGAGGACATCTAACCCAGTCCTTCATGTTCGAAGGAGTCGTCTATGCCATCGTTGCCTCTCTGATCGGGACGCTGGTAGGACTGGCCATCGCGTTTGTGATGATCAACGCGTTCAGCGTCATCATGGGCGGAGGCGAGATGTCCTTCGAACTGCACTTCCAGCTTCGGAGCCTCGCGATGGCCGCCGCGGCGGGGTTCCTGATCACCATGGCTACCGTCGCCTTGGCGTCGTGGCGGGTTAGCAGGTTGAACATCGTCATGGCGATTCGCGACATACCCGAACCCGTTCTCGCGAAGTCACAGAGCAAGTACTTCCTCACCGGAATCGCAGCGCTAGCGCTCGGAGTGCTTGTGTTCGCTGGCGGAGCGTCTTCGCGCCAAGCGGCCGGCACGGCCTCCGGCATGGCCCTGATATCGATTGGCGCTGCGATGGTGGCCGTGAGGTTCGTCAACCCGAGGCTGCCGTTCACCATCGCCGGCTTCTGGATGATATACTACATCCTGGATCCAATCGGCATCGAGACCATGCTGTTCGGGGAGCTCCAGGGAGACCTCGAGATGTTCATCATATCCGGGGTCATGATGGTCACGGGAGGGACCATGATTGCCATGTTCAACAGCGACGTGATGTTGGCCGGTCTCGTCAGGGTCTTCGGAAGGGGGAGGAATCTCCTGCCCGTTTTCAGGGCTGCGATAAGCTACCCCATGAACAAGAAGTTCCGGACGGGCCTGAGCCTGTTCATCTTCGCCCTGATAATGTTCACCGTTATCGTCATCGCCATGCTCGCCTCGTTTCAGAGGGAGAGCGTCGACACTCTGTCGGAGAAGTTCTCAGGAGGATTCGAGATCCTCGGGTTCTCGCTTCGGGAGATTCCAGAGGACAACCTCACTGCGGCGGTGGATGAGGTCGACACGGCCCTCGGGCCCGGCGTCATCACGCGAGTCGAGACCGTGAGTACGGCGTCTGTGACCCTCTCAGCCCAAGGTTCCGACCAGGAGACCTCAAGGTCGTTGGTCGGTTTCAGCGACGCCATGCTGAGCGACGGCAGGTTCTCCCTGGCGCGGCGGGCGGATGGATACGCCACGGACCGAGAGGCTTGGAACGCCATCCTCGAAGACCAGAACCTCACAATCATGGATGGGTCCGTTGTACCCTCGATGTTCTCGATTGGCGTCGAGGAGTGGTACGTCGACGTAGGGGACACGATTGTCGTGGAGTGTGCTCCGAATGTGCACGTCAACCTCACCATCATCGGCATAATGGACCAGATAATCATTCCGGGGGCTTTCACGACCAAAGCGTTCGTCCAAGAGCACGCGGTCGGCGTCACGGAGACGCTATTCTACCTCGACACCTCGGCGGGTTCAGGCCTCACGGAGGAGGAGATACTGGACAGGCTGAAGGAGGCGCTGGCCGAGTACGGACTCAATGGCGTGGTCGTCAGAGACATCATCGACGAGGCGATGACCACGGCCGCGTCGACGATGCAGCTGATGGAGGTGTTCCTGGGGGTGGGCCTTGTGGTCGGGATATCCGGACTTGGAATCATCACAATCAGGAACATAGCGGAGAGGAAGCAGGAGATAGGCGTGATGAGAGCTATCGGCTTCCAGAAGAGGATGATACTGAACGTGTTCCTGCTCGAGACGTCGTTCGTCTCGCTGCTGGGCATACTCATGGGCGCCGCCCTCGGCCTGATGCTGTCCTACAGGCTGTTCGACTGGGGAGGGTTCTCGGAGATATCCGAGTTCGTCATCCCCTGGGGCGAGGTGCTTCTTGTCCTTGCGGTAGCCTTCGTCATCACGATATTGGCTACGTTGCCGCCTTCGAGGACGGCTGCCAGGCTGGCTCCCGCCGAGGCTTTAAGAAGAGTCGACTGATACCCTCAGGATAGTAGCTACACCATACATATTATCGGGGGGGAGCATGCGCTGGGCGATGGCTCCAACAGCCGTGCCAGACGCCATTGAGGCTCTGCGTGCAGGGCAGTTCGTCCTAGTGTACGACGCGGACGGCCGCGAAGAGGAGACAGACATGGTCATCGCCTCCGAGCGAGTGACGGCCGCGGCGATAAGGACGATGAGGAAGGACGCGGGCGGGCTCATATGCACTACTGCGGACGCGGCGATACAGGATTCTCTGGGGCTCCCGTTCCTGTCGGAGCTGTTCAAGGACACTTCCGAGAGATATCCGGTGATGGACGAGCTGATACCCAACGACATCCCGTACGACGTGAAGTCCGCCTTCGGCATCACGATCAACCACAGGAAGACCTTCACGGGCATAACGGACAACGACCGCGCGCTTACGATATCCGAGTTCTCCAAGCTTGCCCGGAGAGCCATCTCAGAGGAGGACGGATGGGGCAAGAGGGCTTTCGGCGAGGGCTTCAGGGCGCCGGGACACGTTCACCTGCTCAACGCCTCTGGACGCATACTCGAATCGCGCTTCGGGCACACTGAGCTCTCGACCGCGCTGGTTATCATGGCCGGCATGGTGCCGTCGGCCACCGTCTGCGAGATGATGGGCGACGACGGGAACGCCCTTCCGAAGGCCGAGGCGAAGGCATATGCCGCGAGGAACCGGCACGTGTTCCTCGAGGGCGCCGACGTGATAGCGGCGTGGAAGGAGTTCAGGAAGGAGTGAGGGGCTTGGTGCGCGTCCTTGCCACGGGGGTTTTCGACATCATCCATTTGGGACACCTTCACTACCTGGAAGAGTCCAGGAACCTCGGCGACGAGCTCGTCGTCATCGTCGCCACGGACGGCACGGTCCGAAAGCGGAAGCACGAGCCCATAACGCCGGAAAGGATGCGGCTCGAACTTGTGCGCGGGCTGAAGCCCGTGGACGAGGCCGTCCTCGGCAGGGAGGGCGGGGACATATACGGGATCGTGGAGGAGCTCCGCCCGGACATAATCACGATAGGGTACGACCAGCCGTTCGAGCCGGAGAGGCTCGAAGCTGACCTGAGGCAGCGCGGCCTCGAGGTCAAGGTTGTCAGGCTGCCCCATCTGGACCACGACCTCGACGGTACGCGCAAGATCATCAACAAGGTCATAGAGTTCCACAACATGAGCAAGAGGCTCGAGAAGGAGGCTCGGAAGTGAAGCGGATAGGCGTTGCCGACACGACCTTCGCGAGGGTCGACATGGGCGGCGCGGCGATAGAAGAGCTGCGAAGCACCGGCACCGGCTTCAAGGTCGAGCGGTACACCGTACCGGGCATCAAGGACCTGCCCCTCGCGGCGAAGAGACTGCTCGACGAGAGGGGCTGCGACATAGTGATTGCCCTGGGCATGCCGGGCGCACAGCAGATAGACAAGACCTGCGCTCACGAGGCGTCCTCGGGGCTGATCAGCGTCCAGCTGATGACCAATAGACATGTCATCGAGGTCTTCGTCCACGAGGACGAGGCCGAAGACGAGAAGGAGCTCGCCTGGCTCGCAGATCGCAGGGCGAGAGAGCACGCGACGAACGCGTACGACCTCCTCTTCAGGCCCGAGAGGCTGGAGGCGAACGCGGGCAAGGGGCTGAGGCAGGGTTTCGATGACGCGGGAGCGATACTGTAGGTTCGTGAAAAGGAGGGTGTGTATATGGCGAAGACATACAAGATTGGCATCGTCTGCAGTGAGTACAACTACGACCTCACCATGATGATGCTTGAGAGAGCCAAGGAGCACGCGGAGTTCCTGGACGTCGACGTGGCCAAGGTGATCACCGTCCCTGGGGTTTTCGACATACCCCTGGCAGTGAAGAGCCTCCTGAAGGATGGCTCGATCGACGCCGCCGTAGCCATAGGGGCCGTGATCGAAGGAGAGACGGAGCATGATGAGGTCGTCATAGGGCAGGCAGCGAGGAAGATGACGGACCTCGCAGTCGAGTACGAGAAGCCCGTCGGCCTCGGCATCACCGGTCCCGGGATGAGCAGGCTGCAAGCGGAGGACAGGATAGAGCGCGCGAAGGACGCCGTCGAAGCTGTCGTTAAGCAGCTGAAGGCGCTGGAGTAGGGCGCCACCCTACCGGCGCAGGAAGCCTGCTCGGTGCGTGACCCGTGCCCGCTGTCCGACTCGGCAAGATACACCTCAGATGGTGTGACAAGTGCGCTGTGCCCGTGCTCGAACAGAGGGCATGCGACGCGTGTGGTGAGCCGACACGGGAGGTGTCGCTCACCCCGCCGGGCGACGCACGGCCTGCGTTCGCATACGACATCGAGCGCGCAAGGGCGCTCATAGACTCACAGTTCGGAGAGGGGTGCGGTGCAGCGGCCATTCCCGATGGGCGTTTGGCACTTCTGAACAAAGCCCCGGACCTGGACCGGATGGACGAGGTGATCATCGGAGGGCATGTCGTCGGCGCCATGAGATATGACATATCCGGCGGCGAGAAGTTCATGCCCAGGCCCCGGACGGCGACAAGGATCCAGGCCGTGATGTCAAAGGGTTGGGCGAAGGTCGATGGCGGTGCGGCCGACGCCATCCGTGGGAGAAAGGCCAGCGCTCTCGCAGTCGGCGTCCTCGAATGCTCGCCGGACATAGCGGTCGGGGACGACGTCGTCGTGCTTGACGGGGACGGCAGTGCCGTATCGGTCGGGGTCTCCAAGATGACCTCGTCGGATATGCTGCGGAGCAAGCGGGGAACGGCGGTCAAGACGAGATGGGCCGTGACGAAGGACGATTTCGGCGAGGTTCCTGCTGAAGCTTCGTGGGAGGAAGCGGTCGGGGCGAACAGAGAAGTCATCGACAGGCGTTCGGCGGAAGCGCACAGGTTCGTGCGCGAAACCGTCGACCGCCACTCGCTTCCCGTCGCCGTATCGTACAGCGGCGGCAAGGACAGCCTCGCGACGCTCCTGCTGGTCATCGAAAGCGACGTGTCGCCGAAGATGCTCTTCGTGGACACGGGGCTCGAGTTCGACGAGACGACCAAGAACGTCAAGGAGACTGCTGACAGGTACGCCCTGGATCTCGTGGTTGAAGGCGCGGGAGACGCCTTCTGGAAGAACATCGGCCGATTCGGCCCACCAGCGAAGGACTTCAGATGGTGCTGCAAGACCTGCAAGCTCGGCCCGGCGACGAGGTTGATCCAGAAGCACTTCCCGGGCGGCGTGCTATCGTTCATCGGGCAGAGAGCCTACGAATCGGAAAGCAGGGCGAGGAAGGGGAAGACCTGGAGGAACCCATGGACTCCCAACCAGGTAGGTGCGTCTCCGATTCAGAAATGGACCGCGCTTCACGTTTGGCTTTACCTCTTCGACAGGAAGGCGGCCTATAACCCCCTCTATGAGCGAGGCTTCGAGAGGATCGGATGCTTCATGTGTCCTTCGGCGGACCTGGCAGATCTCACTAGAGCGAGGGAGGCTGCGGACGAGTACGGAAGATGGCATTCGCTCCTGGAATCTCAGGCTGCATCGGGAAGCGGTCTTCCGGACGAGTGGCTCCGCTGCGGCCTCTGGAGGTGGAGGAGAGTTCCGCGGTCCATACTCAACGCCGTCGGACTCGAAGCGTCCCACATCCCCTCTGGCCACGAAGCAGCGGGCGATCACGAGCCGCTGAAGCTGCACAGCGTGGGAGGCTACAGCCCGTGCGTCGGAGGATTGAGCATGGAAGGGGCGTTCAGCCGATCCCTGGACATGGACCGCGTGGGCAACTTGCTGAACATCATCGGGAAAGTCAGTACCTCGCCCGACCGAAGGATCGCGGAGGTGGACGGCATCACCGTATTCGCTGAAGGAGCGGTGATGGTGAAGGCAGAGGACGAGGAAGACCTCCGCTCCAAGACTTCGATGCTCACGCAGGCGGTGATCAGGGCGATGGAGTGCGCCGGATGCGGCATATGCGTTGGTCGATGCCTGAGCGGCGCACTCAACGTCGATGGGCAGGTCGCGATAGACGAGGAATGCTGCGATCATTGTGGCTCGTGCCTTGGACCATGTCCGGTAGTCTCATTCAGAGAGGAAGAGCTTGACCTCTAGCCGAATAGCTTCTGAAGTGCAATGGCGACGTCCCCGACGCGCGCTCCCCAAGGGACGATTGCGACGTCTCCTCGGAGCTCGCAGCCCTCCTTCACCTTGCAGCACTTCGTGAGCACTGGTCCTTCGGGTTTGCTACCTTCCAGCAAGTCCACAGGGCACATGTTCACCAGATTAGGCTCCACTCCGTACAGGGCTTCGAATATCCTCGCGGAGAGACTGCATCCCACCAATGCAGTATTCTTCGCCACGTCATCGTCGAGGCTCGGCGTGGCGTCCAAGTAGCCGATCCCGTTCGAGTGCTCCAGCCCGGACGCCCTACACGGAAACAATACAGACTCGGCCTCTGAGAGCCCTTCCAGGCGTCGAATATCCACCTCGTCCACCGCATACTTCATGTACATATTCTGCAGGTGGCTTCTCAAAGCCTCATCGACAAGGTCGACCAGCTTTGTCGGCGTCGGAGGAACGACATCGAAGATCGTCAGGCGAAGCGGCTCCTCGTCGACGAAGAAGGAGACATGGTCAGCTCTCCCACGCACCACCACGCATCTCTTGCCGGCCGACTCGCGCAACGCCCCCATGGCGGAAGCGGAAAGCACATCCAGGCATGGCTCGTCCATGAAATTGGTGTCTTCTGGAAGTGCCACGATGTCCACCGATTCGATGGGCTGGAGAATCCTGTTGACCGGCCGTTTGCGCACCTTGACCACGGCCCATGAGTCCCCGCTGTTGAACGCGATGTACCTGGTACGGATGTACGCACTCCTTCCAGCGAGGTACTTCCTTATGCCGGCCTCGGTCAGCCCGAAGTCGACAGACCTCACGCTTACTTCCTTGCAGTGATCTGGGAACATAGTTTCTCTGGCATGCTACATGGCTCAGAGGTAGATAGAACCAGCGATTGACGGCAAGTGTCCGAATTCTGGATATCCTCGGACAATTGAGTCGCATAGCTCACAACAAGGTTCTTAACCCTGACTCGGGATATCCCGAAGGTCGTGCGAATGAAAGGCTACCTGGTCCTGGAGGACGGGACGACGTTTGAAGGGGAGCCTTTCGGTGTTCTCAAGGGCGTCTTCGGCGAGGTCGTATTCTCTACCGGGATGACGGGCTACCAGGAGTCGCTCACGGACCCCTCGTACTGCGGGCAGATCCTCGTCTCGTCGTACCCCATGATCGGCAACTACGGGACGAACGACCAGGATAGCCAATCGAAGCGTGTCCAGGTCTGGGGCTACGTGGTCAACGAGCCATGCGAGAGCCCGAGTCACAGGCTCAGCGGCGGCACGCTCGACGAGCTCCTCAGGCGTGACAGCATACCTGGCATCCGCGGCATCGACACAAGGGAGCTGATAAGGAAGCTGAGGAGGCAGGGCACCATGAAGGGCGCCATAACGACCGGCGATCCTGAAGCCGTCACAGAGGAGATCCGAAGGATGAAGAGCCCCAACGACACAAACCTGGTGGCGCGTGTCAGCACAGCGGAGCCGCTTGTGTTCGAATCGGGAAAGGACGCGAAGGTCGTCGTCATCGATTGCGGTGTGAAGGAGAGCATCATCCGAGAGCTGCGCACAAGGTTCGACGTGGTCCAGGTCCCCTTCGACGCGACCGCGAAGGACGTCGCGGAGTTTGAACCGGATGGCGTCTTCGTGACGAACGGTCCTGGGAACCCTGCCCACGGAGAGATGCAGTCCACGACGGTAGCGACGCTTTCCAGGCTGAAGGACGATTATCCGATGATGGGCATCTGCCTCGGCAACCAGCTGCTCGCGCTCGCGCTCGGGGCGAAGACCTTCAAGCTCAAGTTCGGGCACCGGGGGTTGAACCAGCCCGTCGGCTTTCGTGGACGCGTCTTCGTCACGTCGCAGAATCACGGGTTCGCGGTCGACGCGGACTCTCTCGCAGACGCTGGTATGGAGCTGACCTACAGGAACCTCAACGACGAAACCGTCGAGGGGATGGTACACAAGGAGCTGCCGATCTTCTCAGTCCAGTTCCATCCTGAGGCGCGGCCTGGCCCACGAGACACCTCATCCCTATTCGACGACTTCGCCGAGATGCTGGTGGACGCCTGATGCCGAAGAGGACGGACGTCGAGAAGCTGATGGTGATAGGCTCCGGGCCGATAGTCATAGGACAGGCGGCTGAGTTCGACTTCTCCGGTTCACAGGCGTGCAAATCGCTCAGGGAGGAAGGATACATCACTGTCCTCGCGAACTCCAACCCCGCCACGATTCAAACGGATGTCGAGACGGCCGACTTCGTATATGTCGAGCCCCTCAACAGCGACGTCATCTCGAAGATATTGGAGAAGGAGGGAGTAGACGGAATCCTCGCAGGGATGGGAGGGCAGACCGCGCTCAACCTCTGCTCCGAGCTGTCGGAGAACGGCGTGCTGAAGCGACTGGGGGTCGAGCTGCTGGGCACGAAAACGAAGGCCATCGCCCTCTCGGAGGATCGGGAGCTGTTCAGAAATACGATGCTCTCTCTGAACGAGCCGATACCGAAGAGCAGGACTGTGGGCTCGGTTGATGAGGCGAAGGAGGCGGTGAAGGCCATCGGCGGATATCCCGTACTCGTCCGCCCAGCCTACACGCTCGGCGGGACGGGCGGAGGGATAGCTAACGATGAGGAGGAGCTCGTCGACATCGCTGGGAGGGGCCTGATATACTCGAGGATAAGACAGGTGCTCATCGAGGAGAGCGTCATCGGATGGAAGGAATACGAGTACGAGGTTATGCGGGACTCGAACGACAACGCGGTGATAGTGTGCAACATGGAGAACCTTGACGCGATGGGCATCCATACCGGGGAGAGCATAGTCGTTGCGCCGGCTCAAACGCTGAGCGACGCCGACCATCAAACGCTGCGCTCCGCTGCCCTCAAGGTCATCCGTGCGCTCGAGATCGAGGGCGGGGCGAACATACAGTTCGCATTCGACCACGGCACTGGCGAGTACAGGATAATCGAGGTCAACCCACGCGTGTCGAGGAGCTCAGCCCTGGCGTCCAAGGCGACAGGGTACCCGATCGCGAGGGTCGCGGCCAAGATCGCAGTCGGGATGACGTTGGACGAGATCCCCAACGCCATCACGGGGAAGACATGCGCGGCCTTCGAGCCGTCCGTAGATTACATCGTCGTGAAGATACCACGGTGGCCGTTCGACAAGTTCAGGACGGTCGAGGCTCGGCTCGGAACGCAGATGAAGAGCACGGGTGAGGTGATGGCCATCGGACGGTGCTTCGAGGAGGCGCTGCTCAAGGCCGTGCGCTCGCTGGAGATAGACAAGGTCGGGCTCGAGGGCGAGGACTGGACGGACGAGCAGCTGGAGCGGTTGCTCATCGAAGCGACCGATGTCCGGCTGTTCGCTGTCGCCGAGACGCTGAGGCGAGGCGTGCCCGTGGAGAGGGTCTGCGAGCTGACGGCATGGGACGCATTCTTCGTGCTGAAGATCGACCGGCTGGTGAGGCTCGAGGAACGTCTCAGGGACGCCGGGGATGAGGAGGCTTTCAGGCTGGCCAAGAGGCTGGGCTTCGGCGATGATCATCTATCGAGGGTCTCAGGAAGAGACGTCCGTGACACGCGGGCGACGCGGAAGTCGATGTCGCTTGAGCCTGTCTACAAGATGGTCGATACTTGCGCGGCCGAGTTCGAGGCCGAGACCCCTTACTTCTACTCCACTTACGAGCGGGAATGCGAGGCCAGGCCGTCAGACAACAGGAAGGTCGTCGTTGTCGGCGGAGGGCCGATAAGGATAGGTCAGGGGATCGAGTTCGATTACTGCTGCGTCCACGCGTCGCTGGCTCTGAAGGAGGAAGGCGTCGACGCTGTGATAATCAACAACAACCCTGAGACCGTATCGACCGACTTCGATGTCTCCACCAGACTGTACTTCGAGCCCATCACCGTCGAGGACGTCCTCAATGTAATCGAGAAGGAGGATGCCGACGGGGTGATGCTCCAGTTCGGCGGACAGACGGCTATCAACCTCGCGATGCCGCTGCAGGAGGCGCTGAGAGGGAGCAAGACCGAGATCATGGGTACCTCGGCCGACGCCATCGACCTAGCCGAGGACCGGAAGCGGTTCTCCAAGCTGATGAACGACCTTGGCATAGCCCAGCCGGAATCGGGCACCGGGTTCTCGTTCGAGGAGGTTAAGGGGCTCGCCGAGGAGATCGGTTACCCCGTGCTCATCAGGCCGAGCTATGTCCTCGGTGGTAGGGCGATGGAGATAGTGTACAACGAGGCGGAGCTCGAAACGTACATGAAGTCCGCAGCAGAGGCCTCCAAGAGCCATCCCATACTCGTGGACAAGTACCTGACGCACGCGGTCGAGATAGACGTCGACGCGGTGTGCGACGGCATGGACGTCTACATCGGCGGCATCCTGGAGCACGTTGAGGAGGCGGGCGTGCACTCAGGTGACGCGACGATGGTGCTTCCGCCGCAGACCCTGCCCGAAGGCGTCCTGGACGAAATAAGGAGCATCGCGCGAAGGACGGCGCTCGCCTTGAACACCAAAGGGCTGATGAACCTGCAGCTTGCGCACAGGGATGGGACCGTATACATGCTCGAGGCCAACCCGAGAGCGAGCAGGACCGTGCCAATCGTCTCGAAGGCCACGGGCGTACCGCTTGCGAAGGTCGCTACGAAGCTGATGCTTGGCAAGACCCTGAAGGAGCTGGGGCTGACGGGTGAGGCACGGCTTGAACACGTTGCAGTGAAGGCGTCCGTGTTCCCTTTCCTCAAGCTGCCGGGCGTGGACAGCATACTCGGCCCAGAGATGAAATCTACGGGAGAGGTAATGGGCATAGACAGGTCGTATCCAGCGGCTGCGTGGAAGGCCTTCGCGGCGGCCGGCCAGAGGCTGCCGTCCGAGGGCAACGTATTCATCAGCGTAAGCGACGAGCACAAGGGAGAGGACGTCTGCGATGTGGCCTCGAGGCTCAAGGTGATGGGCTTCGGCATACTGGGCACCAAGGGCACGGCCACATACCTCAGTTCCCAGGGCATGGAGGCGAGAACCGTCTACAGGATCTCGGAGAACGCGCCTCCGGACGCCCTCTCGCTCATGCGCGGAGGAGAGATCCAGATGATAGTGAACACGCCTACGGAATCATCAGGCGCGAGGAGGGACGGATACATGATGAGGCGGCTCGCTGTGGAGCTTGAGATACCGATGTTCACGACCATCCAAGGTGCGAGGGCCGCCGTCATGGCGATGGAGCGTGCATCCGACGCAGAGATCGGGGTTAGCGACCTGGCGTCGTTCCACAGGCGGCGATGAGGCGCTCATGCGCGGCTCTGAAGCGACTTCTTGGCGAGCTCAGCGCCCTTCCGCCCCGACAGGAGCATGGAACCGAAGGTCGGGCCCATCCGAGGGAGGCCGTATGCAGCGGATACGGACATGCCCACCACAAGCAGGCCCGCGTGCACGAAGCCCGTTCTCTCGACGACGGAATCCTCACTTCTCTCGATCCACATGCCGCCGCACCCGGTCAACTCGAGCACGCCTCTCTCGCTCAGCTTGCTGACGATGGACGCGTCGTGCCCAGTCGCGTCGATCACGATCTTGGACTCCAGGCAGATGGGGTCCACACACGCAACGGGTCTTGGCAGGTAGGAAACGGGGGACCAGTTGACGACGACGCCAGCGACCCTGTTCTCGTCCCTGAGGATGACGTCATCGAACGAGACCATGTTCAGCACCTTCACCCCGGCCTCGCAGGTGGCAGCTATCAGCTTGGAGCACGCAAGGGGTCCAGACGTCACGAAAAGGCCCTTCTCGCGCTCAACATATCGTATCCCGAATTCATCGAGCATCTTCTGAGCGGGAGCCCTGACGGTGACCGAGTTCATGAGGAAACCACCCATCCAGAAGCCGCCGCCAAGGTAGTTGTTCTTCTCGACCATCACGACACGGATCCCATCACGTGCGAGGTCGTGGGCGGCCACGAGGCCGCTGGGTCCCCCTCCGACGACGACGACGTCGGTATCGGCCACGTCATCCATCTCCTTCGTGAACTCGGACACTATCGCCCTCGTCACCGAGCTCTCAGACGACTTCTCGAATATCGGCATCTGAACTCACCGGGTTCCGCTGACGGCATACCTGGTATCGGAATATAAGAATTGTTATCTCACGCCGATGGCGCTCCGCCGCGGCCGGGATGTAAGGGACAATCTAGAAGCCTCGTCTCGAACTCATTCAACGCGGGGCGGAGCTTTGGTGCTTCCGCATCGATGCCCCGCAAGCGAGATCATCTGGCTCCGTCCCTCTGTTTTCTCTGACGCGACACTGGGAAGAAGCCGCCGTGCATGCGCCGGCGACGCTGCAGCCGATTGCCCAGAAACCGAAGCGCGGACGCAGGAAAGCCGTGTCAGGCGACGGCCGCGCCGATGGCCGCTTGCTTCATCTTCTCGTACTTCTCCTTGTACAGCTTCGCACATACGCCGCAACACAGGTAGTGCGTCTTCCCGTCCAGCTTGATCTTGACCCCTTCGTCCTTGATCATGTGCCCACAGTAGTAGCACTTGATCAGCAGCCCCGTCTCGTCGGTGAGCGAAGCCCTGGGGAGCTCCTTCGCCGTCCTGAGAATCATCGAGTTGTCGATTCTGTGTATCTCGGCTATGTTCGAGAGAGACTGAACGAAGCTCTGGTAGCGCTTCTGGTCGTAGAACGACAATACGCAGAGCACGCGCGAGTCGGACAGGACATGTATCTGCCGGACGATCTCCTCGTCCTTTATCCTGTTGACGACGCGGTCTATGTCGGATGGCTTGGCCTCCAGCAACGTGGCGACTGATATCTGGCCGAGCATGTCGGCGTCGAGAAGCACGGAGTAGCCCTTGATGAGCCCGTTGTCCGTCATAGTCTGTACTCTCGAGCTGACGGTCGGGGTGCTCACCTTGATCCTCGATGAGAGCTCCCTGAACGACGCGCGCCCGTCGGTCTGAAGCTCCTTCAGTATCTTCCTGTCAACCTCGTCCAAACCCATATTACCGCGTTATACTTGGGGTTACTGGGAGATAGTCTTTTCGTATGACAGGTGCGGGTGCTACCCGCCGAGAAGGCGCCGATCTCACTGTCTGGCTATGCTTGTGAAGCCGTCTCGACCGCACGGCAATGCGGAAGCGGCAGCGGAAAATGCATGCCGAGGCTTAATGAACGTACGAAGGGGGGTGGTTTCGACAACTAGTTATCATCAGTAGCCGTTCCCATGAGCCATGACATCAGAGGTCAACGCTGCACATATTCTGGTCAAGGAAGAGGGGAGGGCCAACGAGCTGCTCGCGATGGTCAAATCGGGCGAGGACTTCGCGCAGCTTGCACGGACTCACTCGGAATGCCCATCGGGGAAGAACGGGGGAACCCTGGGATGGTTCGGCCGAGGGCAGATGGTCAAAGAGTTCGAGGACGCCGCCTTCGGAGGGCAGAAGGGCGAGACGGTTGGTCCCATCAAGACGCAGTTCGGCTGGCACCTGATAAAGATACTGGATAAGAAGTAGGTGTCCGCGCAGCGTGCGCCTTCCGGACAGACTGACCCCGACAACCCATCCGAAGGGCCGATGGCTCGATTGCCCTACCTGCTCAGCTATGATGAGAGCGATGGGCGCAGCCATGGTTGTTATAATACTGGTTCTCGCAGCATCGAGCTTCGGCTCCGGTCCGATACTGGCGTCGTCAGAGGTACTGGGCGACAGAGCGCCGCACATGCTCAAGCGGTCTCTCCCTTCAGGTCGACGCCCAGCCTGGACATCGACCGTTTGAAGGACCTGATGACCGTTCTGTATTCCTTCGACGGCCTCCTCCTCTCCGCGTCCCAGCACTCGTACAGGCCCTTCCCAAGGGGCGGTTTGGAGAGCTTCGACTCGTACTTGGCCAGCAGCTTCACCGCAATCTCGTTAGCGTCCGGGAGCTTCATGCCCGCGACAGCGTACCCCACCTCGGCCGAGATTCTGGGCTCGACGGGCGTCGTACGGTCCTCGTACCTGTTGGATGCGACGCCGACGGACTCTATCGACAGGCCCGCGGTCACGGCCGCGAGCACGGACGCCGATGTCTCGAAAAGGCACATCGTGGTGCAAGGTCCAGCGGACGTGTAGTTGAGGTTCAGGCTTATGATGTCGGAGTTCCTGCTGACGGCCTGGCCTGTCGTGCTTATGACCCAGAGCAGCTCCCTGCAGCTGCTGGAGACGTATCTGAGATGCAGCGGGAACGGCAATATCCAGCTGGCCTGATACGTCAATATGCCCATCAGATGGTGGGCGATGTTGGACAGGGCAGTCCCCTCAGGTCCGCCCGAGTACCCTCCCAGTAGAGGCCCCTCGCACATGCCGATGGCTCCTCCGAGCGACAAAGCCGTAGTCACCTTGTTGAGCCGCGCGAAGTCGGCCTTCATCGGATCCATGCAGCATATCATGTATGCATCGGACCTGCGCATACCGTACTTGGGGTGCAGCGCGGCCGCGAAGGCGATGTCCGACTCGGCCGTGGAGAGAGAGTTCATGATAGGGATGCCCTCGCGGCCGACACGGTTGCACGTCTCCCTGGCCAGGGCTGCATTCCTCATCGCGCCCAGGATCTCCAGCGGGGAGGCCGGCCGGATCCTCATCCCGCCGACACGCGTCAAGGCCGGCGTCGTGATGCCGTTCGTCTCCGGTATCTCGGCGTACCCTTCGACAAGCGTGATGAACGACCTGTCGCTGGAGCACGCCCCGCCCCCAGCGCCTAGAAGGCACCAGGGAGGCGTCTTGTCCCCGACCTTCCTTCCTCTCAGCCTCTTGCGGTCGCGGCCCTCGCCCAGCTCGATCTCCTTTGGTGCCTCGGTGACCGCCCTCCTGATCTCCTTCTCTGAGAACGATATGACGCGGGCTGTACTAGTGCAGTACGCGCCGACCTCGGCGAGCAGCTCCGTTGCAGCCCCGAACATGTCATCGGCAAGAGAGCCATCGTCGGGTATCGGGGCCTTCGGGTCGAACCTGATGTCGTACTCTCTGACCTTCTCCTTCACTTTCGGCGCGAAGCTTCTGAGCTGGTAGTCCGTCTCGCTCATAGGCTTGCCCTCGAGCGACTTCTCCATCACGTCGAGGATCTGGGTCAAGCGACCACTATCCCTTGGAGAGCTTGTTTGCGAGCTTCACGGTCGATGCCGCATCCTCGCCCCAGCCGTCAGCGCCGATCTCCTTCGCCCACTCGCCTGTCGTGGGCCCGCCGCCCACCATCAACCCGTACTTCTTGCGCTCCTTGAGGGAGACGAGGTAGTCGATGATGTCTTTCTGAGACCCGATGGTGCTGGACATGAGCGCGGATGCGCCTATTATCTTCGCCTTAGTGCGCTTCGCCTCGTCCACGAAAGCCGAGGTCTTGACGTTGACCCCGAGGTCCACGACATCGAACCCGTTTGCCATCAGCATGTTCGAGACAATGTTCTTGCCGATCTCGTGGATGTCCCCCTGTACGGTCCCGATGACGACCGTCGCCTTCGAAACCTTCTTGTCCTTCGGTATCAGCGGCATCAAGACGGTCATCGCTGACTTCATGGCATCCGCGGCGAGCATCAGCTCGGGCAGGTACACCTCCATCTTCTCGAACTTATCACCCACACGCTCGATGGCCGGTGCCAGGCCCGCCTCGATCGCCTTCAGCGGGTCGACTTTCGACTTCACGGCTTCCTTCGCGGCTTTCTCAGCAGCACCAGAATCATAAGTCTCGATGGCGTTTCCGAGCATCTTCAACACGTTCTTCTCGTCCATTGACTCTCCCCTATGCGGCAGGCCACATGGCGGCCAGCCGCCTCGCGGGGGTATCTTCGTTCACGGATTAAAAGGGTTACAGTCGCCATCGCGGAGAGCACGCCTTGCCTTCGCTGGAGCACGAGCTTTCTGCGCACGGTCGCCGGCGACGAAGTCACGGCCTGCGCGTCAGACCCCTGCCACTATCTCGTCCAGCGCCTTGGTCTTGTCTGCGTCCAGGGGCTCAGGCTTGTGATCGGAGAGTATCTTCTGAGCCTTTTCGAGTGCGACGTCCATCAGATCCTTCTTTCCTCCCGCGACCCAGGATTCGAATGGCGACATGTCCCAGAGCATCGGAGAGTAGAACCCTCTGACGTTCTTGAGCGTGTGCATCTCCGCAAGGTACGTGCCTCCTATGCCCACCTTCTTGATCAGGTCGAGCGCGAGCGAGTCGTCGTCTATCTCGATGGCCCTGTGCGAGTTGAGTATCAGCCCCACGATCTCGTGGTCGAGGATCATCTGCTCGTACGACAGCAGCGTCGAGCCGTCCGCGAGCCCTATGCCGTTCATGACCTCGCTCCCGACGGCCGCAAGCGGAGGCGACAGAACGGCGTTCTCTATCGATGCGCGGAGGCCCGGTATCCTGGAACTGCCGCCCGTCCCACCGGCGGAGCACGGCATCCTGCAGTGCTTCGCCATCTCGACGTTCCCTATGCTCAGCAGAATCGTCTCCGGAGAGCCGGAGTTGTACGCACCGGTACGGGCGTCCATGCTGGACTGGACTGAGCCGTAGAGGGCAGGGGCACCGGGCGACCTCGCCTGCATGGCGCAGGCCAGGGCGAGCGTCTCGGCATGGTTAACGGTCAGCGCTCCGCCGATCGTCGCGGGGCCGCTGAGACCCATGCTCGCCATGCCCGTTATGTGGACCGGGACGTGGTTGTCCGCCCAGACCATCGCGGCGTCCGTGGCGCCAGCGTCGAGCACCAGGGGCGAGATAGTGCAAACCATGGCCGAGATGTAGTGCCGCTTCCTCATCTCCTCAGCGGAGCCCACAACCTCGGCCGCCATCCTCACCTGGGCTCTCGCCTCGTCGGGTGTCGTTGTGGATTCCGTCTCGATGTGCTTTGAGGTATTCCTCATGGCCTCCCTGACTCCGGATAGAACGTGTATCTTCGATGGGACGTCGTTGGCAACGACCATCGGTTCGTATATGCTGAGATATGGAAGCCCATCGCCGATTATTGCGGTCTTCGTGATATCAGCGAGGACGGACTCGTTCCGGGTCTGCGTCTTCTGGTCCCATGTGTATATCCCGCACCCGTCCGTGGTGTAGTAGTGATGGGTTCCGTCCAGGGGAAGGTCGTGCTCCTTCGTCCTGCCTGCGAGGACGATCTTGGACGGCACGGTCCTCATCAGCGAGTCAACGAGGCCTTCCGGGAACTTCACGACGGCGCTGCTATCGTCGACCTCCGCCCCTGCGTCCTTCAGGGCGGCCCTGGCATCTTTGCTCATAACCCTGATACCGACCGTCTCGAGCACGTCCAGGGACGCCTCGTGTACCTTCTTCCTATCCGACTCCTTCATCACCGATTGCGGCTGTCTCACTCTGAATCTGTCAGCGAAGGCAGGAATCT
Organism: Methanobacteriota archaeon; assembly: GCA_020347565.1. Taxonomy (GTDB): domain Archaea; phylum Thermoplasmatota; class Thermoplasmata; order UBA10834; family UBA10834; genus UBA10834. The sequence goes on along the minus strand of CP070732.1, from coordinate 226,863 downwards.
CTGCCACCTCCCTGTCTATATGATCGGAGCCGACAGGCCCCGACAGTCGTAAAAGGGTTTTGGGATACGTTCTTCAGGCACCGCACAGGAAGCATGAGCGCAGCCGCCCGTCTGGCCATTCGCTTAGCCGAGGCCCTCAGACGCCCGCGGCGCTCTCGTACTCCCTGATCAGCCTGTCGCCCTCGGCTATGACGGAGCCGTCCACCTTCTCTACCGAGTGCTCCCTCAGGATCTGCCGCGCTGCCTCCTTGGCCTGAGGGACCATACTATCCGAAAGCGTCGCCTCCCACGCGAGCTTCGCCTTGTCGCGGAAGAAGAGCTCTTTCCGGAAGTTCTTCGCCGTGTGCGGATGCGTGAGGAACGTGTTGCCGTGGCCCACCTGCCTGACCACGTCGAGGGCTATCGTCTCTGGCGATACCAGGAACTCCCTCATGAAGCCCTTGAAGTTCTCCCATATGTAGGACTCGATGACCGCCTGTTCGAAGGACACGCCCTTCACCGCGTCTATCCCTCCGATGCCGGAGACGAGGTCCGAGTTGCCCATCGTGCTAAGCGCCACTCCCATGGTCTCTGTGAAAGAGTGCGGCACCCCCGGGGTCTCTGAGTCGTTGACGCCCCAGTCACCGACCATCGACGGAAGGCCGTACCTTCGAGCCATCTGTCCGAGTCCTGCCGCGATCAGGCACTGCTCGGGCGACATGTAGTTGATGACGCCGGTCTTCATGCTTATCGGCGCGGATGAAGAGCAATAGATGTGAGGTGAGCCCGGCGCCGCCGTCTGCGTTATCACGAGACTGGCGAGGTTCTCGGTGTTCGCGTTCGTCAGGGTGCCCGCCAAGGTGACCGGAGCTGTGCCGCCGGAGAGCGACATCGACATGGACATGACGGGAACGCCCGCCTTGACGAACTCGACCATGCCTTCGACGACTCCCCCCTCGTACGACAGCGGAGCGATCGAGCAGCATATCACGGAGAAAAGGGGCCGCTTCCTGAGCTCATCCTCTCCGCCGGCGATGAGCGAAGCCAGCTCTATCTGCTTCCTCGAGTCGGGCGCGCTCATTATCGACACGCCGTTGACGTGCTTCGTGGTGTTCTGCATGGCGGTCCAGAGTTCGTGCAGGCCGTGTGAGAACTGAGGTACGTCGTTGGCGGTTATCGACGTCCAGACGAAGTCCACGCCCCCAAGGCCGTCCGCAAGACGTATGAAGTCGGCGATGTCCTCTCTGGTGGACGGCCGCTTCTCACCGGTGTCCATATCCCTCACGTAGACGCCCAGGCCGGTGGTCGCCACGAATGGCGGACCGCCGACTGGTATCGGGAGGTCGTTCTTGCCATCCCTCGCGCACAGCCTTATGGATTTCGGCGCTCCCTTGAGTGCCTCGTCCACCATCGACTCGGGCATCTTCGCGATCTTCTTCGAATGATCGACCTCGGCCCCTGCATCCTGGAGCATCTTCAGGGTGGAGTCGCTCCGGATCAGCATTCCGATTTCCTGGAGGCTCTTCAGGCTGTATTGGTGTATCAGATCCTGCTCTTCTTTGGATAGAAGTACGAACCGCGCGACCGCCATGCAAACAACTCCCGGACAGCGTTTCTGCCCTGCGTGTGCGCGACCGCAATCTGCGAACCCCCTAATATTCGTTTCGCGGGTCGCTGACCGATGGTCCTGCATCACCTGCCCGACATCGTATCGGCCGGGGCGCAGCTCGTTCCTCCTAAGTCACCGCAGGGCGCTCCTGGACAGAACGATGTATAGCCCCCCTATCACGAGCGCTCCACCGAGCACGATCCACGGGCCCGGGACTTCGCCTGGCAGGAGCAGGAAGGCGAGAAGCGACGCGCCGACGGGCTCGCCCAAGACGCTCGTCGATATGATGTGCGCCGGGAGCTTCCTGAGGGCGTAGTTGAACATCGTGTGGCCGAATATCGTGGGAACGATGGCAAGCAACAGGAAGAGCGTCAGCTCACGCGAGTCCGTGACGAGGAGGGCATCCCCCACGGCGACCGCCCCCAACGCGAGCATAAGTGACGAGAGCAGGTAAACGGAGAACACGTACGGAGCGAGGGATATCCTCTGACGTGCCCTCCTGCCCGACAGGAAGTATACTCCCGCGCAGATGCCGCCGAGGAATGCCAGGGCGTCGCCGAGGAGCGTCGAGCTGCCCTCGCCGTAGTCCGCGACGCTTATGACGCACACGCCGGAGAAGGCGACCACTATGCCGACCGCGGCGAGCCTCTTCACGTGCTCCTTCATCACGAAGTGCGAGACGCCCGCGACGAACAGCGGATGAGAGGTGACGAGCACGACGGAAGTCGCGACCAGCGTGAGCCCGAGGGAGACTATCCACAGGCCGAAGTGAAGCGACAGCGCGGCAGCGCTGAGCACGATCAGGGCCCAGTCACGCCTATCGAGCGCCCTCATCTCGGAGAACCCCCTGGACCAAAACATGAAAGGCAGCAGTATCATGCAGGTGAACGCGAGCCTGTAGAAGGCGAGGACGAAAGGCTCGGACTCGCTCCACTTGATGAATATGGAAGCGAACGAGATCGATATCATCGCCACCGCGATGGCGAGGTACGCCCTCGACGAATCGGTCTGCGTCAACTCCCGGTTCACACTCCCCCGATGGATGCCTCACACGCGAGAAACGGCCGTCTCAGTAAATCGTTACGCCCTTGACGCCCCTGGCCTGGCGGATGAGCGGGATCGTCTCGGAGGGCACGGTGCTCTCGGTGACGATGAACAATCTCGGCTCCTCCGAAGTCATCGGGTCGTCGACTATCGCCTGTCGTATGCTGATGTTGGACCTTGACAGTATCTCCACCACACCCGATATGATGCCCGGTTCGTGGGCGTTCATGGGCACTATCTCGATCGCGCTCCAACCCATTGCGGAGGCTGCGTTCTTCAGGTGGTTCGTGGGCAGCAGCTGTGAGAAGAACCTGAGCAGCGTCGGGTCGCCCTTGATGGTCTCGATTGTGGACTTGACGACCCTGCGGTCTACGTGGGCAGCCCTCGCGAGTGCGGAGTCGGCAATCTGCACGTCCCCGCAGTACACATGATCGCGGTCGATGCGCAACCCGTACTTCAGAAGGTACCTCGCGACCTTCGCCTGAGACGGGTATTTCTCGAAGTAGTTCGCTATCTTGTCCCACATGCAAATCGATGACGATATATGTACAGTAATAGATTAATATTGTCACACGTTGTACGCCTTCGCACCGCTATCCAGCAGCAAGGGCCATATAGGTCCTGCACAATGGCAACCACATTGACACGCAATAGCACGGCAGGAGTTGGGTTGTGATGACCGGGAAGACGATCAGGCTGAAGCGCATCCTCGACAGCAGGAGCGGCAACACCGTCATAGTCCCCATGGACCATGGCATATCGCTGGGGCCGGTCAAGGGCATTGCGGATATCAGGAGCACGGTCGACAAGCTTGCGGAGGGCGGGGCGTCCGCTGTGGTCGTGCACAAGGGCCTCGTGCCGCACCTGGGCCCTGCCATCGGGGCGCAGCTGGGACTCATCGTACACCTATCTGCCAGCACTTCCATGTCGCCCGACCCGAACGCCAAGGTGTTGGTTGCCGGAGTGGACGCTGCGGGCGCTCTGGGCGCCGACGCCGTCTCGATTCACTGCAACATCGGCTGCGACGCCGAGAACGCCATGATCTCCGACTTCGGCATCGTCTCGGACAGATGTGCAGAGCTCGGCCTGCCGCTCCTCGCGATGACTTACCCGCGCGGCAAGGCCGTGAAGAATCAGTTCGATGTCGAGGCGGTGAAGCACTGCGCCCGCCTGTCGGCCGAGCTGGGAGCGGACATCGTGAAGACGAACTACACCGGATCCGCAGACTCGTTCAAAGAAGTGGTGAGGGGCACGCCAGTGCCCGTCGTCATTGCCGGAGGGCCCAAGATGGACTCCGACGTCGACCTCCTGCGAATGGTCGGAGATGCCATGGCCGCGGGCGCCAGGGGCGTGTCGATAGGCAGAAACGTGTTCCAGCACGACGACATATCATTTATCACCAGGGCGATACGAAAGATTGTCCTTGAGGGCAGGGACCCAGAGGATGCCTATAGGCGGTGATCCCCTGAACGATCGCCAGGTATGGATCGGGGCGATCTTCCAGCCCAACAAGGAGAGCAGGAAGAAAATCGTCCTGAGCGCATTGGAGAACGGCTTCGACACGATAGTGCTCGACAAGCGGGACTCGGCGTCGAAGAAGCTGGGGAGGTTCAGGGCGATGACCCTGTCCGGCAACAGCCTGACTGAGGACGGCAGGCCCGTCGGCAAGCTCGTTGAGATCCGAAGCAAGGACGATGAGCTCAAGGCCAAGCGGATGGCGGACAAGGAAGACCACGTGGTCATCTCCGCCAGGGACTGGAAGGTCATCCCACTCGAGAACCTGATCGTGCATTTCAGGGGGGCGAAGGCCAAGCTCTTCGTGCTGGCCCGCAACGCCGAGGAGGCTAAGCTCTTCTTCGAGACGATGGAGCACGGTTCGGACGGCGTGCTGTTCATACCCTCAAAGAGCGAGGACCTTGCCGAGCTCAGAAAGATCATCGAGGCGCGGGCGCCCACGCTCACGCTCAGGGAGGGAAAGATAAGTGGCCTCAGGCAGCTCGGACTCGGAGACAGGGTCTGCATAGACACCTGCTCCGTCCTGCGCATAGGCGAGGGGATGTTGATAGGCAATCAATCGTCGTGCATGTTCCTGATCCACTCGGAGACGCTCGAATCGGAGTACGCCGCATCGCGGCCGTTCAGGGTGAACGCGGGCCCCGTGCACGCCTACATACTCATGCCCGACGGGACGACCAGGTACCTGTCCGAGGTAAGAGGCGGAGAGGAAGTGCTGGTCGTCGACTCGGCGGGGCGTACGAGGACGGCGGTCGTCGGGAGGACCAAGGTGGAGCGCAGACCCCTGCTGCTCATTGAGGCGGAGGTCGACGGCAACACATACTCGACGATAGTCCAGAACGCCGAGACGATACGCGTGTACTCCGGGGGAGAGGTGATCTCGGTGTCCAAGCTGAAGCTCGGAGACCCCATCCTCCTCAGGCTGGAGAGGGGCGGAAGACATTTCGGCATGTATGTCGAGGAAACGATACAGGAGAAGTGATGATGACGCTCGTTGTCGCTTCTCTTGTCGAGAGAGGCATCTCCGGAGTATCTCGCTCATCAAGGAAGGCCTTCGCTTCGGGAGCCGACGCCGTCGAGGTGCGGCTCGACCACATCATCGGTCTGTCTGTCAGGCCGACGCTCATAGACGACGCGAAGGAGGCTGTGAACGGTGTCACGATCGCCACATACCGCTCCGTTGGGGAGGGCGGCAGGGGAAGGCTGACCGGCCGGCGAAGGGAGGACCTGCTCAGGAGGGTCGTCGACGCGGGCTTTGAGTACGTCGACCTCGAACTCACCCAGGACAGAGCTCTCCTCGACGAACTGGCAGCCCGGCGGGGCTCCCCGAAGACCATATCGTCGTCCCACTTCACGGACCCTGTCGGGCCTGCGCGCCTGCGATCCAGGCTGGAGAAGGCCTGCGCGTGCGCAGACATCGGCAAGGTGGCCGCGCCATGCGAGAACGCGGGTCAAGCGATACGCGCGGCCGGAGTGGGCCTCGAGTTCAAGCGCCGGAGGAAGAGCTTCACGTTGATGTGATGGGCGCCCAGGGCCAGCTGACGCGCGCTTGCGCGGATGGAATCGGTTCACGGCTGGTCTACGCGTGCCTGCCCGGAAGGCCCGCGGCGCCCGGACAGCTTGAGATCGGGCTCCAGAAACGCCTCTTCACGAAGAAGGCATACAGGCTGGCGCTGCTCGGGCATCCCGTAGGGCATTCGGTCTCGAAGCCCGTGCAGGAGGCGGCGCTCAGGAGCGTCGGGCTCGACGGCGTATACATGCATCTCGACGTTCCGCCTACGGCGATGACGAAGGACACGATATCCACTCTGTTCGAGTCCGGCGTCGACGGAGTGAACGTGACCATCCCGCACAAGGAGCGGGCGCACCGGCTCTGCGATGTCCGTGGAGATTCCGCTCGCTCGACAGGCGCCGTCAACACCCTGTGGAGGAGCGGCCGGAGGATTGCAGGAGAAAACACGGACGTGTACGGGTTCGAGAAGCTACTTGAACACAAAAAGGTAGATGTCCAAGGCGAGCGTGTGCTCGTTGTCGGAGCTGGAGGGGCAGCGCGAGCCGTCTGTGAGGCGCTCGTAAGGAAGGGTGCCAAGGTGACCGTCGCCGCAAGACACCCTGAGCGCGCGGCCCGGCTGGCGAAGCGGTTCGGGGCGGACTGGGAGCCGCTGTCACGGTCGAGCGGGAGGCGGGTTGACCACAGCTTGGTCGTCAACTCGACGCCGATCGGGACGAAGGGTACCGGGCTGGAGACGCGCGCGCTGCCTTCGCGAATCCTTGCGGGCCGCGGCGTGTTCGTCGACCTTGTGTACAACCCCGAGGTTACGAGCAGCATGAGGGCCGCAAGGGATCGCGGCCGTCTCTCATTTGGCGGGCTGGAGATGCTCGTGCGACAGGGAGAAGAGGCGTTTCGCATATGGACTGGGAAGGACCCCGACGTCGCGCGGATGAGGCTCGCTGCCAGGAGGGCTGTGAGACGATGATGGGGAAGGCGGCCTGCAGGGGAGCCGGCACCATAGTCAACGCGATCGCAAGCGGCAGGGGCGCCGCTTTCGGCCTCTCGCTGGAGACGGATGTGAGGGCGGACCTCGCGCCTCGCGACGGAGACGTCAGCGTGGTATCCGATCACGGCGGGGAGGGGCTGTTGGCTGGATGTGTCAGGCGAGCGGCCGTAGCCGTCGGCTTGGGCGGCGTCACCGGAAGGGTCGAGGTGGCCTCCGAGATACCGGTGTCGCGGGGGCTCAAGAGCAGTAGCGCCGTGTCCAACGCTGCCGTGCTCTCAGCCCTGCGCTCCCTGGGCAGAGACCTCCCGGACGACGCGGTGCTGAGCATCGGTGTGGACGAGTCAATCCGCGCGGGCGTGACCGTGACAGGGGCGTTCGACGACGCCGCCGCATGCTTCCACGGTGGCGTCGTTGTGACCGACAACAGGCGGAGGAAGATACTGCGTTCGGACAGGCTGCCGGACGGTCTCACGGCCGTCATACTCGTGCCGTCAAAGAAGATCCCGAAGGACGAAGTGGACGCCGAGCGATTCGTTTCCCGCGCCGACGAGTTCGAGGAGGCTGTGGGCCTCGCGCTGCGCGGCGAATTCGCCGAGGCGATCCGGCTCAACTCGATGCTCTGTGCGGAGGTGTTGGAACTCTCGGACGAGGCCGCTGAGGCCGCGAGGGCCAGCGGCGCCTATGCAGCAGGCATCACGGGCACTGGGCCCGCCACGCTAGTCCTGTGCACGAGCAGCGAGGTCGATGCGGTCGCTGAGGCGCTCAGGAGGTTCGAGGGCGATATCATAACGGCAGGCCTCAACCATACGTGTTCCAGGGAGGTGGTACCACGCCTCTTGTCATAAGGTCGTCCACTGCCAGAGGTACCGTCACGGCCCCGCCGTCTAAATCCTACACACACAGGGCGATGGTGCTCGGCGCCCTCACGAGATCCAAGTTCGCGCTCAAGTCGCCGCTCATATCGGACGACACGAAGGCCACGTTAGAGGCGCTTCAGAGCATCGGGGCGGAGGTTGACGTCCAGCAGTCGTATGTGAGGATGAGGATGGAGGAGCTGAAGCCTGCGGTCGGGACGGTGGACGCGCGCAACTCGGGCACGACTATGCGTCTTATGACGGGCGTCGCGTCCCTGTTGGACTCCCCCACGACCCTCACGGGCGACTCGAGCCTGGTGAAGCGGCCGATGGGGGCGCTCGTGGATGCGCTGACTCAGCTCGGCGCCAGCTGCGCGTACATAGGGCAGCCGGGCAGGCCGCCGCTGACGATCAAGGGACCGATATACAAGGACAGGGCGCAGGTCAAGGGCGAAGTGAGCTCGCAGTTCATATCATCATTGCTCATAGCGTGCACGCAGAAGCGGGAGGCGACCACGCTGGAGGTCGGGGGCCGCATGAGCTCGAGGCCGTACATCGACATCACGCTGGAGATGCTGGAGAGGTTCGGGGCCGTGGTGACGGAGACGCCTTCCGGTTTCGAGATCCCCGGAGGACAGTCGCTGTCACGGGACACCTATGCCGTCCCGGGCGACTACTCCTCCGCTGCGTTCCTGCTTGCTGCAGGTACCATCACCGGAGGCAGGGTGACCGTTAGACAGCTGGACGAACAGTCTCCGCAGGGCGACAAGGCCATAGTGGGACTTCTCGCCAGGTTCGGAGGAGCTGTATCGAGAACCAAACACTCGGTGACCGCGAGCGGAGGGAAGCTGACGGGCGCCATGATAGACGTCAGAGACACGCCGGACCTGTTCCCCATCCTCGCCGTCGTCGGCTCGCTCTCCGACGGCAAGACGGTCATCACAGGCGGCGAGAACCTCCGGGCCAAGGAGAGCGATCGCATCGCCTGCACGACGCGGTTCCTGCAGGACATGGGCGCCAGAATCCTGCCCACGGACGACGGCTGCGAGATCATGGGGGTGCCTAAGCTCACTGGGGCGCGCGTGGATACCGAGGGCGACCACAGAATACTTATGGCCGCAACCGTTGCTGCTCTGGTATCCACGACAGAGACGGTCATCGAGGACGATGAATCCTACAGGATATCATATCCCGGGTTCGTCAGGGACCTGCACCAGCTCGGATGCAGGGTGGAGGTGAGGAAGTGAACACTTTCGGGTCGGCCTACAGGGTCTGCATCTTCGGCTCCAGCCACGGTCCTTTCGTCGGAGCGTCCGCCCAGGGGTGCCCCCGCGGCGAGACGATCTCCGAGAAGGCCATCCAGGCGGAGCTGGACAGAAGGTCGCCGGGGAAGAGTCCGGTGAGCACTCCGCGTATGGAGAGGGACAAGGTCGACATAATATCCGGCCTCCTCGACGGCAGGACGACGGACGCGCCGATCGTTGGAGTGGTGAAGAACCGCGACTTCGATTCGTCGGCGTACGACGCCTTCGTGAGGGTGCCCAGGCCGGGTCATGCTGATTTCACCGCCGCATGCAAGTACGGGGGCCACAGCGACCACCGAGGTGGAGGGCAGTTCTCGGGCAGGATGACCGTCGGCCTCGTATTCTCGGGAGCGGTTGCCAGGCAGGTGCTCGAGCGCCGCAAGGTGAGGCTGCTCGCTCAGACGGTCCAGATAGGCGACGTGAAGCTCGAGAAGGACGTCCCGTTCAGCGCCGCCGAGAAGCTCGTGCGCGCCAACGCCGTTGGCTGCGCGGACAGGACGGTTGCCGAGAAGATGAGGGACGAGATAGTCAGGGCGCACGAGGACAAGGACAGCGTCGGCGGCGTCGTCCGGTGCACGGTGACCGGAGTACCGTGCGGCGTGGGCGAGCCCTTCTTCGAATCGGTCGAGAGCAAGATGTCCTCAATGATGTTCTCCATCCCGGGCGTCAAGGGGGTCGAGTTCGGCTCCGGTTTCAGGTCCGCGGCGATGAGGGGCAGCGAGAGCAACGACCCCTTCGCAGTCAAGGGCGGACGCATTGTGACGAAGACGAACAACGCCGGCGGCATCCTCGGAGGCATCGCCACGGGTATGCCGATAGAGTTCAGGGTCGCATTCAAACCGACTTCGTCCATCGCGAGGCCGCAGATGAGCGTGGACCTCAGGAGCAAGAAGTCGGTGGAGCTGATCGTCAAGGGCAGGCACGACCCGTGCATAGTCCCACGCGCAGTCCCAGTGGTGGAGAACTCTGCCGCATGCGTCGTCCTCGACCTGATGCTTCAGGGGGGGTTCGTATGACGCAGGCGGAGATCGAGGGGCTCAGGCTCGACATAGGAGCCGTCGACGATGAGATACTGCGCCTCGTCGCCAGGCGGATGGAGATGGCTCGCGAGGTGGGCCGGACGAAGAGGAAGTGCGGCGCAGACATCAGAGACCAGATCCAAGAGGAACGGGTCTTCGGCGCAGCGGCCGAGCGGGCCGCCGAGCTGGGCCTGGCGGAGGACACCGCCCTCCGCATCGTCCGCGTCCTGATCGAAGGCGCGGTCGAGGTACAGGAGGGTACCGCAGACGACCCGCTGTCTGGCTCCGCCGCATTGGTCGTGGGCTCGGGCAGGATGGGGGCGTGGACTTCTAGGTTCCTGTCGAACCGCGGGGCGAATGTCTCGGTGTTCGACACCAAAGGAGCGCTTGATGGTTACGCGAACGTCGAGGCGCTTGATGGAGCCGCATCCGAAGCCGACCTGACAGTTGTCGCAAGCCCGCTCGGCACCGCCTCGGAAGATCTGGAGCGCGTGTTCTCCGCGAGACCGTCTGGAATCGTCTTCGACGTCTGCAGCGTCAAATCGCACATCAAACAACTCCTCGTGGACGCCGCAGGAGAAGGGCTGAAGGTGACGAGCGTGCACCCCATGTTTGGCCCGAGCTCCCCCACGCCGAAGGGGGAGAACGTGCTCGTATGCAGCTGCGGTAGCCATGAAGCGGACAGGGTTGCGAAGGAGCTGTTCGGGTCGGCGGGGGCGAACGTCTCTGAGGTGCCGCTGGAACGACACGACCAGCTCATCGCGACCGTTCTTGGCCTGCCGCACCTCGTCTCAATGCTGTTCGGGAAGGCCACGATCTCATCGGAGTCGCCCTGCGAGCGACTCCGAGGACTGCAGGGGCCTTCTTTCCGCAGGCTGAGCGGGCTCGCGCGCGATACCGCGTTGGAGAGCAGGCGCGTATACCACGACATTCAGAGACTGAACCCGAGCACGCGCGCGACCCTGGACCTGATGTCCACCGCGCTGGAAGAGCTGCGCTCCGCCGCCCTAAGCGACGACCCGGCGGAGTTCCGCAGCATGATGGATGAACAGAAGAGGTATTTCGGAGGAGGACGACAGTGACCAGGCGAAAGGCGGCAATACTCGGATCGAGCGGGATGATTGGACAGCGGTTCGCCCACATGCTGGAAGGCCATCCGTACTTCGACGTCGTGGCGTACTGCGCCTCCGACAGGTCGGAGGGCAGGCGTCTGCGGGACCTGTGGAAGCTGGCGGACGTGGAGCTCCCGGCAGGGTTGTCGGATGCTGAGATCGACGCTACGAACCCCGAGGCGCTCGCCAGGGAAGGCGTCGAGGTCGTGTTCAGCGGACTGCCGTCGGAGGTTGCTGGCAAGGTGGAGGACGAGTGCGCGGACGGCGGGATGGCTGTCTTCTCGAACGCCTCGGCCCACCGGATGGAGCCCGACACGCCGATAATGATACCGGAGATAAACCACGGGCACCTCAGGGCGGTCGAACGCCAACGAGAGCGCAGGGCGAAGGGCGGCTTCGTCGTGACAAATGCGAACTGTTCGATCACAGGCCTGGCCCTCGGCATCAAGCCGCTCGTGGACTCCTATGGCCTTACGGACTTCAGCGTCGCCACGTACCAGGCGCTTTCGGGAGCTGGGTACCCAGGAGTGCCGTCTATAGACGTGCTCGGCAACGTGATTCCACACATACAAAGCGAAGAGGAGAAGATGAACGCCGAAGGTAAGAAGATACTCGGACGGTACGAGGAAGACAGGTTCGTCGATTCACCCGTCAACATACTGGCTTCGTGTGCCAGAGTCGGCGTGCGCGACGGGCATCTGGAGGCTGTGTTCGTGAGACGCGCGGACGTCCCGGACGCCGAGGGCGTCGCATCAACGCTGGAACGCTTCTCGTCCCGGCCACAGGAGCTGTCGCTCCCGAGCGCGCCCGTGCAGCCGATAATTGTCCGTCGCGAGCAGAACCGCCCGCAGCCGGCCCTCGACTGCAACGCCGGCTCGCCCGAGAGGGCGAAGGGCATGGCCGTCACGATTGGCAGGATAAGGGTGGACGGGGAGGACCTGAGGTTCTTCCTCCTGGTGCACAACACGATAAGGGGCGGCGCGGGAGGCTCAGTGCTCAACGCCGAGCTTGCCCACAGGGAGGGGTTGACGTGAAGCAAGCCAGACGGTCGAACGCGAAAGCAGGTCGTGGAAAGAGTTTCGGCGAAATACGCGCGAGAGCTGACGAGGGCAACGCGGTCGTCATGACCGCGATGGAGTTCAAGGAGTACGTGAGAGCGAACGGCGCGGGGAAGGCGGCCAAGGAGGTCGACATCGTGACCACCGGCACTTTCGGGGCGATGTGCTCCTCCGGGGCGTATTTCAACGTGGGCCACTCCGACCCGCCGATGAAGATTCAGAAGGCGTGGCTCGACGGAGTGCCCGCCTACGCCGGCCTCGCGGCAGTCGACCTGTTCCTCGGGGCGACGGAGCTTGACGAAACGAACAACATGACCCACGGCGGCGCGCATGTCATCGAGGACTTGGTGCGAGGAAAGGCCGTGAGGCTTAGGGCGACTGCCCACGGCACGGACTGCTACCCCCTCAGGGAGATGGACACGTACGTGAGCCTGAAGACGATGAACCAAGCCGTCCTCATGAGCCCGAGAAACGCCTATCAGAACTACGTCGCCGCGACGAACTCCTCGGGCAAGACGCTCTACACCTACATGGGCAAGCTGCTGCCCGAGTTCGGCAACGCGACATACAGCTGCGCCGGGGAGCTGTCTCCGCTCCTGAACGACCCCTACTACCGCACCATCGGGATAGGCAGCCGTATATTCCTCGGCGGAGGCGAGGGGTTCGTCGTCTGGGAAGGCACTCAGTTCAATCCCGGGGTCGCGAGAACTCCGCGAGGCGTGCCCAAGCGGCCCGCCGGTTCGCTGGCACTGATGGGCGACCTGAAGCAGATGGACCCGGAATACGTGAAGGGACTTACATTCACCCGGTACGGCTCGTCCCTGGGCATCGGCATAGGCGTGCCGGTCCCGGTCGTCGACGAGAACATGGCAAACGCGTGCTCAGTCACGAACGACAAGATCGTCACCGGACTGTTCGACTACGCGCAGCAGCGGAGGGCGAGGCCCGTCCTGAGGGACGTCACCTACGAGGAGCTGAACTCCGGCGAGATAGAGGTCAAGGGCAAGGCGGTCCCGACGTCGTCGCTGTCCAGCCTGTACAAGGCCATGAGGATCTGCGAGGTGCTGAAGGAACGCATCGTCAAGGGGAAGTTCAAGATGACCGAGCCCGTGGAGAAGCTCCCGCTCGATAGGCCGCTGGTGACGCTGGATGTGCGGACCGAGAAGGAGGCGATGAAGTGAAGTCCAAACTAGTGCTCAGCTTCAACCCCGAGGCGTCCAACCTGCCCATAACTCACAACCTGATAGCCAAGCACGGGCTGCTGGTGAACATACTGAGGGCGGAGATAGACGAGGTCGGGGGCAAGATGGTCATCGAGGTCTCGGGGAAGCCCGAGGGCATCAAGGAGGGGATAGGCTACCTCAAGGAATCCGGGGTCGGCGTGAGGCCGATCAAGGAAGGCGTGAGGAGGGACGACGAGGTCTGCACCCATTGCGGAGCGTGCGTGTCCGTCTGCCCGACCAAAGCCCTCACCGTTGACCCTGAGACGAAGAAGATAGTGTTCAACGAAGAGAAGTGCGTGGCCTGCGGAGTGTGCATCGACGCGTGCCCTCCGAGGGCGATGGAGATCCTGATATGAACGGGTTCGTCAAGACGAGGTTCGAGATAGGCGAGACGGCCGTCACAGTTGCCGCGCATCGGCGGTACGTCGGAGCGGCGGTAGACGGCATACTCAGGGCACGAGAGGAGATACGCCGTCAGATATCGGCGGACGGCTTCTTCCTCACGACTTTCGAGCCGTACGAGCTGCGGCGCCCGGCCAGCGCCGTGGTCGAGTGCATGTGTGAGGCCTCGCGGGCGGCGGACGTGGGACCGATGGCCACCGTGGCCGGCGCAATCGCAGACGCCGCCACCGACTCCATGACCCGGGAAGGATGCGGACACTGCTGGGTTGACAACGGGGGGGACATAGCGCTGAGCCTATCCTCGCCCGTGACTGTCGACATCTTCACAGGCCCCGAGCACGGCGCGCGTTTCGGCCTCGAGGTCGGCCCGGACGATGGAATAGGAGGAATATGCTCGTCGAGCGGCACGATGGGACACTCCATCAGCCTTGGCGGCTGCGACGTGTGCACCGTGCTGGCAGACAGTGCGCCGCTGGCGGACGCGTACGCCACGGCGATAGGCAATGGCGTCCGGGACCGACGGGACATCGACTCGTGCTTCGACCCGTTCCGAGCGTCGGCGGGGTTCATCGGAGGCATCGTCGTGTCCGGAGGAGAGGTAGCCGTCTGCGGCGCCGTTCCGGACATCGTTGAGGTGGAGCACGACCACTGTGGAATCACGGCGCACAGCAGGATGTCTTCGGGCAGGTTTCTTGGCGATGATCTGCACGTGAGCGCGCGACGGGGTGTGATACGTTGAAGATACTGAAGTTCGGGGGCTCGTGCCTGGGAACGGATGACGCGCTCAAGAGGGTCACCAGGGTCGTCAAGAACGAGGAAGAGGACAGCATAGTGACCGTCTCGGCGGCGTCCGGCGTGACTAACTCGCTGAAGGAGTTCGTGTCCGCGCCGCGAAGCGAGAGGGAGATAGACGACTTCCTACTGAAGCTCAAACTCAGGCACATCGATTTGCTGCCGAAGCGCGACGGCGAGAACAGGAAGGAAGCCCTCGAGATGATCGAGAAGAAGATAACGAAGCTGGACAGGCTGCTGTACGGCGTCATGTACACGGAGGAGCTCACGCCCAGGACCTACGACCTGATACTCAGCGCGGGCGAGCGGCTCGCCGCCGTCGTCGTCTCCGCAAGGCTGTCCCATGCGAAGCTGGACGCGGCCGCCATGGAGACGGACGCCCTCGGGCTTGTCACCAACAACGAGCACTTCAACGCCGTGGCCATCCTCAGCGAGTGCGAGAAGAACCTGCGCCCGACGCTTCAGAGCGCCGTGGAGAGGGGCATTGTACCGGTCGTCACGGGGTTCTTCGGCATAACGAAGAACGGCCACGTGTCCACCTTCGGGAGGAGTGGCACGGACTACACGGCCTCCGTCATAGCCTATTCATTGAAGACGGGGCCGATAGAAATCTGGAAGGAGGTCGACGGGTTCCTCAGCGCCGACCCGAAGATGGTGAAGAGCGCCTTTCTCATAGATCGCCTCTCGTACGAGGAGGCTGCCGAGCTGGCTTACTTCGGTGCGCAAGTCCTCCACCCGAGGGCCGTGCAGCCCGCGCGGCAGAGGGGGATCGACATGGTGATAAAGAACCTCTACGACCTCAAGTCGCCGGGAACTTGGATAGGTACCAGCAAGGCGACCAGGAAGGACGTCATCAAGAGCGTGTCGTACGTCCCCAAGGTCGCCACGCTGAAGATATACGACACCGGCGCGGGGTACAAGTCGGGATTCCTCTCGGACATATCCACATGCCTCACGAACGAGGGCATCAACCTCTTCTCGGCGACGACGTCGCAGACATGCGTCGCCATCATAATCGACGAGGGCGACGCCGCCGCCGCGAGGAAAGCCATGAAAACCCACATAGCCGGCGTAGGAGAGAGCTTCGAGATCGAGTCGGGGAGAGCTCTGGTGTGCGCCGTGGGCGAAGGGCTCGGCAGGACGAAGGGCGTCGCGGCCCGGGTCTTCAAGGCCGTGGCCTCGAAGAATGTCAACGTGGAACTCATATCCGCTGGAGCATCGACCGTCGCCTATCATTTCACCGTGGACCAGAAGGACCTGAAGAAGACCGTCCGCGAGATACACAAGGAGTTTTTCGGTTACGTCTAGGCGTCCGCTTAAGCGTCACAGGATCTCTACGAAGGTCGAGTTCAGCGCTGAGCACTGGCCGAAGCGCTGCACGAAGTCAGTGGCGAGGAAGTTGACGTTGGCCCCGCCGGATAGCTTCGGCCACATAGCGGAGTAGGACAGCAGCACGCCGTCTGGCACATTCTCGGACACCTCGGCCCTCGCGACCATCTCGCCGAACTCGTTCCTCAGGCGGACCTGCGAGCCGGTCTCGACCCTCTCGGCTCTCGCGTCATTCGGCGAGATGTGGACCGTCGCGACTACGTCCGGCCATCGGTTGTGGTATTGGGAGCGAGACAGGAGCTGATGGACGGGGGATATCAGCTGGTACGGCAGCTTGCTCCAGACCTCGACGTGCATGGGAAGCCCCCCGAGGCCCTCGCCCTCCGCCGAGGCGGAATAGATCTCTATCTTGCCTGAAGGCGTCGACATATCGAGCCTATTCGGGACCTTGAGCTCCAGGAACCCCTTCTTCTTCAGCGTGTCGAACGAACCCTTGACGCTCTTGCTCTTCGACACGATGTGTCGGGCGATCTTCTCGTCCTCCTCGAACAGCGCCCGGTCCTTGAGCTTCATCTCGGAAGCCAGCGCACGGAACAGGTCCGTATTACTCCTGGCCTCGCCCAGCGGTTCGATCGCCTTCTCGTTCAGAGAGAGGTACTGGTGAAGGTATGAGACGTTGACGTCCATGTGCTCGAAGAAGGTCGTCGCTGGCAGCACGATGTCGGCGTAATCGGCCGTGTCCGTCATGAACAGGTCGTGGACGACGACGAAGATGTCGTCCCTGGAGAAGCCCTCTCTGAGGAGCGACTGGTTCGGCAGGGTCGCCAGGGGATTCGAGTTGTAGACGAATATCATCTTGACCTTGCCGGACCTCAGCGTCCTACCGAAGTCGACCATTCCGAGCCTTCCCTTGACCCTGGAGGTGAGCTTCGCCCCCTGCAGGTAGTCCATGTCGACGCCCGCCGCATCGTTCGAGTAGTAGAAGCCGCGCTTCTCGCCTATAAGCGCGGGAAGGATGCTTATTGCGCGGACCATCTCCCCGCCGTTTCTGTTACGCTGGATGCCATAGCCGATCAATATGCAGCTCGGGCGCATCGATGCGTAGTCGGCGATGAAGTCCTCGATGACCCTTATGCTGAGGCCTGTCGCCTCCGATATGTTCCTCATGTCGAACTTGCGGGCGATCTCTGACAGTCTGTCGAAGCCAACGGTATTTCGGCTCACGTACTCCTCGTCATACAGCCTGTTCTCGATCAGGTGGTTCATGCATCCCAAGGCGAGTACGGCGTCCATAGTCGGGCGTATCTGCAGGTGTATGCCCAGGTCGGCCGTGGCGGTCCGTATCGGGTCGATGACGTATATCTTCGCGCCAGCCTTCTTAGCGCGCTTGAGCAGCTCGAACATGTGTGGGCTGGACCAGGCGGGGTTCATTCCCCAGACAACTATCAGCCTGCACTTCCCCATCGCGTCCGGGAACATCCCCTGCGACGAGCCGTAGACGACCTCGAGAGCCTTCTCGCCAGCATCAGAGCATATCGTCTCATCGACGCGCGCCGCACCTATCGCATTGAAGAATCGGCTTGGGAAATGCCGCTGGATGAGGCCCATGTTGCCTGCGTGACCGAACTGCACGATCGACTGCGTGCCGAACTCGCCTGACCGTGCGTTGATCTCCTTGGCTATCCGCGCCAGCGCCTCCTCCCAAGATATCCTGTCGAACTCGCCATCGCCTTTCTTGCCGACTCTCACCATCGGGTGCAGGACCCTGTCCTCGGAGTACACGTACCGGGGCATGTTCTTGCCCTTCGGGCACAGCATCTTCCCGGTGAACGGGTGCTTCTTGTTCGGCTCCACCGAGTGCAGCTTCCCGGCGCGCACGCGGGAGATCATGGAACATGTGTCGTAGCAGTCTCTGGGGCAGGTGCTGAACAGATACAATGGTCGTCCTCCTGGCGATGGTCAGAGTGGCTCCGTCCAGATGATAGGTCGGTACAGGAATTTATAGGTTGGCTGTACGGGACTCGTCCAGGGAGTCGCCCACTGCTCGCGGGACGGTGCCGTGCGGCGCTCCACGTCACTTCCCTTTGACCTGTTCCCCGATCGTGCGGTACTCGCCCCAGTACAACAGCATCTTCTTCGGGTCGTAGTCCTCTCTCCGCCTGGCGGCTACGATCTTCCCTATGAACCAGACATGGTCGCCCGTCTCGATCTCGTGCGTCTTCACGCACTCCATATTGACCGGACACTCCTCTATCAGCGGCGCTGTGACGGCCTCAGCCTTCTCCTTGGTCAGCCCCGCAGCCTCGAACTTGTCCACATCCCTCCCCGATTTCGCGCCGCATATCTTGACCGCCCTGAGGATGGAGGCGTCGGGGATGTTGATGGCGAAATCCTTGCTTCCCTTGAACAGCCCTAAGCTGAAGCGCTCCGGGGCGATCCCGACGCCCAGCAGCGGCGGGGAAAAGGAGAACGCATGGCACAGCGCAAGGGTGATGACATTGTCCTTCCCATCGTGATGCACGGTCCCCAAGACCACTGGAAACCCAGAGAATGCGTCCTGTGCGTCTGCCGGTGGTAGCTTGATTTTCACTGGAATCGCCGCCGTAGCGCGGATGTCTCATTCTCCAAGCAGCTTGCGGTAGTCGTCGGCCGACATCAAAGACTCGAGGGCGCCCGGGTCCGAAACCTCGATCGAGGCGATCCATCCCTCGCCGTACGGGTCCGTGTTGAGCAGTTCAGGCGAGTCGACCAACTTGTCGTTCGCCCCCTTGACCACGCCGGACACGGGCGAGAACACCTCGGAGACCGTCTTCACGGACTCGACATTGGCGATGACGTCACCCGCTTTGACCTCCTTGCCTACCGATGGCAATTCCACAAACACGATCTCTGTGAGCTCGCTCTGCGCGTAGTCTGTCAGACCGATCATCGCGACTTCGCCATCCATCCTCACGTACTCGTGGTCTTTCGTGTACCTGAGGCCTGGCTGGATATCAGACATATCTCGCCCCTCCTGCCCTTTGGATGCCGTTCGCCGAATTTATAACTTACCTTCGGATTCGGATGACAGCGCCCCCGTCGACTCACGCTCACCAGTGACTACCAGCTATGAGAACGAGCGCGACAGCGGCTGCAGCGGACAAGGCGGCGTTCGCAATTGGGTCGTCGTACTTGACCGGCCCTCTCCATCTGCGCCGAGAGAAGGGATAGAAGAGCCGGGAACCGGCGACGGTCAGCGAATCCTCGACAGCGTGGACAAACGCCGATGCGAACACCGCAAGACCAGACGATAAGACATACTCCGTCTCAGGCTGCACCTGCGGGACCAGGTGAGATAAGCCGGACAGGACGACCACCCAAGCCAGGGCCAGCATGGCAGCAGCCAACACGCTGTGCGTTGCCGCAGACCTGTGTATTCGCCGTGAGAGCAACGGAATCGCAGCATCGACGTCAGGCACCACTCCAGCCACCGCTCCGATCGCGGCGAGCGAGAGCGTATGTTCGCCCGTAACGAGCGAAACAGATGCTCCAACAGCCGCTCCAGACAGCGCGTGGGTGATCCTTTTCATTCCAGCACCTACCCGGTGGATCTCTCACGGCATTGTAGGGTGGGAGCAGATAATGGCCTTTGTCCAGGCATGGTGAAACTGGTGCAAACAGCAAGTGTTATCTATGGTCATCATGATAGCTCGACGAAGGTGACAGACTTGGCGGACAAACAGAGTCTGAAATTCCTAGAGGAACTCACGAACAGCTTCGGCCCGGCAGGATTCGAGAGAGAACCCACGAGGATGGTAAGAGATTACGTGAAGAAATACTCCGACAGCATATCGACCGACCAACTAGGCTCACTCCTGTTCAGCAAGAAGGGGAGGTCGGACAGGCCAACGATTCTCATACCAGGCCATGTGGACGAGGTGGGCTTCATAGTCTCATCTGTCAACAAGCTTGGCTACCTGACATTCAACCCGCTCGGAGGTTGGTTCGACCAGGTGTTGCTCGGCCAGCGAGTCAAGATCAGGACCGCGAAGGGTCTCATATCCGGGATAATCGCCGCCAAACCGCCCCACCTGCTGCCTCAGGAGGAGCGGTCGAAGGTGGTGACGAAGGACAAGATGTTCATCGACATCGGCGCTTCCAACGAGGAGGAGGCGAAGGCGATGGGCGTCAGGATAGGCAACCCCGTCATGCCCGACTCCCTGTTCTCGACGATGACCAAGCGCGTCTTCCGTGACGGCAAAAGGAAGGGTTCGGACACCATAGCCATCGGCAAGGCGTTCGACGACAGGATAGGAACGTTCGTCGCGGCCGAAGTCGTCAGGAGGTTGAAGGAGAGGAGGATCTCGCACCCGAACACCGTGGTCGGAGCGGCCACGACGCAGGAGGAAGTGGGACTTAGAGGGGCGAGAACGACCGCTTTCGTGGTCAAACCCGACGTGTGCCTCACCGTAGAGGTCGACATCGCGGGTGACGTGCCCGGCATCGAAGCGAACGAGGCTCCGTCCAAGATGGGGCTCGGACCATCCATAACGACCTTCGACTCATCCATGATACCGAACCAGGAACTTCTGGAGTTCGTCGTGAGCACGGCCGAGAGGGCCAAGATACCACACCAGCTCTCGCAGATCGCGAGAGGAGGTACCGACGCGGGGATAATCCACATCTCCAGCGCCGGCTGCCCCAGCCTCGTAATCGGCGTTCCCACGAGACACATCCACGCGCACGCTGGCATGCTCAGCCTGACCGACGCTGAGAACGCCATAAGGCTCATCGTAGAGGTTGTGAAGGAGCTGGACAAGAAGAAGGCTGAGAGCTTCACAGCCATCTGATCCCAAGGGTTGCTCAGATGGAGACGGCCCTGGACCCGATCATATACAAGGACTTGGCGGAGGCCAAGGCCGCCCTCGCGAGACACGGGATAGTGATTATAAGGTCGATAGAGACAGACCTGGGACCCGCGATTATTGCGGAGGCCAGAAACCGCGTCGCATCGTCCCCCCAAGTGCTTCGCGGGCTCGATGAGGAGCAGTTGGACGCGCTCATGGAAGACCTCAGAAAGAAGGCCATGAGGTCCGCGGCCAACCTGCGGAAGCTGTACACCAGAGTGCTGGCGCAGCTTGGGACCGAGTACATAGGGGACCTCGTGAAGGAGCTGGACGGGATCTCTGCTCTGTTCACTTGGGACAGGGTGGAGAAATCCGTGGACACCGTGAACGCGCGTCTCTCTGAAGCAGGATTCGACCCGATAGCGCTGCAGGATCCAGAGGCGGTATCGGAGTCGTTCTCGCTGGAACTCAGCGAGAGATGGCCGAGATCATTTGCGACTTTTCGACAGCTGGCCGACGAGGCGGCGAGGCAGCTGGAGGGGCCAACAGGAGCCGCCGAGAAGAGGACGCCTGCCAGAAAGAGGTCCGGCAAGAAGTCCACCAGGAAGAAGAAGAAGGGGAAGGGCGGTGGGAAGAAGCCCAAGGCAGGGTGATCATCTTTGGCCGTTCTGTCCGACTCTGACATACTCGATCTGATCGAAGGTGGAAAGCTAAGGATCTCCGGATTCGACGAGGGCAACCTGACGCCGAACGGTTACGACGTCACGGTCAGCGAGATATGGATGCCCTCGTCTGGCTCGAAGGCGGAGGGCGGAGAGATCGAGATACCGGGGAGAGAGTGGTTCGTCATAGGAACGAGGGAGGGACTGGAGCTGCCGTCCGATGTGGTTGGCGGCATATGGATAAGGACGACCTGGGTGAGAAAGGGTATAATGTCCTCTTTTGGAAGAATAGATGCTGGATTTAAGGGAAATCTGACTTTTTCTGCTTACAACGCCTCCTCCGGACCTGTGAAGCTCAGGATAGGCGACAGATTCGCCCAGGTCGTGTTCGAGGAGCTACGTTCGCGAGCCTCGAAGGCGTACGGCGAGCGCTCTGGCAACTACCAAGGACAGAGCGGGATCACGCTCTCGCCGAGCGCGCGCTCACAAGAATGACATGTCGAAGGCGTAGAAGTCCAGGCTCGGGGAGTAGCTCTTGACCTTGCGCTGGGCCAGCAGCTTCATAACCTTGCCCTCCTTGACGGCCGCTGACCTCAGGTCGTTCATCCTCTTCTCGAGGCGGCTCTCCTCCATGATCTCGTAGAAGTGTACGACGCCTCCGGGCTTCAGCGAGCTGATGGCGTCTGGCAGGAAGCTGAAGGCGTTGTGGGGGAGGTTCATTATGATCCTGTCGGCTTGCTCCAGATCGCGTATCCTCTCTCGCGCGTCAACCATCACGGGTCTCACGCAGGAGACATCGTTGACTTCGATGTTCTCCTCCATGTATCTGATGGCGTCCGGGTTCGAGTCTATCGCGTAGACCACCTTCGGCGAACGCGTCTTAGCGATGAGGATCGAGAACGGCCCTATGCCTGCGAACATGTCTATCACCGTCTCGCCCTCCGCAACCTGCCTGGCCACCAGCTCTCTCTCCGTGGCCAGCCTCGGCGAGAAGAAGACCTTGGTGACGTCCATCTTGAACGTCAGGCCGTACTCCTTGTGGACCGTCTCCATCGAAGGCTCTCCCGCAACCACCTTGACGCCGCGTGTCCTGAACTCATCCACCACGCCTACATCGAGACACACCGTCCTGACGGACTTCTGCGTCGCGATGATCGCTTGACCGATCTCGTGAGCGAACGGGAGGACCTCATCGGATATCCTCACGATGGCAATGGAGCCGAGGACGTCGTACGAGGACGGGAGGTATCTCCTGAGATCGTCAGGCAGCGACACGAGCACCCTGAAATCCTTGATCTGGTCCTCAGCCTCCTGGAACTCCTTCGTCTCGACCGGGTAACCGATGTCCACGCGCTGTGTGATGGGAAGATAGACATGCTTGGAGTCGGAGCGTATCTGGAGGTCCTTCTTGAGGAGGCCCTTAGACTGCAGCTTCCTCCTGATCGACTCGGCCTTCTTCCTGGAGACCGCCACGCAGAGCGACTTCATCTCATGGACAAATCGTCTTCTGCAATAGATAAGGCCTCCTGTGAATCGCCGGCCCTCAGAAGATTACAATAACTCGGCCAGCAATCCCTGTCGAGGTGTTACATGGACGACCGTCGGAAGGGCAAGCTGACACTGGTGGGGCTGGGACTTCACGACGAGAAGGACATCTCGGTCAGGGGGCTCGAGGAAATCAGGCTCGCGGATGTGGTGTTCGCAGAGCAGTACACGTCCGCTCTGAGGGAGGGCGCCCTTGCCGAGATCGAACGCGCCTGTGGGAAGAGCGTCCAGCTGCTCGACAGGGAGGAGCTGGAGGAAGGGGCGCGCGTGGTCGAGGCCGCTGAGGAGCGTCGCGTGGCGCTGCTCGTGGCAGGCGATCCCATGACCGCGACAACGCACGTCGACCTGCGTCTCAGGGCGGCGGGGAGGTCGATAGACACAGCGGTCATACACGCGCCTTCCGTGCTCACCGCTGTGCCTGGCCTGCTGGGCCTCCAGCACTACAAGCTCGGGAGGGTCACGACGCTGCCGTTCAAGCGGGAGGGGTTTGCCCCGACTAGCCCGTACGAGGCCATACGCGACAACATGAACAGGGGGCTGCACTCCGTCGTCCTCCTGGACATCGATGCAGCGGCCGGACGATTCATGACGGCCAATGAAGGGCTCGAGCTCCTGCTGGACATGGCCGACAGGGCGGGGGACGATGACGGGATGACGACCCGGTCACTCGCATGCGTCGTCGCCCGGGCGGGGTCTCCAGACTGCATCCTCTCCGCTGGTTCGATAGGTGAGGTCATGGCGATGGACTTCGGCCCTCCACTGCACACCATCGTCATACCAGGGAAGCTGCACTTCATGGAGGAGGAGGCGCTGAGGACCTTCGCTGGCCTTCGCGCCCGTGCACGAAGCCATCTCTAGCGCGATTCGTGGTTCCTTGCGAACCGTGGTGAGGTCGGACGCACAATCCGTGATCAGAAGGGGAGATATGATGAAGCCGAGGACCATGCATTTCTCGAGGGACTGGAGGAAGTTGGACGACAGGATGTTCGCAACGATACGCGTCCACAGAGGAGGTGACCTCAAGTTCGCCCCTGACGAGACAGTCGCGGTCGCGAGCCCAGAGGTGAAGTTCCGTGCGCGGGCCCTGCTCGCCTGTAACTGGAAATTCAAGGGCCTCCCATTCAGTCTCCTCGACTACGACCTGGAAGCGGCTCCGGGCGAGACGCGGCGGGCGCTAGTCAACAGACTGGGCAGGCTGTACAAGTCCTCGGAGCAGCCGAAGCCGGAAGACACCGTGACCGTCTACTTCATGGAGAAGCTCCTAAGCGCTGCAGGCACGACATCGGCGCCGAGGGGAGCGCACCGACGTGCCGGACGTCTCACTCGGACGCCGCAGGCCGGGTACATAGCACCAGGCTCAGCCTGATTCTGTCTTTAAGGCCGTCGTCTCGATATGAACCATAGGCGATCCGTGCACTCGGCATGGACCTGCGGAGCATGTCGAGTATCCTGGCGACCTCCTTGTCCCAGGGGTCCGCAGCGGAGTAGACGGCCACGGCGACCCTCGCCTCCTCGGCGGCAAAATCGAACCAGGGAGACGACAACGCCTCGTCAACTACCTTGGCGACCCGGTCGTCACCTCGCGCGAGGCCGAGGCCGAACCGACCGTGGGTGTTTGGACCCAAGGCCTCCTTGAATGTTCGAACACCAGCCTTTCCAAGCACGTTCGCGGCCTCGATCGCGGGGCGCTGCATTATCCCGTTCAGGACGTCGAACGCCCTGGACAGCGGCATGTGCGGTGCGAGACCCGAGAGGGCGTCGTTGGCGAACACGATGCTCAGATCCACGCTAGACATTATCCTCCGGCTGCACTTCAGCGCGAAGCTCCTTCGCCTCTCGCTCTCTGCGGAGAACGGAAGTGCAACCGCCGATATGGTCAGAGGGCACTTGGCCATGGCTGCCATGCCCAGGACGCACGTGCCGATGCTTCCGGCGACGCCTCCGAGGCCTGTCATCAAGAAAGCCACATCGGTGTCCTCGAACAGGGCTAAGACATCGTCGCCGAGGATCGAGGGCATCTGAGCAACCACCCCCGGGTCCGTTTGATACAGCCCGACGAGCCTATCGGCCGTGACGGTGAGCCTCCTGTCGGCCGGTACCCTCCCAGCATCCGCTGGCGAAGTGGAGAATGCGACGGAGGGGAAGGGCGATGCGGCTATCATGTTGCACCCAGCGCTGCCAACGCCGTAGGTCCTGAGCCTCGGGGCGTCGCCCTTGGGCGTCTGGTCCAAATCGATGAGGTCTCCCGCCATGACGTCCGTCAATGCGGATACTGCGATTTGAACGTTTCATGAATGCGGCGCCCTGAGTTGGATGCAGACCATAAGCTCAAAACCCTGTGAGTCATTCGATGGCTGGCGCGATATCGGAAATCAGCGGCACCATACGGGGGGCGCACGCGCGGGATGAAGATAGTACACGTATCGGATAGCCATCTTGGCTTCTCGGCCTATTCGAAATCAGACCCAGAGCTCGGAATCAACCAACGAGAGGCGGACTTCTACTCCGCGTTCGCCCAGGCGATCGATAAGGCGGTCGACCTCGCCCCAGACATGATCATCCATTCCGGTGACCTATTCGATAAGGCTCAGCCGCACAACAGAGCGATCAGCTTCGCGCTCAGACAGATGATAAGGCTGTCCGAGTCGGGCATACAGACGGTCGTCGTCTCCGGAAACCACTCGACGCCAAGGCTGCGTGAGACCGGGAGCATATTCGGAATCTTCGACCACCTCGAGGGCGTGCATCCGGTATACGAGCCCGGGATCGCGCGCATCGCGACGGGAGACCTGACCGTACACGCCATGCCTCACTCCACGGACCCTCCGATGTCTGCGGTCATCAAGGGGTTCAAGGCATCCACTGATACGAAGTTCAACGTCCTCGCAATCCATGCCGGCATCCATGGGTCGGACACTTACAGGATGGATGACTTGAACGAGCAGGCCATAGACATGGAATCGGTCCCGGACGGCCTCGACTACGTCGCCCTAGGGCATTTCCACAGGTTTTCGAAGGTGAGGGACAGGGCGTACTACTCTGGCTCGACGGAGAGGACGGGGTTTGGAGAAGCCGGACAGAGCAAGGGCATCGTGGAAGTGGACCTGGACAGGAACTCGGTTAGGTTCCATGAGCTCGCCATTAGGGACATGCTCGTCCTCGATCCGATAGACGCATCTGACCTCTCCGCGACGGAGATAGCGAGAGACGTGCGATCTGTCATAGAGACGCACCCGATTGAAGGTAAGATCGTCAGGATCCATATCAACGGCGTCCGCCCGGAGGTCTCGCGCTCGCTCGACATGCCTGGCATAAGGAGGATGGGCGCGGATGCTCTCGTCTTCGACCCGAGGATCGGCAGGGCAGAGGGGCCGTGCGAGACGGCCCTGCACGACGCGTCCATCGGGGCTCTTGCCCAGGAGTTCCGCAAGTACGTCGAGGGGCTGAATGTGGACGCATCCAGGAAGGAGAACCTCCTGAACAGGGGCGTCTCATATTTCTCGGAGGAGGACGCATGAGGATCTCCTACCTTGAACTGAGAAACTATCGCAGGTTCAGGAGCCTCAAGCTCGAGTTCCCCGACGGCATCATAGGGATACTGGGGCTGAACGGGGCTGGCAAGAGCACCGTCATAGAGGGCATCGCGTGGGCGCTCTTCGGCAACGAGCAGGAGATAGTCCGGACCAGCAGGGACGGGATCCGCCGCTCCGGCGCAGGCGCGGGGGACAGCGTCGCCGCCGTGCTCGAGTTCGAGATGGAGGGCGTCGAGTACCGGGTCGAAAGGGAGATGGGAGGACGCAGTCTGTCCATGAAGGCCGTGTTGAGAACGAGGGACGGCGTGAAGGCCGACGGCGACAGGGCTGTCAGAGCGGCCGTGCAGGGGCTGCTGGGGATGGACTACAAGTCGTTCTTCACGTCCGTCTTCGCCCGCCAGAAGGAACTGAACGAGCTGCAGGACTTCCCTGCCTCAGAGAGGAAGAAGGTCGTCCTCAGGATGCTGAGGATCGACGGGATAGACTCCGCGATCAAGCTTGTCAGGGAGGACAGAAAGTCGGCCTCGCAGCAGATCCAGGCGGTCGAGGCGATGCTGCTCGACAGCGAGGGCAACGATAGGGAGAACGCAGTCGCAACGATACTCGATAGTCACTCCAAGTCGCTCGAGCTGGCGGAACGAGCCCTGGCTGAAGCCGTCAAGGACAAAGACAGGCGCATCCAGGAGCTCGAGAAGGCCCGCGGCAAGCGCAACTCCCTCGCCAGGCACTTCGAAGCCCACAGGACGGCTGAGGCCGACCTGAAGGCGACGAGGCGGACGGTTGCGGACATGCGAGCGAGAGAGTCGAGGACGGTCTCAAGAATCAAGGAGATCGAGGAACTGCTGAAGAAGCTGCCCGAGCTGGAGAGAGCGGACCGGGATTGGCTTGAGGTTCGCAGGAAGAAGGAGGCCCTTGAGGAAGAGAAGGCGAGATTCGACCGGAAGAGCATGCTTGTCAAGGACGCCGCGACGATCGAAAGGGAGCTGAGGGAGTTGGCGGGCAGGGCGAACTCGATTGCGAAGGATGCCTCGGATGCGAAGGAGGTGCGGACGCGCATCGAATCAATCGCCGTCCGGAAGAGGGATGTGGAAGACGAGAGGGCGGGACTCTCCGCCAAACTGGCTGACATGAGGGCTCGGATGGACGAGAGACGCTCGAAGCTGGAGGGAGAGCGCGACAGGTTGGAGGAGATAACACATGCTGGCAGGGAAGGACTGTGCCCCACCTGCGAGCGCGTGCTTGAGGAGGCCTACGACCCGCTCGTCGCGAAGCTTGGTCGAGGGCTGCACGAAGCGGAGTCGGCGGCTGCTGCGGATGCCAAGGGAATCGATGCGGTCCAGGCGGACCTCGAGGCAAGCCACAGGAAGCTTGAAGCGCTTGACAGGAAGCTGAGGCACAGCGAAGGGCTGCTGGCCAAGGCGACGAAGGCGGAAGCGGCGATCGGCGCACTGAACGACGAGATCGCCCGCGCGAAGGCTCGGCTCGAGGAGAAGACCTCCGCAGCTGACGCAATAGGCGAGCTGCACTTCTCCCCCGAGCAATACCGAAGAATCAAGGATTCCCACGACAAGCTCGCACAGGAGCATGAAGAGCTCGTGAGGCTCAGGGAGAAGCAGGGACAGCTTAGCGGCATGAGGCGGGATCTGGAGGAGCTGCGCGAGTCCTTGGAGACGAAGGCGTCGGGCGAGCGGACGCTGGCGGCCCTCGTGTCGGAGCTCGAGCCGAAGAGGAGAGGTTACGAAGGAGCATTGAAGGAGTTCGACGACAAGACGGACGAGGCAAACGCCGCCGCGGAGGCGCTGGCGGATGCCAGAATCAAGAGGGACAGGGTGTCAGCAGAGATCGAGTCCTCCAGAAGGGAGCTGGGCGAGATACGCCGTCAGAAGGAGCGCATCAAATCCCAGAGGGACAGCCTCGAGGAGCTGTCGCTACTTGAGGGCTTGTTTGTGGACTTTAAGGATCATCTCATCGGAAGGATAGCGCCGACGCTGAGCGAAATCACCTCCGAGATGATGGACATGATGACGGACGGCAAGTACGATCGCGCCGAGCTGGACGACGACTACCAGATCAGCATCGACGAGGACGGCACGCTCCACCCGCTGAACCGGTTCTCGGGCGGTGAGGCGGATATTGCCAACCTGAGCTTCAGGCTCGCGATATCCCGCATGATCGCCGACCGCACTGGTACGAACCAGGTGAACCTGCTCGTGCTCGACGAGGTATTCGGCTCCCTGGACCCGACCAGGAAGCGCAGCGTTATGATGGCGCTCTCGGCCCTTGCGGCTCAGTTCAGGCAGGTCATGCTCATAACGCACGTCGACGACATGAAGGACCTCATGGCGCACATCATCAAGGTCGAAGAGCTGCCAGACGGCACCAGCTCGGCGAAGGTCGTCAGCTGAACTTGCCGAGGGTCATCTGGTCCTGGATGTCCACTTCCTTGGACTCGTGCGGCATCCCCAGGAGGTCCATCATCTGGAAGGCGTTCCTCACGGCCTTGGCTCTCCCGTGGTTGTTGAAGTACACCCGGGCTCGCTCGCAGTTGGAGACGATCTCCTCCAGCCTCGGCTTCCACGGCTCCAGCTCGGATTGTGGGTAGAGGTAGTCGTATCTGTTTATCCTGTGGTCGTCCTCCTCCTCATCCCTGAACCAGATGTCGTAGTTCCTTCCGTGGAAACGGACGTACGCGTGCTTGGAGGTCAGCGATCTCGTGATGGGGAACCCGGGCCCGTCTACGATCACGCTCGCGACGCCGAACTCCTGCAGAACCTCGAGGGCGTCGGACACTATCTCGTTCCCCCTTTCGTTCAGCCAGCTCCTGTGCCTGAACTCGACGGCGTAGTCGTGCACGTCGGTGTCCAGCAGCTGGAACAGCGCCCTCAGCCTTCCTAGGCTGTCGTCCTCGTCGAGCCTGAAATGCGGGGATAGCTGGATCAAGACACCCCCGAGTAGGGCCTCGTTGGCCAAGGGCCTCACACAGATGTCCTCGAAGCTCGACGCGAGGGCGGCAGCTCTCTCAGGAGCGTCCTTCAGTATCGATTCGTGGGTTATCATCTGAGGGAGCTTCACAGAGAATTCGAAGCCCGGCCTCTGCAGGCCTTTCTCGACCCATGATCTCACCACGAACTCGTTCGGCGCCCTGTAGAACGTCGAGTTGATCTCCACAGTCGGGAGGTATCTGGAGTAGTAGGAGAACCAGTCGCCCTTTCTGTTGGCCAAGTCCTTCGGGTAGAATCGCCCGACCCAATCGTCGTAGGACCACCCAGAGCAGCCTATGAGCGCTGCCATCAATTTTTATAATGGCTTCACACTATAAAACCATTACACCGTCGCCCGTCGGAAAACACTATAAGCAACGGGCGACGTTGACTCATCCGGCCATCGGAGGCGCCCCTGCGGCGCACCCCGACGGCTGTCGTGCGTTGCATGGGCCCCCCTGTGAATCCCGGTGCGCCATCGAGACGTGTGCAGGGGACAAGTCAGCGCACAACAACCCCCAGGAGGGTCAGGGCGACGAGACTGCGTCGACGCAAGCCGTGAATCGCGCTGTTACACCTGGGGGACAACCCCCTTCGCTTCTCTGCCTGCGGGCTATCCTCGTCAGCCATTTCCGGGCGTCGTCGTACCTCTCGAACACCTTCTCCCTGCGCCTGAACTCGGGGGTGTGACGGACGCGCCTCGACACCCCGTCTTCGACGTCGAGAAGGCTGTGGAGCAGCTCGTGATAGACGACGAACTCGAGCACGTACCTCGGGACGCGTGCCGAATCGAGCGCTCTGTTCACGGCACGGACGCCCAGGGGGACGTGGAAGAAACCGACTCGGGTCCTGGGCGACCCGCTCGCCCAGGCAAGTTCGGGCCTTTCGACCGACCCGTCGAAGTAGTGCTTGTTCACGTGGTCGAACGCGGCTCCGAGGTCCCGCTCGTTGCCCATCGCCCGGAACGCGAGATTCTTCGCCCTGCCGAGGTACTGATCGCGCCTGTTCGACCAGAACTCCCGTGTCCGCACGTGACGCAGATATCGCTCCTCCATCCCCTTCGGACAGTCCGCGCCCCTGGCCCTGCACAGGAGATACCAAGCGAGAGACTCCATGACCGGCTGCGACGAACCCCGCATGTAATCGCTGATCCTGAAGGCTAAGACACCGTCCGCATGGCGCCAGGTATGTCTCAGCTCCCTATACGGGTGGTACGACGCGGAAACGCGCCCAGTGGAAACCTTGGAGCCAACCGTCCGAAAGGTCTCGTCGAGGTCCACCCTCCTGAATCGACCATACCTATTAATATCGTTGTCAGTCTCAACTCGTGACGTAGCTTCGGCGGCTGGGGCGACGACTCGGCGAGGCTCGAACGAAGATGGCTGAGGGGATTCGATGAGGGCAATAGCCGTTTCGATGTTCTTCGCGATGCTATTGGTTGCACAGGCTTTCGTCCACACGCCGGGTTCCGACGAGACGGCGGAGGATTGGAGAGAGGGCGTCGTGCAAAGCGTCTCCGGGGCGGAGATCATGTCGACGGTGGAAGACCTTCAGGCATTCGGTACGAGGGACTTCCACACAGAGGCCGCGCTGGAGGCAGCGGAGTACGTATTCGACAGGATGGGATCGCTCGGCATCTCAACCACGTTCCAGGAGTTCATGGTGGGAGACGTCGCCTCAGTCAACGTCGTGGGTACGCTGAACCAAGACGCGGATGGCCTTGAGGCCTTCGTCATCGGCGCTCACTACGACTCTGAGAACAGGTTTGCCACGAACCAATCTGAGGCGGAGAACTACACGGCGCCAGGGGCGGACGACAACGCATCCGGCGTGGGTGCCATGCTCGAGATAGCGCGGGTCCTCGCAGAGGAGAGCGATTTCGCGGCCCCCGTCACCTTCGTCGCCTTCGGCGCGGAGGAACTGGGCTTCGACGCCTCGGGAGGCACTGCCGGAAGCGCGTACTTCGCTGATGTGCTGTCGCGCGAGGGCGTGAACATCAGCGGAGCGTTCATCATGGACATGATAGGCTTTTCTGTCGAGAGCGACGAAGTCGCAACGGTCGTAAGCGACGGCAGCTCCGACCAGCTCTATTCCTCCCTTGCGAACGCGACCGCAACATACGACATAGACCTCGACCTCCGGTTCGTGATGAATCCGCTCATTCGATTCAGCGACCACCGTTCGTTCTGGGACAACGGATACCTGAGCGTCCTAATCATAGAGGAGATCGAAGCCGAGACATTAAACCCGGTCAACCCATACTACCACACATCAGACGACACGGCGGCAGAGCTGTCAGTGGGGCAGATGGCTGCCGTGTCGAAGATGCTGCTCGGGGCGCTATTGGACCTCACGAGCCAGGGAGAGGATTCATACGCCAAGTCGAACGTAGCTGCCATCGTGTTCGCATCGATAGTGATGGTCGTTGTCGCGTCGGCCATCGCCATCCGTCTCAGACGCAGGAGAGGTGTGAGCTGACCATGTCGGACGAAGCGGACGGAAGGGAGTATCCGGAGCGGCCGCTGGTCGGCGTCGGGATCGTCTTGATCAGGGAAGGGCGCATACTGCTGGTCAAGAGGGCCTTCGAGCCTGCCGCGGGCAAGTGGAGCATACCTGGAGGCCTGGTGGAGACCGGGGAGACCCTGGCGGCGGCGGGTGCGCGCGAATGCGAAGAGGAGACGGGGCTGAAGGTTCAGGTGCTGGAACTCATCAACGCGTTTGACATGATCGACCTCGACGATGAGGGAAGGGCAAGATATCACTACGTGCTCGTGGACTTCCTTGCCAGACCTGTTGGCGGGGAGGAGACGCAGAACGAGGAGGTCTTGGAGCTCAAGTGGGTCACGTACGATGAGGCGAAGGAGCTGGACTTGACGAAGACCGCCAGGAAGGCGCTCGCCGAGCTGTTCGGCGCAGGCATCACCTGACGGTCACTGATGCCGGTGCCTCCGCGACGCAGGCAAATGCTGGTGCTCGGCGCTCTTCTCCGTGCTGGGAGTCCGAAGAAGCAGCACCGGCACGTCCACGGACCGGATTATCCTGTCGTAGACGGCTCCGAACAGGGTCCTCTCCAGCGTCCTCTGAGGTCCCGCGCCCAAGACGAGCAGGTCGCACTCCATCGACTCGGCGACGACCGCGTCCACCAGCGACTTCGACCGCACCGTCTTGATTGTGGCTGGAACATGGACCCTGTCGCACATCTTCTTCAGCCTCTCGGCGTTGCCCCTGATGAGCTCGAGTTGCCTGTCGTCCGTCACCACCGCGAGGACGTCGACGTCCGCGGCGTACTCCTTGGCTATGGGCAACGCCAGCAGCAGAGCCTTCCGAGTCTCAAAGTAACCGCCTGAAACGAGCAGTATGCGCTCTGGGTTCTTGCTCATCCTCCTCGTCTTGATGATCGCGATATCGCAGGGCGCCCTCCGGACCATGACATCGAGGTTCCTGCCCAGGATGGTCCGCCCCCTCTTCCTCGTGCCCTTCCACCCGAGCACGAGCAGGTTCGCCGACTCATGCCTCGTCTGGTCGAGTATCGCTCCCGCGACATCGTACGACACGGACACCGCTGGCCTGACGCGGACGGTGGACGGCGTCACCTTGACGGCCTTTCCGAGCCCCTCCGCCATCTCCTTGACGTAGTCCCTGGATATAGCCTCGAGCGGCACCGCCCTCGGGACCTCGACTATCTTGTTCACCGTCAGGTCGCCCTTGAAGTACCTGGCAAGTATCCCAGCGAAATTCAGAAGGCGGAGGTCTCCGAGATCCTCGAGCGCAAGGAACACACGGTACCTCTGAGCCTGGTCCCTCGGGAAAGGCATCTGTTTGACCCTCCTCGCCTCCACTATCGACTGCGGCTCCTCCTTCGGCCTCGCAAAGACGGAGAGAGCGAGCCCTACGGCAATCCATACGGACGCTATGTACCAAGCCTCTGGTATGAGCAACCACAGATACGCCGCGATGCCTATAGTCGACAAGATGCCGACGACCGGGAACAACGGGAAGAACGGCGTCTTGAAGCCTATGTCGATCTCCGTCAGCCTGCGCCTGAGCTTTATGGATGCGATGTTCGCTGCCGAGAAGAGCAGCAGGAACATTATCGACGTGGCGGCGACGACCGTTTCCAGCGGGAAGAACATCGCCATGAAGAGCATGATAGCGGCCGTGAACATGATCGAGTAGTGGGGCGTGCTCCGGGTTTTGTGGATAGTGCCGAACAGCCTTGGAAGCGACCTGTCTCTGCCCATGGCGAAGCTTATCCTCGACGAAGAGAAGACCGTGGCGTTGAGGGCGGCCATGGCGGACAGCAGCGAGCCGAAGATCACCAACGGAGCGCCCACCACTGGTATAACCATCCTTGCGGACGAGATGACGGCGTTCTCCCCCTCGGAGCCCACCCATCTCCAGTCCGCGTCGGGGTTCGCGAGACAGGCGAACGCCACGCTCAGGTACAGGACCGCCACGACGGCTACTGAGATGAAGATGGCGCGAGGTATGTTCTTCTTCGGGTTCTTGACCTCCTCCCCGCACTGCACGATGATGTCGTAGCCCTCGAACGCGATGAAAGTGAAGCCCATCATCATCAGTATCTTCCCCGTGTTCGTGCCCTCCGGGAAGAACGGGTCGAAATCGTCCATCATGTGTATGCCCTTCATGTCCAAGGCGTACATGACCATGAACGCCACGAAGAACGAAAGGATCAGTATCTGGATGAGCGTAATGAGGTCTCCCGTTCTCCCGGTCGCCCCGACGCCGGAATAGTTGACGAACACGAAGAACATGATCGCGAGTATTGCAAACAGCTTGACGATGGTGTCGTCCGTGAGTCCGAGGAAGTCTATGCCGAACGAGTGGGAGAAGGCGACCATAGCGTATCCGAACCCGAGCCCGTAGTAGCTGCAGGCCACGGTGTGGGCGAACCACGTCATCCAACCCGTCAGGAACGCGCCTGGATGTTTCAGCGCTCGCTTGGCCCATAGGTATCCACCACCGGCCTCCGGGAAGGTCGAGCCCAGCTCTGCGTAGACGCCCGCAGTGAACGACGTGACTATTACGTTCAGGACGAACACGAGAAGGATGGCGGGGCCAACTTCGTCGATGGTGACCCCTATGAGCACGAAGATGCTCGTGCCTATCATCGCCCCTACACCGATCATCGTCACGTCAAAAAGGCCCAGATCGCGTCTGAGAGTGACTCTGACAGGCTGATTGCCCGTGTCGGACATGTCTGGGTGAATGTGATTAGGGGTTGAGGGTATAAGCCTTTGCGAGAATGTTAATAGATACGATTCCCGCCGATTTCCGCCCGCGGCGGCGCATAGCCGGACTGCCCCACGTGAGGCAGATCCCGTCACCGGCAACACAGCGTTATTAGTAAGCTTAAATCCCTCGAGGGTATATGGCTCGTCAGCATGGGCGGCAGGGATTTCGAAGACCTTTGCAGGTCTATCACCGACGAGATCCTCAGCTGGGACCCCTCGTACTCCACGCAGTTGGGCTGGAGAAAGCACGACCACCTGATGATGGACCCAAGGAAGGAGGCGTTCGACCATCAATCGGCGCGTCTCTCGGAGTTCATGGTCTCACTCGGGGGATTCGCAGAGGAAGGGCTCTCGGCGGAGCAGGTCATCGACCGGGACCTCGCGATCTACCTCTTCAGGCTCCGCAAATTCGAGATCACAAGGCTGAGGATCCACGAGCAGATGTCGATCGCTGAGGAGGAGATTGGCCGCTCGCTCTTCTTCCTACTGGTCAGAGACCACCCACCGTTCGAGGAGAGGATGGAAGCCATCACGGCCAGGCTTGAGAGGACGCCGGAGTTCCTGGATAGGGCGAAGACCGTCCTCACGAGGCCCTGCCAGGCCTGGAACGAGTTTGCCCTGCGGACGGGCGAAGAGCTCCCCGTCTTTCTCGAGACCGTGCTCCAGACGGGCAGGTCGAAGCTTGAGAGCGATGAGCACATAATGAGGCTGAGCAGTGCCGTCGAGGAATGCCTCGAAGCCGTGGTATCCCACGAGGAGTGGCTCAGGGATGAAGTGCTGCCCAACGCGGCACCGGAGAACGCGATCACGCCGGAGGACTTCGACGATTACCTGCACCTGAAGGGACTCGACGTCACGGCCGACGAGGCTCTGAGGATTGCGGAGGTCGGCCTCGAGGCTGCGAACAGGCAGAGGACGGAGCTGGCGAAGGCCATAGCCCCATCCGGAGAGTTCACAGAGGCCGTGAAGATGATGAAGGACGACAGGCCGAGCACGTTCCCGGAGACCCTGAAATCGTACAGGCAGGCGATACTGGACGCCCGGGAATTCGCGAGGGCGAGGGGTCTCGTATCCATACCAGAGAGCGAGAAGCTCCTGGTGATCGAGACGCCGCGGTTCATGAGACACCTCGCACCGTTGGCGGCCCAGTACGAGCCGGGGAAGTACACGCCGGACATGACAGGTTTCTTCCTCGTCACGCACGACGAATCAAACCCGGGCCTCATGAGAGAACACTGTCACGCGGCCATCGTGAACACTGCTGTCCACGAGAGCTATCCTGGGCACCACCTTCAGGGCATATGCGCGAATCAGAACCCTTCCCACATACGGTCCCTCTCGGCCGCACCCTGCTTCGTCGAAGGATGGGCCCTCTACTGCGAGAAGATGATGTCAGCGGAAGGATTCGGGAGCGCTCCCTTGCTCAAGCTCGCTCAGCTCAACGACCTCGTATTCAGGATCGCAAGGGTGAGGGCGGACGTGAGCCTCGCGAAGGGGACCATGACGCCGAAGGATGTCGCGGCGCTTCTGACGGAAGAGACGGGCATGGACGAGCACGCTGCGCTGGACGAGGCTATTGGATATACGTATAGTATAACGACCTACCTCTCATACTTCATCGGCATGCTGAGGGTGCTCCAGCTGCGCGAGGACGTGGAGCGGGCACTCGGATCGCACTTCCGGGTGAAGGAATTCCACGACTCGCTGCTGAATGCGGGCAGCCTTCCCGTGCACTTCATGAGGAGGGTCGAGGCCCTGAGGCTCAAGAAGGAGTTCGGGGTCGACCTTCCAGAGCCGGAGGAGACTTTGCTTCGGTTCCTAACTAGGCTCGTCTCGCAGGCCAGGCCGTTCTAGCTGTCCTTGCTGATGATGTCGACCCAGTCCTCTTCCTTTATGCCCTCTTCCTCGGGCTGCCACGCGCCGGGCTCATACGCTCGGGCCATGTAGTTCTGGAGCATCTCGTCGACGCCCGGCAGCGCCTTCTTCGTGCCGTTCCAGCGCTCGACCCTGCTGCTGTACCGTTCCTCGATATCGCTGAGCAGCATCGAGAGCCTCTGGAACACGTCCTTCGGAGGCCATCCCGAGTAGATGAGAGCCAGGTAGACGGACTCCCCCTTCTCGATCATCACGTTCTCGTCGCCGATTTCGAGCTTCTTCAGGCCTACCTCGCCCGCCTGGAACGAGTCGCGGACGAACTCCTGGACGGCAGTGAACATGGCGCTCACAACGTCCTTGTCTATCCCGTTCTGCTCCTCTCCCTTCAGCACATGGGATATCAGGCGACCGTCGTTGTGGATGAGGAACAGATCCTCCAGCTCGAACGGTCTCGGAATCCTTCTCGCGAGGAGGTATCCGCCTATCCCAGCGCCCATGATGGTTATCAAGAACGTCCACGGCCAGCCGATCTTGTCCGCCCAGTTCTCCACGAGATGCACGGTGAAAGTCACGGCGTTGGACTCTGCGCCTTCCGAGTCGGTCGCGCGCAGCGTGACCTTGATGGACCGAGCGCCCTGAGGGAAGTCGATATAGAGGTAGTTGCCAACGACTATCGCCTCCGGATCCGGGAAGGCATGTATGAGGAGGCCGGAGAACGCGGCCTCGCTGTCGATGAAGTACCCAGATATGTCAATGTGAGTGCCGCCCTCTCCGCTGCGGATGTAGTAGTCGGGTATGGGATATGCGACAGGGGCATCGTTGACGGCGATGACGGTCACGGTCACCTGCCACGAGCACCACGCTCCCAGCGGGTCGACGGCGCGGAAGTCGATCATCTCGCTGCCGGACCAGTTCTCCAAGGCGGAGAAGTTGACCGTGGAATCTGGGAAGATCTGCACTACGACATTGAGGTTGCCCGACGCTGTGTAGCTCAGGTCCTCGCCAGAATGGTCGAAGTCGAAGAAAAGCGTGTCCAAGTGCATGGAGTTGTTGAGGTAGCCGTCCTCAAGGAACGACACGAAATCGCAGTATGGATTGGGCGTCCGCACTTCAGGCGCGTAGTTGTCGCTCACAAGCACTTCAAACATGCAAGGAGCGCAGGCGCCGTTCGGGTCGCTGACGTTCCCGTACACCTGGACCACATAAGGTTCCGTGAACGGCCCGCCCGATTCGCTGGGCGGAAACAGAAAGACTAGCTGGCCATTGGTATAGGTCACGTATGGTGTGCTGAATCCGACGCTCAACTCCTCCAAAGCGTGATCGGGGTCCGATATGTAGATCGACGCATCCAGGTACGAAGTATGGTTGTATCTCACGTGGACAGATCCTGGGCTCTTGAATTGGGGCGGGTCGTTGACCGCTATCACGGTTACACGGACCGTGTCGGTCTTCAGCGCTCCGGTCGGATCTATCGCCGTGAAAGTGCCTTCCGTAACCCCCGACCACTCCGTGGTCGCCGATACGTAGACCTCGTGCGTCTCCTCATCGATTGATATGAGGATGTTGTCGAAATCGCGAGTGTAGACAAGATAGTCGTCGTCAAGGTCGAAGAAGTAGTCGTCAAGGTCGAATACGAAGACGTTCTCGTCCCCCTCCTCGATCACTATCTCGGGAAGAGACTGGTTCAGGGACGGTGGGGTGTCGTCGGTCACCCTCACCACGATGTTGAGCGTGTCTGAGTCAGCCGAGCTAGGGCTGGACGCCTCGGGCGCATCCGTCACCGTCAGCGTCATTATCTCGAAGTAGCTGTCGTGGCCGTCCTGCTCGGGGAACAAGAACGTCCCGATCAGCCAGTCGAAGTACACATTGCTGGGTAGCGAAGATACCATGCGGAGGTCGGTCTTCGGCGTGTCGACATCCTTCACGTAATACGAGTAGTCGAACGAGTATGGAGTCTCGAACTTCACATACAACTCCGTCGGAGGCTCGTTGATGAACATGGGTCTGTCGTTCACGGCCGTTATCCACACAGTCACGTATTCGTAGTCTGAGTAGCCGCTCTCGTCTCGGACCCAGAGCTTGAACTGGTCCGTGCCGGACTTGTCCGGCTGCGTCAGGAACCTCATGATGGCCTCGGAGGTGGGGTCGTGGACGACGAGGTACAGGGAAGTGTTGACGTCCTCGACGAACCATCTCAGCCCGGAAGTGCCCTCATTGTGATGCCAATAGGTTGAGAGCGAGAAGGTCCAGTTGCTGTCTTCGGTCTTGGTCTGCATAGGGATGGGGGTGAGCCAAGGGCCCTGCAGCGGCGGGTCGACGCAGACCCAGAGCGTGGCGAACACGCTGCCAACGGATACCTGCACTACCCCGACTTCCGGTATGAATCCTGCTGTGTAGCTCGCTGTGTCTCCGACGCCGGATATCATTCCGGATGTGTTCGTACTCCAGATCGCACTGCTTATGTCCACCTCGTTCCCGTAGAGGTCGTAGCCCGTCGCGGACAGGGAGGTCGTCTGCCCCTCCCGAATCATGAAGCTGTCATCTGGGTTCGTGATTATCGTGGTCAGCAGGCCAGGGTCCACGGTGACCACGAGGCTATCCCAAGCGCCCGTCGCGTCGTTCCTGCATGTCACGGTTCCCGTACCGACAAACACTGCATCGAGCGTCGCCGTGAAGCCATCTGCGATCAGCGTGCCGATGTCCCCTGTGACGGTCCAGTTCGGGACCCACGTCGAGTTGACGAAGCCGTTCGCGTCCAAGCCCACGACCGACATCGCCACCGACCATCCAGCTGCAACCTCCGGAGGGTCCTCCGAAGTGATGTTCACCGTGACTGCGGGTCCGCTCCTGACCTCGATCGGAAGGCTCCAACCGACATTAGGCCCGCATGAAGCTCTGATGACGATAGTCTCCTCGGAGTAGTCTAGGGTCTGGTTGAATATCATCTTCTCGCCCGAGTCGACGACGTCGATCATCAAGGAGGCGACACCGAGCGCGCCGGTTGCGGGCGTCGAATTATCCGTGAGATACGCCTCGAGCTGAACGGGGCCTACCCAGTCTGTCTGGACACCTCCGCTCTCATTCAGAGCACGGACAGTGATGCCGAACTCCTCGTGGACCGTCACGACCGTCGGGACCACAAGCCCGAAGTGGTCAACCGTCACTATTTCGATCTGCCCAGACAGCCAGGACGGCGAACCCTGAGGGTCCGACGCCCGAACGGTCACGGTTAGTTCCGCCTCCGGCAGCCCGCTGACGATGTACTCGTATACCCTCCAGGAGGGGTTCGGAGAGGCGTCCTCTTCGATGAGCTGCATCTGGGCGAAAGCGAGTACCACGGTGCTGTTCCCAGAGTAGGCGATCTGGACCTCGGAGCCCATGATCTCGTAGACGCCGTACGGATTCGAGACGTTCGCAGTGATTACGATATCCTCGGAATCGGAGAACGTCGTCCGCACGGTTCCGAGGGTGTCTGTGAAGGTCAGCTCATCGACCGATACGAAGTCGGGAGTGTCGAAGAGCACATAGGAGTCGAAATAGTCGTCATCGTAAAGAACAAGAAGGCCGTCGTTGGTGGCCGGTGCTCCCTCCTGCATGATCGTCAGTACGAACTGATGGCCCGCGGGCAGGACGTAGTCGACGCCGGTGACCACGATATCGTAGGGCTTGAACGACGAATACACAGGGCCAGCTAAAGGCACTGTCGTGCTTCCTATCAACACCCATGCATCTGGATCGTCCCAGTCGGCTGGGTTCATATCGGAGAACTCCACTGTGATCATGGAAGTCGATTCGTTGTCTCTGGACGCCGCCCACACGTGCGTGGATATGTTACCGAGGATCTGCACATCCGATGTCAGCTCTGGGTAGAGAACCCAGAAGTGCTGCCACCTGTTTGATGGGAGACTCTTTCTGATCGTGATTCCCAGGAACGTGTCGCCGTCGTAATCCAACGTCGGATTCTCGTTCGGCTCGGAGGAGTTGAGCCAGTCGTAGTCCGACGCTCCGCCGATCTCTCCGACGTGCATGCGGAACAGGCGTTCGTGGGACGGAACCGATTCGGCTGAGACTTCGGCGGCCGGCATCTCCACTACGATCATCATTGACGAGACCAGCAGAAACACCATGACCGAGGCTGGTAGTCTCGCGCCTTTGCGAGCGGACTTCCTTGACACCGCCTTCCGCCCCTCTGTCATGTGCTCAGCTCCTTTGCTGTCGCATCAGCGGTGTTAATAGCCCGCGCTGGGGTTATAAGCATATTCAGCTCGTTATCAATATTGCGAACGGGTGCTGGCTATAAGTGCTCAGCCCATCTTGGCATGCATGGCGGAGCCAAGCGCTCTGAACATGTTCTCGACGTTCTGGCCGGTCTTGGCGCTCGTCATGAAGGCCTCGGCCTCGTACTTCTCCGCAAGCTCCTGGAGCTCCGCCTCCTTGACGACACTCTCGTTCTCTAGGTCCGCCTTGTTTCCGGCGAACACGAGCGGCACGTCGCCGGCGACGTCGGTCAACGCCTTTATCCAAGACCTGAGCTCCTCTAGCGTCTCCTTGTTGGTAAGGTCGCAGACGGCAATCGCACCATGGGCTCCGAAAAAGTACGCCTCACGCAGGAGCTCGCGGAAGCCCTTCTGCCCCATGATGTCCCATATCAGCATCATCACCTTGACAGACTCGCCGCCACTGTCCACCTCGACTATCTTCTTAGTGACCTTCGTCCCAATGGTGGCGATGTACCTGTCGTCGAAAACATCCAATACGAACCTCTTGATCAGGCTGGTCTTGCCGACTCCGGCATCGCCAATGAAACATACTTTGACTTTCATCAGGTCATCTTCATTCATCGTGCAATCCTCCATCCCTGGACATGTCGGAGCTCTGTCACCAGGTTAATGCGCTATGCCGTTCTTAAGCCTTTGGCCGTTGTCTGGCAGACTCTCATCTTGTCGTCACGCCACGCGTCATACTGGGGCGACCACTTACGATATGGCGTGGGTGCAACGCTTTTTCTATTCGGTCCAACCATCTGCTCCTCATGTCGCCGACAGAGCAGCTGCTGAAAGCCTTGGGGACGGCGGTCGCTGACGCCATTGGAGGGTGCGAGCGGGTCGCCATCGCCTACTCGGGAGGGCTGGACAGCTCGATCGTCGCAGCTCTCGCTTCAAGGACCGCAGAGGTCAGTTGCTACACCGCCTGCACGGAGGGGTCGCACGATCACCGCAGCGCAGAGAGATACGCGAACGAGCAGGGCCTCAGCACTGAGATGATGGTGCTCTCACCTGACGACGTCAGAGGGCTGACCGCAACGGCCGCGGGCCTCATCGGCCGTTCGGATGCAGTCCGGATCTCCTACACCGTGCCGCTGCTCGCGGTCATCGACTCGGCCAGAGAGACTGTCATACTGTCAGGCGCCATAGCCGATGAGCTCTTCGCCGGCTACGCCAGATATGCTTCCCACCCCGCTCCTGAAGACCGGATGAGGATTGACCTCGAAAAAGCGCTATCGGAATACGATTCGCTCAAAACATATGCTGAAAACAATCACAAATGGCTCCGCTCGCCATACGCCGACCAGAGGGTGATTCGCGCTGCGGGCTCCCTGTCCTTGGAGGACAAGATCGGCCCCGCAGGCAGGAAGCTCGCTCTCAGGCGTCTGGCCGAGGAAATCGGATTGCAGGGGCACGACAGGCCGAAGAAGGCAGCTCAATACAGTTCAGGCGTCATGAAGGAAATGAAGCGCCTGGCCAAGCGAGATGGCAGGGCGCCTGACGAGCGGATCAGGAGACCGCGCCCCCCGTGAAGTTCGCAAGTCTCTAATAGCCGCTTGAGTGTGTGCTGGGTCGTGCTATACACGGATCTAGTGCAGTGGATGTTCGACCTCGAGCGGTTCGGCATCAAGCTTGGCCTCGACAATATGCGGGAGTTCCTTTCCAGGATCGGAAATCCGCACAGGGACTTCAGGTCTGTGCACGTCACAGGCACGAACGGGAAAGGCTCCGTATGTGCGTTCATCGCGTCCATCCTTTCGGAGGAGGGGCTGAGAACTGGGCTGTACACATCACCGCACCTGGTCGATTTCAGGGAGCGCGTCAGGGTGGACGGCGAGATGATACATGAGGACGATGTGGTTCGCCTGGGGAAAGCGCTGCGATCCGAGATGGAGTTCATGGCGAGTGAGAGCGAAGAGAGACAGCTGACATTCTTCGAGTTCACGACGGGGCTGGCGTTCAAGCACTTCAGCGAGGCGGGCATCGACATCGCCGTGGTTGAGGTGGGGATGGGCGGTCGTCTTGACGCCACCAACGTCATCTCCCCAGACGTCACGGCGATAACGCGCATAGGACGTGAGCATACGGCATACCTCGGCAGAGCGGTCAAGGAGATCGCGCGAGAGAAGGCCGGCATAATCAAGCCCGGTGTTCCCGTGATCGTCGGGGATAAGAATCCAGAAGCTCGGGCGGTCATCAGCAGGACTTGCGCCGCCAAGTCGTCTCCGCTGAAGCAGATCGACAGAGACTTCACGACGACGGGCGTTCACTATGACAGCACGGGGACGACTCTCGACTACGAGGGCTTGCGTCGAATCCAGGGCCTGCGCGTCCCGCTCATCGGAGCTCATCAGGCTGAGAACGCGGCGATTGCCATCGCCGTGTGCGAGGAGCTCGAGGGCCGAGGGATCGACATCTCAGGAGTATCGATCAGAAGGGGGTTGGAAGCGGTTGATTGGCCGGCACGTCTGGACATATGGTCTGTTGACCCCTTGATAGTGATCGACGGCAGCCACAATCCGGAAGGCGTGGCTGCGTCGACCTACATTCTGGATAGCCTCTGTCTAGCGCCAATGACATATGTTGTGGCGTGCATGAACGACAAGGATGCGAGAGGCATCGTAAGGGCGTTGGCGCCAACGGCTGCCCGCATAGTCGTAACGGAAGTCGACTCAGACCGCTCAACACGCATCTCAGACCTCGGCGCGATTGCAGCTGAGGAGTACAAAGGCGCCACCGACATGATTCCCAGCCCCACTGATGCGATCCGGACAGCGCTCGAGGGCCAGGCTGGCAGAGGGGTCTGCGTCATCGGATCGTTCTACCTTGCGGGCGAAGCCATCAAGTGGCTTGAAGGGGAAGGAGACATTCCTCGCACTCGGGTACGAGAGCCCGAGACACGTAAGGTATAAATGGACATCTGATGTTGAACCTCGTGT
The DNA here is from genome assembly GCA_020347565.1 of Methanobacteriota archaeon. Taxonomy (GTDB): domain Archaea; phylum Thermoplasmatota; class Thermoplasmata; order UBA10834; family UBA10834; genus UBA10834. The sequence goes on along the minus strand of CP070732.1, from coordinate 183,244 downwards.
GAAGCGGCTGTAGTGTAGCTGGTTATCACTTGAGCTTGCCAAGCTCAGAACTCGGGTTCAAATCCCGGCGGCCGCACGTTTCTTCTTCTATAGAAAAGGCCATAGGGGCGGACAAGAGACTTCTCGACAGGACTATCCAAACAACGCTGCATCAACGTGCGGATATGCAGGGTCCAGGGGCGATTGCTTTATTTCCTACCGCGATATCGTCGGTCATATGTGAGAGAGGACGAACACCATGAAACCTCCGCGCGCACAGAAGAAACCGAGGGAAGTCATCACCCACGGAGACATGCTCGTCGATGAGTACCACTGGCTCAGGGACCGCGAGGACCCGGAGACAATCAGATACATCCGGGCCGAGAACGACTACGCCGACGAGATGGCCAAGGGGCTGGAGTACCTTCAGGGAGAAATCTACGCCGAGCTCGTTGCCAGAACGCCCGAAGACGACACCGACACTCCCGTCAGAATAGACGACTTCGAGTACTATCACAGGACGGAGAAGGGGAAGCAGTATCCGCTGTACTGCCGCAGGCGGCTCTCGGGAGGCGCGCCAGAAGAGGTCATCATCGACCAGAACGCCCTCTCGGAGGGGCGCGACTTCTTCCACATCGACTCAGTCAAGCCCAGCCCGGACCACGCGAAGGTCGCGTTCTCTGTAGATATGGACGGTTCCGAGCACTTCGATGTGAAGGTCGTCGATCTGGGCTCGCATGAAATCATCGACGATCAAGTGACCGGAACAGGAGGATTCGAGTGGGGCCTGGACGGAAGGACGATATACTACATAGTATACGACCACATGCAGAGGCCAAGCAGGGTAATGCGTCACTTCGTTGGCACGAAGACGGGGGAGGACTCGGTCGTTTACGAAGAACCAGACCTAGGATGCGAGTATATGTCCCTCTCAAAGAGCAAGTCAAGGGAGTACCTGTTTGTCACGGTGCAGACGCTCACCACTGGAGAGGTGAACTTCCTGAGGGCCGGCGACGACGCGGGGGTGTTCCGTCCCGTCCTGCCGAGGAGGAAAGGCGTGAGATACTATGTCCTGCACGGAGGCGGAGACTTCACAATTGTCACCAATGACGGAGCGCCGAACTTCAAGATAGTACGGGCGCCTGTTGCGGCGCCATCACAGGAGAACTGGCAGGAGATACTTCCGCATAGCGATTCGAGAATCGTGAACGTCAGCGACCCGTTCCCGTGGGTCGATGTGTTCTCGGACCATCTTGTGGTCTTCGAGCGGGAGAACGCCATCAGCTCCATCAGAGTCATCGACCTCGCCACGGGAAAGTCGCACATCGTCGAGCTGCCCGAAACACTTCGGGGGGTATGGCCGCTTGAGAACCCTGACCTGGATTCGACCAGCTTCCGCTTCGCGTACACGTCCATGATGACGCCGAGAAGGACCTACGAATACGATATGGCCGGTCGCGAGCTCAAGCTCGTCAAGGAGGAGGAGGTCCGCGGCTACGACCCCTCCGACTACCACGCGGAGAGGGTTCATGTCCCTGTCTCGGACGGCACGATAATCCCCATGAACATCATGCATCGGAAGGGGCTGAAGAAGGATAGCAGGAACCCTCTGCTCTTGTACGCCTATGGGGCGGCCGGAGACTTCGAGACATCATCGCCATCGCTCGACCCGATGATCCTGAGCCTGCTGGAGAGGGGCTTCGTCTACGCAGTGGCGGGCATCCGCGGAGGCGGGGAATACGGACAGCATTGGTACGACAGCGGTCGGATGCTCAACAAGAAGAACTGCTTCTCGGACTTCATCGACAGCGCGGAGTATCTGATAAGGGAGGGATACACATCCAAGGAGCTGCTGGCTGCGAGAGGAGGCAGTGCGGGAGGGCTGTTGGTCGCGGCCGCTACCACGATGAGGCCGGACCTGTTCCGAGTCGTACTCGCAGAGGTGCCCTTCGTCGATGTCATACACACCATGCTCGACGAATCCATACCGCTCGTCATCGGGGAGTATGAGGAGTACGGCGATTTGCACGAACCAGAAGTGTACGAGTACTGCAAGTCGTACTCGCCCTATGAGAACGTCCGACCGGTCAGATACCCGAAGTTGTTCGTCACTTCAGGGATGAACGATCCAAGGGTACCGTTCTGGGAGCCCATCAAATGGGTGGCACGGATAAGGGACATCGGCGCAGAGGAAAACACGATCATGCTCAGGACAAAGATGTCGGAGGGGCATCATGGTTCCCACGCGAGGTACGACTCCATGAAGGAGGAGGCACTCAAGCTGGCCTTCATTGCTGAAGATGTGAGATGTGGGGCGCATTCATGAACCCGGGGCTACGATATACGTATCAATCACGTATCAATCACGGCGGAACTATATTCCGAAAAGAGTCAGATGAGCCGCGAGACGGAGCGGCCGATTCTGCTGGACATCTGGAGCGAGATCAAAGTCATCATACAGCGTGAAGCTGGACTGCCTGATGTTACCCGTTCGACCTACGGATTATTTATATAGCGCATCTCCAATGCGATTTCGTTGATTAGAGCATGACGCCATGCCCAGGCTACACAATCAGCAGGATGAGTCGGAGGGAAAAGACATGACACTTGTTTCCACAGGAGCTACGAGATTGGTTGCGGTACTGCTGACCGTCGCATTCGTCGTCGGCGCAATACCATTGATGATATCAAATGACCCGATTGTGGAGAACGCGTCCGCCCAGACCGGCGGCTACGTAAAGGTGGGGTGGATCGGGGAGTTCATGAACTGGAATCCGATGACTGTCGAGTTCGTGTCCGACTGGGTTGCGTACAACCTGATATTCAGTACGCTGTTCCAGTATGACGAGGACTGGGACGAGATCCACAACCATCTCGCGACCGGCTACTACCAGGTCGAATGGCCGTCTGGGAACATGAGTACTTACATAAACATCACTGAGAACGCCTACTTCAGAAACGCAGTGGACGACGAAGATACGTCCCACAAGCTTACGGCAGAAGATGTTAAGTTCACCATCGACCTCATGCGGACCGTCTCAGGCCACGGTTGGGAATACTATGTCTACAATATAACAGGGACATACGTCATCAACGAGTACCAGGTACAGATAGACACGGAGTACCCGAAAGCGACTCTCATCGACGACCTCGTGTGGGTCCCTATCCTCCCGAAATTCCAGTGGGAGACTTTCACCGGCGGGGCCGTCATTGGCCACATGAACCCGGAGGACCTCATCGGAAGCGGCGCGTTCTACTACGAGGATGGGGCCAAGAACGACTGGCACAGGTTCAAGAAGGCGCCGAACTTCCACGGCACGGCGGACTACGGCGAGGCGAGGGACATCGACTACGAGGGAATTCAGTTCCAGATATTCACCAACGTGGATGGACTCGTGTTCGGCATCAATAGCGGAGCGTTGGATGTCGTCGACGTCTCCGGAGCACAGATGCCAGCATGGGAAGCCATCGTCAGTAGCGAGTCTGTCCCAATAACGAAACAGGTCACGCAGGAGCTGGGCATATACGACATCGCCATAAACGCAATCCCGCTCGAGCTCAGGCAAAAGATAGGGTACGCCGAGAGCGGAAACCACATCCTCCTCGACAGGACCGTCCGGAAGGCGATCGGGATGACTCTAAACAAGGACCTGCTGGAGACGCTCTACTTCCACAACATGGCGGACCAGGCGGACACCGTGCTCAACCCTGGCTTCTGGCATGCGAATCTCTCGAATCCCCTACCCTTCGACCCTGCGGCGGCCATGGATATGCTGATAGCCGCGGGATACGAAGACACGGATGGGGACGATTATCTCGAGGTTACGGAAGACTCCCTCGCGTACACCGATTACGGAGCGGCGCTCGGCGCTGAGCTGGAATTCCGTCTAGACGTCCCAGACAGCGACCCTGCCTACACTACGATAGGCCAGGCCTGGGTCTCCTGGGCGGCACAGGCAGGCATCAAGTTCGACTTCAATTCATATCCCGCAGGCCCGTTCACGAACGACATATGGTACCAGTGCGAGTACGATCTGTGGGTGTGGTCATGGTACTGGGGCCCCGAGCCGTTATCCAACCTCGCCTGCTGGTTGACGAATCAGGTGAGAGAAGGAGGTTACAACTGTGTGGGACCCATCTGCCAGGGCGGCCTCAACGAACCGGACGGATGGTGGTGGGAGGACTACGATAACGCCGTCGCTCGATGCGGCTTCGACGACACATTCGATGAGGCGTTGAGGACGAATGACATCAACGCGAGGAAGGTTCTCGTGGACGAGCTTCAGGAAGCGATATACGAGACCTACACGGAGTTCCCGCCACTGCATCCCGCGGGCCTCTATGCCTTCACCACAATGAGATACGATGGTTGGGGCAACTGGGAGGAGCACGTCGCGAGAACGATAATCTCCGACATGCTCTGGATATGGTACGATCTCGAGCCTGTGGAAGCCAACTCTTTCCCGGTCTTCGATACCTCTCTGTCTTCTGGCTATGACCGGGAGGTGGACGTCCCGATCACATTCGAGATAGAGGTCTCGGATCTGGAAGGCGACGAGATAACCGTGAACTGGACGGCCGGGGATGGAGGAATCGACGAGTTCGAGAGTATGACTGTGTCCGGCGACACGACGCAGCCCTCGTGGGTGGAGTGGACATACACGTATGAGACTGTCGGCACGTACAACCTCACGGTTGGCTTGTCGGATCCGTACCACGAATACGAGAATATCCAGACTGCCGTGGTCAACGTTCTCCCAGAACCGAACCTCGGGCCAACCCTCGAAGGACTCACGGTGTCGCCGCTCCGCGCCTACGTGGACGACGAGACCACCTGGTCCATATGGGCATCGGATCATGAGCAGGGTCCGGACGGCGAGGGGCTCTTGTTTACATGGGACTGGGGAGATGGTACCTACACGACTCAGCTTCATCAGCCAGTGGCAAACGACACGATGGAGCAGGATGAGCAGACTCATACGTGGGACGCGATCGGTGAATACGACGTCTCAGTGTGGGTATGGGACGGAGCTAGCGACCAGAACGACCCAACACATAACGTTTCAGTCCATAAGACGTATAGCGTGTACGAGAACATGCCTCCGACAGCCCCGATGGCCACCAACATATCGGGTTTGGAAGGGCAGCCAATCGCCTGCGAAGCCGTTGCGAGCGACCCGGACCCGGACAGCTTGAGGTTCACGTGGGACTGGGGAGACGGCTCGTTCAACGTGACCAACCATGACATGTCGTCCAAGATAGGAGAAGAGGCTACGTCAACGGTCGAACACGAATGGACCGCTGCGGGAACATATCCAGTCGTCATATATGTCGACGACGGAGAAGGACATAACGTGTCCACCACGGTCTACGCGATCATACTCGCGGCCGGAGAGGAGGCCCCACCCGGATCCATATCGATCAAACAGAGCCCGAACCCGGCCACGGTAGATTTGCCAGTGATGTTGACTGTGGGCGCGTCGGACCCGAACGAGGACGCGTTGACCGTCACCATCGACTTCGGTGACGACAGCGACTTAGGGGTGAACAACACCGCCGGTGCCACCTCAGACATGCAGTACGCTGAGTTCTCGCACATCTACGATGAGGAAGGCGTCTACACGGTGACGGTGTACATCGACGATGGCTCGCACAACGTGTCAGCGTCGAAGAACTTGACAGTGGCCGTGAACAAGCCGCCAGAGATCCTGCTTGCGAGCGCCTACTCGTTCTACTACAACGAGTCCAAGACCGTCAGGCCAGTGAGCGCAAGCGACCCGGACGGGGACCCGTTGACCGTTTGGTACGACTGGGGTGACGACAGCTCCATGACCATGGGCGACCCAGAGGACGGGTATGCCTCCTCGCACGCGTATAACGCGACGGGTAATTTCGAGCTGACGGCTTGGGCGGATGACGGCAAGCGCAACAACGAATCCGCCGTTGCAGCCGTGACCGTCTACGAGGCCAACATGAGACCGCAGCTGGTGGAGGTCACAAGGAGTGACCCTGCCGGTGACTCCTATGTCCCGGGTGAGGTCATCTACTTCAATGTCACCGTGAGCGACAAGGAGGGCGACTACCTCACCATCATGCTGGACTTCGGCGACGGCTCGACGCCTGAGACATTCGAGTTCGACTCCGACCCGTTGGTGAACAGGACCGTCGAGTTCTCGTACGCGTACGAGGAAGGGCGCGAGAGCGCATACTCAGTGACGGCGTCTGTCATGGACGACCAAGATCACTCGGACATGACTCCGATCTCCCAGACAATCCTTATCACTGTCGAGGAGGAGGACGAGGGTGGCGGGATCGATGTGCTGCTGCTCTTGATCATACCGCTGATTGTCCTGGTGCTATTGGTCACAGCCTTTGTGCTCATGAAGCGCAAAGGGAGAGGCAGGGAGCCGAGCATCGCTGGCGATATGGAAGGTATGACGCCGTCGGAGATGGCCGAGGAGGCAGGCTCAGAAGCTGAGATTCCCGCGCCTCCGGAGGAGGAACCTCCGCAGCCAGGATGACCTGACGGACCTATTCCGGGAAACCACGCCAAACCCTTTACCCTTCATCTGTGAAGACGTGCGCTTGCAGGAAAAGAGCCTTAGAGACGTTCCGAGCCAAGGGACATGGAGAAACGAAGGAGAGGATGATACTTGGGCAAACCGTTCAGAAGGATTCTCGCAAGAAGGTTGTTCAACGCATTCATCACGATTCTCCTGATAATGTCACTCAACTTCGTGCTGTTCAGAATGGTGCCAGCTGATCCGGCGCTCCTGATGATGAAGAGAGATCCTCAGACGCCTATGTCCGTATACTGGAGGAACGTCGAGATTATGGGCCTGAACGATTCCCTCCCGGAACAATATGTCAACTACATGATTGACACTTTCACATTGGAGTGGGGAATATCGTATACGTACAGAGAGGATGTGGTCGATGTCACCAAAGCAGCCGTGGGGTGGACCGTCTTATTGATCGGCACAGCTACTGCCTTCACTTTCATCATCGGAGTCGCCCTTGGTAAAATCGCCGCAATGAAACGAGGCAAAGCCTCGGATATAACGATATCGGGCTTCGGCATCTTCTTCTATGGCATGCCAGTGTTCTGGTTCGCTCTGGTGCTGCTGATCATCTTCGCGGGCTGGTTGTCTTGGTTTCCGTCCTCCGATAGGATGGAACCCGGCACGCACCTGTTTCCTTTGAGTTTCGACAAAATCATCGATGTTATCGAACACATGGTGCTCCCCGCTGCGACGATGACGATAGGAGCGCTGGCCGGAATAATATTGATTATGAGGAACTCTCTCGTTGACGTCCTTACGGAAGACTACATCGTCACAGCCTACGCCAAGGGACTGAGCGGGAGGGAGGTCATGAAGAGGCACGCCGGGCCCAATGCGCGGCTGCCCATCGTGACCACGCTGGCGATGGACGTGGCGTTCATATTCGGTGGGGCGTTCCAAGTCGAGATCGTCTTCAACTACAAAGGCATAGGATGGTACACAATACAGGCGATCTGGAACAGCGACTATCCGATGTGTCAGTTCATATTCCTGATTGGCGGAGTGGCCGTCGTCGTGGCCAATCTGATCGCTGACTTGGTACTGGTGAAACTGGACCCTCGTGTCCAGATAACGTAGGTGAGAATAATGGTCAAATTCGAGAGAGTCTTGGACAAGGCGACCAGGAGGATATTCTCACGAAACCCAGTCCTGGCAGACAAGCTTGGACTGACGGCAAAGGGCATCGGAAGGGTCACGGACACGTTCCTCAAGACATGGATGGGGAAGACGGGGCTCATCATCATCGCGTTCTTCATAATCGTCGCGATCTATGCGAGACTCTTCGTTGAGTACGACAGATACGAGACTGGGCAGTACGTCGCACTGCTGGACATGTGTTGGGAGCACCCATTCGGGACGGACAACATGGGAAGGGATGTCCTGACCAGGACAGCCGAAGGCACTGAGGCCTCTCTGATAGTAGGTTTCGCCGCGATGATCATCTCCATGGGTTTGGGCACAATCGTCGGAATGGCATCTGGATACTGGGGCGGCTGGAAGGACGAAGTGATCATGAGGGTCAACGACATGTTCTTGTCGATACCCTGGCTCGTCCTGATGATGGTGCTGGCTGCGGTGCTTGAAACAAGGAGCCTTTGGACGGTCATCGTCGTGATAGGGGTGACTGGATGGTCGACGACATCCAGGATAGTGAGGGCACAGGTGCTCTCCCTTAAGGAGCGGCAGTTCGTCGAGCGAGCCAGGGCGATAGGAGCTGGCGATGGCTACATCGTCACGAAACATATCTTTCCCAATGTAGTCCCGCTCGTCTTTGCCAACGCGATCCTGACCATCGCGATATGCATCCTGTCCGAGGCGACCCTCAGCTTCCTGCGGCTCGGCCCCCAGGACGTGGAGACCTGGGGCCATATACTCTCGGAAGCGTACGACCAATCCGTGATGCTCAACGGGCCTTACGCCTTCATCATCATGCCTGGACTCTGCATAGTCTTCGTGGTCCTAGGGTTCACGTTCGTCGGCTATGCGATGGACGAGGTTCTGAACCCGAAGCTCAGGCAGAGATGACCTGTCATCTGATACCGGGAACCCGTCCGAGGGTTGCCAGACAACGGAACTGAGAGATATGTGATACGCCCTATCGGGGTGCGCGAGGATATCATGCCGCAACCGAGCAATGACGAGGATGATTTGAAGCATCGGCTCAGAGATATCTGTATCTCGAACGGAGGTGTTTCCTTCGGAGTAGCGAGTGCCGAGGACGTCGAAGCGCTTCCCAGAGTGCATGTCGGATGGACCATCGACACTATGTCGAAGAAGCCCAGTGAGGTCCTCCCAGATGTGAAGAGCGTCGTCGTGTTCGGCGTCGAGTCCACCGACGACGTTCACGAGCTCGAAGTCCATGTCGACGATGAGACCTATGAGTATCCCGGATACGCGCCGCTGGCGAGGATACGCAGCCGCTTGACGGAGTTCATGAAGGAGCGGGATCACCGCGCGGTCTATCCCTACGAGGAGGGGTCGTTCACGTCGTTCAAGGCCATAGCGAGGCTCGCGGGGATAGGCGCTTTCGGGAAGAACTCGCTGATCATCTCGCCGCGGCACGGGCCTTGGCTCAGAGTGGGCGTCGTGTATACCGACGCGGTGATCGAGCCGGACGGCGCCTTCGAAGAGGACCTGTGTGGGGATTGCGCGCTCTGCATCGAGGCATGTCCGGCGGATGCGCTGAAGCCTTACGTCGTCGACGACAAGTTGTGTCTCGTCGGGCTGAGTCCCGAGGAGAGGGAGCGAAACGACCTTCGACCGACGCTCGACGTCTTCGAGCCCCAGCTCACGCGGCGGACACACGTGATGTGCACTGCATGCCAGGTGGTGTGCCCTCACACCTCCGACGAGCGGCGCAGCAAGGCCGTCGCGATGGACGCCTGTCGCAAGGCCGGACTCATTCGCGAATGAGCAGACGGGCGACGAGGCGGGAAGCCGCCGCATATGCCGTTCATTCGGTCTTCTGCTCCCTCATGAACTCCATGCCTCTCTCGGTGAGTGAATAGAAGACCCGCATCCTCCGTTCGGGAGACCTCTCGTGCTTCTCCACGGAGATCAGTCCAAGATCGACCAGTTCAGACAGATGCTGGTACACGCTGACGAGACTCATGGGCCGTCCGCAGGTGTCCGCGAGCGCCTTTCTCAGGCTGTACGCGTAGTCGGCTTTGGCGGACAGGAGTCTCAGGATGGCCAGCTTCGAGTCGCCTATGCGCCTCGGAACGGGCGACTCCTCGAAGCGGGACATCAGGCTCCTGGCGACCCTGTTCTCGGAGGCGATCTTGCGCGCCACAGCGGGGTCCTTCAGGCCGATGCCGGTCATCAGGGCGACAACCGTGTCGGACCTGTCGACGACTCCGGAATCTAGCAAACCCCTCAGCCCGGCAATGACGGAGGCAGAGGCCGGCTCGGCGAAGATGCCCTCGTTCCTCGCAAGCACGCCGACGCACTCGACCATCTCCTTCTCAGCCACCGCCACAGCGTCCCCTCCGGTATCCCTTATGGCGTCCGCTGCCTCGTCAGCCATGCACGGATCCGGGACGGCGATGTCCCTCGCGAACTTGCAGGACACGGCGCTGAACGGCGACGACTTGCCCTTGAGCCTGTCCAGGATGGGGCTGCACCCCTTCAACTGGACGCCGATCAGCTTCGTTGGTACCTCATCCACGAGCCCAAGCTGCCGGATCTCCTCCAGTCCCTTGTGGACCATCGACAGCAGCGCGCCGCTGCCAACGGGCACGATGATCCAGTCCGGCGCACGCCAGTCAAGCTGGTCCACGATCTCGACGGCCACCGTCTTCGTGCCCTCGAGGAAGAAGGGGTTGCGGCCGGTCACCGGATATGTCTCATCGTCCAGCGTTTGCAGCACCTCGTTTGCCTCTGCGCGGTCAGAAACAGGCACTATCTCGGCACCATAGGCGACAATCTGATACAGCTTCCCCAGGTCGATCTCACCCGGGAGGTAGGCCTTCGAATTCATGCCACCCCTGGCGCAGTACGCGGCCATGCTGGATGCGAGGTTCCCGGACGAGGCGCAGGAGGCCGACCTGTACCCGAGCGACCTGGCGCGGGATATCTCGACCGTAGTGCCCCTGTCGATGAAGGCTCCTGAAGGGTTCGTCGTCTCGTCCTTCACAAACAGGCGCTTCATCCCGAGTATCTGTGCGAGCGACTCCGATCTGAGCAGGTTCGTGTTCCCCTCGCCGAGCGATATGATCGCCTTCGGGTTTATCACGGGCAGGATGTCCCTGTAGCGCCAGACTCCCCTCAGCCGACGGTCGTCGAGCGTCTCCCTCGTGACGTGCTCCTTCATCCCTTCGATGTCCATGACGACCTTGAGCTGGCCGCCGCATCCATCGCAGCAGGACAAGGGCGAGCCGACGGGGGCGTCGCTCCCGCACTTCGTGCATTTCACGCCTGCGAAATTCCGCTTCACCACTCGGCCACTCCCTATGGATAGGAACCGAGGGCGATACATAAGGCTTTGCTTATGTATCCGTGGCGCGGCTAGATATCGATGATGTACGAGATGATACTGAACGCGCTTCTGTTCGCTACCGCACGCGACAGGCCGATGACGCGCCGATTGGACGCCGACCTCGAACGCTACCTCTCCAGGGAACATGGGCCGAACGCCGCCTGGGCGAGGGGTGAATGCATCGCAGGACCGCGCACGAGCAGGGCGGGTGCGAAGGAGGGCGTCGCGGACGCCTCGCCGAAGGTCTTCCCGTCATCGGCGTGGGTCCATCCGCCCAGGACGGCAGGCGGCCAGGGCAACTCACGTTGCAGCATGGTGAAAGATTAATCAGCGCTCAGCCTCGTACGGGCCCCGAGGTGAACAGCACATGGATGTGTTCGATGCGGTAAGGGTGAGGAGATCCGTGAGGGCCTACGACACAACGCCTGTCCCGAAGGAGTCGTTGGACAAGGTGCTGGAGTCGGGCAGGCTGGCTCCGTCGGCGAGCAACTTCCAGCCGTGGAAGTTCATCATCGTCACGGACAAGGCCAAGAGAACGGAACTGTCTAAAGCACGATACGCAGGCTTCCTGAAGGAGTCCCCAGTCGTCATCGTGGGGTGTGGGGACAGGAAGGGGTCACCTGAATGGTACGCAGTTGACACGACGATAGCTCTGCAGAACATGGTGCTGACCGCGACGGAGGAGGGCCTGGGCACATGCTGGATAGGCAGCTTCGACGAGGACCGAGTCCGCTCGCTTCTGTCGATACCGGACGAGCTGTCGGTCGTGGCGATGCTCTCAGTAGGGTATCCGCGGAAGAAGCTCGACCTCGCCTCTATGATCACCGGCGGCAGGAACAGGAAGGCCCTCGAGGACGTAGTGAGCTACGAGGAATACGGCGCGCGCAGATAGCTGCGTGCGGGCCTCCGCAACGCGCACCATCGATCATTTGACCAGGAGCACCCTTATCAGGTCGCGCCTTCCAGCCTTTGCTCCGTACGTCACGCGTCTGAGCGAGCCTCCCTCGGACACGACGGAGAGCCCGGGGAAGAGCGACTGGACCTCCCCCTCCTGGAAGTAGTGGGTGACTATGCCGTTCCCGCGCCTGTAGGAGAACGGCTCGACCTCCTCGCCCTCGCCGAACCGGACATCGCCTCGCCCGAACACCTCCACGAACACGTGTCCTCCGCTCTTGACGCTCCCCGATATCCGCCCGGCCGCCCTGTTGCGGTCCTCGGCGAACAGGTGGGAGAGCGTGTGGACGCACGATACAAGGTCGAACTTTTCAGGTGCAAACGGGAGATGGACTATGTCACATTCTACCAGATTCACATCAAGCTCCTGATCGCGCTGCTCCCTCAGCTTCAGCAACGCCTCGCGGGAGAAGTCGCACCCGACCACCTCGCTCAGCCTCGCGAAGGCCTCGGTCATCTTGCCGTCGCCGCAGCCCGCGTCGAGGACGAGAGAGTCCTTGCGCAGCAACGACCGGAGCGTCGACAGGTCCCCTGACCCCCCGTACTGGAGTCCTCTCTTCGAGTACAGTCTCTGCCAGGCCTGCCTCGCGATCGCGATTCTGCTCACCATACCCTTCAATCTCCCTTGCAGATGCAGACCAGGATGGCATCACGTGGATTAAAATACTACAAGAGGCTAACTCGTCGCGTACAGCGGCGAAGCGGGAAGACTGAGACAGATGCAGTTCATCAACCTGGTCAAGGACCAGCAGATTC
>CP070732.1:167683-170415 GCA_020347565.1 Methanobacteriota archaeon | reverse complement strand
CTATCGGTGGTTCTCTGCATAGGAGGTGTGTCTGCCGGCGCGGTTTGGGCATTTCTTGACACAAGCGTGTTCAGCATCGGCTATACGATCTCTATGTGTTTCGCGTTGTCTGTCGCAGTCATATTGTTGAGAAGACATAGCAGGGAGGAGGTAGAGGCGTAGCTCCCAGCCTATTCCTTCCTGATTGCGTCCAGGCAAAAGGCCATAGGGGCGGAACGACATACGCAAGACGGCCGAGGGAATGGCATGAAGTGTCCGGACTGTGGAGCTGAGAACGCAGATGATGCTGTCCATTGCCAAGGGTGTGCTATCCAACTCCCTGTCGGGGTCGCAATTCCGAGAAGGCGCAACGCGAGAAGGGCTACAGCGACCCTCGTCGTCATCCTAGTTGTGGTCATGGTTGCTTCTCTTGCAATGAACACCGTCTATCTGGACCCTAGCTCATCATGGAATCCCGCAATCAGGGACCACGACGGCGACGGTGTTCCTGATGAATCGGACCCTAGCCCTTTTGACGCTGATGTTTGGGCTTATGGGTCTGCGACAGTTATTCTTGCCATCAGCAATGACTACACAAGGCCGGTCTGTTTCACATGGCTACTAGAGCAAGTAGGTGAAGGTAGTAGACCGAATATCCGGTGGGAGCCAACAGTCCCGCCATTCGAGGATCTTGGAGTGGCCGATGATATGACATGGCTAATCGGCGAAACTACTGACATGTGGGAGGCCTATGTCATTTGTTCCATCGAAGAGTTGGACTATAGGTCGTCGATTCTTGACCTTGGAGAATGGCTTGTTCGTGATGGCCAGTCGTATACGTTCGTCTTGACATTCCCTGACGATTTTCCAGCTCCTTGGCCCCCTTGAGGTCGATGGTCAAAACGCGTCTGAGAGTGTGCGAAAAGGCCATAGGGGCGGAGAGGAATACACCGGACGGCTCAGGAAATGGTGCTTAGGTGCGCGAATTGCGGTCATGAGAATCCCAGCCATATCGTCTACTGTGGGCAATGCGGGGAGAGTCTCAGAGAATCACCGACGACTTCGCAGAGCTACGGAGAAGGGACAGACACCAGGAAATCCGTCGCAAGTGAGCCTTCAATCTCAATGCATAGGCAAGTTACGAGAAAGCCAACAGGACTCGGTCAATACTCTGCAGCGACAATTATGGCTCTAGCTGGCGTCATACTCCTCATTCTATCACTCGCGTTCTTTGTCTTCTATTATGAACTCTTTCTGGATCATGTCATGGACCTCCGGTCGCCTCGTGAATATGGTGACATAGACCTGATGAACAATCTCGCGAAGGCCTACCTCTATTCCATGATGATTGGCGAGATATGCGTCGTCCTTGCGATCTTGTTGTTGGTCTACGGCAGCCTAATGAGACAGAGATTGGACATGGGCCTCCCAGGCATGGCTCACCTTCCGCTCTCACGCATAGGATTCCTGATTGTTCTCGCGCTTGCCTGTATGACGACGGCATTTGTCCTGCGCCTGCTCTACATGGAAGCATGGATAGACCTGGATATGGAATGGTGGCTGAGGATTCAGGAGCTGACTACTGTCCTGCACCTTGCAGCATGGGTGTTTGTGTCCGTTGTTCTGTTCATAGTTGCGCGTCGGATGCAACATGAAGTGAAGTCTTCGGAATGATTTGCGTGGAGAAGAGGCCATAGGGGCGGAACTCCAGAGACAGAATCATAACCAGTTATGTGATTATGAAGGCCGAACGGCAATGACGAAGAAGGCGCCTTTGGGTTGGAGGTTCGGTGGAGCAGGATTGGCAGCTTGCGGAGTGCTGGGTGTTTTGCTCTACATTCATTCGGGAGAACTGGCGTATCTAGTCCAGGGAATCGTGTTCATTGGTATCGGAGCAGGGATGCTCTTTGCCCCGTTCTATGCAGGTGAAACCGACGGGGAGGTATGAATCCATCGTGTGGGAAAAGGCCATAGGGGCGGAACTCTGACAAAAGGCAGATAAGCCGAAATGGTCTTCTTACCGTGATAACCATGGATGATCGTATTGCCTGGATGTTCTTATTCTGGCGAATCCCTCCATCAGTTGCGAAGCACCGTCTCAAGGATCAACGGCCTTCAATCGCAATTGTATTGATTACATGGGTTGCAGCGAGTGTAGGCACATTCATCCTGTTGTTTGGCGCTTCACAGGCCGACTCCGTAGAAGTCGGTAGCATACTGCATTCTTGGGCCTTTTGGCTCTCCTTCATATGCTGGTACCTCGCCTTTGCAGTCTCTCCTGCCATTGGAATGTTAAAAGGGCCAGGGTTTTCATACGGAATACAAATTGCTGCATTATTGATAGGCTCGATACTCGGGAGTGTCGCCATAGAGGTAATCATCTCAATACCAGGTATCTTCTTTGCCTATGTAGTAATGTATACGCTTTGGTATGTTGACAAGAAGAATTTTGAGCCGTGCGCTGGGTGATTGCTCTCTCAAAGAAGCGCCTGAGAGAAAAGGCCATAGGGGCGGAGAAAGGGGAAAGGGGTTTGCGAGGTTTCGGCGACATTCCGCATGGTTGACCTCTGGCATGCTACGCCGTCGCGAGCTCCACATCGTCGACCCACAGATGAGTGCCGTAGCAGAGGTCGAGCCATCCTGCTTGGAAGGTCACTCGGTCAAGTGGTACACCTATCCCCTGCCTCAGCTCTGCATTACTCCACTTCGGCACATCGTCGACGTAGATGTCGTACGTCCCCGCCTGAACATCT
>CP070732.1:125897-167583 GCA_020347565.1 Methanobacteriota archaeon | reverse complement strand
CTGCAAGGTCTGCGGAGAAGCTAGCATCGGATACGTCCAGGTATTTCTGAGGAACAGGAAGACCGATTCCTTCCCTGTGTGCACGAAACACTATGCGATTGCCTGCGTATTCAAGGAGTTTGGACAGGATGCGGTCCGTTCGTTCCTCGCTGAAGTCTGTCCAATAAAGAAAGGGTCGATACCAAGGCTCAAGACGAGTTTGAGACCTTGAAGAGCCCCCTCCTGAAGCTGACTGCCCGTCATCTCTTCGTCCGACTTTGCCGGCCAGAATCATCATACTCAAGTTAACAATGCCCGAGCTCAGAAAGGTATAAATATCGACGAGACGATAATGACAATTGTCTGACGAAATGCCCTTATTCGTCGGACAAACGGAGGGTCGGCATTTGGTCGAGTCCGAGAGGGTGACCATAAGGTTGCCACACGAGCGCATAAGCGCGCTCCAGGCCCTGGTGGACCAGGGAAGGTTCTCGACCCTCTCCGATGCGATCAGGGCCGCTATCGATAGGTTCGTCGACGGCGAGTTCACGCCCGAGTACATTGAGAAGGTCACCGTCGAGCTGCCGAAGGGGAACGTGGTGAACCTGAAGCAGCTGGTTCAGGACGGCGATTCGATATCCGTCGACGACGCGATACGTAACGCGGTGCGCGAGTACATACGCGCAAAGCTCTCGAAGGCCATCGAAGAGATAGAGAAATAGGGCAGTCGGAAGCGCTAGCGGGATGGGTCCGAATTGGCCACGCACGTATGCATGCACGAGCGGAAGCGCTCAACCGGAGGTGGCTGAAACGCTCAGCAAACTCCTCGAAGATGCTCTGCACAGCGAATGCGATTTCGAGGCGCACCTCTCGCCAAGGATGTGCGTGGTCGGCTGTGGCGGCGGCGGATCCAACAGCGTCAACCGCATCAACGGGATCGGCCTGGAAGGCGTGGATACAATAGCCATCAACACCGACAAGTTCCATCTCTCCAAGATCAAGGCGGACAAGCGCCTTCTGATCGGCGAAAGGACGACAGGCGGGTACGGCACTGGCGGCGACGCAGAGCTCGGGGAGAAGCTCGCATATGAGTTCTCGGCGGAGATCGAAGCGCTGGTGAAGGCCTACGACATAGTGTTCATCAGCGCGGGGATGGGCGGCGGCACCGGGACTGGGTGTGCGCATGTCGTCGCGGAGTTCGCGAGGAAGCACGGAGCCGTCACGGTCGCCCTGGTCACTATACCATTCGACATAGAGCGGTCCAGGTTCAAGACCGCCTTCAGGGGCATATCGAAGCTCAGGGAGGCCGCACATAGCACGATAATCCTCGATAACAACCGACTCCTCAAGATAGTCCCGAAGCTCCCTATCGAGCAGGCGTTGATGGTGATGGACCAGCTGATAGTCGAGGTCGTAAGGGGCATCACCGAGACGATATGTCGGACGAGCATGATCAACCTGGACTTCGCCGACTTCAGGAACATCATGATCCACGGCGGCGCCTCGACGGTCCTCTATGCGGAGAACGAGGACGCAGAGAAGGTCGTCATGGAGGCCATTACCAACCCGTTGCTAGACATCGACTTCGACGGCGCGGCGGGGGCGATGATACACATCACCGGGGGCCCAGGCCTGTCGCTCAGAAAGGCGTACGAGGTCCTCAACGGAGTCACGGGCAAGCTCAGCAGGAACGCTTCGATCAAGCTCGGTGCCAGGATCGATCCAGACATGGCGGAGACGATCAAGCTGATGGCAATCGTCACTGGCGTGAGGCCGCCCGAAGGTCGCGCAGAGGAACGGAGCGACTGCGAACCCTTCGGCTTCCAGAGCGCACGTTCCGGTGGGAATGTCTGCGCGCAGCCCGGTGTCACCGAGGTCTTAGGCTGAACATAGTTCCTCCCCCCACAGAAACAACAACAGCGAACACGCGCCCTCAATTCAACTCCCGAGGGCGCAACCAATTCCTTCGCTCGATTGGATCAGTGCTTCCCGCGTGAACTGTCCTGAAGGCTGCGTTTCGCGGCCTCGTCAAGAACGCCCATCATCGTATGGAACTCCCAGGTTGAAGGAACGGACCTCGCGATCATGCGCCTGAACATCACACGCGTCTTCTTCTTCTTGTGCTCGGGATAGTCTATGGCGTCCAGGAGCTTGGAGAAAAACTCATTGAGCTTCACCATCTCAAGTTCAGAGGCCTTTCTCGGGCTCTCGCGAACCAGCCCGCTGGTGAATAACTCATACATGATGATCGCGGCCGCATGGCTGATGTTCAGGATTGGATACTCAGGGTCGGCGGGGATCGTGACGAGGAAGTCGCACCGCCTCACCATGTCGTTGTCGAGTCCGAAGTCTTCCCGGCCGAACAAGATGGCGACAGTCCCTTCGCATCCAGCGATCTTCTCAGCGAACTCGTTGGGCGTCACGGATATCCTCGAGAACTTCTTCTCGTTCGCCGTGTCAACTCCCGACGTGCCCACTATGTAGTCCGCTGCTTCGAGGGCCTCATCCTCCGTAGAAGCGATTCTCGCGCGCTTGAGGACGTCAACTGCGTGCATCGCTCGCTTCGTCGCTTCTTCCCCTATCTCGCATGGCCTCACGAACACCAGCTCGTCGAGGCCGAAGTTCTTCATTGATCTGGCGACTGCTCCCACGTTGCCGTCGTTCAACGGTTCGATGAGGACGATCCTGATACGCGGCACGAACCTCGCACAGGCGAGGAGGATATATAACTCTGTACTCGATGGACGCCGCATGAAGCGTAAACGCGTCGTCGCTGTCAAGGTGGCCTACGACGGCCGCGAGTTCTCTGGCTTCCAGAGGCAGCCAGATAGGACGACGGTGGAGAGCGCGCTGATCGAATCTCTCCGCAGAGTCGGCGCGATAGGATCCGCAGAGAAGAATCGCTTCAGGAGCTCGAGCAGGACGGACAGGGGCGTCAGCGCAGTCGGCAACGTAGTCTCGTTCGTCACCTCGTTTCCCCCGATGTCTTTGTGCTCTGCGATGAACTCTGAGCTGCGGGGCGCGTGGGCCTACGCCATCGCCGATGTGCCTGATGATTTCAATCCGAGGTGGGCCAGACAGCGGTGGTACCGTTACCACCTGCCGAAGGTGGCTCAAGACGTCGGGTTGATGGAGGAGCTGGCGTCCGGGTTCGAAGGCACGCATGACTTCTCCGCATTTGCCAGGAGGGATGACAGGAACCCCGTCCGGAAGATCGACTCCATTGATGTCTCCGAGCACGGGCGCCTCATCCTGCTCGATTTCAGGGCGGAGAACTTCCTGTGGAACATGGTACGCAGGATAGTCTGGGTTCTGGACGCTGCCTCGAGGGGCGAGGTCGATCCGGGCGACGCCGTTCCGGAGAAGAAGCCTGGCCGTGGTCGCACTGGCCTGGCGTCGCCAGAACCCCTCACGCTGATGGACGTTGACTGCGGCGTGGAGTTCACGGTGGACGCCAAGGCCGCAGAGGTTGTTGTTGCGGCGCTCGAGGCAAGGATCGTTCGCGCGGACACCGTACAGGAGTTCTCCCAGCACCTGTTGAGCGCGTTAAGACCAGAGACCGGTCGTGAAGGTTGATATCTGTTGTAGCGGTTGCCTGTCCGTATGAAGGTGGCGCTTACAGGCACTCCCGGAACGGGGAAGAGCAGTGCGGTCCCCCTAATCGAGGGCATAAGAGTTGTCACCGTCGGCCGGCTTGTGGAAGAGTCGGGCCTCGCCCCGGAGTTGGACCTCGCGACAGGAGCGCTGGAGATAGACACGGATGCCCTTTCGAGATTCGTTGCTGGAATCGAGGATAATGTGCTAATCGAAGGGCATCTATCCCACCTGCTGGGAGTCGACACCGCCATCGTCCTCCGATGCTCCCCAAAGGTACTGCAGAAACGGCTCGAGTCGAGGGGGTACGCCGCCGTCAAGGTCCGGGAGAACATGGAGGCGGAGGCTGTGGATGTGATACTGATAGAGGCGCTGGGTTGCGCGCCTACGGTCTGTGAGATAGACACCACTCATCTCTCCTCTGCTGAGGTGGCCTCCGCCATCAGTGCGATCATGGCTGGAGAAAGTGAGAAATATCCAGTCGGGCATGTTGACTGGAGCCAGGAGGTCTTGGACTGGTTCTAGACGGATACCGTGACGAGGCGGACCGGCTGCTCTCCCCCGCGGCTAGGCGGCTGGCGGCCGTCAACCCCAATCATCTCTCCGCCGCATCGCTTGTATTCGCCATGCTCGCGGGAGTCTTCTTCGCCCAGGAGCCCTCACACTTCCTGCTACTCGGCGCGACCATGGTCGCGATAAACGGCCTTCTTGACGCTCTGGATGGGAAGGTGGCGCGCCTGAAGGCGACGGAATCCAAGAGAGGTGACTTCGTCGACCATGTCATAGACAGATATGCCGATGTGTTCATACTGGCCGGCGTGGCGCTGAGCGTTCACTGCTCCGTATTCGTCGGCCTGTTCGCGATAATCGGTGTGATGCTCTCGAGCTACATGGGCACGCAGGCGCAGGCGCTCGGTCTGAGAAGAGAGTACCGAGGAATCCTCGGAAGGGCCGACAGATTGGCCCTCCTCATCGTGGTGCCTATCGTACAGTATCTGCTCATGCTCGCTGAGGTCGGCGTCGCCGAGGACCTGCTCGGATACTCCCTCGTAGGGTGGATGATGGTCTATTTCGGCATAGCCGGGAACATCACCGCCGTCCAGCGCGCACGCCTGATCTGGAAGGCTCTTTCTTGACCGCTCGGCGACTCCGTCCCGGCTTCTTGCCCTTCACGCGGTAGTACGTCAACGGGTGGTTCATCCAGTCCCTGTCGCAGAGGGCGTCTGGGTCGAAGCATATGCCATAGCTCTTCATCGTGCTGCATTCGGGCGGAGTGTACTCCGTCCCGGAGATCTCGCCCGTTATGTGCTGTATCTGGTATCTGCTCTTGCCCTCGTCGAAGTCCGCGGACGCAGCGAAGGTCGAGAGGATAGTCTCGGAGTCCATGCCGAGGGTGTGGAGGAACGCGACGATGGCGAACCTGCCGGTGTGTGGGACGTTCTCACCTCGTCGTATCATATCCAGCAACGCCTTCATGCACGGAGGGAACCTCACGATGCTGACGCGTCCGAAGTCCCTTTCCGGGTGCTCGGCCCGTTTCTCCTCAAGCGCCCCGCCTACCTCCTCGACATCGTCAGCGAGGGCGGCGATGATGACGTCGTTCACAGGGAGCGGCAGTTCGGAGG
The DNA here is from genome assembly GCA_020347565.1 of Methanobacteriota archaeon. Taxonomy (GTDB): domain Archaea; phylum Thermoplasmatota; class Thermoplasmata; order UBA10834; family UBA10834; genus UBA10834. Next base: position 162,385 of record CP070732.1, on the reverse strand, counting down.
ATATCTTGTCCGCGATCATCTGCTCGACGAGCCGTATCAGCGTGCCCTCGGTGATGAGCGTCATGCCGTCGCGGACATCTTGGTTCACGAGCTTCCAGGACTTGCTCTTCATCGCCGTGGAGAATCTCAGGAAGTCCGTGAAATCGACGGCGAGCGACCCATCCACGCGGCTCACCTGGAGTCCAAGCTCCTCCGCCATGCGTATGGTGAATACGCTTCCGGCCGCCTCCGCACGGTCCACGGCCGCCTTGGTTTCTCGCTCGCGTCCGCTCTCGATCTCCGCTGTCAGCCTGGAATTGGCAAGCTTCGCCTCAGCGATGGCGTATCTGCGTATGAACTTCTCGTCGCCCAAGCATGAGACGATCATCCGGGCTACGGGATAGCTGAGGAGCTCGTTCATCGCATCGGCCTCGGATGTGATGGGGTGGTCAACGATCCGAGGGAACTCCACCGCCTCGAGCACTCTCTCCTTGCCCAAGGTCCGTGCGCTTTCGTACGCCATGCTGGATATCAGACCATCTAGGGTCACGCCTCTCCGCTTGAGCAGCTCCGAGGACGCCCTCATGAAGGGGTACCTCGCCGCAAGTCTCGCATCAATCATCGCAGCCGCCCGGATTAGGATGAATCGGCTGGTCGATACTATAAGTTGACTGTTACGGTTGGCCTTCGCGACGGACGACAAGGTGCCGTTTGGCCGCCTCCGCCTCCTCGCCGAGGAGGCGCCAGAGCTCGCGATCGTCCGCGAACGGCCGGTTTCTGACGATTGCCATCGCTCTCCGTTTTCCTATGCCCGGGACAGACTGAAGCATCGAAAGCGTTGCCGTGTTCGCGTCGGTCGGGTGCAGAATGGCGGAGACGCTCCTCGGGCCTCTGTTCACCACCAAGACGTCGACCCACCGTCCTATCTCGAAAGGGTACGGAAGGCCAACCAGGATCGGATACGAGCCCACCTGCCGCCCGAAGGTACGTCCCCCCTCCCTCAGCTCCGTGCACACGTTCGTGAGGACCGTTCCGTTGGGGGCGAGGTCGCCCAGCATCGGGAAGTCCACATACTCCCTGACGGCTCTCTTGAAAGCGGCGAACTCGCGCTTGAGCCGCACGCCCCTGAATTCCCGACGCGACGGTATGACCTGGCGAATGTTCGTTCTCCTCAGAAGGAGCCCTTCGGAAATCACGCGTCGTAAGAATTCCATATTGGCGAGGTAGGTGGCCTTGGTTTCGCCGTCGAGTCCGCAGACGAAGTTGAGACCAGGCAGGAGGCGAGGCAGTCCCGTTGGCCCTCTATCGCGCCCCACCTCGTTGACTATCCTGATCGCCTCCAGCGTCGCCTCAGAGTCGGAGTTGAGGTTGTTCGCCTTCGCGACCACAGGGTCGGCGCTTTCGAGCCCGAACGCCACGACATTCCCTCCCGTGCAGAACTCCACCAAGGCTTTCGTGACTTCCCTGGACTCCTCTGGGTGGGCGGCGATTACTGCTGGGTTGGCGTTGTCCACATGGAACACCGTGGGACGGGCTTCCCGTGCGATCGCCTCGAACAGCTTGCTGATCGCGTCTGGATTCGGCGTTGGCGTCTCCGTCTCGCCGATGCCCTTTGCCATGTACGAATACGTGCATGTCTGGGCGCCGAGGCGGAGGTGATGGACGCCCGCCTCGGCGAGCGCCACGGCTTCGTCGAGGATGTCTCTGGCCTCGCGGGCTACGACCTCTCCCTGAATCGGCTCTGTGCAGAACCTGCAGCCACCGGTGAAATACCTCACGCACCCTCTGTACATCTGCATCTCGGCTATCAGAGGGCCGCCATGGTCGGGATGCGATTCACAAGCCTTCGCGCCCCGCAACAACCACTCTCTCCACTCCTCTGGCGTTCGCTTCCTATCCGAGGGCGAGCCGCTCCGGACGATATCGTGTACGAACGCGTCGACGTCCCCCGAAACGACGTGGTCGAAGGCGTCCCCGACGGCGTGCGGCACATCCCTACATTGGATGCCAAGGCTTACCACGCTTCTGCAGGGGGCCTCCTCGCCGATCACTGCCAGCTCCCTGTCGCTCGCGGGCATTCCGCGCAGGTACTTGCCCGGGACGGCGACATGGCGTATCGCGACGAGGAGGTCGTATCCGCGTAAGTCGACGTCCCCGCCCCTCCATTGGTCTATCGTCGCATAGCGAGCCTCGCTCCCCGCGTCCTCTATGGCGCCATACGCCATCCTGGCGTACGTCGATATGAACGGCGGCACACCGAGGCAGGAAGGCTCGTCGGTGTAACCGTCCAACACGAGCGTTCTCATGGTGGGTGGCTGTATCACCTCTACCGTTATATGATTCTCCGATGGGGCGCCATCCGCCCTTCAACGCCTAAAGTACCATGCCAACGTATTAATCCGCCGAATTATTCTCGAAGAGATAGCTGTTTGCATAAGAAAGCCGTTGCGAAGTTGTCCTAAATCGCAATGACGCTCGACGACTTTCGAAACAGCATCACGGATCAGGTGGTAGGGTCGGATGACGAAGGAATCCAGTTCCACAGAGAGGATGCCCGCGGGGAAGGCTTCGGCTGGGAATGCCACGAAGGCGGAGACAAAGCCGTCGGGGGAGACATCCGTCGACGAGCTGTTGAAGAAGGCCTACGAGCCGGCAAGGTTGGCAATGGTCTACCATCCGTTCTACGAAGGCAAGATCGAGGTCACCCCGAAGTGCGTGGTGCGAGATTTCAGCGACTTCGCCATATGGTACACTCCGGGAGTGGCTGAGCCCTGCAAGGCGATCAACAAGGACAAGGAGTTGTCGTACGTTCACACGAACAGGTGGAACACCGTGGGGGTCATATCTGACGGCACGCGGGTGCTTGGCCTGGGCGACATAGGCCCCGAGGCAGGGATGCCGGTAATGGAGGGCAAGTCGCTGTTGTTCAAGTATCTCGGAGGCGTGGACGCGTTCCCTCTCTGCCTCGGAACCAAGGACCCAGATGAGTTCATCAAGACCGTGAAGCACCTCCAGCCTTCCCTTGGTGGAGTGAATCTCGAGGACATCGCGCAGCCGAAGTGTTTCTACATCCTCGAGCGGCTCCGGCAGGAGTGCGACATACCTGTATGGCACGACGACCAACAGGGCACTGGCACGATCGTCGCCGCCGGCGCCATCAATGCCGCGAAAATCGTCGGGAAGAAGCCCTCACAGATGAAGGCCGTGTTCATAGGGGCTGGCGCTGCGAATATCGCCATCTCGAGGATCATGCACATCTCCGGCTACAAGTGGGAGAACATGGTAATGTGCGACTCGAAGGGCACATTGCATAACGGCCGTGACGATGTGAGGGAACAGTACAAGGAGAAATGGTTCATGTGCTGCCACTCGAACAGCGAAGGCCTTGTTGGAACCGATGCCGAGGCGATGAAGGGCGCTGACATTGTCGTGGCTGCTTCCAAGCCCGGCCCGGGAACGATCAAGCCAGAGTGGGTGAAGACCATGGCTGACGATGCGATAGTGTTCGCCACCGCCAACCCGATACCGGAGATATGGCCTTGGGAGGCGAAGGAGGCAGGAGCCAAGATAATCGCCACTGGTCGGTCGGACTTCCCTAACCAGGTGAACAACTCCCTCGGGTTCCCAGGCATCTTCCGTGGAACTTTGGACGTCAAGGCGAAGACGATATCAGACACGATGTGTCTTGCGGCTGTGCTTGAGCTGGCGAAAACGGCAGAGGACAATGGGCTCCGTGAGGACTACATCGTTCCAACTATGGATGAGTGGGAGGTCTTCCCGCGAGAGGCCACCGCAGTTGGCATGGCCGCTATGAAAGAGGGCCTCGCCCGTGAGAAGCACTCGCGAGAGGAATTGTACAACAAGGCTGAGGAAGTCATAAGGCGCGCGAGGGAACTGACGAAGTACCTCATGAAGGGCAACTACATCCTGCCACCGCCAAAGGTATGAGGACCGTTGGCTGGCGGAGATGCTCTGGGCGTACCTGAAGGGCGTTAGCCTGCCATTTGCCTGAGGGGCGATTGCGGCGAGAGTCTCTAGCATGATCCCCGGGATATGCAGAACACGTTCCCGCACCTGGGACATTCCTGGGAATCAGCGGTGCATCTTCGTCCGCAGACTGTGCACACCCTCTGACTGTCCGCGTCAAGGGTTTGCACGACCACCGCCTCTCGATGTCGTTTCTGCGACTCCCATGCCGCCTGAGACGGCGTTGAGGACAGGGCACTTGCACCCTGCGGGTTGACGAGCTTCCTGCTGGCAGCAAGAACTCGCCTCCGGAGCACTGCTCCGCCTCAACCCATTGGATGGTCTGACGCTTGATAGGTCCGGCCTGCTGGCTACGATCCAGCAGGGGTTGTCATCGCCGTACTCGGTTCTGACGTACCGGCATATGTCCTCGCGAATAGTCCTGCGCGAAGACGGCAGGATGTTGGGGCCGAACATCACTGAACCCGCCCCCTGGTTCTGAGCTCAGCGCTCATCCAGACCTTCATAAGTTCAGGGGACCGTCCTCTAAGGTCACGGGTTGTGGGCCTCCTCTCCGGATATATCGTCGGCATTGATAACCGCTCCTTTTCGAACCATAATAAACCTTTTAGCTAATAAAACCTTCGTTTTAAAAGAGAAACAATCGTAGTACAGTGAAAAAGACTATAATACATTGCTACAATACATTTTAGTGGTGACCTCTTTGAAAGCCGTCAAAACAATCAAGGACCCCGAAGCTTTTGAGATACTGGCCGATGAGACGAGGCGGCGCATAATCTATCTGTTGAAAGTCAAGGAGATGACTGTCAGTCAGATCGCAAGCGAATTGGGATTGACTGCCCAGGCGATATACCATCAGATAAGGAAGATGAAGAAGATCGGCGTTGTCGAGGTCTCCCGAGAGGAGCGCGTGGGCCATTTCATCGAGACGTACTACCGCTCCGCCGCTGAGATGTTCCACCTGTCGTGCGGTGAGACGAAGGGCGGTCGGGCCACGGAAGAGCTGGTCAGGAGCTCGTTGGAAGGGCTTGCGAAGATCGGCCTTCTCTCCGAAGCCGACGACAAGTCCGTGAAGAGGATTGCAGCGATCACCGAAGAACTGGATAAGTGTTCTTGTGCCGGCAGATGGACAGACAAGATTGAGGATCTGGACGACGTCGGGTTCTTCGTAAAGCAGACGATGCTTGAGTATGCCGCGATGGTAGCCGAGGACGATGAAAGCCACCGCGAGAGGGTTCGCAAGAAGAACGAGCTAAGGAAGATGCTTCAATCCTGTTGCCCCACCCAGTCAAAGGGGAAGAAGAAACGGTCCGGCTGAGGTGCAGCCGACTCGTCCTAGAGCAGCCCCATTTGGATGATTTCGACGCTTTGGACTCCAGGCACACCGGCCAGTGCGGATTCGGTCTTATCTGCTCCGCCTTCCTTGTCCTCGATCACGATGAGCACATGGAGAGCGTTCAGTCCGAACGCGACTGGCTTCTTCTCAGAGGTTCTGAGCACAGCGCCCTCGGGAAGCGCCTTCGTGATGTCCTTCAGCAGAGCGTCGAGGTCTACCTGAGGGTCATTGGGTAGAATCCTATACTGCAGCGCCACCTCGCCCACTTGACCACCTCATGGGCCTGAAAAACCACATTCCGGACAGGTGTAGCTCACGCTCTGGTCTCTGCACTTCGTGCAGCGGCCGATCGTGCTTCTCCCGCAGCTAGGACATGGAAACGTGGTCTCTGAAGCCTTCACGAGACGAATGCCGCAAGATGAACAAGCTTTCTCCTGGCCGGGCAATCCATTCAACCTCGATGCTGAGGAATATGGTTTCTGTATATAACATCTGCTGAGAAGTCTGTATCGCAATCAAGTCTCGGCGGAGACTTCGCGAATGTCATTCAATGATCGGCGCCGCGATGCAGCTCGACCGACGTTCTCTGAGAATCACCGTGTTATGTGGGCAACGTACGTGCCATCACCCGTCCAAGACGGCGGATTCTGGCAGCGAGACAAACCTGCCCACGGCAAGCCCTCTCTAGCGTAAGGTACATAGCTCTTGCTGAAATCGCGAATTTTATAGCGCTTCGATAATTATACAAACGGTTATTTTCATGGCTCGTCGCGGAATCGGACCGCCAGGGTCGAGAAGCTGGGCAAGTATTAAATAGCGGAACGGACTACACGCCCTGCTGAAGCAGCCTCTGGTATCCGCGCCGCCTACGGGCCCGTAGCTCAGCTAGGTAGGAATCTCATGCATTCTCTGTGTGTAAGACTCCCTAGAAAGAGCATCTGCCTTTTAAGCAGGTGGCCCGGGGTTCGAATGACTATGCCCCACAGACTAGTCTCGGAAATCCCCGCGGGCCCGCTAGGCGGCGGCCCCAGCGACCCCGGACCAGTGGCTGCGATGGACGACCGTCACGCAGCCTGTCCAGCGCTCGTGTGGTGATTCACCATGACCGAAGAGTTCAACGTGTTGGAGCATGAGCTAGTCCCCGAGCATCATCTCATGCCGAAGAAGGAGGTCGACAAGATACTGAAGGAGGTTGGCCTGGCGAGGGACCAGCTCCCCAGGATGAGGCTCTCAGACCCCTGCATAAGGGCATTGGACGCGATGGGCAGCCCGATCGAGGAAGGGATGATTGTTAAGATAGTCAGGCGTAGCGAAACCAGCGGTATGTCCGTGTGCTACAGACTCGTGGTGCGAGGGTAGATCATGAGAGAGCTCGTCGAGACGTACTTCCGGGAGCGGAGCATAGTCAACCATCACATCGCGTCGTACAACGACTTCCTCCCGACGCTGGACCATCCGAACAGCCGGATGCAGAAGATAGTGGACAACGTCAGGGCGTCTCCCGACGAATCGTACCGCGGCGTAATCAGGCTGGACACCGACAGGACCGAGGGCAAGATGATAGAGATACGCCTCGGCAGGAAGAGGGACGACAAGACGGGCCAGATCGACGCAAATGCCAGGCCGACCATATCGGTCGGCCGCCCGATCATCAAGGAGGCGAACGGAGCGACGCACGCGCTGTACCCGATGGAGGCGCGCCTGAGGAACCTCAACTACTCGGCCCCGATCTACCTCGAGTTCACTGTGCTGGAGGATGGCATAGAGCGCGAGCCCGAGAAGGTTCACATAGGCGACCTCCCGGTCATGGTCAAGTCGAAGAAGTGCAACCTGCACAAGGACAACATCGATCTCGATCGCGAGCCGACGGACGAGGAGATGGACAAGTTCCTGGCGTCGATGGGTGAAGACCTGTGCGACCCGGGCGGCTACTTTGTGATCGGAGGGACCGAGCGCGCCCTGATATCGCTCGAGGATCTGGCGCCGAACAGGGTCATGGTGGAGCTCAACGAGCGATACGGAACGAGCCTGCACGTGGCCAAGGTGTTCTCCCAGAGGGAGGGCTACAGGGCCCTCACGCTCATGGAGAAGAAGAAGGACGGCGTCCTAGTGGTGTCCGTCCCGGCCGCTTCGGGCCAAATTCCCCTGATCGTGTTGATGAAGGCGCTGGGGATGGAGAGCGACGAGGAAATCTACAGGTCCATAGTCTCCGACCCGCAGATGGCCAACATCGTCTACGCCAACATAGAGGAGTGCCAGAACAAGAAGCTATACCCGCCGAACGGGATATTCACGACTGAGGACGCGATACTGTTCCTCGAGCGCAAGTTCGCGACGGGACAGGCCAAGGAGTACAGGGCGAAGAAGGTCGAGAGCATCATCGACCGGTCGCTCCTGCCGCACCTGGGAGACATTTCCGATGTACGCCTCAAGAAGTCCATATTCCTGGGAAGGGTGGCGAGGACCATCCTTGAGATGGAGCTCGGGAAGCGAAAGGAGGACGACAAGGACCACTACGCGAACAAGCGCCTGAAGCTCGCGGGAGACCTCATGGAGGACCTGTTCCGGGTAGCGCTCACCAACCTGATCAAGGATCTGAAGTACCAACTCGAGAGGGGCTATACGCGCAAGAAGGGCCTCAGGATATCATCCGCGATCAGGCCCGACCTGTTGACCCATAGACTGCTGCACGCCTTCGCCACCGGCAACTGGGTCGGAGGCAGGGCGGGCGTGTCGCAGCTCCTGGACAGAACGTCGAACATGAGCGCCCTGTCGCACCTCAGGCGCGTCACATCGCCGCTAACGAGGAGCCAGCCGCACTTCGAGGCGAGGGACCTGCACCCTACGCAGTGGGGGCGGCTCTGCCCGAACGAGACGCCCGAAGGCCAGAACTGTGGTCTCGTCAAGAACTGCGCACTCATCGTCGACGTCTCCGAGGGGACCGACGAGAAGGAGATCATATGGCTGTTGCGCGACCTCGGCGTCAGAGAGGTCAGCGAGCACCAGACGACGGAGACGAGGGTCTATACCAACGGCGACCTCATAGGGCTGCATGACAAGCCTCGTGAGCTCGTCGAGGAGATACGCCAGAGGCGGAGGTCCGGGCTTCTGTCGTCCGAGGTCAACATAAGATTCGACCTGAACATGAACGAGATCATAATCAACTGCGACGAGGGCAGGCTGAGGCGCCCGCTACTCGTCGTGAGGAACGGCAAGACGCTGCTCACACGCAAGCACGTCGAGGACATGCATTCCGGCAAGGCAAGATGGTCGGACCTGATCCGCGAGGGCGTCGTCGAATGGGTGGATGCCGAGGAGGAGGAGGACTCATACATAGCCGTGTCCGCATACGACACGCCCGAGAGCTGTGAGCACTGCGGCAAGATACTGTCGGCAATAAACGTGGACTGGCGGAACCCTGGAGAGGACGGCAAGACTATCCTCGAGTGCAGGTCGTGCGGCGGCACGATGCAGGTCGACCCTCTCCTGACGGGGCGCAACACCCATCTGGAGATCGACCCGATGGTCATACTCGGCGTGTGCTCGGCCGTGGTGCCTTATCCCGAGCACAACTCGAGCCCCAGGGTAACCATGGGCTCCGGCATGGCCAAGCAGTCGCTCGGCCTGAGCTCGTCCAACTACAGGATCCGTCCCGACACCAGGAGCCACATACTTCACTATCCGCAGAAGCCGCTCGTGACGACCAAGCCGATGGAGTTCGTCAGTTTCGACAGGAGGCCAGCGGGCCAGAACTTCGTCGTCGCGATCATGTCGTACCAGGGGTACAACATGGAGGACGCGGTGATAATGAACAGGTCCTCCGTGGAGCGTGCTCTCGGCAGGTCCACATTCATGAGGACCTACAGGGCCGAGGAGCGGCGTTATCCGGGAGGCCAGGAAGACCACTTCGAGATACCGAGCCCCGATGTGAGGGGAGCGAGGGCCGACCTGTCGTACAGCAACCTTGGCGAGGACGGCCTCATCAGTCCCGAGACGAAGGTCGAGGGCGGAGACGTGTTGATAGGCAAGACCTCCCCTCCGAGGTTCCTCGAGGAGGAGGCAGACTTCCTAACGCCCCAGAAGAGGCGCGAAACGTCCGTCACCGTCCGTCCCGGCGAGAAGGGCTGGGTGGACAGCGTGATGCTGACGGAGTCTGAGAACGGCTCCCGCCTCGTGAAGGTCAAGGTGAGAGACGAGCGCACGCCTGAACTCGGCGACAAGTTCGCTTCGAGGCACGGGCAGAAGGGCGTCGTCGGGCTGCTGGTGGAGCAGCAGGACATGCCGTTCACCGAAGAAGGCATCGTGCCGGACCTGCTCATCAACCCCCACGCCGTGCCCTCGAGAATGACCGTCGCCCATGTCCTCGAGATGATAGGAGGCAAGGTGGGCTCCATGGAAGGGCGCGTGATAGATGGCACTCCGTTCAGTGGTGAGCGCGAGGAGGCCCTGAGGAGCGCGCTCATCGAGAACGGCTTCAAGCACAACGGCAAAGAGGTGATGTACGACGGCATCACGGGCAGGATGATCGAGGCCGAGGTGTTCTGCGGCGTCATCTACTACCAGAAGCTCCACCACATGGTCTCGGGGAAGCTGCATGTCAGAAGCCGTGGGCCGGTGCAGATCCTCACCAGGCAGCCTACGGAGGGCCGGTCCCGGCAGGGCGGCCTGCGGTTCGGCGAGATGGAAAGGGACTGCCTGATCGGCCACGGAGCAGCGATGGTCATACGCGACAGGCTTCTGGATGAGTCGGACGGCACCTTGCAGTACGTGTGCGGAAACCCCAGCTGCGGCCACATAGCAATACTCGACAGGCGGGGCACCTTCAGGTGTCCGGTGTGCGGCAACAACTCGAAGATCTACCAGGTGCAGACCTCCTACGCCTTCAAATTGCTGCTGGACGAGCTGCTGTCGCTTGGGGTCGTCATGCGGCTTCAACTGGAGGACTTGAAATGATGGTAACAGGCGTTACGAAGAGGATCTCCGCGATCAAGTTCGCGATGCTATCGCCGGAGGAGGTCCGCAAGATGTCAGCGACGAAGATCATAACCGCCGACACGTACGACGACGACGGCTTCCCCATCGACATGGGCCTGATGGACCCGCACCTGGGGGTTATCGAGCCCGGCCTGAGGTGCAAGACCTGCGGCAAGAAGGTGGACGAGTGCCCGGGGCACTTCGGCCACATCGACCTTGCGATGCCAGTCATACACGTGGGGTACGTCAAGGAGATAAAGAAGCTGCTGCAGTCCACGTGCCGCTCCTGCGGGCGTCTCCTTCTCACGGGCGAGCAGGCGGATGAGTACTCGAAGGAGCGCGACAGGATGGAGGAGCTCACGGGCGACTCTCTGGAGAGCTCGTCCATATCCGCGGAGTCCGCGAAGGATGCTTCCTCGAGGACGTCGTGTCCTCACTGTGGCGCCGTCCAGCTGAAGATAACCCTTGACAAGCCCACGACCTTCCGCGAGGAGGGTCACAAGCTCACGCCGAAAGAGGTGAGGGAGCGGCTGGAGCGAGTGCCGGACGGAGACCTGGTCGTGCTCGGCATCGACCCGACCGTCTGCAGGCCCGAGTGGATGGTTCTGACGGCGTTGCCGGTCCCGCCGGTGACCGTGAGGCCATCGATCACGCTCGAGTCGGGAGACCGGTCGGAGGACGATGTGACGCACAAGCTCGTCGATGTGCTGAGGATAAACCAGCGGCTGCGGGAGAACAGGGACGCGGGCGCACCTCAGCTCATAGTGGAGGACCTCTGGGAGCTGCTTCAGTATCACGTCACCACGTACTTCGACAACCAGACATCCGGCATACCGCCCGCGAGGCACAGGTCGGGTAGGCCTCTCAAGACCCTCGTCCAGCGCCTGAAGGGCAAGGAGGGGAGGTTCAGGAGCAACCTGTCGGGCAAGAGGGTCAACTTCTCCGCCCGGACGGTCATCTCGCCGGATCCGATGCTGTCGATTAACGAGGTAGGCGTGCCCATAACGGCTGCGAGGGAGCTGACAGTGCCGATACGGGTCACGGAGCGCAATCTCGCGCTCGCCAAGGAGATGTGCGCCCGCGGGCCCACGCCTCCGGGGCCTGGATACAAGCCCGGCGTCAACTACGCGATCCGCACGGATGGCAGGAGGATCAAGATAACGGACAAGAACGCGGAGACGGTCGCGGAATCCGTCGAGCCTGGGTACGTCGTAGAGAGGCACTTGGTCGATGGCGATATCGTGCTGTTCAACAGGCAGCCATCGTTGCACAGGATGTCCATCATGGCGCACGAGGTCAGGGTGATGCCGTACAAGACATTCAGGTTCAACCTGTGCGTCTGCCCTCCGTACAACGCCGACTTCGACGGTGACGAGATGAACCTCCACGCTCTCCAGAGCGAGGAGGCCAGGGCCGAGGCGAAGGTCCTGATGCGCGTTCAGGAGCACATCCTGTCTCCCAGGTTCGGCGGGCCAGTCATAGGGGCCATCCACGACCACATAACAGGGTCCTTCATACTCACGCACAAGGACTCCAGCTTCTCGCGCGAGGAGACGATGAAGATGCTGGAGAAGGTCGGCGATCTCAAGCTTCCACCGCCGTCGGTGAAGACGCGCCGGGCCGAACGCTGGAGCGGCAAGCAGCTCTTCAGCATGATACTGCCCAAGGACCTGCACATAACCTTCAAGTCGTCGATCTGCCAGAAGTGCAGCATGTGCAAGAAGGAGAAGTGCGAGAACGATGCGTTCGTCGTCATCAGGAACGGCGAACTGCTCTCGGGCACCATCGACGAGAAGGCCCTGGGGGCGTTCAAGGGCAGGATACTGGACAAGCTGGCAAGGGACTACGGCCCCGACACCTCGAGGGCGTTTATCGACCGCGCCACGAAGCTCGCGGTGGGCGCGATAACGATCCGCGGCTTCACGACGGGCATCGACGATGAGGACATCCCGAGCCAGGCGAGGCGCGAGATTGAGGACGCCATGACGCAGGCCAAGCTCAAGGTCGAGGAGCACATCACAGCGTACAGGAACGGCGAGCTCGAGCAGATGCCCGGCCGGTCGCTCGAGGAGACTCTCGAGGTGGAGATCATGAAGGTCCTCGGCAAGGCGAGGGACACGGCCGGACAGATCGCGGGCCGTCACCTCGGGCTGGAGAACTCAGCGGTCATAATGGCGAAGTGCGGCGCGCGTGGGTCGATGCTCAATCTGAGCCAGATGGCAGGAGCCATCGGACAGCAGGCCGTGCGAGGAGAGCGCCTGTCTAGGGGTTATTGGAACAGGACGCTCCCGCATTTCGAGCAGGGCGACCTTGGGTCCGAGGCGAGGGGATTTATAAAGAACTCGTACAAGAGCGGCCTGACGCCGACCGAGTACTTCTTCCACTCCATGGGCGGGCGAGAGGGGCTCGTGGACACGGCGGTCAGGACGTCGAGGTCCGGTTACATGCAGAGGCGGCTCATAAACGCCCTCGAGGACCTCAAGGTCATGCAGGACGGCACCGTGAGAAACACGGCCGACGCGATCATCCAGTTCACCTACGGTGAGGACAGGATCGACCCAGCGAGGAGCGTCCAGGGCGACGCGGTCGACGTAGACGACGTGCTCCTCACCGTGCTGGGCGACAAGGGGGAACTCATCGCGAAGATACAGGAGAAGGGCGTCGTGAGCTACGGCATACAGGACAGGGACATCTTCGAGACTCCGGAGGACGCGGAGACAGAAGAGGAGTCGGACTTCGAGTTCGGCGGGGAGGAGGGATGACCCGATGGCCGGCAAGAGCACCGTAGATGTATTCACGCGCAAAGGCGTGGACGAGAAGGTCGCCAAGCTGCTGGTGGAGAACGGCTACACCTACACGAAGGTGGCCAGGGCAAACGAGAAGACCCTTCGCAAGATCGAGAGGATACTGGGCGAGAGGAAGCTGAAGCAGGTATTGAACGCCATCAGGACGAAGGAGCGGGCGCCCAAGAAGAAGAAGGCGAAGCCTCTGAAGAAGCCCAAGCTGACCAAGAAGGAGCTTCCGAGCAAGATCGAGCCTCCAACGCCGATCGAGAAGAAGATGACGAAGATCCTGGAGAAGTCTGGGAGGTCTTTGCCGAAGTCCGTCCTGAAGGACCTGGCGGCGCGGCTCGAGGGAACCAACATACAGGACAAGCTCCTGAAGGAGATACTCGGCCTGGCGACCGAGCGGTTCGAGAACCACGTGATCGACCCGAACGAGTCCGTGGGCATAATCGCCGCCCAGAGCATAGGGGAGCCGGGGACGCAGATGACCATGAGGACCTTCCACTACGCGGGCGTGGCCGAGATGAACGTGACGCTCGGGCTGCCGCGGCTGATAGAGATAGTCGATGCCAGGAGGGTCCCGAGCACGCCCATAATGGAGATACACCTCGGCGAGGGCGTCAGGAATGACCTCGACGCCGTCCGGACGATAGCATCCGACATCGAGAGGACCATGGTGATTGACATCGCAGACGTCGAGACGGACATCTCCAGCATGGAGGTCTTGGTGAAGCTCGACAAGCGCAAGATGGAGCGCAAGGGGCTGACGCCGGAGCAGGTGCTGAAGCGACTCGGGAAGGCAAAGGGGCTGAAGGGCCTCGTCGACATGCGCGAGGAAGACATCGTCGTCAGATGCGACGAGCCCTCCTACAAGAAGCTCCTGCGCCTTTCGGAGGATACGAAGTCGACTCCCATCAAGGGCATCGACGGCATCCACAGGGCCGTCATACGCAAGGTCGGCGGGAGCTACGTCGTATACACCGAGGGATCCAACCTGGAGAAGGTCCTCGAGATGAAGGACGTGGACAAGACGAGGACCACCACGAACAGCATAATGGAGATACACGAGGTGCTGGGCATCGAGGCCGCCAGAAACTCGATCATCAACGAGGCGTCGAAGACGCTGGAGGAGCAGGGTCTTACGGTCGATATAAGGCACATCATGCTCGTGTCCGACCTCATGACGAACGACGGCGACGTGAAGGCGATAGGCAGGCATGGCATATCGGGACGCAAGTCCAGCGTGCTCGCCAGGGCAGCGTTCGAGATAACATCCGCCCATCTGTTGCGGGCGGGGATGACGGGTGAGACGGACTCGCTGGAGGGCGTCGTGGAAAACATTATAGTGGGCCAGCCAGTTACAGTCGGCACCGGCGCTGTGAATCTCGTCTGGTCGCCGCAGAAGAAGGAAGGTGATGCGAAGTGATGGATGTCGCGAGGGCGCTGAAGGCCGCCGCCACCACGGGGGAGGTTCGCTACGGCCTGTCCCAGACGCTGAAGGCCGTCCGTGGCGGAGAGGCCAAGCTGGTCGTCGTGTCCTCGAACTGCCAGGCGAGGGACGAGATAGCCTCTGCCGGCGCTGCGAGGGTGCTGGAATTCCCGGGAACGAATGTCGAGCTGGGGTCCGCCTGCGGAAAGCCATACGCGATATCTGCTCTCGCCGTGATCCGGCCGGGGGATTCAAACATATTGTCGGCTTAATGAGTGGTCGTATGGGCGACATCACCTTTACGGGGGACACACTCCGGTTCATTTCTCTCTTCGAGAAGATAACCAACACTCAGGTGAAGGACTGCCTCGAGACCGAGGAGAAGCTCGTGTTCGTCGTCGAGAAGGGGCAGGGGAGCCGAGCGGTCGGCAAGAAGGGCGAGAACGTGATCCGCCTGAAGAACCTCACGGGCAAGGACATACACGTCATTGAGTACTCGGACGACCCCGAGACCTTCATACGTAACGTTTTCCACACCTACAGCGTCCAGGGCGTCTCGCTGGAGAACCGCGGCAGCATAGTCCATGCGACCGTGACCGTCGATCCCAAGGTCAAGGGTAAGGCCATAGGCAAGAATGGCAAGAACCTGCGTATCGCACGAGAGGTCGTCAGCCGGCACCACAACGTACAGAGCATCAGCGTCGCCTGAGAGGCGTCCTCTCTACCTCGAGGCGGTCGGCCGTCGGGTACTCCTCGACCACGTACGATTCTTCTCCGAGCCTGTCGGCGATATCGGCAAGCACCCACGCCGCCACCTCGAGGCGCCCTTTCTCTTCGTCGTGCCACACGAGCCTGCGCGGCACATGGTAGTCCTCAATCAGCACCCTTGTCACGCCGTCGGCGTCGTCGGTGTCGATGACGCCCTTGAGCAACAGCCCCTCGTCAGTGATTATCTCGTGCGGCCTGCGGACGTTCCTGCCTCTCCTGGCGATCCTCCTTCTCAGCTGGATGCCGTCCTTGAACGCCGCGGAACAGTAGTGGAGCGGCACTGTGTTGTGGCCACCAAACATCGCCATGGCGAGCCGCTCGCTCCCCCTCACTCCAGACGATACATCGTCCTTGACAGACATCCCGCGGCTCCTGAGGGCGTCACAGTTGGTCTCGGAGAACTCGAGCTCGTTGAGATTCACGAAATCGAGGCCTGCAGATTCGGCGAAGTCCATCAACGCCAGCGCATCCTGCTCGCGCCCAGGTATCGCCGGTACCTCGAGGCCGACAGCGATGCCTTCGGATACGGCCGCCCTCGTCGCCTGCGCGTATTCCGATCTGTGGAGACGCTTCCACATGCCGACAGGCGGATGGAACCTGATCTCGTCAAGACCGGCTCTGGCGGCCGCACGTATCCTCCGGCTGTCCGTGGTCGAGGTGTAGAGGTGGATGTGATGGCCGTCCCCGAAAGCGCGCTTCAGCGCGCGAATCGCGTCGTTGGTGCGCCTCAGCGCCAGGAGCGGATCGCCGCCGGTTACCCCGGTCCCCAGCGCGTCCATGAGCCTGGCCTCTCGGACGGCCTCATCGGCTCTCTCTATCCGCGCCTCGTTCGCGTAGAAGACATCCCTGCCCCTCTTGGTCTTGGACAGGGGACAGTAGTAGCATCTGCGGCCGCACCTTCCGGTGACGAGGAGGACGAGCTTGGCCCCCTTCTCACACAGCTTGCACCCATCGGGCATGGCACCTCTGCGAGCCGAACCCTTCGGCATACGTACGACCTTGCTCACGCAGCTACGATATCATGGTGCCCGTAATAAACAGTCGGCCGACGGACGCCCAAAAAGACTAAGAGGCGGCCGGATGATTGGTCGCAACATGGAGAAGAGCACTAGGGTGATTTTGGCACTGGACGTGACGTCCAGAGAGGACGCCCTGCGTATCGTCGAGGCGTGTGGCGAGTACATCGACGCCGTCAAGACGAACTGGCCTCTCACTCTGGCAGCTGGCCCTGCTATAATCACCGATATCTCAAGGATGAAGCCAGTCGTGTGCGACATGAAGATCGCCGACATACCCAGCGTCAACAGCCTCATCGTCGAGCAGGCGTTCTCGAAAGGCGCGAGCGCTGTGATATGCCACGGCTTCCCGGGAGAGGATTCGGTCAGGGCCTGCGTCGAGACAGCCGGAGGACAGGCATTCGTCGTGAGCGAGATGAGCCATCCGGGTGGAAAGGAGTTCACCGCTCCTGTGGCAGACAGGATCGCGCAGATGGCGAGGGAAGTCGGTGCGAGGGGCATCGTCGCCCCTGCGACGCGCCCGGAACGAGTGGCTGCGCTGAGGAGGATAATCGGAGACCTGGAGATGATCAGCCCAGGCGTCGGCGCGCAGGGCGGGAAGGCTTCCGACGCCCTCAGGGCCGGGGCGGACTACGTCATAGTCGGCCGGTCCATATACAACGCACCGGACCCGCGCGAGGCCGCCCGGAACATCGCCGAAGAGGCTCGGCTAGCCCTCTGAGCGCGCTAAACAACGCTAATCAGCGCGTCGGCGGGGCGGAGCCGATCGCCAGCCCCCTCCAGATGTGTCCGTGCGGCGTCCCGATCCGCCCGACAACGTATATATAGCCCTCCCGGTATCGGTGGGCTACTATCTCTAGGTGGAAGTATCGTTGGCTGAGACAAGGGATGATCCTCCTAGGCCGCTTCTGTCCGGGCTTTCTCGCAGGGGTGGAGGGCCTAACGAGTTTGTGAAGTGGCTCGGGGCGAACTGGGCTCCATTGGCCATGCTGGTGTTCATATTCCTCCTGGCACTTTTCGTGCGTTCGTACTTCGCCTTCGGGGTCAGCGCCGAGAACGACTACATCGTGTCTGGCGGGTCCGACTCCTATTACTGGCGAAGGATCATCGACTACCACGTGGAGACAGGTGAATCGCTGTATTGGGACTCGCTCATAAACTTCCCGAACGGCATCAGGAACCCGAGGCCTCCGTTCTACAGCATGTCAGTGGCGGTGCCGGCAGTGGCGGCGTCCGCGCTGTTCGAGTCCATGAGCGATGCGGTCGGGTTCATGTTCGTGTGGTCAACAGCCTTCTGGGGCGCTCTGACCGTCATACCCGTGTACTTCCTTGGGAAGGAGACGTTCGGCAGAAGAGCGGGCCTGATATCCGCCTTCCTGCTGGCGCTCACGCCCAGCCACGTCCAGAGGAGTGTCCTGTCGAACGCCGACCACGACGCCTTCATCCTCTTCTTCATCGTCCTGACGTTCTACTTCATGCTCAAAGCGGTAAAGGTACAACGACACGATCGATGGATAGCTAGTTGGAGGAGCCGTTCCAGCATCACAGCCGGGCTTTCCGCCTACTTCTCGCAGAGCAGGGTCCCTGTGCTGTATGCCCTGTTGGCCGGGACGTCGTTCGGATGCGTCATAATGGCATGGGTCGGCTTCGCCTATGTGGCCGTTTTGATGCTGGCGTACCTCTTGGTGCAGGTGCTGCTGAACAAGTTCAAGAACATCGATTCGACAAGCGTTACCATCCTGGTCTTCGTTACGATGGGGTTCGGATATCTGCTCGCGTACCCGGTCTATTACGAGCAGTCCCTGATTCTGACGAGGTTCGACGTGCCCGTGTACCTGTTCCTGGCCGCGATGATAGTCTCCCTGCTGTTCGTCGTGTCGCGAGACTTCCCCTGGACCATGACGCTTCCTGCCACCGCCATGCTGCTGATAGTCGGCGTCCTCGGGGTGAGCGTCCTGTACCCGGAGCTGGGAAACGCGATAATGACTGGACAGGGGTATTTCGTCCAGAGCAAGCTGTACTCCACAATCGCTGAGGCGCGCGCGCCTCAGTTCAGCGAGCTGGCCATGTCGTTCGGGATGGTCACATTCTTCGTGTCCTTGGTGGGCCTGCTGTACTCGATGACGAGGATACCAAAGCAGACGTCGGCAGGGTCCATATTCATCGTCGTCTGGCTCGCGGCCGCCATATTCATGGCCATATCAGCGGGGCGTTTCATGTTCAACGCGGCGCCCGCCTTCGCGCTGGCCGCTGGATGGGTCCTCGTGATAGTCGTAGACAAGATCGGGTTCGCCGGCGTCGGCAAGTCACTCAAGGGGGCGAGCGGCTCCTTCACCCAGGTATTTCGCAAGAGCATCAAGATACGTCACATCGTCGGCGCGCTGTTCCTGGCATTCTTCGTCATCATGCCGAACGTGTGGTACAGCGTCGATGCGGGGATACCGGCCGAGACGAAGCGAGAGTACGACAAGCAGATATACTACAGCATGCCCAGCTTCATGAGGCCTTCCGGTTACGACACGTACAACGGCTCCAACTGGTACCTCGGGGCGTTCGGGTACTCTTTGCCGTTGCCCAGCCAGTACTACCCGGCGGCATGGAACTGGTTCTCGGAGCAGGATGCCGACGTCTACCCTGAGACGACCCGACCGGCGTATGTCGCGTGGTGGGACTACGGTTTCGAGGCGGTACAGGAAGGACAGCACCCCACCGTAGCCGACAACTTCCAGAACGGATATCAGGTCACCGGCAACATCATAATGGCACAGAGCGAGGAAGACGCGATCGCGCTGTTCGCACAGAGGCTGATGCAGGCGTCCTATCTGGGCGACGCATCGAAGCGCGAGCACATAACCGCCCTCCTCGACGAACATGGCATACCCAGCGAGGCCGTCGACTTCGCCCTCCGCGGCCCGGAGCACCAGGTCATAACCGAGGTCCTTGACGAGCCAGACAAGTACGGCCCGATGAGCTCGGACATCAGTAACGTGAACGCGCGCTTGGTCTGCGGTCGAGAGGCGCTTTCCAGCGCGGGACTGGAGCCGCTCGTGGCGTTCTACGACGACCTCTGCGAGTACCTTGGCTGGGAGATAAGGTACTTCAACGTGGATTCGCGGATGTTCCCAATCGCGGCGACGAACACGGGCATATTCTACGCGCCCGCAAAGCTGTCGGACAGGCGCATACTGGGCGATTCCATACCGATCGACTTCTTCGAGATCAAGGCGATAACCGACCAGGGAAACACGGTCGCACTGGAGGACATCACCGCCGACATGACGATAGTCGACTACTCCATCGAATACACCGACATGTTCTACGACAGCATGTTCTACAGGGCCATGTGCGGCTTCAGCGGCGCCGACATCGGGACGGCCCAGGATGGGCTGCCTGGGCTGAGCGGCAGCGTCGCAAAGGTGGAGCCGATGCCGGGCTGGAACATGACTCATTTCAAGGTGGTCTACAGAACGACCTACTACAATCCCTATCCATCAGACCTCGTATCGTCGCACCAGAACGCCTGGGTTGCTGTGAGCTATGACGAGGCTCAGGAGCTCTTGTCCAAGATACGCTCAGGGGAGATAGAGGGGGTCATCGACCAGAGCGCCAGGTCACTGTACATGAGCGGTACGGTCTTCCTGAAGTACTATCACGGGGCGCACGTGAGCGGGACGGTGACGACCGGCGACGGTGAGCCCGTGCCAGGCGCGCGAGTCACAGTCCAGGACGAGTACGGCATCCCACACGATTCGTGCCTGACAGACGACCACGGCAGCTACACATTCCTGGCGCCGTTTGGCAACCTGTCCGTCGTGATATCGTCCGGCTATGACGGCACCGACGCGAAACTGGTGGGCGCGGAGACGATGGGCACGTTCTCCCTCAACGTGACCGACGCCCAGTCCATGAGGGTGAAGGAGGACTTGGACCTTGACGGCGTTTATGACTACCTGATCACAAGGGATTTCGTGGTCGAGAGCGGAGAGGTCATCGGCGACGTCTTCTGGGACCTCAACTCCGACGGCGAGTACGCGGCCGCAGATGACTACCTGATATTCGACGGTATCGTGCACTTCGAGAACCTCGCGAGTGGCGAGGAGACCTCCGTCGAGGTCTCCGAGGGATACTATTCGGCGTCCCTCGCTCCTGGACAGTACACGGTATACGCCGATGTCCTGGGCGTGGAACTCGGGATGTCTGCGCTGGAGAATATCACCTCCGGCAAGGAGAGCGCACTCAACCTGGCGGTCCAGCCGAGTGTCTTCAAGGGGAACGTGACCTCGGTCAAGGGTGTGCCCGTCGCGGGCATGACGGTCATACTGCAGAATGCGTTCTACGACTGTGAATTCACGGCGACTACCAACGAGACGGGCGGCTTCACGATCCTCAAAGTGGTACCAGGTCGGTACGAGGTACTGACGGATGACCCGCATTTCATGCTCTTCGGCGAGCGGGTCAAGCTCGATGCGGAGTCCGTCGAGGAGAGGGAGTTCACGGCGCACGATCGGCGGAGCGTCAAGTTCAGGATATCTCTCGACGGTACGCCTGCACCCTATGCGCCCTACACGATTCACAATACTTACTGGCCCGATGACTACGTCTCCGGCGTGGCGGACAGATTCGGATGGGTTGAGGCCGATCTGACGAAGGGATACTGGTCCCTGTATTCCGTCTTCAACGACGGTACGGACGACTTCGCCGGCTACGAGTCGCTCGACCTGTGCTCGGAGGAGACCGCCACTGGCGTCCTTGCGCTGGAGCCAGCCTACTCGGTCGACGGCGCCCCGAAGCCCCGGGGCGTGGGCCTGGTGAAGGCCACCTTCGTGGTGTTCGTCGCCGAGGACGGCACGAGGATATTCATCAGGACCGATACCCTCGGCAAGTTCGACATTCGCCTGCCGGCCGGCGTGTACGACATACTCTGTTGGGCCGTATCAGGAATGAGCGTCTGCTCGTCCACCGTCGTCGTAAATGAGGACATCTCCGACCTTAGACTGTATTCTGAGGGCGGTGTGATAGTCACGGGCGATGTCTGGCTCGACAGCGACGGCTCAGGCTCGATCGGCGAGGACGAGTTCGGTGCGTATGCGCTGCTCGAGGTGACCGACTCCTATGGCAGGACATACACAACGAGGGCTGACGATGAAGGCGATTACAGGTTCCTCGTCACGGAGGGCTCCCAAGTGGAGTTCTCGGTCGCCGACCCGGGCTACTCCGGATGGAGCATGAGCACGCTGTTCGGAGACGAGGCGAAGAATGTGACGCTGTTCGTCTCGCCTGACGAGGTGACCGTATCGGGGCAGGTTATCCAGGACGGCGCTGGCATCCGTGGTGTCGAGGTTGCCTTCGTCCCTGGAATACTGAGCCGAGAGCCGGTGTATGTGACGACAGGCACTGGGGGATATTACTCCGCCGATATTCTGCCAGGTGATTACAGCATCGTGATCGACGACGCGGTCGGCGTCCTCGGGGGCGAAGTGCTGCAGTACGAATCCGATGAGGTGATCCAGCCTTCCGGAGAGACGCTCCGATATGACATCTACCCGACTCGCAGGGTCGAGGTCTACGGCAACATCCTGGGAGCTGCCGAGGTCACTGGCATGAGGATGGAAGGTCCGGAGCAAGTCACGGCGGATGTCAGTGGATTCACATATAGCGCATACGCCGTCCCCGGGACCTATCACTTATACGCCTTCGGCGCCACCGACGATACCGCGTTCGCCGGGGTGCTCAAGGTGGACGTATACGCGGGCGTCAGGCAGATCGATGTATATCTCGAGGAGGCACACGAGGTCTCTGGCGTAGCATATGTGGGCGGCGTCGCTGCTACGAAAGTAGTATCGGTCTCTGCGGTCTCTGAGGACGGTGCGAAGGTCGCTGTCACGACCACGATGTCCGGAGAGTTCAGTATCGACCTCCCACCCGGAAGCTACGAGCTGATGTTCGGCTTAGAATCCACCCACTCAGAGGGCGACCGAGTCCTGTACGTCGAATACTCGTCCACTCAGATAATCACAGTCTCCTCTTTCGATGTCGCTCTCGACGTCCACCTCGACATGCATCTCGACAACACGACCTTTTCCGGCACAGTAACCGGCACCGGTGGAGAGCCCGTTCAGGCTCAGATGGTGCTGACGCCGAATACGAAGTACGGCCTCGGGGTGACGCTCGAGACAGACGCATCAGGCGTCTTCGAGGCGCCCGTCCAGCCTGGGGATTATACGGTATACGTCAAGCGGTCCCAGG
This sequence comes from Methanobacteriota archaeon, assembly GCA_020347565.1. Lineage (GTDB taxonomy): Archaea > Thermoplasmatota > Thermoplasmata > UBA10834 > UBA10834 > UBA10834. The sequence continues at coordinate 139,864 of CP070732.1, read as the reverse complement.
ACGCCAGCGTGACGCTCTCCCTCGTCGAGTTGCGAAGGAACGAGGCCTTGGAATATGACGTGAAGCTCTCCGAGGGGAGGTTCGTCTCGGGAAGGATAATCGCCGGAGGCGACCCCGTGGACGGTGCGGTGACGATATCTTCGGGCGACTCGTCGCTGGCCGCGTATAGCGATGCCAGCGGCTACTTCGGGATACTGTTGCCGTCGGGTGACTACGTCCTGTCGTCCAGCGCGGAGAAGGTGGAGGCGGGGATGACGATCAAATATTCGCTCTCCAAGCCTCTTAGCGTAGGCTCGTTCGACGTGTTCGCACTCATGGACCTCAGCAGGGGAAGCACGAGGAGCATCGTGGCCAGCTGGAATTCATCGCTTGCGCTCCCGGCCGGAATAGGCCAGACCGTGACGTACGCGTTCACCTTGGAGAACACGGGCAACATCGGAGACGACTACGAATGTCAGTTCACGGCTTCGGGATTCGAGGTCGCGTTCATCCCTGAGAGCCAGTTCATAGACTTCGGCAGCAATGGCAGATATGCAACGTATCTGGTTAAGGTGACAGTTCTCGAAGACGCCCCTGCGGGCAACACGACCGTGCCGGTTCTGATCAAGTCGGAGACATCCTCGAGCGCGCGCGCAACCCTCGAGCTGATGGTCAAGGTCCCGCCGGTTTACGCGACCGAAGTGACGGTGGAGCCGGAGGAGGCCCCGTCCGTTTCAGGCGACATGACGAGGACGCTTCTGCACGTGACAAACGTGGGCAACACCGAGGCCCAGTACGATATGGAGATAGCCAATTTGGAGTACCTGAACGACAACGGATGGGGTGCACGGCTGATACTCAAGGACTCCGGAGAAGCCGTGGGTGTGATGACGATCGAGTACGAGGGACACAAGGAGATCTATCTGGAGTACACAGCTACGAGGAACGAGCCCAACCCGCGCGTGGAGGCGACGGTCATGGTCTGGTCTGTGGAAGACCCAGGACAGGCGACAATCGCCTCGGTACCGATCATACTACCGGATGTCAGCATAGGCCCGGGAGGCCTCGACGTCGTTCGGGACGACGTCTCGTACAAGTACGACGCCTCGGACCTCTATGTGAACATAGGCCTCGTCTGCGCAATCGGCGGCCTGCTCGCTTCGTTCTTCATCCTGAGGCGCAGGAAGGGCCTCGGAGGCAGGAAGGGGAAGGGTGATAGGCGATGACGGAGGGGCGGCTCAGCGCCAGTAGGAAACGGCTCATGTCCGCTGCGGCGGTTGCAGCGTTGGCCATCCCGCTCCTCGCCGTTCTGCCAACGGCGCAGAATGCGCAGGCATACAGCGACATACTGGTCAATCTCGATTGCCCGAGCTTCGCCGGCAAGCTGGAGAAGGTCAGCTGCAAGCTGACCGTCGCCGGAGGGCCGGCCGGGGACACAGGCGGGAATTACAGCTACAAGCTGGAGATCATCGCAGACAACAGTACTGGGTCACTCGTATCGCCGTCCAGCGGTTCTTCCGCCACGGGCGTCTTCAACGTGACGGTGACGATGCCAGGCGAGGCGCCTCAGACCATCAAGCTACGGGCGAATGTAACGTCGAAGGACCTCGTCTCGGGCGACTCGCGGGAAAAGGTCAAGGACTTCGAGGTCAAGGTCGTCGACCCGATCATCATAACGGCGACCGTGTACAACACGGGCGACGTCGGGGCGAGGAACGTGTCTGCGAAGTTCTACGCGGATGGCGTCTATCTCGGCGAGCGCATATTCGATGTCGCGGCCGGCGCGAGCGCCACGCTGACGTACAACTGGACTTGGCTCAACGTGGCGTCTGGTAAGCACGTCGTCACAGTCGTGCTGGACGACGAAGAAGGTATAGTTGAGTTCAGTACTGGTAACAACGTCTATTCGATGACCGTGTACGTGGGGGATAAGAGCAACCCCCTCGGCGGAGTGCTGACTATAGGCGTAATAGTGCTGTCCGTCCTCGTGTTCCTCACCTACCTGCAGAAGCCTGCTCCGAAGAAGAAATGAGTCACTCGGGCCTCGATTGCCCGATGCCTCGGGGATAGCATAAAATATGATTCAGGCTTTCCTTCGGCTCGACACGGAAGCGATAGACTTGTCCGAGAAGATACTGAACCTGACCGATGCGAACTTCGACGAGAGCGTTAGGGGTTCGCCGAAGCTAGTGGTTGACTGTTGGGCGCCCTGGTGCGGGCCGTGCAAGATGATAGCGCCGACGATCGAAGCGATGGCGAACGACTACAAGGGCAAGGTCGTGTTCGCCAAGCTCAACACGGATGAGGCACCAAAGACGGCCATGTCGCTTGGCATTCTCAGCATCCCGACTCTGATATTCTTCAAGGACGGGACGCAGATCGAACGACTCACAGGAGCGCATCCGAGGGCGAACATAGAAGCCGTACTTAGGAAGCACTTCGATTGAGGTCACTCCCGCCCTGTCCTGCCGGCCAGGTCGTCAAGCTTGTCGTGTAGCCGTCTGGCGTTGGTCGCGACGGCGACGTCTCCTCTGGTCCTTTCGAGCAGGCTCCGCGCGACGTCCTGCTTGTGCCTCACAGCCGCGATGGCGTCGGGGTAGTCGAACCGCATCAGCGCGTGATAGATGTCCTCCATCATGTCGAGGTGGTGGTTGGCTCGCTCCACGTTGCCCCTTCTCAGCTCCTCGAGAGAGAACCTCCTCAGCTCGCCTACAGTGTCCCCAAGGGCGAGCAGATAGGGTATGCTTCCGACTCCGAGGTCCTCTGGCATCGGGACGTCGCCGTCCTGCAGGATCGACATGACCATCCCGACCTCCCCGTACTCCTGGAAGGCGCTCTCGACGTAACCTGCCCGGACAAGGTCGGGGTGGTCGGTCAGCAGATTAGAGAGTCTTGAGACCTCGTCCTTCAGCTCCGCCAGCTTGGGGCTGACATCCTTGCCCCTGTGGATGTCTTTCAGGGCCGAGCCCGACAGCCTGACGATCGCCCTCGATGATTTGAGGGCAATCTCCCTGATCTGGTCCTTCTCGTCGAGCTCCTGCTCAATGCTGGCGATAGCTTCTTCGAGGTTCTTCATCCAGAAGCCCCCCTGATCTCCTGCATGTGACGCACGCGCGATTCGAGCATCTCTCTCGTGCCGATGTCGTGCCTTATCGCGATTCGTCCCGTGATGTGGCGTATCGCACGCTCCGCGACGCTCTCGGCCTCCTCTATCTCCTCTGAGACGCCGACGACCCCGGCCGCCCTTGATGTGGTCGTGTACACGCGCCCCCCTTCTTCGTTAACGTTGGCGTAGTAGAGGAGCGCCCCCTCGTTGGAGACCGCCCGCTCGTCGATTTGGATTTCCTGTCCCGAGAGAGGCTTGACGCCGTACCCCTCGGGGACGATGTACTTGCACACGGTCGCCTCGGGAGCGAACGACACATTACCGGACGATAGCGAGCCGCCGGCCATACCCTCGCAGATCGAGACGAAGTCGTCGTCAAATATCGACAGCGTGTTCATCGCCTCCGGATCGCCGAACCTGGCATTGAACTCCACGACCTTCGGACCTTCTCTGGTAAGCATGAACTGGCCGTAGAGTGCGCCTTTGTATTCGGCTCCCTCGCTCCCAAGAGCCTCCACCGTCCGGCGCATTATGTCGACGGCGGAGTCGTACTCCGATTGGGAAAGGAACGGCAACAACCCTCCCGCCTGGGAATACGATCCCATCCCGCCGGTGTTCGGCCCTTGGTCGCCCTCGAAGGCCCTCTTGTGGTCCTGGACCGCGGGCATCGGGGCGAGCCGTTTCCCATCGCAAAAGGCCTGGAGCGTGAACTCCTCGCCGACCAACTTCTCCTCTATCACAAGCGATGCGGAGCCTCCAATCCTCCTCTCCAGTATCTCCCCGGAGTACGCAATCGCCTCTTCCCTTGATCTCAGGTGCTCTCCGAAGACCTTGACCCCCTTCCCACCGGTCAGTCCCTCTGGCTTGACAACGATGTCCTCACCGAGCTCGTCCAGCGCCAATTCGGCTTCATTGACGTCCCTTGCGACGATGAACTTGGCGCGCCCTGCGATTCCATGCTTCAGCATCAGCTCGCGTGCGAAGACCTTCGATGTCTCGATCATCGCGGCCGCCCTTGACGGGCTGGCAGTAGGTATGCCCGCCGCTTCGAGGCTGTCCGCGAGCCCCTTCTCAAGGGGCGCCTCTGGGCCAATCACTGCGAGCGATACGCCCTTTCCCGTGGCGTATTCAACCACTTTGGCCACGCCCGTTTCGTCGGCGAGCAAGCAGTCTACCGCCGCCCTACGTATGCCGGGGTTGCTGTTCTTCATGCATGCGTAGACGTTCGCACCCGATCTCACCAAGGCTTCCACGATCGCATGCTCTCGCCCCCCACCTCCGACAGCCAGAACCTTCATAATCCGCTCCCTGGCGGGGCATCATGTTCGCCTCTTAAGTAGATTGCCACGGTGCCGGTGGCGTGTTGCATCCGCCATCCAGCAAATCATTTAATGCGACAAATCCCATCCACCGCATCATGGGATATGCCGGTCATGTTGGCCGTCTGCTGGAGGAGGCGGACGCCGCCGTAGGGGACGAGGTCGAGGTTACTCGGAGAGGGCGGACGCACAGAGGAATCCTCATGCCTCATCACGACTTCAGCGATGACGCCATCGTGACCGTGAAGCTTTCGAGCGGATACAATGTCGGTCTCTGTCTTGAAGGCGAATCGAAGGTGAGGGTGGTGAGCAAGAAGCTGACGAAGGATCCGATACGCCGAAGCCTGCCGACCGACGAGTCGAAGAAAGATGTGGCGTTCATCGGCACTGGCGGCACGATCGCCTCGTATGTTGATTATCGCACAGGGGCGGTGCATCCGGCGAAATCGGCGGAGGAGCTGGCCTTTTCCGTCCCCGAACTCATGGACGTGTGCAACGTCAGGGCACGGGTACTCTATTCTATCTACAGCGAGAACATGGAGGTCAACCATTGGCAGGAGCTGGCGAGAGCCGCGGCGTCGGAGCTTAACTCCGGCGCTTCGGGAGCGGTCGTCCCCCACGGTACTGACACGATGGGCTTCACATCGGCCGCCCTCTCCTTCATGCTCGGGAGGCTTTCGGGGCCGGTCGTATGCGTCGGCTCCCAACGCTCATCCGACCGGCCATCCTCCGATGCTACTATGAATCTCCTGGCGGCAACGCGGCTCTGCGTATCGTCAGACATCGGCGAGGTCGTCGTGGTCATGCACGGAGACATATCCGACACCTACTGCGTCGCCCACAGAGGCGTCAAGGTGCGGAAGATGCACTCGTCCCGAAGGGACGCGTTCAGGAGCGTCGACATCGACCCTGTAGCCCGGGTAGAAGGATCTGAGATATCGCTCCTATCCGGCTACTCGAAGCGCGCAGCGGGGCCTGTCGAGGTCAGGGACAAGATGAGCGAACGCGTCAGCATGTTGTATTTCTACCCTGGTTTCGAGCCTGAGCACTTCGAGATGATCTCCGGAAACGTCGAGGGCTTGATCATCGCTGGGACAGGTTTGGGCCACGTGTCGGAGAAGCTCGTGAAGCCCATAAGCAAGGCGGTGAAGAACGGGGTGTTCGTCGGAGTGACGACGCAGTGCCTGTACGGCGCCGTGAATCTCAACGTCTACTCGACAGGACGCGATATGATTTCAGCAGGTGCGGTGCCGCTTGGGAACATGCTACCGGAGACCGCCTATGTGAAGCTGATGTGGGTCCTCGGTCAGACGAAGGACCCGTCTGAGGTGGCCGCAATGATGGTGAAGGACCTCGCTGGCGAGACGACCTCGAGGAGGAGTGTCTGACTTGGACTACCGGACCCTCGGCCTCAAGGTCGGCATAGAGGTGCATCAGCAGCTTAACACGGGCAAGTTCTTCTGCTCCTGTGAGTCAGATCTCGTCGAGGAGCACGGGGACGAATTCGTCAGACGGCTCAGGCCAACCCAGAGCGAGATGGGAGAGATTGACCGAGCCGCCTTGATGGAGGCCGAAAAGAAGCTGCAGTTCAGGTATGAGGCAGTCGAAAGCTCCTGTCTCGTGGAGGCGGACGAGGAGCCGCCTCACGACGCGAACAGGCTTGCGATTGAGACGGCTCTCGAGATGTCGTACGTCCTAAGGGCGACGCCCGTCGACGAGATACATATCATGCGCAAGATGGTGATTGACGGCTCCAACACGACGGGGTTCCAGAGGACCGCGCTGGTCGCCACGGACGGATACATAGAACTCGATGGGAAGCGGATCACCATCGAAGCCATAAGCCTGGAGGAGGACGCTGCCCGAAAGATGTCCGAATCGGGCTCTGAGGTGCTGTACCGCATAGATAGGCTCGGCATACCATTGGTGGAGATAGCGACAGGTCCAGAGATATCGACGCCCGACGAGGCGAAGCGAGTCGCGGCGCGGTTGGGTTCGTTGCTCAGGGCAACGAGGAGGGTGCGCAGGGGCATCGGCACGATAAGGGAGGATCTGAACATATCGATCTCGGGAGGCGCCCGTGTAGAGGTCAAAGGCGTGCAGGAGCTGAGGCTTCTTCCCGTATACGTCGATACTGAGATTCGTCGTCAGCTGGCGTTGCTGGAAGTGAAGGACCTCCTACGCCGAAGAGGCGCGGTCGATGTCGTGTGCGCCGTTGAGGATGTCTCCGAAGTGTTTTCAGGTTCGAAATGCCGCGTCACAGAATCCGCCATCAGGTCAGGAGGGGGCGTCTACGCTGCCAAGCTCCCCCGGTTCGCCGGTACGCTGGCGAGGACGGACGATGGCATACTCCGGCTGGGTGCAGACCTCGCCGCGCACGCGCGCGTGGCCGGCGTGAGGGGCTTGTTCCACTCCGATGAGCTGCCAGGATACGGAATCACCGAAGAGGAGGCCGCAGCCGTCGCTGCCAGGCTTGGCGTCGAGGACGAGGACGCGTTCGTCCTGATAGCCGACGAGCGCGCCCGAGCTGAGGCGGCAATCCAGCGGGCCGTCGAGAGGGCCAACGCGGCGATAGACGGTGTGCCGGAGGAGACGCGCGCTCCCCTCCCAGACGGGTCAACCGTCTACAGCAGGCCTCTTCCAGGGAAGGCGCGCATGTACCCTGAGACGGACGTGAGGCCCATAAGGGTCGACGATGATGTGTTGCAGAGCATCAGGCTCAACCTGCCTGAGCTCCCGGAGGAGCGCGTGAGCAGGTTCGTGAGAGAGTTGAACCTGAGCGAGGGCCAGGCCGAGGCGCTGATAGATGATGGCGTGGACGAGGAGTTCGAGCTCCTGGCTTCATCGTTCGGTGGCCCCCAGGTCGTTGCGAGGATATATCTGCAGGTGCTCCCCGAGATCTCCAAGCAGGGGAGGGATGTCTCTTCCGTGGACGTGGGAGTTCTCAAGCTGTTGCTCGAGAAACTGAATGACGGGGCATTCGCAAAGGAAGCCATACCGGACATACTTCTCTGGATGGTCGACAATGACGTCTACGATGTGGACAGGGCGTTGGACGGGATCGGGCTCCGGACGGCCGACATCGAGATGGTGCGTGAGGTCTGCGACAGAATAGTCCGCGAGCGCGAGGACTTCATCAGGAAGCGGGGGGAAGCCAGCCTCGGCCCGCTCATGGGCGTCGTCATGAAAGAGCTGCGGGGAAAGGTGGACGGAAAGATCATCAGCGCAGTCTTGAGCGAGAGGATAAGACAGCTCCTGCCTTGACGTCCTTCTTCTCCAGGACGGTCAGGAAGCCCTTGCAGTACTCGATCGCCGCGCCGGGGTCGATATCCCTGCAGGCAAGGTACCTCCTGCAGAGCTCCTCAAGGCTCTCCTCGTCGTTGTACTTCCTCTTCCTCGCTTCGGCCATGTCTCATCAACCGTGGCAGGTCCTTGAGATGGCCGGCCTATCCATATAAAACCTTTGACCTACTTATCACTAGCCAGATTCAGCAACTCGAACTTGTACGCGAATATCGACTCGAAGAACATGTGCTTCTCCTCGAGCATGGTCGACGTGTACAGCTCGCGCGCGGTCCGGAGCAGCGACCTCAGCCCTCCGAGGGACGAGAGGATGACGTATACCCTTCCGTTCGGAGCCAGATGTCTAGGGGCCTGTTCGAGGAACGCCGCAGATACGTCCGTTCCTCCTGAGCCTCCGCTCCACGACCTCTCTATCCAGCTCTTCGGCTCCTTCTCTTCCGCCAGGTAAGGCGGGTTGAAGGCGATCACGTCGAAGCTCTGCGGTATACTTTCGAACAGGTCGCTCCGGACAGCCTCGACCTTCACGCCGTTCCGGAGAGCATTCCTCCGCGTGCACTCGACGGCGTGCGGACTGATGTCCGCGGCTACGACGTCAGCTCCCGCCCTTGCCGCATGGATGGCGATCAGTCCGCTTCCAGACCCCATCTCGAGGAACCTCTCGCCTTCGCGTACGTCCACGACCTTCAGCAGGAGGTACGAATCGTCGCTGGGGTTGTACACCTCGGGGTCGATGACGATGTCAATCGCCATGTCTAGCTTCATGAAGCCTCGTAGGCCAATGGAAGCTTAAGGTTTTACTACTATGTCGTATTAACATGGCAACCGGCGCCGCATAGGCGGCGCCGTCCGTGAAGGTGCGCGCGTGAACGGCTGGGTAGTAGCCTGCATCGCGGTCATAGTCGTAGCCGTAGCATATTCCTACATGAAGCAGATCAGCTTCTCGATCATAGCTAGCGTGTGCTGTGTGGCCGTACTCGCCATATCATTCGCACCTGACACGTTCTCCTCCCTCGCATTCCGTCCGCAGGACCTCGTGGACCCGGAACGCGCCTACACGGTGCTCACATCGATGTTCTCTCACAGCCAGGGGTTCATGGGTCACATATTCTTCAATGTCATGGTCCTGGCCTTGATAGGCTTCATGTTCGAACAACGGATCGGCACGCGGCCGTTCATGATCATCTACATGCTCGCAGGCGTGTGCGGGACGTTGACATTCGCAGCGTTGCGATGGGACGCCGCCGTGGCGGTAGTCGGTGCATCGGGCGCGATAAGCGGCATCCTTGGCGCCTTCGTGAGGATGTATCCGAACGAGCGGATGATGTTCCTCTTCCTTCCGTTCGGTTCCATCCCAGCTTGGATGGTCATAGCTTTCTTCCTCATGCTTCAGCTAGTCTTCGTGGCCGGCCCGACGAACATAGCCGTCGAGGCCCATATCGGGGGCCTCGTCGCAGGCATGTTGGCCGCACCGTACGTCGCGCGCATGCCCCTGCACCGCCGCGTCAAGAAGATGATATCCCTGAACGCGCTGCGTCGGCTCGCGCGAACCGCCGAGCTCAAGGCCATCCTGCGTCGTATAGAGAACGAAGAGATACCCGATGTCCGCAGCGCGTGGATAGAGGAGTTCCTTTCGAAGGCGAGGTGTCCGCACTGCGGCGCCCCGATCAAGATGACCCGCGAAAGCATAACCTGCAAGCGGGGGCATCTCCTGTGACTCCTGGGCCGGATGCGCCCGAGGTCCGAGTTCTGTGCGAGGGGTACGTCGTAAGGAATGGCAGCAGGGTGTTGGATGCCTCTTCGACGGTCACACTGGTCATCTCCGACGAATGCATCGCCGTCGTCGATACTGGGTCGCCTTTCAGGTCAAAGGAGCTGAGGAAGGCGCTGGCTGAGGCAGATATCGCCGAGTCCGAGGTGGATTTCGTCATCAACACCCACCTTCATCTCGACCATTGCGGAGGGAACGACATCTTCACGGAGGCCTCGCAGCTGGCCCACAGACTGGAGCAACCGCCCGTCGGGTCGATGAAGGTGGAGGATGGCCACAAGGTCGCTCGGAGTGTGTCCATAAGGGGCACACCGGGTCACACGATAGGCAGCATATCCGTCCTCGTGGACTCCGACGTCAGATACGCCATCTGCGGTGATGCTATCCCGACCAGGGCCAACTACGAAGCGCGCGTGCCTCCAGCTATACATATCGACCGCAGGCTCGCCGTGGAGAGTATGGAAGGCCTGATAAGATGGGCTGACGTGATCGTGCCAGGCCACGACGCACCTTTCGAGACGCTGGGAAAGAGGTAAGTCTCATGAGCTTCATTGGTTTGTCGAAATGACGACTCCTACCTCCGTCATGGCTGAATGTCCGATGTGCAAGGAGGAGACGACGCACGAGGTGTTGTCAGGCACGATGTCCGGGCGGACATCGAGCGTCCTCGATTCCACAGTGAAGTGCAGGAAGTGCGGACACACACATCACGTCACGATCAGGGCGGAGAGGCCAGTCACCGTACCTGTAGTAGTGAGCTGGATGAGCAAGTCGAGGCGGTCATCGCTCGCACTCGGCCCGGATGAGGTCGTGTCAGTGGACGATGAAGTCATGTGCGGTGAAATGCCAGTCCTGATAACTTCTCTCGAGTCTCGCGCAGGGGCCCGCGTGCAGACGGCAAAGGCGGGCGATATAGGAACGATCTGGGCGAAGAGATTCGACAAGGTGAAGGTATCTTTCTCCATCAACCATCACGGGAAGACCTATCCAGAACATATGATCGTCTCGCCAGATGAGGAGTTGCTGATAGGGGACATCCTGGTTGTGGGCAAGAGGGATGTCGTTATCCATGCGATAAAGACCGAGCGGGGCACAGCCAGAGAAGGGGCCGTGAGGGCAAGGGACATCGTGAGGATCTACGCCAACATCGTTCGGAAGACATCATATTGAGCGTCCCTCCTCGCCCAACATTTTAATCCGGAAGACGCCTACCCACCGTAAGATGTCTCCCGATGCGCCCGTTTCCGAGCTGCGCAATCGACTGGTGGACAGCCTTGTGCGGAAAGGGTATGTGGTCACGCGCTCCGTAGAGTCGGCCATGAGGAGTGTTCCGCGAGAGCAGTTCCTGCCCGAAGGGATTAGGCAGGACGCCTACGTGGACTCTCCGCTGCCAATCGGCGAGGGACAGACGATATCTGCTCCGCACATGGTGGCGATAATGGTCGAGAAGTTGGATCTCGTCCCGGGGAACAAGGTATTCGAGATAGGAGCTGGCTCCGGATATCATGCGGCCGTGGTGGCGGAGATGGTCCGCCCCGACGGGCACGTGTTCACCATGGAGAGGATCGCCTCGTTGGCCCGATTCGCCGAGCAGAACCTCACGGCTGCTGGCTACGGCGACATCGTGTCAGTCTCAGTGGGCGACGGATCCAAAGGCCTACCAGAGGAAGCGCCCTTCGACAGGATATTCGTGGCATGCGGCGCACCCGATGTCCCTTCCCCTCTGCTGGACCAGCTCGCGGACGGCGGGAAGATGCTCGTGCCCGTCGGAGGCCGAATGTACCAAGATCTCATAAAGGTGGAGAAGAGGGATGGCAAGGTTCTGAAGGAAAGCCATGGCGGCTGCGTATTCGTCCCACTCATCGGAGAATTCGGATACTAGGGCCTTCAGATCACATCTAGGACCTTAATCAGATTCTTCTCGTTGATGACCCTGTCGGCTTCTCTGCGCACGTCCTCGTCGATCGGACAGAACGCGATCCCGATTCCCGAAGACGCGAACATTGGTATGTCGTACCTCGAATTGCCGACGCTTATCACGTTATCTTTCTCGTATCCGAGCAGGTCCGCAATCATGTCGACCTTGTCCCCTTTCTCGCCGAGGCCAACGTTGAGAATTCCCTCGCCTGTCAGTTTGCCAGCGCGGTCCGCTCTGAACCCGTTCGCGTAGAATAAATCCATTCGGAGCTCCACGGCGACCCTCTCGGCAAGCACGTCGATCCCCGCGGACACGATGGCGGTCTTGCACCCCATCTCCTTCAGTCGCCTCATAGTCTCAGCGGCGCCGTTCATCATGGGCGCATCGGCCAGTACTCTTCGTATCTTGTCCATCGTCAGAGAGGGGTCCTTGTCCAGCCAAAGGGCGACGTCTCTCCTTATGAATTCCATGTCGTCGATCTCGCCGTCGAGATACGCCTGGAGCGAGTGGTTGTTGTCCACTCCGAAATGCCTGTGGACGTAGACCCAGGAGCTCTCTATGTCCACGAGCACCCCATCCATGTCGAAGACGATCAGCCGACTCACGCCTCGAAATGGCGGAAAGCTTTATTAAAAGCCTCCCACGATGGCGACGCAGTCCATGATAACGATAATCGGTGTCGGCCACGTGTTCGCCATATCGGACAGGTTGAATCAGATGATACTTGAGCGCGCTCCCCAAGTGGTCTGCGTGGAGCTAGACCCCTCAAGGTACCAGGCGTTGGTGGAACGACAGCGTTCAAGGAGAGTGCCGATACAGTACACGCTTCTGGCGATGTTCCAGTCGAAGATGGCTGGAGAGTTCGGCACGGAGGTCGGGGACGAGATGCTCGCCGCGGCGTCCGCCGCAAGGGCCGTCAGCGCGCAGCTTGCGTTCATTGATGTCGACGCGTCAAGGATGTTGACAATGCTTTGGAAGGAGATGTCCGTGAAGGAGAAACTTCGCCTGTTCGTCGGCGCACTGGTCGGACTCGTATCCTCGAAGGAGAAGGTCGAGGAGGAGATGGAGGCCTACTACAGCAACGATGGGGCCTACATCGAGAGCGTGGGCGACCAATTCCCCGCGGTCAAGAAGGTGCTAATCGACGATCGCAACACGGTCATGGCGAAGCGTATCGCATCGTTGGCGATGGAGAACGACAGGGTTGTGGCAGTAGTCGGAGACGGTCACGTCCCGGGCATCGTGAAGGAACTCGGACGGGATGATGTCGAGGTCGTGCGTCTGAGGGAGCTGATGTCCGCCGCTCCCGGCGATGTATCGGCGGAGTACACGGTCAGCTATGTCTACGGCGACGGGACGCGTTAGACGTGTCGTTCATCTGATGGCGCGGTGCCAGGAAAAGCATTAAGCCAAGAACCCATCTAGCTGCTCCGCCTCGGCAGGTGCACACGTGAAGGTAACGCTCATCAACCACACGAAGGACCCAGACAGGATATGCGCAGCGGCGGCGCAGTCCTGCTATTCCGAGAAGGGCGCGAAGGAGCTGTTTGACACCACATCGGAGGCCAAGGCCGCGCAGATGATCGGAAAGGTCGTGGGGATGGGTCATCTATCTGTGGTGGAGCACGCGCACTTCACCTTCAGCATTGAGGGGGTGTCGAGGTCGCTGACGCACCAGCTCGTCAGGCATCGCATTGCATCTTACTCCCAGCAGAGTCAGCGTTATGTCGGCATGGAGCACGCTGAGTACGTCATACCGCCAACCGTATCGATGGACCCCGAATCGAGTGAGACCTTCTCCAGGGCCATGGACGACGCCTGGAGGGCCTATCGCGAGCTGGCGAAGAAAATGCCCAAGGAGGATGCGAGGTATGTGCTTCCGAACGCGTGCCAGACGAACATCACTGTGACAATGAACGCTCGCGAGCTTTGGCACTTCTTCAAGCTCAGGTGTTGCAAGCGCGCTCAATGGGAGATACGGTTGATGGCTTGGAAGATGCTCGCGGAGGCAAAGAGGGCTGCGCCAGTCCTCTTCGCCGAGGCTGGCCCTGGATGCTTCAGGGGCCCGTGTCCCGAGGGCGATTACTCGTGCGGTGAGCCCTACGACAAGGATAGCCCGCCATCGGAGGATGAACTGCTGGTCGAGAGTTCCAGATCCCGGGAGTGAATCGGTGTGAAGAATGAGCCAGGTACACAAACCATAAATACCCCCTTTTCATTCGGAAGCCTCCACGGTGAGCCTAATGGGCAACATCAGACCAACATACATAAAGCGGGTAGCCGTCGAGCTGGTCCATAAGTACCCAGATCAGTTCACAGGCGACTACCAGCATAACAAGCAGCAGGTCTCGAAGCTCACCGACGTGCGCTCCGTCTCCATGAGAAACAAGATAGCTGGATATGTCACCCGATACCGAAAGCAGTATGAGGCGTGACTTGGTACCCGTCTTGTAGATGGAAGATGTTGCGATTTTCAGGGCCGTCACCACGGTTTCCCGAAGTCATGCTGTCGAATGAGGCAAAGGTTCGTGTCTGAATGCGAAACGCCGTAGAAACCCAGTCGCTCACGAGAGT
>CP070732.1:108427-125797 GCA_020347565.1 Methanobacteriota archaeon | reverse complement strand
GCCTGCGCAGAGGAGATGGAGGAGTCCCCTCCGCAGATGCTGGCGGATATGATGAAGCAAGCGCCCACGATGGGTGACCTCGGCAAGTTTTTCATGCAGTGCTTCAGTCCCTTCAATTTCGAAGGGATCAACCCCCTGCCCGAGAAAGGTTATTTTAGGCGCTTGGCCAATCAAGTTTGGAGGCCGATGACCGAGCTGGCTGTCGATATTGCCGGATTGCGACTTAGAAACCCGACGATGCTGGCCTCCGGCATTCTGAACGAAACGGGCAGGAGCATGCTGGAGGTCGCGAGGGCTGGCGCAGGTGCCCTTGTCACCAAGTCGGTGAGCGCCGACGAAAGGGAGGGGCATGCGAATCCCTGCATCGTCGAGGTCGAGGGCGGGATCATCAACGCGATGGGGCTGCCGAACCCGGGAGCGGAGGTCTACGCGGCCGAGCTTGACGTGGCGCGCGGGGGAGACGTCCCAGTCATTGCCAGCGTAATCGGAGGCGACGGTGAGGAAATCGCTGGCGTCGCGAAGACGCTGGCAGCGGCCGGCGCTGACGCGATAGAATTGAACCTCAGTTGTCCTCACGCGAAGGGGCTCGGGGCGGAGATCGGCTCGACTCCGCAGGCCGTCAGGGAGGTATGCCAGACGGTCAAACGCAGCGTCTCCGTACCGGTCTTCGCCAAGCTCACGCCGAACACGACGTCGATAGGTTCGCTGGCGAGGGCGGCGGAAGAGGGGGGCGCCGACGGGATCGTTGCGATAAACACGCTCAAAGCTATGGCCATATGTCCTGACTTGAGGAGGCCCGTGCTGTCGAACGGCATCGGCGGGCTCTCCGGTCCTGCGATAAAAGGCGTGGGGGTCAGAGCTGTCTACGAGATATCCGATGAAGTCCGGATACCAGTGATCGGCGTGGGCGGCGTGTCGGATGCCAGGGACGCCCTGGAATACATCATGGCAGGCGCAACGGCAGTGCAGATAGGGACAGCCATAAGGTCTCGTGGCGTCGCAGTCTTCTCCGACATCTGCGAGGGCCTCGAGAGATTCATGGATGAGAACGGATGCAGTAGCCTGTCGGAGCTGGTGGGGGTCGCGCATGAAGGGCGGACTTGAGGTTGTGCGCGTTGTCGAGCACTACGACGAGAACGGGAGCTGCAAGACCATCAGGTTCGACAGAAATCTGGACGCGCGGCCTGGACAGTTCGTCATGATGTGGATACCCGGAGTGGATGAGCTGCCGATGTCCGTGTCGCACATAGGCGAGCGGTTCGGCGTGACATACAAGATCGTTGGCAACGGCACCGAACGCCTGGCCGCACTCGCCGTCGACGATCTAATGGCCGTGCGAGGCCCCTACGGCAACGGCTTCAGCGTTGAGAAGGGGCGGGAGCTGGTCGTCGCAGGCGGGACCGGAATGGCGTGCCTCGCCCCGCTGGTGGAAGCTTGCACCCTCGCAGGCAATACAGTCGATCTGGTGTTGGGTGCCAGAACGAAGGAGGAGCTGATGATGGCATCCAGAGGCGAGAGCGCGGGAGCCGAGGTGCACATCGTAACCGATGATGGGAGCGAGGGAGCGAAGGGCCTGGCGACCGATGCGATGGAAGGACTCATTGGCGAGAAGCGGTTCGATCGTGTCTACGCGTGCGGACCTGAGAAGATGCTGACCCGCGTGCTCGACCTCGCCTTGAATAACCGCCTGCCGCTCCAGGCGTCCATAGAGCGGTACATGAAATGCGGAATCGGCCTTTGCGACTCGTGCGCCATCGATGGAAAGCACGTCTGCAAGGACGGGCCGGTGTTCTCCGGCGAGGATCTCTCGTCGTTCGCCGAATTCGGGAGGACGCGGTTGAGTCGATCAGGGCGTCGAGTCACCGTCGAATGATCGGGCTGCAGGCAGAGCTGACGATGGCGTTACTCGCGCTCGTCCTCTGAGCACGGCCTTCTGTTATCCGGCGGAGACATTATCTCCTCGACAACCCTCCAGAACTGGTCGTCGGAGACCCTGCCCTGCCGCTCACCCAATCGCTTTATCTCACGCACTATGTCGCATATCCGTTCCTGGGATGGGGTGATGCCGCGCTCCTCGAGACGGCTCTTCACTATGGCAGTCCCGGAATGCTTTCCGAGCACAAGACGACGACGATTGCCGACGGATTCCGGAGGGACGCATTCGTAGGTGAGAGGGCAGTTAAGGACTGCAGCGACGTGTATCCCGGATTCGTGTGAGAACGCGTTCGAGCCCGTCCACGGCTGATTGGCGGGCATGCTCAGGCCTGCGAAGCCATACACCGTCCTCACGAGATCAGTCAGGCCTTCTGTGGATATGCCGATGTCCCGGCCGCAAAGTGTCTTGAGGACCATCACCAGCTGCTCGAGCGGGACGTTACCCGCCCTCTCCCCTATGCCGCCTACCGTCGTGGCCACGGCCTGTGCTCCGGAGGTCAGCGCGGCGAGTGCGTTCGGAAGCGCCAACCCGAAATCGTTGTGCAGATGCGCCGAGACCGGCAAATCGGTGTGATCCGCAACCTTCGACACGATGTGCGAGATTGCCCACGGGGCCGCGCACCCGATCGTGTCGGTGATCCCTATCCTCGTCGCCCCTGACTCCTCGCACCTCCGGTATAGCTCGAGCATCAGCTGTATGTCGGATCTGGTACTGTCCTCCGTGCTCATGCTCACGGTCAAGCCATGGGACATGGCGTACTCTGTAGCACGGACGGCTCGCTCAAGGACTTCCTCGCTCGTCATCTTCAGCTTGTACCGCATGTGAAGCTCGCTAGTCGCGATGAACAGCAGGACCATGTCGACATCGCACTTCAGTACGGCGTCTATGTCGTCCTCCAGGGTTCTTGCGAGGCATAGGACGTCCGCTTCAAGGCCGAGCTGAGATATCGCTCTGACAGAGTCGAGCTCCACCTGAGACACGGCCGGAAAGCCAGCCTCGATTTGATGTACGCCGATCTCGTCGAGCTTCGTGGCGACGGTCAACTTCTGCTCCTGGCTGAAACGGACACCGGCCATCTGTTCGCCGTCCCTGAGTGTGCTGTCGTAGACCACGATATGCTCTGGAAGCTGAGGCCTCATGGAGGTGTTGAAGCAGCTGAGCCCTGTCGAGTTCACGGCTGTCTATCAATGGTTTGGTATATAGCTTGTTCTCGGTCCACGATCCAGATGGCGATGGTTCGTATGCGGCCAGCCGCGTAAGCGACCTCTCCTGAAAACAATAAATACGGAGTTCGTGATTGATGCGTGCACGCGCCGGGGTGACAGAGAGGCCATGTGGCGGACTGCAGATCCGCAGACAGGAGTTCAAATCTCCTTCCCGGCCCCAAGTTATCAGGTTTGATTGATACATTTATAGAGGGGAGGAGCCTACCAATGCGCACAGGGCATCGAAACCACCCTTGAAGTCGCCGCTCTACAACTTTCAACCAAGGTGTGCCACATGAAGACACCATGCGAACTAGTGGTCGGGAAGATCCTGCCGTCCCTCAGGGCATCGGTCGTCAAGGATCTTACGAAGCGACACGGCTTGAGACAGTCAGAGATTGCCAAGAGAATGGGAGTGACACAGGCCTCCGTGAGCCAGTACTTGAGTTCTGCGCGAGCTGGAAACAAGA
This sequence comes from Methanobacteriota archaeon, assembly GCA_020347565.1. Classification (GTDB taxonomy): domain Archaea; phylum Thermoplasmatota; class Thermoplasmata; order UBA10834; family UBA10834; genus UBA10834. The sequence continues at coordinate 122,186 of CP070732.1, read as the reverse complement.
AGGTGTTGGAGGATTTCCCACAGATACTGACCTATGCAGAGGAGATATCCGAACGCATAATGGCGGGAGAGGCCAGGGAGGAGTGGTGCAGCGTTCTCTGCTCCATGTGCAAGAATATCCGAGAGGATGACGAGTTCTGCAGGATGCACATGGTAGCGTCCAAACTCCGGGACTGCGACATCTGCCACGGCAAGTAGCGCGTCCAAGGCATCCGCCCTACACCCGCGCACGGGTACTCTGCCAACTAGACTATATAACGACTAGCCAATGCACATGACAGGTTCACTCATGAGTCCGACCCGCCTCGCAGAGAGCATCCTCGACGCGATCGGCAGCACGCCGGTCGTCAGGATCAAGAGAATCGTCCCGAGGGACAGCGCCGAATTGTATGCCAAGCTGGAATCCTTCAATCCGATGGGATCGGTCAAGGACAGAATCGCGAGGGGAATGGTCGAGGACGGCGAGAGACGAGGCGTGATACGCGAGGGGACGACGCTGATCGAGCCGACCTCTGGTAACACCGGCATCGGCCTGGCGATGGTCTGCGCGGTGAAGGGGTACAAGCTCGTCCTTACGATGCCGGACACGATGAGCGTCGAGCGTAGGAAGCTGCTGACCGCCCTTGGCGCGGAGATCGTGCTCACGCCTGGCCAGGAGGGAATGAAGGGGGCGATCGACAAGGCAGAGGAGCTCGCAGCAGCTGTCGGCGACGCAGTCGTGCTGAGACAGTTCGCGAACCCCTCCAACCCGATGACGCACGAGAGAACGACCGCTGTGGAGATATCGGAGGCGATGGATTCGCTCCACGCATTCGTCTCTGGTGTGGGCACAGGAGGGACCATCACAGGCGTGGGCCGCGTCCTGAGGAAGAGGTTTCCAGGCATCCGCATCATCGCGGTGGAGCCGAGCGACTCGCCCGTGCTCTCAGGCGGGAAGCCTGGCAGCCATGGCATACAAGGCATAGGCGCGGGGTTCATTCCTGAAGTCCTCGACACGGACATGATCGATTCTGTCCTCCAGGTCAGCTTCGACGAGGCGAGGCGGATGACTCGCGCGCTCGCCGGTAAGGAGGGCATATTCGCCGGCATATCGTCGGGAGCGGCCGTGCACGGCGCCGTCGAGGTAGCGAGCGACCTCGGCCCAGGCAAGAAGGTGCTCGTCCTATTGCCAGACACTGGGGAAAGGTATTTGAGCACCGACCTTTTTGGGGAGTAGTCCCATGCCCAGGCCGATGAAGGACGACGTCAAGACAGTCATGGAGCGAGACCCTGCGGTCAAGAGCCCGTTCGAGGCCTCGCTCTTGAGCCCAGGGCTTCATGCGATCAGATTCTACAGGATATCCCACCGTCTGTACGAGAAGGGCCGCTTCAAGACGGCGAGGGCGGTCAACTACGCCTCACGCGTGCTCACAGGAGCTGATATCCACCCCGGGGCGAAGATAGGCAGGAGGTTCTTCATCGACCATGCGACGGGCGTCGTCATCGGAGAGACCTCGGAGATCGGCGACAACGTATCGATATACCAGGGCGTCACCCTTGGCGGCGTGAGCACGGAGAAGAAGAAACGTCATCCAACGATCGGCAACAACGTCGTGATCGGGGCAGGGGCGACGATCCTCGGGCCCGTCACCGTCGGGGACAACGTTCGCGTCGGGGCCGGGTCGGTCGTGGTGAAATCCGTTCCCCCGAACTCCACCGTCGTCGGCATACCAGCGAAGATTGTGAAGCGCTCCGGAACGACTGCCATAGACCTGCACCATGAGGAGCTGCCCGATCCCGTGGTGAACGCCTTCGTAGACCTGTGCCACAGCCTCTCTGAGATGGAATACAGGCTTGAGAGCATCGAGAGCAGACTGGGCATCGAAGCCCCCAGGAGGATATCGCCAGCCAAGAAGCCGGACGACGGTCCTTCGGAAGCGAGACATCCAGTCGAGGAGAATGATTAATAGCCGTTCGGGCATAAGAGGCCTCAGATGGCGCTTGTCATTTACAACACGATGACGAAGAGGAAGGAGCCGTTCGAGCCCTTGGAAAAGGGCAAGGTGAGCGTATACGTCTGCGGCGTGACCGCGTACGACAAGAGCCATCTCGGACATGCGAGGTCCGCCATAAACTTCGACGTCATCGTACGATACCTCCGCAGCAAAGGATACGATGTCAGACACATCACCAACTTCACGGATGTGGACGACAAACTCATCGCGAGGGCGCATGAGCTCGACGTGGACCCAATGGACCTTTCGAGACAGATGATCGACGAATACTTCTCCGTGATGGACGGGTTGAAAATCCGAAGGGCGACCGCATACCCGAAGGCAAGCGAGACGATCTCCGACATAATCGAGATGGTCAAAGGCCTCATGGACAAGGGTCTCGCCTACGAATCCGGCGGATCCGTCTACTTCATCGTGAGGAAGGTGAAGGACTATGGCAAGCTCTCAGGCCAATCGCTGGACCAGATGGTCACTGGCACCCGCAAAGAGCCGGGCGAGGACAAGCGCGACCCGATGGACTTCGCCCTGTGGAAGGCGGCGAAGCCTGGCGAGGTCTCGTGGGACAGCCCCTGGGGGAAGGGGAGACCCGGATGGCACATAGAGTGCTCAGCCATGTGCCTCAAGCACCTGGGCAAGACGATAGACATCCACGGCGGCGGAACGGATCTGATATTCCCCCATCACGAGAATGAGATACTCCAGTCGGAAGCCCACAACGAAGCGCCCTTCGTCAGATACTGGATGCACAATGGCATGCTGACGATGGGCGAGGAGAAGATGTCGAAGTCGATGAAGAACTTCTTCCTGGTCGACGAAGTGTTGAGGAGATATTCGCCTGAAGTGGTGAGGTTCTTCATCCTGAACGCGAGCTACAGACAGCCGCTGGACTACGGCGAGGGCTCGCTCGACGAGGCTGGGAGGGCCCTGGAGAAGCTCCAGGAGACCTACACGACCCTGCTCTCCGAAGAGGTTAGCGCCGACGGGACCCAAGGGATGGAAGAGGCCTGCAACGACGCCTGGGCCAGACTCACAGAGGCGATGGACGACGACTTCTCGACCAGGGAGGCGATCGCGGTGATGTTCGAGCTGTCGCGCAAGGCGAACAGGGGGCTTGCCGAGGGGAGCCTAAACAGGGCGGGCGTTGGCAGCATCATCTCTGTCTTCAGGAGGTTCAACGACCTCTTCGACGTGCTGAGGGAGGAGAAGCGTAGGGTCGTGGCGGCCCCGGAGGACACACGACCCACGGACACGGCGGCTCCGGACGACACCCTTACAATAGACGCCTCGAGGATGTCGGACGACGGCTACGTGACGGATCTCGTGCGGAAGAGGGAGATCGCACGAAGACGCAGGGAGTTCGACTGCGCGGACAAGATAAGGGAGCTACTCGCTGAGCACGGCATTGAGATACAGGACACGCCGGAAGGTGCCGTATGGAAGCGAAGGTGAGTTCTGAGACCGCCAGGACGAAGGCGGAACTGTTGGCTGGCGGTGCGGTCAGGATTCCGAGGGAACTCCGGCTGCCGTTCTCCCCAAGCAGGTCCACGGCTGGCCCGGGGGCTGGGTCTCCCGAGATGGTGTTCTCGTTTGGCGGCGCCAGAGCCAAGAAGGCCATATCGCGCACGAGCGGAGAGTTCGACCTCGTAGTCGAAGGCGAGACAGCGAGGATACTCCGGCGCGGCGATGTCATGATACGCGAAGTGGAGCTGCTGCCGACTCTGTTTCACGCGCCGTATCAAGCGTTCATCAATGTCGACGGCAGTTGCAGGCTCGCCTGCGCTTTCTGCAACGCCCACCGCCTCGGGCGCGATGCGACGAAGAACCTTACGGACGACAAGATCGTCGACATGGCCGTCCAGGCTGCATCCGAAGATGGATTCGCGGGGGTTGCGCTCACGAGCGGGGCGGCGGGGCCGCAGGACGATTCAATCGGTAGAATGGCGGAGCTGGTCGGGAGGATAAGGACGGCGTTGCCCGAGTCACCGATAGGGGTCGAGCCGTACGTGACTCACCCGAGGCAGGTCGATGACCTTCGCAGCGCAGGGGCAACGGAGATCAAGCTCAACATCGAATCGTCCGACCCGGACATCTTCGACAGAGTGTGCCCCAACAGAGACTACGGCGCGATCCTGCACTCGATCAACCATGCTGGCAGCGCGTTCGGCAGAAATAGCGTATGCTCGAACATCATCTTCGGCCTGGGAGAGACCGACGAAAGCGTCCTCCACGCGACAAAGATGCTGGCCAACATGGGCGCGGTCGCCACCCTCAGGGCGTTGCGTGTGAACGAGGGCAACGCCCCCCATCTCAAAGCCGCTGTCGGCGACGTGCCGCCAGTGTCAGCGGACAGGATGCTCTCCCTCGCACGGGGCCAGAAGGCGATACTCGCTGAGTACGGGCTCACGCCTCTGGCCTTCAAGACGATGTGCCACGCGTGCATGTCATGCGATATCGTGCCCTTCTGGGACGTATGAACGGCTCGTCACCTGTGTGTGAAGACGCACCTTATCGCGGGCGAGGTCTGCTCGACGCGCGCGTAGCCGAACCGCTCAAGCTGGACGACCGTCCCCTCAGCCGAGGACAAGCCATGCTCCGCCAAGCCCTTCCTCACGCCGCCGTCGGGCATTAGAACCTCGGCGGGTACGGCATCCTGCGGTGCCCAATGGTCGATCTGGACGCCCTCCTTCAGAACTGCGAGGTCGTTGCCGTCGTAGCGGAGGGCGTCTCCCTCCACGACGACGTTGCACAGGTCCTTCAGGCGCAACCGCCTTTCGCCCCGGGACACATCCGAGCCGCTGAGGTAGAGGCTGGAACCGGATGACACGCGAATGTCTCTCGAGCCCCTGTCGGCATGTGCGGGGTGGAGCGGCGCCCTCGCGGTCATATCTGGGAAGTCCAAGAGCAGGAATCCGACGGGGTCGTCAACGAAAAAGTACCTTCCCGCGGAGTCGTCGATGATATCCTTGTTGAAGGAGTACAACGTCTTCCACGAGAACTCTATATCGACCTCCTTGAGCCCGGCTTCTACCCAGTAACGCCTGATGGCTTCCGGCATGACCCCCCTTCTGCGGAGCGCGGCCAGGGTGCCCAGTTGAGGGTCGTCCCAGCCTGAATACCGGCCGTCGGCTATACCGGCGGCCATCCTGGATGTGGAGAGCTGGGCGTCCTGTATGGATACTCGCCCGTAGTGAACGTACTTCGGCTTGCTCCAGCCCATGTAGTCGAAGATATACTCCTGTCTGTAGGTGTTGTTCAGATGATCCTTGCCACGCAGTACATGCGTGAGCGAGAGTGCGTGGTCATCCACGGCCACCGAGAGGTTCATCAGCGGATACACCCTGTATCTGCTACCCGTCCGAGGATGCGGTGTGTCGTCTATCCGAAGAGCCGCGAAATCCCGTAGCGCGGGGTTGGGATGCTGAAGGTCTGTCTTGACGACGAGAGCCGCCTCCTCTTGGCCGAACGTTCCGTCGAACATCTTGTCGAACATCGACAGCTGCTCCGACGTGGCCGCCTCCCGGTGCGGGCATGGCTTCTTACTGCCCTTCAGCTCGCGCCAGTCACCAGGTTTGCACGTGCACACGTACGCGTGACCCGCCCCGAGAAGCTGGCGAGCGACGCTGTAATAGTCCTCGAATCGGTCGCTCTGTACGACCGTCTCATGAATCGCAACGCCGAGCCATCCGAGGTCTTCAGGTATCGAATCGTATGCGGACGCATCGACTCTCGCAGGGTCGGTGTCTTCGAACCTGCAGATGCAGACACCTCCGTAGCGTCCCACGTACTCGTCGTTGAGAATGGCCATCCTGCTGTGCCCGAGGTGAAGCGGCCCGGACGGGTTCGGCGCGATCCTCATTCTGACGCCTTCCGCAGCGCCCTCGAGCTCCGGCAGTCCGAACTCCTTCGGCCGGGACTCCTTGACGAGCAGCTCAGGGGCAATCTCCTCGAGGAATCTCCTCTGCTCCTCCGGGCTGAGCGAGTTGACGTCGTCGACGATCCTCTTTGCGACAGACGCAATCTCCTTGGCCCTTGAGCGCATGGCCGGGTTCTGGGCCATGACCTTGCCCATAACAGCACCTACCGTCGCCTTGCCGTCGTAGAATACGGCGTTCTGCAGGGCGTACTTGCGAACTACGACTTCAGCGTCCACCCTCACTCGATGGATGGGTATCTATAAAAAGGTTTGAGACAGCGGGCTCCGGGACAGCATGTCATGCCAGGATGCAATGCGCTGCCCCCTCAGGCCGATGACGGAGGACGCTCGAACGGAAATGTAGATATGCGCTTCCGATTATCCCGAGGCGGGTGATCTTCTGTCGATCAGGTCCATGTTGGAGGGGTTCGAGGAGACCGTCGTGGTGAAGGGGAAGGTCTCGCGCGACCTCGAAGCGACGAAGTACCTGACCAAGGCGGGGGACAGGCCCGTCCTCTTCGAAGACCTCGACGGGCACAGGGCAGTCGGGAACCTGTGGGCCAGCAGGAAGCGCATAGAACAGGCCCTCAAGTCCACCCCGGAAGAGCTGTCCGCAAGGATGCAGGAAGCGATGAGCGCGCCATCAGCCCCTCAGGAGGTCGACAGGGCAGCATTCGAGGAGAACGTGCTGACGGATTTCGACCTCAGAGAATCGGCCATACCGAAGTTCTACAGCGGCGACGGCGGGAGGTACATAACCGCTGGGGTAGTCATCGCGGAGCACAAGAGCGAGAGGAACATGTCCTTTCACCGGCTGATGCTTATGGACGACCGACGCCTTGCCATCCGCATAGTCCCGAGGCATCTGCACGCCCTTGCCAGGCGCGCGAGGGAGGACGGAGAGGATCTCAAGGTCGCCATAGCCGTCGGTCTCTGCCCGTCCGTGCTTCTCCCGGCGGCGATGACCGTCGAACTCGGGAACGACGAACTCTGGATAGCGAACACGCTCAGGCAGCTATGCCTGGGAGAGCCCCTGGCCGTGCGCAGGATCGAGGACGGCCTCGTGGTGCCCGCATTCGCGGAGTACGTGTTCGAGGGGAGGATAACCGACAAGACCACCGAGGAAGGTCCGTTCGTCGACATCACGGGCACGCAGGACCCGGCCAGGAAGCAGCCAGTTGTCGAGGTCGATAGGATCTACTTCAGGAACGACGCGGTATTCCAGATCTTGCTCCCAGGGTCGATCGAACATTACCTCATGATGGGGCTGCCGAGGGAGCCAGTCATAAGAAAGGCCGTCGGAGTCGCGGGTCCAGAGGTACACGGCGTCAGACGCACAGAGGGAGGGTGCTGCTGGCTCCACGGCGTCATATCGATCACGAAGCAGAAGGAGGGAGACGCCGTCAATGCGATCCTCGCGGCGTTGGGGGCGCACACGTCGATGAAGCTGGCCGTCGTGGTGGACCGGGATATCGACATATACGACAACGATGCCGTCGAATGGGCCGTGGCCACTCGTTTCCAGGGCGACAAGGACCTCGTCGTCGTGCGCGGCGCGCGCGGAAGCAGCCTCGATCCGAGCGCGGACGCGACGACCGCCAAGATCGGGATCGACGCGACGAAGCCCTTGGGGGTTGAAGGCTTCGACCGCATGACTTGAAGATGTCGTCTCAGTATGCGGCGAAGGGGCACGTTTCGCGAAAACCCTTAAATAGAGCCCACACCTCAACGAATACAGAGGCAGTCACCATGGTTACGATAACGCCTAAGGCGAGCGAAACCATCAAATCGATAATCGCCGAGGACAAGAGGGAAGACCCCATAAGGATCGTGTTCGCGGGATATTCTTGTTCGGGACCCGCGTACATGATGGCTTTCGACAAGAAGAAGGACAGCGACCTGGAGCTGAGAGAGGACGGCATCACGCTGATCTACGACAAGGCCCTCGAGGAGAGTCTCAAGGATGCAACGATCGAGTCCGTCGACACACCTCAGGGACCGGGCGTGGTCGTGAGGGTCAAGTCTGATGCGCCTTCGTGTGGCGGCACTTGTGCTGGATGCCACTAGATTCGTGACGCTTTCCGCAAGTGTTACATAAGCGGTAGCTGCTCCCAACATCCCGTGTTCCTCGAGCACGAGCTGATCAAACCATCGAGCGTGGAGTTCAGAGAGTATCAGGCGAACATAGCGAGAGCTGCCCTTGACGAGCCAACGCTCGTAGTTCTGCCCACGGGCATGGGCAAGACAGTCATCGCCCTGTCCGTCATAGCCGAGACGCTCAAGGAGAAGCATGGGCGGGTGCTGTTCATGGCACCGACGAAGCCGCTGGTCGAGCAGCACGCCAAGTACCTCAGGGAACACCTGATCGGTTTCGACCCGATTGTCTTCACGGGCGAGACTCATCCCGAGAAGAGGAGCGACATGTGGGCCGGCGGGCGCCTCATCGTCTCGACGCCCCAAGTGGCTGCAAATGACATCGAGTCGGGGACGGTGGACCTGTCCGAGATGGACCTCATCGTGTTCGACGAGGCGCACCGGGCCGTCGGCGACTACGCATACGTGGCGATCGGCAAGGAGTTCTCAGGCCACGGAGGGCTCTCCCTGGGCATGACCGCCTCTCCCGGCTGGGACGTCTCAAAGATAGCCGAGGTATGCGAGAACCTCGGGATAACCTGGGTCGAGATACGCTCAGAGATAGACGAGGATGTGGTGGATTACACCCAGGACGTCAGGACGGAGTTCATCAGGGTCGAGATGCAGGAGGGCATGTCGAAGGTCGTGGCGCTTCTCAGACAGATACTGAACGAGCAGGTCGCGAAGCTCAGGGCTGCCGGATACCTCGACCCCAAGAAGCCCGTGACCACGAGGGACCTGTTGGTGGCGGGCGCCACCATCAGGGCGCAGCTGGACTCCGGCAGGAAGTCGTACAACCTATTCAGCATCGCCAGTGTGCAGGCGCTCGCGATGAAGGTCAACCACGGCATAGAGCTGGCCGAGACGCAGGGTAGGGGGGCCCTCGAGAGCTACCTGGACAAACAGGTCAAGCAGGCGGAGGAGAACAAGCGGTCTAAGGCCGTCAGGAGCCTGGTGAAGGATGCTAGGTTCCAGGAGGCCAGGAGGGCTCTCTACACGATGACCGACGAGCATCCCAAGCTCAAGGCGCTCACGTCCATCGTCGAGTCGCAGCTCAGGGCCGACCCCGAGTCTCGAGTGATAGTGTTCACTCACTACAGGGACACCTGCGACCTGATGACCAACAGCCTGTCGGGGATCGCGGGCGCGAGGCCCGTCAGGTTCGTGGGGCAGTCCAGCAAGGGCGAGGACGTGGGGCTGAAGCAGAAGGAGCAGAGGGAGGTCATTGAGAAGTTCAAGAGCGGCGAGCGCAACATACTTGTCGCGACATCCATCGCCGAAGAGGGGTTGGACATACCGACGACCGACCTCGTCGTGTTCTACGAGCCCGTGCCGTCGGAGATAAGGACTATACAGAGGAGGGGAAGGACAGGAAGGACTCAGGCCGGCAAGGTGATCATACTCGTGGCCAAGGATACGAAGGACGAGGCGTACTTCTGGTCCTCCAGGAAGAAGGAGCTTCAGATGCGTCGGGAGCTCGAGAACCTGAGGAAGAAACTCAGGGCGAAGAAGGGACTGCACTACGAGCCGCGGAGTGTGGCCAGGCTTGGAAGGACCGAGTTCACAGAGATGATGGCCCGGGAGGACCTAAGCGAAAGGGAGCAGCTCTCGCGGAAGACGGCGGGATCGCCCGGCCAGAAGTCGCTCTCGGAGTACGAGAGGCGACCGAAGAGAAGACCGCCTGCTGAGCAGCTCGCCGTGTCCCCGAGGCTGAAGGGCACCGAGCTCGAAGAACGGCTCCGAGGGGCGGGGCTCGACCTCCGGACGGAAGACATCGAATCCGCCGACGTGGTCGTCTCGGATAGGGTCGCAATCGCGGTGAGAACGGTCGGGGAGTTCATAAGCGGCATATCGGACGGCAGCATGCTCTCGACGCTCTCGAAAATGAGGCACCAATACCTTCATCCGATACTAATCGTCCAGGGGCCCTCAGAGGGCAAGGGCGTCGAGGAGGGCAACGCGGTCGTGTTTGACGTCCTCGGAGGGCTGTTGTCCGACTACAGGATGCCCATGCTGTCGACCACAGATGCGGACGAGACGGCTACGGCAGTGTCCTCGCTCCTGAGGCAGGAGCGCGCGAGACGGGGCGACTCCAGGACCGCGCAGACGAAGCTGGACGATGACAGCCGTCAGCTCTTCCTCGTCCAAGGGCTCCCGAACGTCTCTGCGACATTGGCGCAGAGGCTCCTTGAGCGGTTCGGGAGCGTGAAGGCGATAGCGGATGCGACGCTCGAGGAGCTGATGGAGGTGGACGGCGTGGGAAGGGTTATTGCGGAAGGGATTCATACTGTCATGCGAAGGAAGTTCAGAGAGGGTGAAGTATCGAATGGCTGAGAAGAAGTGCCCGATGTGCGACGGAGACTGCGTCCTCAAGAACTTGACCACGGTGTCAGGCGACCGCACGGAAGTTGATGTGTGCTCCCTCTGCGGGGCGAAGTTCCCGAGGGACAGGAAGGCCGGCGCATCGGACGAGGAAGGGGGCTGACGGACCGGCTGGCCAGTGCGAGCCGTCAAGTAGCTCTGTGCAGCAAGCTTTATGAACCAATTGACCATACGAGGGCCTCGAGTACCATGGAGCTCAAGCTGGTAGAGAAGAAGAAGGACCTCATCAAAGTCGAGATAGAGGACCCTGATGAGACCCTCATTTACCCACTGATACACGAGCTGCTACAAGACAAGAATGTGAAGGACGCGAGATACTCCACGGGCCACCCTCAGCTCGACAAGGCCGTACTGGCCATCATCGTCAAGGACGGGAAGCCGCAGGCGGCACTGAAGAAGGCGGCCAAATCGCTGGCGAACCAATATATCGAGGCCAGGCAGCTCATAGAGAAGCAGCTCGGATAACGACGGATCTGAAGCAACTATTTCTGCGATATGCGCCCTTCTGATGTCATAATGGACGAGGCGAAGCTGGGGCTGGAGAGATACTACACGGAAGACCTGCCTGGAATAGGCGGTAAGCTCAGGAAGACGCCGGACGACTTCGTTGTGGACGAGGTCTCCCTGAAACCTCCCGAGAAGCCCTCCGGGGCAGTGGTCATAGCGAGGGTCTGGCACAGGAACTGGGAGGCCAACCGGCTCGTCCGGAGGCTGGGCAGCAACCTGCGCATAGGCAGGCCAGGCATAGGCTTCGCCGGAACGAAGGACGGTAGGTCCATCGCCACCCAGCTCATGTCGTTCAGAGGAGTGTCCGTGGAGGACGTGAAGGCGCTCGAAATCCCCGACGTGAGGATTCTCGAGGCCTACGCCGCCGACCGCATGATCTCGATCGGCGACCTCATAGGCAACCGATTCGCTGTGAACGTGAAGGATATCGACGAGGGGGTTGAAGTCTCCGAAGTCTGCCGCTGTGTCAAGTCAAAGCTCGCAGAGATAGGCGGCTTCCCGAACTACTTCGGAGTTCAGAGGTTCGGATCCATCAGGCCGATAACTCACATGATCGGCAGCGACCTGGTCAGGGGGGACTTCGAGGGGGCCGTCATGCGGTACGTCGCGAACCCGATAGGCAACGGCTCCGAGGGGGAAGACGCCAGGCACGCGTTGCAGGAGACCGGCGACTTCTCACAGGCCATGAAGGACCTGCCACAGAAGTTCACTTTCGAGCGCGTGATGGTGTCGCACCTGGTCGAGCGGCCCGGCGACTACGTCGGCGCGATAAGAAGGCTCCCGAGGAACCTGCAGATGATGTTCGTCCACGCGTACCAATCCTACATCTTCAACAGGATACTGAGCGAGAGGCTCAGGAGGGGGCTGCCGATACACCTGCCTATAGCAGGCGACATCGTGCTCCCTCTGAACAAGAACGGCGTCCCGGACCAGGACAGGCCTATCGCGGTCACGCATGACAACCTCGAGAAGGTAAGGCGGAACTCGTCCGAAGGCAAGGCCTTCGTCAGCGGAGTTCTTTTCGGCTCCGAATCCGTCCTCGCTGGAGGAGAGATGGGGGAGATCGAGAGCGATCTCGTGGGACGGGAGGGCATATCACGCGAAGACTTCCAGATAGTGGGACTGCGCGAGGCCTCTTCGAAGGGCACCAGAAGGGAGCTCCTCGCGGCGGTCAATGACATCGGGATATTCGCGAACGACGATGCGGCCAGGTTCGAGTTCACCCTCAACAAGGGCTGCTACGCCACGGTCCTCCTCCGGGAGTTCATGAAGGCCGGGATCACCAGTTATTGACCTGAGTAGCCCGGCGGGAAAACCTTGGTCTAACATGAGCCCCATACCGCATATGTTGAAGTCAAAGGAGAAGAAGCACTCTGTGCTGACATGCCCTCAATGCGGGTCCGCAGACCTATACTACGAGGCCGCCCTGATCACTGGCTACAAGTATCACTGCAAGAAGTGCAACTACATCGGAGCCTTCGTTGTGGAGAAGGACATCGAGGACGGTCCCGGAAGCTGACCCGACTCCTGCGAGGCGACGCTTGCTCAGGCGAACATCGGTCCTGATTCCATGGCCCTCTGGTCGCTGTCGCTGAGCACCTTCGATATCGCCCTCTCGAGGTCGGACATGGTAACGACATCGCGGTTCTCCCGTATCGCGAACATCCCTGCCTCCGTGCATATCGCCTTGATGTCCGCCCCAGTCGCGGGCTCCGACTTGCCTGCGAGGTCCTCGATGTTCACCGACTCGTCCAAGTTCATGCGTTTCGTGTGTATCCCGAATATCTCCACTCTCGCGTCGAAGCTCGGGATCGGTATATCTATGATTCTGTCGAACCTGCCGGGCCGCAGGAGCGCCTCGTCCAGAATGTCGGGGCGGTTCGTCGCGCCGACTATCTTGACATCGCCGAGCGGGTTGAAGCCGTCCAGCTCAGCAAGAATCTGCATTAGGGTACGCTGGACCTCTCTGTCTCCTGACGTGGCCAGCTCGAGCCGTTTCGCTCCAACGCTGTCGAGCTCGTCGATGAACACTATCGACGGAGCCTTCTGACGAGCCAGGTCGAACAGCTCCCTCACGAGCCGCGCGCCCTCTCCGATGTACTTCTGCACGAGCTCGGAGCCCACGAACCTGATGAAAGTCGCGTTGGTTTGCTGCGCCACAGCCTTGGCGAGGAGCGTCTTGCCCGTTCCAGGAGGGCCGACGAGGAGGACGCCTTTCGGAGGGTCGATCCCCACACGCTTGTACAGCTCCGGCCTCAAGAGCGGGTCCTCGACGGCCTCGCGTATCTCCACTATCTGCTCCTGTAAGCCGCCGATATCCTCGTAGTAGGTGTCGGGCTTCTCGATTATCTCGGCCCCGACCACGATCGGGTCCAGGGACGGCGGCAGAACGCCCATCACGGCCAGCGTCTGCTTGTTCAGCGCGACGCGAGCGCCCGCCTCGAGCAGCTCTGGCGACACGTAATCCGAGGTATTGACGACGAAATCCGGGCCTGTAGAACTCTTGACCACGACGCGGCCGTCCGCGAGTACGTCCTTTATCTGTCCGATTATCAGAGGAGGAGCCTTCAGTCTCTCCAGCTCCGCCTTAAGCCTCTTGAGCTCCTTCTGCAGGCGGATCAGCTCGCCCTCCGCTCAAAAACCGTGCCAAACTATGTAAAATGCCTTTTTTTTAGCAGGCCTACCCTTTTTTTGACATTTTTACTTATATTTTTTCGAAAGTTAATACAAACTTTATTAGATAATATAAATGTAAATAAATAATAATTAATACAATGCGAAATATACTAAAATATTTATATGACATATTGACACACTATGACACATTGCGC
>CP070732.1:83449-108327 GCA_020347565.1 Methanobacteriota archaeon | reverse complement strand
GCTGTCTCCAGGGCGTTGAGACACACGAGCACCAGAACTACCGAGACCTACTATGCGAGAATTAGGCCCGATCACGCCTTCCGAGAGCTCGAAAAGGTATTCTCAGATTTCGACGAGATTGAAACGTAGCCAGTATCGCACTATAATTAGAATATAGGCTCTAATATAATATGTGCAGGGAGCCGGATTCGAACCGGCGAACGCCTGCGCGACTAGACCCTGAATCTAGCGCCGTTGACCGAGCTTGGCTATCCCTGCTTCGTGAAAGGAGCTGGGGCTGTGATTATGGTTGGCCTATAAATAACTCTGCTGCGCCCTCTGGATTCTAAGGAGTCGAGCCATGCGCTGCGCTTTGTCTATCAGCCTTCAAGAACATGGAAAGTGTGTAAGGGGTTTAAGAGAGAGATTCGCGCCTACTTCTTCCTCTTAGCCTTCATTATCTTCATCCAGCCGCCGCTCTCGTAGACTGCAAGCCTCCTCCTGCTGAGGGTCTTCTTGAACTCGTCCCAGTCGACGATCTCGAGGCGTGGGTTCCTACCCTTCGTGAACTGGACGCCGTTGGTCCCTTTCACGCGGCCGGGTTTGATGCCCTTCTTCTTCGCGATCTCCATCGCCTTCTCGATACTTATGGGCTCCATAACCATCTGCTATTCCTCCGTGTGGTCCTGGCCATGCCGTCCAGACATGGTCCAGATATGTATCACGCTGGACGATATTTAAGACTTTGCGTATGCTGGCTAGCATTTGAGAGGTATCTGGCTACCCGCCTCGTGGGCCGTGATTCTGCCAATCGTCGGAGATACTGGCCGTTATCAGGCGGGAACGCCGCCTTCCCCGCGGCTCCAGCCTCGCTCCTTTCCGTCGCCTGCAGGACCACGAAACCTAATATAGTGATGTACAATCATCCGATGTTCCAAGGGGCGTTCGGATGCGAATTTTCGGATCATCTGGAGTGCGAGGCATCGTCAACAAGGAGATGACTCCCGAACTCGCCCTTAAGATAGGAATGGCGGTCGGAAGCAAGGCCGAGGGCGCTGTCATAGGCTTCGACTCGCGCACGTCGAACTCGATGATGGGCTCCGCCGTGTCAAGCGGTCTTATGGCGTGCGGATGCGACGTCTATGAAGCGGGGTTCGTTACGACGCCGACGCTCGCGGAGGCGGCGCGAGAACTCGACTGCGGGGTGATGCTGACCGCGAGCCACAACCCTCCGGAATACGCCGGGGTGAAGCTGTGGAATCCCGACGGGAGCGGCTTCGGAGCCGACCAGTCGAGGGCGGTGGAAGGGGCCATCGAGACGGAGGAGTACTCGCTCAAGCCGTGGAACCTCGTGGGTTCCACGCATCACTTCCCTGATGCCGTCGAGAGGCACGCCGAGCGCATCATCGCCGATGCGGGAACGGCCGAACTCAAGGTGATCGTGGACTGCGCGAACGGACCCGCGCTGACCATAACTCCGATGGTGCTGCAGCAGATGGGGTGCAGGGTCGTCACGCTGAACTCCAATGCCGACGGCCGCTTCCCGGGGAGGTCGCCCGAACCGATCGAGGAGAACCTGACAGACCTCATGCGTGCTGTCGTCTCGATGGACGCTGACCTCGGCATCGCCCACGACGGCGATGCGGACCGGATGGTCGCGGTGGACGACGAGGGGAAGCTGCTCGCGGGCGACGAGCTGCTGGCGCTGTTCGCCAAGCGCTATGCGAGCAAGCGCATCGTCGTCACGGTCGATACGTCGACGTCGGTCGACGATTACGTGGGCACGGAAGTTATACGCACGCGCGTGGGCGACGTGTTCGTCAGCGAGGAGGTCAAGCGCACGGAGGCGGACTTCGGCGGGGAGCCCTCGGGCACGTGGATATTCCCCGAGCAGACGTTCTGTCCCGACGGCGTGCTCGCCGCCACGAGGATCGTCGAGATAGCCTCCGAGCAGAGGCTGTCTGCCGCTAGGAAGGACGTTCCCAGGTACGCGACGATGCGCACCGCGGTCTCATACAGGCCGGAAGATAGGGACGTCGTGTTGGACAGACTCGATGCCGAGATGACGGCCGTCGAGAGCGACGAGGTGCTGACGCTCGACGGGTACCGTCTGAAGTTCGAGGATGGCTGGGCGCTCGTACGACCGTCTGGCACGGAGCCGAAGATACGCGTCGTGGCGGAGGCCCGAACGACGGAGAGGACCGAGCAGCTTATGACGGAAATGTCTGATAGGGTCAGGAGGTGTGTCGGCTGAAAGGCTATATTCTCACCGCGGGCGAGGGCATGAGGATGCGCCCGCTTACGTCGAACATACCGAAGCCGTTGCTGCCAGTTGCGGGAAAGCCGTTCCTTGAACACAACATCGAGGCGATGAGGGCCGTCGGCATCAAGGACATCATACTGCTCGTGGGCTGGAAGGCGAACCGCGTCAGGGAGCACCTCGGAGACGGCAAGGACTTCGGCGTCCGCATCGAGTACCTGGAGCAGAAGGAGAGGCTCGGCACGGCGCACGCCATCAGCATGGTCGAGGACAAGGTCGCCGAGCCGTTCTTCTGCCTCTACGGCGACATAGTGCTGTCGAAGCAGTCCGTGGAGGGCATGGTCAACCACCATCGGAAGGTGAAGGGCTCCGTCATGGCGCTGACTTCAGTCCTTGAGCCCAAACGGTACGGATGCGTCGAGGTCGAGGACGGCGTGCTGACGAACATCGTCGAGAAACCGGAGGTGCCAGTTAGCAACCTGGTGAACGCCGGCGCGTACATCCTCGACCCCGAGATATTCGACGCCGTGCGGCAGACCCAGAAGTCCGTCCGCGGGGAGTACGAGGTCACGGACTCATTCAAGATACTGCTCGACAAGAAGCACATGTTCGCCTACAAGCTGACGGGCGAGTGGATAGACGTCGCGAGGCCGTGGGACCTCCTGGAGGCGAATCGCATAGTCATGGCGGACATCGAATCGGCCGTAGAAGGCGAGGTGTCCGACAGGGCCGTCCTCAAAGGCCCCGTCCAGGTCGGCGAGGGCACAGTCGTCGAGGCCGGGAGCACCATCGTCGGGCCGGCGATCGTCGGCCCCGACTGCGTCATCGGCCCCAACGCGTTCATACGCCCGAGCACGTCGATCGGCTCCGGATGTAAGATAGGCAGCGGGACCGAGGTGAAGAACTCCATCGTGATGAACGACACGAAGATACCGCACCTGAGCTACGTGGGCGACAGCGTGATAGGCGAGAGGTGCAACTTCGGCGCGGGGACGAAGGTGGCCAACCTGAGGCTGGACGAGCATGAGGTCAACGTGATCGTCGACGGCCGGAGGGTGGGCTCCGGGAGACGCAAGCTCGGCGTCATAATGGGCGACGACGTCAAGACGGGCATAAACGCTACGATCGATGCGGGCTGCATAGTCGGCGAGGGCACGTTCATAGGCCTCGGAGCGGTCGCGAAGGGCACGATATCCCCGAGGAGCAAGGTGTTCTGAGCCGCGTCAGTCGACGACTTCCAATTCTATGATTTCGCCCCTTCCGTTGTATGCCGTGTAGCAGTCGGTGTCGTACGGGTAGTGCGCGATCATGTGGACCCAACCGTACCCGCGGAACAGCTGGAGGTCCGCGTCGGATGGCAAGCTGGTGTCCGACGGGTGCGAGTGCACGGTCCCGACTATGGTGAAGTCCACCGGTAGCATGCTCATCTTGAATATCGCGTGCGAGTCGCCGGAGACGGTTCCCGGGAGGAGTACCAGCTCCCTGATGACGCCCTCCTCGGCCCGCAGGAACGCCGCGAACTCCTCCGGATAGGTCGACTTGGACGCCTCCATGATCATCCTCAGCGTCTTCCTCCGTATCCTGTCTATCCGTGCGCGGGGGTCCTTGGAGAAGTCGAAAAGCGGCACCGGCTACGCCTCCTCTGAAGACGCCATCCTGCTGTCCACTAGGTCCATCAGTTGCCCGCCGGCTTCGGCGTTGAACACGATAATGCGCGCGGGCGTGCGCGTCAGCCCCGTGCGGACCTCGGCCCTCATCGTAACCGAGACGGTGTCGCGGAACGACGAAAGGACATAGAGCGTGTCAGTCCTCTGCCTGTGCATCACGCCTATCCCCAACCGGTTCCTGAGCAGGCCCCTGTCGACCTCGACAGGGGCGACGCTCGCCATGCCGTCGTACGGAAGCTTGAGGTTCACGAGCAGCCCCATCCGTATGCGGAGCCCCTCCTCGTCTGCGATGTGGTGCGTCAGCATGCACGGGAGCGAGAACAGCGCGACGAACGCGGCCAGGGCGGCGGCTACGCCCAGCCAGAACACCTCGGCGAAGCTCTCCGTCGCCGTCAGTGAGAGGTATAGTGCGGCGATCGCGAGGATGCCGCATACGATGGTGATCCACACGAAAAGGTGGATGGGGTATCGGATGACTATCTGGGATGGTTCGTCGGCTGACATATCAACACCTCGTTGGCCAGGTACTCAATGGCGATGCACGGCGTGCGGGGTAAACGAGATCAGCTTCTCCTCGAGGTCCTGGTAGAAGTCGTCCTCGAAGCTGATGAACTTGGCGGTCTTCTCCGAGGCGGTGAACTGGAGCTTCTCCTCGCCCTTCATCTCGAACGCGTCTTGGCCGTCAATCACCATCGTGCACTCCTTCGGCTCTTCCACGCGTATGTCTATCACGCTCTTCGCCGGGACGACGAACGGCCTCGCCGCGAGCCTGAAGGGTGCGATGGGGGCTATCACGAGCGCCTCGACCCTGGGGTCGATTATGGCGGAGCCGACGCTCATCGCGTAGCATGTGGAACCCGTGGGCGTGGCGACTATCACGCCGTCCGCCCGGAGCTTTGTAGCGGAATGGCCGTCGACCGACACGGAGAAGTGCCTCATCTTTGCGATCTGCGCCGTGTGTATGACGGCCTCGTTGACGGCGTCCTCGAGCCTCCCACCGTCCATCGTGGTCTTGAGCCGCAGGCGCTCGTCTATGGTGTAGTCGCCTCTGAGGAGGCGTCTGATGGCCTCGTCGATGCCGTCGGGCATGACCTCAGTCAGAAACCCGAGCACACCCGCGTTAACTCCGAGAAGTGGGCTGTCGACCACCTTAAGCGTCCTCAGAATGGTTCCGTCGCCGCCGACCGATATGGCGACGTCGACCTTCATGTCCTTCAGGGCGACGCCCTCGAGCCCGAGCGCCTCGGCGGTTTCCGCCTCGACGACGTAGTCCTGTCCTTCGACGGCCTTCAGCACGTCGGTGGCGACGGTCTTGAACTTCTCCAGGTCAGGGTTTCCGATTATGCCTAGCTTCGTAGCACCAACTCCTTGACCGCTTGGTCTCCGTAGGCTAGGAAGTTCTTTCGATCGTCTAGTGAGAGGCTTAAGTCGTACTTCTTACCTTCGAGGTCGCACACCTCTCCCCCCGCCTCGCGCAGCATCAGCGCGCTCGCGGCTATGTCGACTATACGTATCATCCGACGGGGGTTCGAGCAGTTCATGTAGTGAGCGTCAACGGCGCCCTGGGCGACGAGGCACATCTCCAGGGAGGCGCACCCCATGGCCCTCACCCTGCTCGGTATGTTCCTCACGCGGTCCGTGTCCGGGTCGGCGTCCCTGCCGTCATAGACGGTGAACACGGACTCGTCGGCCCGGTAGCGCGAGACGGCTATCCTGTGGCCGTTGAGCGTCGCGCCGCCGCCGCGTCTGGCGAAGTAGGTGTCGCCCGAGCCCGTCAGGCTCCTCACGAGGGCGAAATCGCAGTCGCCCATGCGCTCGGTGCACACCGCGAGCGACACGGAGAAGAAGGGTATCCCGTGAGTGCAGTTGAGCGTGCCGTCGATGGGGTCGAGGACCAGCGTCCTATTCGCGCCGTTGTCCACGAAGCCTATCTCCTCGCTGAGGACGTTGAGGCCGATGTCCTCCTGCTTCATGTAGTCGAGGACCGCGTCCTCGGCGAACCTGTCGATCCTGGACGTCTCGGAGCCGCTCGCCCCTCTGCCGACCTTCACGTGGCCCGCGAAGTCCTTGGGTAGTTCCCGATATCTCCGCATCACCTCGTCGGCGATACCGGTGAGTACAGCCTTCACATCCGGAGTATCGGGTGCTGGATGTATATTAGTTTCCTGCGTGGTTATCGGAGAACGCACCGGATCTCCTGACGGAGCCCTTCCCCCTCAGCATCTTAATCACGACCCTGATGAACCTGGCGTCCTCCTTGTACCTCATCGAAAGCCTCTGGGCGACGTGCTCGGGCACTCCGTTGGCCAAGAGCTCGGTCTTGAGCACGCGCGCGTTCTTGCGCACGCGTCTCTTCATGCGCAGATAGGCGAGGCCGACCCTCAGTATCGTCGTCGGGACCGCGGCGATGACGCTGGCGACCTTCTTGGGGACGTCTTCCCTGTCCCTGCATCTGCCCTCAGTCATCGTCGTTCATCATTTCCTTCTTGATCTTGTTCTTGATCGACTCGCCGATGTCACTGTGCGAGGCACTGCCCAACGCCTGCCCGATTATGCCGCCGATGCTCATGTTAGCCATGAACTTCTCCGTCAGCTCGGCCGCCTTGTTCGGGTCCATGCCTGCATCGACGAGTTCCTTGTAGAACTTCGACACCGACTTGCCGAGGTTCTCGGCGTTCTGCGTGTCGTACATCATCTTCGTGATGCCCTCGAGCAGCTTCGGTATCTCCGTCGAGACGACCTGGAGCACCTCCTTGAGCTCCTCCGCATCCGTATGTTCCTTCTTGTCTTCATCTGACATTCTTTTTCACCTCTTCGGGCCCTTCCGGCCCGCCTGTGTCAACCACTATGCCAAGTCTCGGTACATAAGCGAAGCGAGCATAAGTGACCACCTGACGGTCATTGCCTGTCGTGCACGCCCAGCCCGAGGAGCTCGTACCACTTCCTCACGTACTCCTCCGAGAGCCAGTACTCCTTCGACTTGGCCGACCCCTTCTCCTTCACGACCCCCTGCTCCTTCAGGACCTTCAGCTTCTCACGGACTATCCGTCGCGAGGCCGTCCCCCTGCGCTCCTTGAGCCGGTCGGTTATCTGTGATATGTTCTGGCCGTCGCGCTCGAATAGTATCTTGACGATGCCCCTCGCGATCTCGTCTTTGACCCCTGGCATCAGCAGGTCGGGCGATATCTCGCCGTATCGCTGGTAGAGGTCCAGCAGCCGGAAGTAACTGGTCGATATCTTCTGGAACTTGGCGAGGTACTCCATGAGCTGCGAGTACGGCTCGGACATGGTCCGCATCGAGGCCTCCACCTGCTCCATCTTGTCCGAGAGCGACCTTATCTGCTCCTGGATGTCCTCCTCCGGCATACGGAGCCACCAATGGCATGCCGTCTATAACTCTTTTATCGGCGAAAGCGTTGGGTATGCCTATGAGAGGCCAAGCGTTGGACGCCGTCCCCGTCGACGGCGTGCCCAACGTCGTCTCCTCTGGAGACGCCTTGTTTACCGTCAACTCAGCCCCTGGGACCAGGGTCTACGACGAGGAGCTTTGCACCGTCGGCGCCGTCGAGTACAGGCGGTGGGACCCGGCCAGGTCGAAGCTGGCAGCCTACCTGCTGCTGGGCGGGCCGGAGCTGGTGCTCTCGGAGGACAGCCGCATGCTGTACCTGGGGGCGGCCTCGGGCACCACGGCGTCGCACGTGGCGGACATACTGTCGAGGGGGGTCGTGTACTGCGTCGAGGTGTCGCAGCGGTCGTTCAGGGACCTGCTGCGGGTGTGCGAGTCCAGGCCCAACATGATACCGATCCTGGCGGATGCGGAGTCGCCCGAGCAGTACGACCACATGGTGGCGGCGGTGGACTTCCTCTACCAGGACATCGCGCAGCGTCTTCAGGTGGACATCTTCATGAAGAACCTCCGGCACTTCGACGTCCGCGAGGGGATGCTCATGGTCAAGTCGAGGAGCATCGATGTGAGCCGTGACCCGGCAGAGGTTTATGGCCGCGTCCGGGGCCGCCTGTCCGCCCAGGGGCTCAGGATCAGGTCCGTGGTCGACCTCCGGAGGTACTCGAGGGACCACGCGGCGATGCTCGTGGGGGCGGGCGACTGACCGGGGCGTTCGTGTACGTCGTCGCGTTCGAGGGCGACCGGTTCGTGATGGTGAGGCATCGCGAACGGGCCTGGGAGATGCCCGGAGGACGTGTCGAGGGGCGGGAGAGCCGCGTGCACGCCGCCGAGAGGGAGTTCAGGGAGGAGACGGGGCTCGATGTCGACTTGGTCGCGCGGCACGACCTCGAAGGCGGGTCCGTCTTCTTCGGCCTCGTGCGCGGAGGCAGTGAGCGGGGAGAGCTGTCCGCGGAGATATCAGATGTCCGCGCGTTCTACGCCTTGCCGGACGACCTGTCGTTCCCCCTCGTCGAGTACGGCCACATGGTAGCCATCGCCCGCAGGGCGGTGGAAAACTTTAAAAGAGGGAAGGGTATAGGCGCTTCTGCTTCGCCACTTATGAGAAACCCCTTCAGTGGTGTGAGATAACCGATGTCGAGGATGCATGCCAGCAGACGTGGCCGGTCAGGCTCCAAGCGGCCGATCGCTGACAAGCCCCCAGAGTGGGTCCAGCAGTCCGCAGAGGAAGTGAAGGACCTGGTGGCGAAGCTGGCGGGACAGGGCGTCTCGATGTCGAAGATGGGCCTCATACTGCGCGACCAGCACGCCGTACCCGACGTGCGCCTGGTCACGGGTATGAGCATGAAGGAGATCTGTGCCGAGAAGGGCGTGAAGTTCGACCTTCCCGAGGACCTCTCCGACCTCATGAAGAGGGCCGTCCAGCTGAGCGGCCACATCAAGAGCAACCCGAAGGACCGGCACAACATACGCGGAATGCAGCTCGTGGAGTCGAAGATACGCAGGCTGGTGAAGTACTACAAGCGGGAAGGCGTCCTCCCAGACGGGTGGAACTACTCGCTCTCCACCGCTGCCCTGCAAGTCGAGTGATGTCACCATGAGCGGGAGCGTCGCACTCCCCGCGAAGTTCTCGGAATCGATAGGCAAGGCGTCAGACGCGGTCAGGTCGGCCGGCCGCATAAGGGTTGTGAGTCACTACGACGCGGACGGCATCGCCGCGGGGGCGGTCGTCGCTGGCGGCCTCGCGGCGTGTGACAAGCAGTTTCACCTCACGATGGCCAAGGGCTTCAGCGACGACATGGTCGAGAGGCTCGCGAAGGAGGGGAACGACATGGTGGTCTTCCTCGACATGGGCTCGGGGCAGATGGACGCGCTCGAGGGCATGGACGGGTCCGTGGTCGTCCTGGACCACCACCAGCCCGTCCGCAAGTCGAAGAAGGTACTCCAGGTGAACCCCCACATGTACGGCGTCGACGGGATGACGGAGTGCTGCGCGTCGACGCTCGCCCTCCTCCTGGCCGTCGCGCTCGACCTGTCCAGCTGGAGGCTCGCGCCGGTGTCGTTGGCCGGCATCGTGGGCGACAGGCAGCACATGGGCGGCATGAAGGCCCTGAACCGACAGGTGCTGGACGAGGCCGTCGACAGGAAGCTCGTGACCGCGCAGAAAAGCCTCAACCTGAAGGGTCCGACGGTCGAGAAGGCCATCGCCGAGTCCGTCGATCCGTACTTCGTCGGCCTCTCGGGTAGGAGGGAGAACGTCCTAGCCTTCCTCGATTCGATGAGCGTCGACCCCGAGACGCCACTCGGCTCGCTCGACGAGTTCTACCAGAGGAAGCTCACATCGATGCTCTCCCTGCGCCTCATGGGCCAGGGCTGCAGGCCAGAGACGGTCGAGGAGCTCGTGACAGAGGTCCTGTGGATACCGTCGATGGACCTGAGCGCGGCCGACCTGGCGGATCTCCTGAACGCCTGTGGCAGGCTGGACCACGAGTCGCTGGGCGTGGCCCTGAGCCTCGGCGACCGGGGGGCTTTGGAGGAGGCGGGGTCGCTGAGGAGCGAGTACAACGGCCGTCTGATGGAGCGGCTGCTGGTGATAGAGTCCGACGGCGTCGAACATATGGATTCCCTGCAGTACCTCGAAGTCGATGAGCCGTCGCTTGCGGGGGCGATATGCGGCCTCGCCATGCAGTACATCCTGGACCAGTCGAAGCCTACGCTGGCACTGTCGACCGTCTCGTCGGAGGTCAAGGTTTCGAGCCGCGGGACGAAGTACCTTGTGTCCAAGGGCCTCGACCTCGCCGCCGCCCTGAGGTCGGCCGCCGAGGGCGTCGGCGGCGTCGGCGGAGGGCACGCGGTCGCCGCGGGCGCGACGATACCCGGTGGGAAGAGGGACGAGTTCCTGGCCTCTTGCGAGTCAGCCGTGCACAGGCAGCTCGGCTGAGCCGGCTCGGCCGATGGAGCCATCTCCGCACGGGCGGTTGGGAAAGTAAAATCAATGATATCCGCGATTTCCCTACGAGGGGGATCGGACTTGAAGTGTGGAGTCTGTGGTGGAGAGAACCCCGAGAACATGCGCTTCTGCGGCCACTGCGGCAAGCCGCTGGGAGACAAGCCTGCCGCCTCGCAGAACCCGACAGGCGAGAGACGCTGCGTGGGCTGTGGCAGGCCAATCCCATGGGACGCGAACGCCTGTCAGTACTGTGGCCACGACTACCGGCGACGTGAATAGAGGACGGGAAGGGGTTTGACGGCGCACGCGGCCTTCTAGAACCTGTACGTGCCGCCGAACACGAGCAAGGCGAGGGTCGACTTCGCCGTCAGGCTGAGTATGATGTACACCTTCTCGCCGTACAGATAATCCGCCCACTTGCCCTTGGCCCTGTACTGCATCACCATGTTCAGGGCGAACACGTTGAAGAACGCCGCCAGTATGAAGAATATGGCGTACACGAAGGTCGGGACGTTCTCCGGGTCCTGCAGTATCGCGCCGAAGAAGTATATGCCCAGGACGAGCCACGGAACGAACCCGGCGAAGCAGCCGAGGATGTATGCTGTCCAGTTGGTCTTCTCCGTCGTCTGGTTGTGCAGCTCCATCATCAGGCCGAAGAGGTTCATGGTCGCGTTCAGTGCGAATATCAGTATGAGGCTCGAGAGTTCGAATATGCCCACGAGCATCGCGATTACCACGATCATGATTGACGAGCTGACGGCGTACTCGAACCATCTCGCGTAGTTGATGCCCTTCCTGAGGTTCTTCGCGTACCAGTCGTAGCCGTATGTGGCCAGCGACAGGTGCGCTATCGCCGACGCGAACAGGAACGATGCGATCAACGGCGCCAGGGGCACCATGGCGACGACGTCCCTCGCGTACATGAACTGCCCTTCTTCCACTCGCAGGAAGGTCGTCCAAAGCTCCCCCTCCGCGGGCGGGGCGAGGTACAGCATCAAGGCGCCCTGGAACAAGTGCAGAAAACCCATGACCAAGTTGAAGTTCTTCAGCTTCTTGAGCTTGCTCTCCTCCGAAGCAGTAATGCTCTTCCCTCCGGCCACGCTGAGGCGCGAGAGGCCTTAATATCTTTTTCCAGAACTGGTGGGGTGCTGGGTTCGCTGCTCTCCGTCACATCATCCAGGGCAGGTCGACCTCGTCCGTCCTGAACCGCTGTCTCACGCCGCTCTCTTCCACGGGCGTTCTGATGCCCGCCTCATGCATGACCACGCCCGTCCAGGCTATCATCGCCCCGTTGTCGACGCATAACGGGCCCGGAGGCACGAACATCGTCGCCCCGCGCTCGTCCGCCATTATCCTGACCATCTCCTGAAGGCGCTTGTTCTGCACCACTCCGCCTCCGAGCAGCACCTCGTCCTTCTCGACATGCGCCATCGCCCTCTCGGTGACCTCGACGAGCATGGCGAAGCAGGTCTCCTGGATCGAGTAGCACAGGTCCTCGAGGGAGCTGCCTGACCTGCTGAGCTGCGTGGCGGCGGTCAGGATGCCGGAGAACGCGACGTCCATACCCTTCACGCTGTACGGGAGGTCGAGCAGCTCCTTCCCGTCCCTGGCGTACGTCTCGAGCCGCGGGCCGGCCGGGAAGGGCATGCCGGTCGTCCGGCCGAACTTGTCTATCATGTTGCCTATGCCGATGTCGAGCGTCTCGCCGAAGACCCGGTACCTGCCGCCGGAGTACGCGATCACCTGCGTGTTGCCGCCCGAGGCGTACAGCAGCACGGGGTCTGAGCACCCCGTCACCTTCCTGCCGATTTCCAGATGGGCGACGCAGTGGTTTACTCCCACGAGGTCCACGCCGAGGGACAGCGAGAGCGCGCGCGCGGCGGTCGCGGCGGTCCTCAGGCACGGACCGAGGCCAGGGCCCTGGGAAAACGCCACGAGCGTGAGGTCCCCGTAGCTCAGCCCTGCCTCCGCCATCGCCTCGTTCATGAGCGGCACGATGTGCTCCGCGTGATGGTTAGCGGCCTCGCGCGGATGGATGCCCCCCTTTGAACCGTCGATCATCTTCGTGAGGTTGGCCATCACGCTGCAATCGCCGTCGACTATGCCGACGCCTATCGTGTGTGCCGTGCCCTCTATGCCGAGGCAGATCATCGGCCCAACATCACCTGACGGATAAAAAGGATATCGCGGGGTCGCGCCACGCGGCGCGGGCGCCGTCAGAGGACTATCTGGACCATCCTGCCGACCTTCTGCTTCACCGCGCGCTCCCAAACGATCTTCGCTGTGAGGCTGTCCTGTATCGCCAGCCCCGTCGAGCAGAAGACCGTCACGTCGGATTCACCCAGCCTCCCGGGCTTCTGACCGGTGGCCACCTCGCCTATCTCACCGTCTATGTCGCTGGCGGATATCTCGCCCCTGGAGAGCGGCACGTTGATCTCGCCCGAGTGTCTCGCCTGCTCCCAATCGTCCACTATCACGCGCGCGCGCCTGAGGATCGCGGGGGAGAGCTCCTGCTTCCCGGGCGCATCGGCGCCTATGCAGTTGATGTGCGCCCCCTGCTTGACCCAGTCGTCCATCACGATCGGCGACCGTGAGGACGTCACCGTGACTATGATGTCCGCGCCGTCGACTGCGGCTTCCGCGGAGTTCATGGACCTGACCTTGCCGAGGCGGTCTCCGTAGACTCTCCTGAACTGCCTCGAGATCTTCTTCGATTTCTCGGGCACGATGTCGTAGACCCTGACCTCCTCGAACCTGCCGTATTGAGTCGACAGGGCGAGCATCTGCGTCTTCGCTTGGTTGCCGGCGCCGATGATCGCGAGCGCCTCCGGCTCCGGCCTGGCCATGTACTTCGACGCTATCGCGCTCGCGGCGCCTGTGCGCATATCGGTTATGTGCGTGGCGTCCATGATTGCGAGCGGGGCGCCCGTGTGCGGACTGACGAGCACGAGCAGGCCCATGACCGTCCTCAGGCCGTGCTCCTCCGCGTTCCGAGGATGCACGTTGACGATCTTCACGGCCGACACGTCCTCGTCCTCGACATATGACGGCATCGTGCGCAGGTCGCCGTCGTACCTGTCGTAGAACAGGTACACCTTCGGAGGCATCTGGACCTTCTTCATTCCCTTGTGTCTGAAAGCGTTCTCGACGGCCCCGAGGACGTCCTGCATCTCGAGGAGCTTCTTCACTTGCCTTCCAGTGAGCAGCAAGGTCTTGACGGGAGCGTGTTGTGCGGGCATGGCCTTACACCACTGCGGCTCAGAGCTATCGGATGAAGGGATATAAGCGTATTCGACCTAAAGCATAACGCGGGCCTCCCGGGACAGCCCTGTCCCTCATCGTACAGGACCTTGTCGGGGCGGGGCCTTCGGCGGGCGATTCGTCCAAATCGATTTATTCGAGTATGATGTTGTATGAGCTAGTCCCCCAAGCGTCTGGAGGAACGCATTGAGCCATGTCGACACGGGTGAGTGACGATGCCGAAGGCCTCGAAAGTCGCCTCGTTTCCGTCCTGCGTTCCAGGATGGACGAGGCAGTGGAGCAGTGGATAGCGGAGGCCACTTCGGCGCCGTACACCAGGATAGCGGACTTCTCTGTGTCGAAGGAATCGAGGGCCGCCCGTCTGAAGACCTGTCTCATCGCAGTGCTCGACCTCATCGAGCATCCGGGCTCCGCCTCCGCCCGCGAGTCGTTCAGGTTGGCAGTTAGGAGCGAGCACCTGAGGAGCATAGGGCTCGTTCGGATGGTCTCCAACCAGCATGTGCTACGCCGTATATTCCGAGACATCCTCTCGTCCGAGTTCGAGTCGGACGAGTTCGTGCGCGTCAACGCCGTTGTCGAGAGGATCACCGACGTCTGCGTCGAGGAGACGGTCATCCTGGTGGAGCAGTACCTGGACGCGCAGAGCGTCCTCACGAGGTGCGCATGGGACGCCGAGGACGAGGTGCCGGATCCCGAGCAGACCTATGCCGCGTTCTGCAGAAACGTCATGGAGTACTTCGACGCCGACTTCACCGCGGTCTTTCGGGTGAACGTCGACACGAGGGAGATAGTGTGCATGTCGTGCTTCGCCAAAGGCATGAGCCTCTCGCGGGACACGAGGATCGGCTTCGACCACGTGCCGCTCATCACGGCCGCCATCGCGCAGCGCAGGTCGCTGTCCTGCCTCGACCTCCCGGTCGGGCTGGCTTCACGGGTCAGGATCACAGCGGGGACGACCTTCGAGCACTGCATGGCCTCGCCGCTCCTCAGGGGCAACGACGTCATCGGCGTGATGGTCGTCGGCGATAACAGCAGGAGCTCCCACTACACGCCGGAGGAGGTCGGCATGTCCGAGGAGCTCGCGCGGCTGGTGTCCAACTCACTCGACAGCACCGAGAAGCTGAGGGTGCTGAGCTTCCGCTCACGCGCGCAGAGGTCGCTCATCGACGCCGCCGCGGACATGCAGAAGGAGATAGATTCGGAGGAGATATACCGTATACTGGCCAACAAACTCGTGGAGCTGATACCGAGCCACGAGGTCGCGTTCTACGTGTTCGACTGGAACAGGAGCGTCTGCAACGCGGTCTACGCCACGGGGCCCTACGCGACCGAGATAATGGCCGACCGCGACTTTCCTGCGACCGTCGGCATTGTCGGCTCGGTCGCGAAAACCAGGCGCGCCGAGATCGTCCCCGATACCGAAACCGACCCGCGAGGGGAGCAGATACCGGACACGCCGGCTGTGCACATGTCCATGCTGGCCGTCCCCATCCTCGGCAGGAAGGAGGTCCTGGGGGTCATCGAGCTCCTGAGGCACCTGCCAGCGGGGTACTCTGAGGACGAGATGGAAATCGCCAAGATGTTCGCGAGCCATGTGGCGGTCGCCGTCGAGAACGCCAGGCTGCTGAAAGAGGTCATGAAGGTTAGGGACGAAGTGGAGCTCCACATGGACCTCCTGATGCACGACATCGCGAATTACAGTACTCCCATGATGGGCTACCTCGAGACGCTGAAGGACGGCGAGTTCGCCGACCCCGCCGTGGTCGAGAAGATGATAGACCAGGTGGAGAACATCTCCAGGATGATCGACATGGTGCGGACGCTCGCGAAGCTGCGCGAAGAGCAGCCTATCGAGCTGCGGAGAATGGACCTGAGGGCGGCTGTCGAGCAGGCCGAGGAGGTCGTCCGGAGCCGCAGAGCGGGCCGGAGGATCAACCTGTCTTCGGAGTTCCCGGACGGGCCGGTGATGGTCAGGGCGGATGTGATGCTGCCGGAGCTGTTCATGGGCCTGTTCTTCACCGCGCTCAGCCCCGGCAGGCGCGACGCCGTCGACCTGTCCGTCAAGGTGAACGACGACCAGAACGGAGACGGCTGGCTTGTCAGGGTGACGCACCCTGGCAGGGGTATGCCCGACCGCCTGAAGAGCGAGATCATGCGCGTGGCGAAGACGTCGAAGTCGGAGCTCGCGGGCGGCTTCGGCATCGCCCTCGCGTCGGCCAAGGGGATACTCGAGAGGTACTCGGGCGAGATATGGGTCTCGGACATCGACCGTGACGATCCCGGGAAGGGCTTCGTGTTCAACGTCAGGATGCCGAAGGCTTCCTGATGCCCGTCCCTGAGCCAGGTTTTATGTGTCGCGGCCGCATTGGGTCGAGCGGGAGCGCAGCATGCCCAGGCGCAAGTACGGCAGGATGGTCAAGGCGATACCTCCGGTGCCCGAGGAGAAGTGCAGAT
Source organism: Methanobacteriota archaeon (assembly GCA_020347565.1). Classification (GTDB taxonomy): domain Archaea; phylum Thermoplasmatota; class Thermoplasmata; order UBA10834; family UBA10834; genus UBA10834. The sequence continues at coordinate 92,353 of CP070732.1, read as the reverse complement.
ACTGCCGGCTGGGCATGAACTGCCCGATCCACAAGAAGAAGTGACGCTCGCGGCGCCCGCTGTTATCAGGCTCAAGCTTATTCGGTCCGGACACGAATCCGGGCGCGGTGGTCGCTGAGATGAAGGAGTACGGGCTCATAGTCATCGGTTCAGGGGCGGGCATGAACGTTGTCGACTCCGCCCTCGCCCGCGGCGCGGAGGCCGCGGTCGTCGAGGAGGGTCCTCTGGGCGGCACGTGCCTGAACAGAGGATGCATCCCGTCGAAAGTCCTCATCCACGCCGCGGACGCCATCCGCGAGGCGGAGGCGGCAGCGGCCGTAGGCGTCGACCTGAGGTTCGCGGGCGTGGACTATTCGAAGCTGAAGAAGCGCATGTGGGATATAGTCCTGAAAGGAAGGCGCGAGATGGAGGAGGGCGTCGAGAGGGCCCGGGGGCTCGACCTGTACGAGTCCGTCGGCAAGTTCGTGGCGGACCACACGCTCGAGGTCGGGGGCAAGAGGATACACTCCCCGCGCATCGTCATAGCTTCGGGTGCGAGGCCGCACATACCGGACATCCCCGGCCTCGACGGCGTGGAGCACCTCACGTACAAGACGGTCTTCGGCCTGGAGGAGAGGCCGGAAGGCATCATCATATTGGGCGGCGGCTACATCGGTTGCGAGTTCGCCCACTTCTTCTCAGCCATCGGCACCAGGACGACTCTGGTGGGGCGCAACGCAGCCCTGCTGCCGAAGGAGGAGCCGGAGACGAGCGCGCTCGTCCAGCGCAGGCTGTCGAGACACGTCGATGTGCACACGGGCACCGACGTGCTCGGGGTGGAGCGGTCTTCGGAGGGCGTGTTCGTACGCATGGCCAAGAGGGGCGGCGATGGGGAGCGGACCGTCGGCGCCCAACACCTGCTCGTGGCGACCGGTGTGAGGCCCAATTCGGACTGGCTCAGGCCGGAGAACACGGGCGTGAGGACGGACGGGCGAGGATGGGTGCTGACGGACGAGCACCTCGAGACGACCAGGCCGGGCATATTCGCCCTCGGCGATGCGCTGGGCCGAAACATGTTCCGCCACACAGCCAACTACCAGGCGCGCATCGTCGAGCACAACCTGTGGGGAAAGCACAAGGTGGCGATGGACCTGCACGCGGTCCCGCACGCCGTCTTCACGGACCCCCAGGTCGGCCAGGTCGGCATGACGGAGGAAGAGGCGAGGCGACAGGCAGAAGTCATGGTTGGCATCGCCAGGTACGACGAGACCGCGATGGGCTACGCCTACGGCGACGAGGAGGCCTTCGTCAAGGTGGTCGTCGAGCACCCGACGAGACGCATACTTGGCGCCACCGCAGTAGGCCCGCAATCGGCGACGCTCATCCAGCAGGTGGTCAACATGATGAGCTCGGGGGATGGGAGCTACACGCCGCTCGCCAGGGCGCAGGTCATTCACCCGACGCTGTCGGAGACGCTGTCCTCTGCGTTCTCGCGCATGCGCCCGGCCAACTTCACCCCTGATGAGCACGGGCGACAGCACGGCCATCGATGACCCCCCGAGTCGGGCGGCGTCCATCACTCCATGAGCCTTCCCTGGAGCGACTTCTCGGAGACCTCCTCCGCGAGGACGCTCCTGTATCTGTCCAGTATGGCCTCTCTGTCCAGCATGCCGACTATGTGGTTCGGCCGGTCGGGGTCGACCACGGGCAGGTGCCCGAACTTGCGCAGCACCATCTTTTCCATCGCCGTCTGCAGCGTCTCGCCCGGATATACGGTCACGACGCGTTTGGTCATCACGTCCTTCACGAGCGCGTCGCGCCGGTCCTCCTCGAACGCCTTCCTGACATCCGTCAGGGTTATCACGCCCTTCAGGCGGCCATCGGCCGACACGGCCGGGAACCCCTTCCTGCCGGTGTACAGGTGCATGTCCACCACCTTCCTGAGAGGCGTGTCCTCCTTGACCGCGGTGTAGTCGGGCGTCATCGCGTCCCTGACCTTCGCCGATTCGAGGATGTTCACCGACAGGTCCTGGACGTACTCGATCCCCTGCTTGGCCAGCTTGGCCGTGTAGATCGTCTCCTTTGACAGCAGGCTGCTCACAGCGTCCGCGACGACGCACGCGAACATCAGCGGGAGGATGATCTCGTAGGCGGAGGTCATCTCGAAGAGCATCAGTATGGCTGTCAAGGTCGCCCTGCTGGTCGATGCGAACACGGCCGCCATGCCGACCATCGCGTAGGCGCCGTAGCCGGCCGTGCCGAACGGTGACACCTCGTTCACGAGTATGCCGAACGCCGCTCCGAGCATCGCGCCGAGGAACAGCGACGGCCCGAACAGGCCCGCTGAGCCGCCCGAGCCAAGGGTGAGCGAGGTCGCCAGCATCTTGAGCACGAAAAGCACCGCCAGGAACGCCATCGCCATCGCCGGCGTCGAAGGCGTCTCGAGGCTGCTGTTGAGGACCGATGCGACCGTGTCGTACCCCACGCCCAGCACCTCCGGGTAGAACAGCCCTATGGCCCCTACGAGCAGCGCGCCCATTATCGGCTTGAAGTACAGCGGGAGGGAGACGGAGTCGAAGGCGTCCTCGAGCCTGTAGTACACTTTAATGAACAGCACGCCACCGAGGCCTGCGAGGACTCCGAGGCCGAGGTAGAAGCCGAGCTCGTAGGGGTTCTCGAGCCTGTACTCGAACGCTATGTCGAAGGTGGGGTAGTCGCCGAGGAACACGCGCGAGACGAGCGTGGCGAAGACGGTGGAGATGATCAGGGGTATGAACGACCGGGTCCTGAACTCGAGCAGCAGCAGCTCAAGCGCGAACACGGCTCCGGAGATGGGCGTGTTGAAGGTCGCCGCTATAGCTCCCGCCGCGCCGCAGGCGACCATGATCCTCAGCTCTGTGCTCGTGAGCTTCAGCCTCTGACCGACGGCGGAGGCGAACGACGCACCGATCTGCACGATCGGCCCCTCGCGGCCTCCCGCTCCTCCCGAGCCGAGGGTTATCGAAGACGCGAGCGCCTTGAGCGCGGGCGCGCGCGCTCTGAACCGGGCCTTGTTGGCGACGATGCCCCTCATGACGTCGGCGACGCCCGCGCCCTTCACCTCCGGGGCGAACCAGTAGACTATGACCCCGACGAAGACGGCGCCTATCGCCGGCACGACCACTATCCACATTCCGAGTGAGTTGTCCATCGGCGAGCCGCCGACGAAGAACACCTCCTGGAAGGCCGTGATCATCCACCTGAACGCGATCGCTATGAACGCTCCGAAGACGCCGATGAGCGCCGCGAGCACGTTCAGCCTCCCGTACTCCCGGATGAACTCGCTTCGGATGTACCCCCGCAGCGTCCTGTGGAACCCCTCGAACAACTTATGTCCTCCTTCGCCTGGATGCCGCCGTCGTGAGCCGCCGCGTGACGCGCTCGATCCAAGCTCGGACAGGCCCTCTCGGCGCGGTCGCCCTGTCGGTCGACAGAAGCGACACATCCGAGATATTTCTTTCGAGGAGGTCGAACGCGCAGCGCATGGCTCGCCTGCCACGCCCGCAGCAGCCGCGCGGCCTAGCTTAACGGCGCGGACGGAAGGTTTTATCTAGTCCCTTTGCGTTTGAAGGCCCGGTCTGTAGACCAGGAGGTTCCCGGTTATGATGTCAGAGACGGTTTTTCCAGCAGCGCCGGGAATCCTGTGATCCAGCGCATGTGTCGCCCGGCGTCTGAAGACTCTTGAGCCTGCATTGCGAACGCCATCACACAAGACAGACCTGAAAACATGCCGAACGATCCATATCTGGATGCCAGCGTCGTCTGGCGTCTCAAGTCAGGTACCCTGGACTTCCGCGAGGCGGGGTACGCCACGACGGTAGAGGCCATTCTATCCTCGGGCATGGCCACCGAGGTGGTCGGGCTGATTAGCGCGGGCAAGGAGGCGGACGTCTACATGGCAGCCTACAACGGCGCACCCATCGCCATCAAGGCCTACCGTCTGTACCGAACTTCGCACAAGGGGGGCAGGCCCGTGAAACTGGATTCCATGGGCTGGCTCGCGGCGCGCGAATACGAGATGACCATGCAGGCCTGGAAGGGCGGGGCGAAGGTTCCCGCGCCGGCCAGTCGGGTGGAGAACATGTTCTCCATGAGGTTCCTTGGCGACGACATCGGCCCCGCCCCGAGGCTGCAGGAGGTCGACCTGGAGGAGCCCGAGGTGTTCCGCGACGCCGTCCTCAAAGGCGTCGGTGACCTTGCGCAGGCCGGCGTCGTACACACCGACCTGAGCGCCTTCAACATACTCGTCCACGAGGGAGAACCGTGGTTCATCGATCTGTCGGAGGCCCTTCGCATCGACAGAACCGGCGACAGCGCCTGGCAGCGACTGAGCGAGGCCAAGGAGGCGCTTGAGCGTGGGATGCGGTCTCTGGCCAAGTACTTCGGGAGGTACGGAGTGGAGATGGAGACGGACGCGCTGGTCGACGGGATCATCGAGTCAGCTGACCGGTTCGGAGTGCTGAGGAGATAGCGCCGTTTCGGTGGGCAGAGGATCGTGGACATCTTGCCGAAATTCGACTTCTCACTCTGCTCAATTGACGATAATCGTATTGACGAAACGGATTTCATGCGAGGTCTTTAGTAGCTTTTGCGGCCTCGATATCCCGTGAGTCAGTAGCTGATAACGTGCCCCAAACGTTGATGGGTGGATTGGGCCTGACTTGAACGGGGGCCTTGAGAACTTGAAGAGAGGAAGAAATGGCGTATTGCTCGCGATAGCGGCGGCAGCGTGTCTGGCCATGCCTGTGGGCGGTATGTGCCTCGATGGCCAGAGCGTCAAGAAGGACCGTCTCAGGAGCGCGGAGATCGTCCAGAAGGAATGGGCGGTCTACCTGTACTTGGGAGGCGACAACGATTACGAGGGTGTGGTCGACTTCGCGATCGACCAGTGCGTCAAGGCACTGGCCGACAGCGATGAAGAGCCCGACGACGTCCACGTGGTGGCCCTTCTGGATAGGATGAGCGAGCCCGGCACATGGGTCTACGAGCTGAAAGCGGACGGGCGCCACGAGGCATCCGGCTGGTCGGACGACGAGAGGAACACGTCCGACCCGGCGACGATGGGCGAGTTCCTGGACTTCGCTATGACCAACTTCCCAGCGAACAGCTCGCTGCTCGTCGTGAAGAGCGGCCATGCCTGGTGTGGCGTGTGCCCTGATGTGTCAGAGGACTGCGAGAAGTGCATGATGTCGATCGACGGCCTCGGCGCCGCGACGCGCGATCGAGGTATCGACGTGATAGCCCTGGACGGCGACAACATGGCGGCCATCGAAGTTGCCTACGAGCTGAGACATTCGGCGAGGTATTTCGTCGGTACTCAGCAGGATATGCCTCTCGATGGACTGCCCTACTACCTGTTCGTGAAGGACATCGCGAACAGGACGTCGATGTCCGCGGCGGACGTCGCGATGGACATCGTGTGCGACTTCGTGCTGTACTACAACAACACCGACGGCAAGAAGAACACCCTGGACCACCAGCTGGCCAACTCGCAGATGGCCGTGACGGCGTCCGCGTTCGACCTGGGCGAGGATGGCGAGAAGGTCGAGGCGCTCGTCGAGGCATTCGGCGACCTGATGGACTACATGGTGCTCGGAGAGCTGCCGGAGGCTCTGGGCGGAGGACTCGCGTACGACGCCTCGGCGGAGAACTGGACCTGGATACCGGTTAACAGGGGCAACATCGCATCTGCGAGGGACGCCGCCTTGATCGGCAAGATGGGCGACCAGGCGGGCTACGAGTGGCTGCCGGACCTGTACACTTGGCTGGACTGCCTCGACCAGCTCGTCAACATGGAGAACGTAACGGACGAGAACCTCACGGCGTTGGTCGACGCGTTCCAGGTGAAGTTCGCCGGCGCGACGTTGGGCCTGGACCAGTCCCAGATACTGAACCGTTCCGGCCTGTCGACCCCGCACGGCCTGAACATGTGGTTCCCGCCCTCATGGACGCAGTGGGACAAGCTCGACTACTCCCGCGAGAGGACCTACTTCTACAACGGGAGCAGGATCGTGTTGCCCGCTGAGGTATACTGCGTCGACTGTCCGTTCTACTACGGAGACGTCGGCCTGGACCTCGTCGAGGATACGCTCTGGATGGACTTCTTCGCTCTGTACTACGATTCGAAGTGGACCATCTATGGCAGCCTGGACGCGCCGAGGGAGACGCCTCTCTGGACCTGAGCAGGACGCCTGAAGAAGCGAGAAGCCGTGAAACCCCTTATCATCTCCTTCTCTTAACCAGTTGTCCGGGAGCGGACCCGCCGTTCACTCCCTCTTCGCGAACTCGTCCGACGCCCTGGCCGTGAGTATCAGGGCAGGTATTCCAAAGAAGAAGCCCAGCCCGACCACGCTGCAGGCCGCTCCGAACACCGACAGGGGGAACGAGAATCGCGACAGGCTCGAGAGGCCGCCGACGACGCCGAGCACGGCGAAGGCGTATACCATGGAAAAGAGCACCAGCTGCGCGTTCGAGAAGTCCGCGTCGTCAATTATGATGACGGTCAGGAGCAGCATCGACACTATGCCCGCCAGTATGGCCAGGATACCTCCGATGAGTAGCTCGTCGGCGTTCGACTTGGTCTCGGGCGGCTTCGCCCCGTAGTCATGGCCACAGTATTGGCACGCCTTGGCGTCCCACGCCATCGCCCTTCCACAGGCAACGCAGTGCCGGTTGTGCACTGCGTCCTGCGTCACAGCTGGCGGGGTGAGCCTTCCGCCGCAGTGTCCGCAGAACGGCATATCGTCCGGCGTTTCCCTACCGCACCTATTGCACTTCATATTCTCTCGCCCAAGCGGAATCGTATCACGTAGTATTGGACCTTTTTCCATCGATAGGCGCGGGGTGCCCCTGTTACGTGATCGCCTGAATCAATCCTGTTAGTAAGGGCCTGTGGCCGCTCAAGGTCAGGGCGCCGATGTGTCTATCGAACGCTGTTGAAGGAATGGAACAGAGAAACATGGTTGGTTAAGGGGTTTGTGTGGAAATGTGTTGTTGGCTCAGTCCAAGCCTGGGTCGTCGACGCCAGTCCTGTTCTGCTGGTCGAGTCCTGGGAAGTCGTTGTCGTCATACGGGTTGCAGTTGTTCTCCTCGTAGTACCCGTCCTCGCCGAGGTTCTGCTGATAGTTGTGCTGGACCTGCCCGCCCGCCGCGAGAGCCGTCTGTATGCCGGTTGCGGCAATCGCGATTACCGCGACCGCGAGCCCTATGGACAGCATTCTCTTGTTCACGCGCCTGTTACGCTTCCTCTCCTTGTTCAGGGTGATGCGCCCGTTTGAGTCCCTCTCCAATGTCGGCCTCATGATTCATGCGAGGGGAGCGGGGGTATTTAGCGCATCTTCGCACATTTGCATTAGTTTTATCAGGAATGATAACTCACTCGGGTGTCTGGCTCCGAACTCAATTCCCGGCGTTTCGTGGTCATATCCTCGGGGATACCCGTCACTGGCTCGGACATGTCGGCGAAGGTTTCATTGACCTCGCGCCGAGCGTCCGAGTCTGCCTTGCGGCAATAGTATGTCTCAGTGGTTCGGGTGCTGTCGTGGCCGAGCATGATGGACACTGATTCGACGGACGCGCCGCCGTCCAGAAGCATCTGTCCGTAAGTTCGGCGCAGGGCGTGAGGGCCGAAGGGCAATGCCGCCCCCTCGCCGTCGCTGGCGGTTAACGCCTTGGTCTGCTGAACCCAGGTTTCTACGGCAGTATTGCTGATGGGGTTCGCGGGCTGTACGGCACTCGGGATTAGTGGTTGAACCACGGTGCCGACGCCGTTCCGGTCCAGCATAGCTTGGCGTTCATCCAAGAAGCCAATGACGATAGGCCTCAATGGCTCCGGTACGGGCAGGACGCGCTTACGGCCATATCGGTGTTCCCCTTTCGGGTGCCGTACCGTGAACTCCCACTTGTGAGTATCCAAGTCGTCGATCTGGGCTCGGCGTATCTCGCTTCGCCTCGCCCCGGTGTATGCACACATGGCAAAGAAGAACTCAGCACATGCGCCAGAGTAGCCACTGATACGCTTGGATGCCAGGAGTATGCGCGATACCTCTTTTGCCGATAGTGCGTCCTTGCGCTCCGACCTTCCAGTGGGGAAGGTATGGGGCTGTCGGGCTTTCAACTGGCTCAGTGCCGGGTTGCCAATGTAGCCCAGGAGCTTGCCGAGTACGGATATCCTCTGCCGTTGTGTCTGGTGGGCAACCCCCTTGTCTGCCCAGTACGCCATCAACGCCGCAGGTTCGGCTATCGTCCAGTTCTTTGGGTTGGCCGATAGGTGGCACGGAACCCCCCTCAGAGCGTCGTTTTGGCGTGCTTCATCAAGCACAGAGGCGTAGTCTCTCGCCACGCCACTCAGCATGCTCCGGCGAACGGTGCGTGTTGTCTCAGCGAGATATTGGCCGTTTGCGTCCATGTACCTGTTCACCCATGTCATGAAGGGGTAGCGGCCCATAGACCTGGCACCCCCTCTGCCTTTCCTGCCCTTCCGTTTTCCACTGAGAGATACATTGCCGACGCCACGCGTCGCATTGGTATCCTCACCAGGGACATTGGCAGGACCTAACGTAAACTTATCGGACATTTCTTAGGCCGGGGGGAATCTAGGCCGAATCCCTATCGCCGTTCACCCCCTCGTTTCTTAGACGGTTTAGAATCGTCTGAGGCGACACGCCGAGCTCGTCTGCTATCCTCCTGTATCCGAGGCCTTGTGCGCGTAATTCGGCGATTCTCGCCCTGTCTACGCTAACCCGAGGGCGGCCCAACCTCTTACCCTGCGCTCTTGCACGCTGCAACCCTGCCTTCGTCCTCTCGATTATCAACGCCCTCTCGAACTCGGCGATCTCCCCAAGGATGCCGAACAGGAGCTTCCCCGTTGGGGTATTCGTGGAGAAT
>CP070732.1:80366-83349 GCA_020347565.1 Methanobacteriota archaeon | reverse complement strand
CAGGAGAGGCAGGCTCGTGCCATTCCATTCCGCTTCAAGATTGTTGTCCCCGTTCACGTACAGCGCAAATGTCCAAGTCGCAGTCTCTGCCGCGGCGTTGGGGACCATCAGCAATCCCGGTGCTGCGAAGGCGACACTGAAGATCGTCACAGCACATATCGTACTCATTCTCTTCCACATTTTCAGCTCACCCAACCCGGGAGGTTAGCAAGGATCCGGTTCTTCACCCCCCAGTCAGGTATCGCCATCGTAGTATTTCAATCGCTTCGTTGCGATCTCAGACATTACGCCGTGAAGTCCTCATCTGCACCGACCCAGACGAAGGATCAGGGCCCGGCCTGCAATCCGATGGCCGGGCATTCTTCAGTCTCGTGATTCTGGGCCAAGCTGGACTTACCCCTCAGATCTCTTCCTGCCGCTCCTCCGCCTTCGCTTCCAGGATAGCGCGGTCGCAATAAGGACCAGGCCCAGGACGGGAACGAGAACGGCGCCGAACTCGGGGATATCTGGATAGGTGTCCACGATGTAGACGTCCGAGGTGTCCGAGAGGTTGACGTCATTCAGCGGTTGCCAGTATGGGTCGAACGTTCCCCCGGGGCCCTTGGTCGCGTTGACGGGCAATGTGCCTATGTCGTTGTACTCGGGCCATGGGTCGTATATGAGGCATAGATCATCGATGGAGTCGGCCGTGCCGGCGTCGTCATATCCCCCTATGACCTTCGCATGGCCTTGATCCGACCTGTACTCGCCTGATGGGTACATCGTCGACATGTTGACAGGCCAGCCGGCATGGTCCAGCCACAACACGGGACGTTGCATTGTTATGTACTGCTGTAACTGAGATGGCGTCAGTGGAGGGGCTTGCATTCCACTGAAGTCGTGCTGCACGAACGGTCCTGCCAAGGCGGCCTGGAACGCGGTCTGAACCTCAATTGGAGTAGACCCAGTCCCGTCACACATCCCCACTCCGTGCCTCTCGATGTTCAAGTTGCCCACAATCTCTCCCGCGCCAGCCTCCAACTCCGCGGAATCGTATATGACGTCCTGACTCGTTATAGGCAGCGTCAGCCCTCTGTACAGTGCGATCATCGATATACTCGCAGGCGCACAGTAGCAGGAGCAGTGTGGACAATCGTCGCCAGTCCCATAGACTCCGTCCACCCCTTTCGCATCATTCCAGAGATGCGGACCCAGCCCGCCACAAGGCATGCACCACATCGAGGTATCGAAATGCTGGTATACCAGGGTGATGGGAGTCGCCACGACGCCCAGCGTGTGCGCCTCCTTCGACGTGCTTGGAGCTAGAGCCACGAAGGACACCGCAATGACAATGCTCAATGAAAGACAGATAGCTGCCAATGCGGTGCGCCTCCTTCGTAGAGTGAATCTGGAAGCCACTTCAACTTCCGATTGAGGCCCTATCACGGACCCGAAGAGTCCCTCGCTCCTCTGCATTCTTCCCCCCTCCTGTGCTTGACGCCATGTTCTGCGACCGTAAAAGGATTTCCTTGCTCCTATGTCGAAGCTTGTCGGAGCCCTGTGTAAACATGCTGATTCCCCCTGGGCCTGGATCTCTCCGTTCAGAAGCTGAATTATGTCGGAAGCGCAGGGAACCGCTTCCACGGTGATCGCCAGTAACTATCTAATACGATTGGCATATGACGGATGCGGCTGGTAGGAGAGCATTGATCGAAGACGCTATCGCGCTTGCCCTATGCGCGCTTGTATTGTATGGTTTGGACCAAGTCATAGCGAAGGCCGTCGTCAGATCTCTCGACGCGACGTCGATGGTCGCCGTCAACTTGGTCGTCTCTCTGCCGATATTCGTCTTCATATTCGCCGGTGCGGCCCTCCTTTGGGGAGAGTACCTCACTCATCTCGAATACGTCCTGTACGGTCTTATCGGCGCGTCGACCGCCCGAGGTGGGTTCTATATCTACCTCGAAGCGCTTGAGAGAGGCGCCGTTAGCCTGGTCGGCAGCATAACCGCTGCGTACCCTGCTCTGACGGCTCTCCTAGCGATTACATTCCTCGGGGAGAAACTCGGTCTGCTGAGCTACTTGGGCATATCGATGATCATAGCGAGCATGGCCGCCCTTTCATTTACCCACAGAGACACGACAGAGGGCGTGACGAGGTTCAGCCGGTCCTCTCTGCTGCTCAGCTTGGCAACGTTCCTCTCATGGGGCGTGGGTGCGATATTCATCAAGATGGCGCTCGAAGGCATCCCGCTGATCAGCTACCTGGGGCTGTACGTTCTCGTGCTGCCCCCGATAGGTTTCGTATACCTTCGCCATAAGCGCGCCTCGTTGCGCACCCTCTTCCCGAAGTGGACGGTGCCGATCATCGGCGCTATAGTCGTTGCAGAGCTCTGGCAGCTTGCATACTTCGCCGAAACCGCCGCGGTCTCACGGGGCGCAGCGTCGGTGGTGTTCCCACTCATCTCCGCGTACCCGGTCGTTACCATACTCGGAGCGCGCGCATTTCTGAACGAGAGATTGTCACGCCCCGATTTGGTGATTCTCGGAATCGTCATCCTGGGGATTATCATGATATCCGTTGAATAGGCTGCGCTATGAGAGAATCAGGTTCTACTCTAGAAACACGTTCCCGTCTCTCTCAGACAATTGCGAGACGGCATTCGGACCGCTGGCCATTCCTTAATTCCGAGATTCTAGCCCCGAGCTGAACACCTTCTCAGCGCTTCTACCTCGCTTACACTAAAGGCGGCGGTCCCGATTGAGCTTCTGCAAGAGCATTCACCTATTCCGCTACTCGAATCTTGCGCAGCCAATCGGATACCTTGCCCTGCGCGTTCCTCACTTCGCTACCCCGGACGGCGAGGCCTTCTAGAATCAAGGAGTGCTGGCAAAGCTTGGCGATGTCCTTGACACTCTCTCCAAGACGGTCTCCCCCGTGCGTGCAGAAAGGTGCGATGGTCTTCTCAGTGGAATCGCACTTCGACAGGAACGATGCCACTGGT
>CP070732.1:77461-80266 GCA_020347565.1 Methanobacteriota archaeon | reverse complement strand
GCCAGACATTTATATAGAGCTTGAATGCTATAACTATCCTTCAATAAGTCAGGCACCTTTCCCGACGAAGACAGCGTGTACTGACCTGCAACACTGAACCTGAGGTGTTTGGGGCTTGAAGACTGAATCCGTGTACTGCCCTCTGTGTGGAAACAAGGTTTCGCCGGAAGCTGAAAGATGCCCCTTCTGTTCCACTCGTCTTGAGACAGTTCTTACCAGAAGAGAGTTGGACAAGGTCATCGAGAAACGGCTGATGCAGCGGCTTCAGGCGAAGCAGGCCAAGGAGGACTTCAAAGCGGCGGATACTCCCGCCGCCGAGCTTCCGGACGCCGGGCTTTCGTGTCCGTCCTGCGGCATGAACCTCGAAGCGGGAATGGCCAAATGCCCCAGATGCGGCGTGCCGACCGTAACGGACGAGGAGATGCTCGAATGCCCCGAATGCGGCGGTTTCGTGGCTCCAGGCGCTGCGAAGTGCCCAAAGTGCGGCGTCGAGCTTGTCGTTGAAGAGCCGAAAGCCCCCGAGCCTTTGCTTGCGCCGACAACAGAGCCGGAATCAAAGGCACCTTCGCCAGCGGAAGAGGCCGAGGAGCCGCCTACTCCAGCCGAGGTGGTCACGGCTGCCCCCGGCGAATCAAGGGTCGCAGACCGCGGCTTTGTTAACGGCAGAGGAGCCGTCAATGGCACAGGCCTCGTGAACGGAACGGGCATGATCAATGGTACTGGAATGATCAATGGTACCGGCATGATCAACGGTTCGCGAGAGGATTCATTTCCGGAACGTGGTCGAAGAGATCGCCGGCTATCAAGACTCACTAAATGGCCGTTCTTGGCCGTGCTCATCGCAGTTCTCATCATCCTGCCGACCTTCATCTACTTCGCGTACTACGCTGAGTCCGGGGCATTTGACGTCGACGGCGACTTCTCGGAATGGTCCGATGTAGAGATGTTCGGAGCTCGCATATCCGCATCCTCTGCTCCGACGATAGACATCGACGAATGGGCCGCCGTCGCTGATTCGAACGATTTGTATCTCTATGTGAAGACGTCTGACGATATCATGAGCACCTCGGTCGTGGATAGCTTCTTCCTATTCATCGACTCGGACGGCTCAGCCTCATCTGGATACGCCGTGGGGTCTCTCGGGGCAGACTACCTCATGGAACTCGACGGATGGGACGGCTTGGTACAGTCGTCATCATTGATGAGCTATGGCTCCGGCGCAGACGACCGTAACTGGAATGCCTGGGCGCAGATCGGGTCTCTATCACACCGTGTCGATGGCGACCGGATGGAGGCCAAAGCGGTGTTGCCGGATAACCTTGGCTCATCTGCCAAGTACCTGCTATTGTCTCAGGACGAGTACGAGCACAGAGCGATGAGCTATGAGACTCCGGCCGAGGGTGGACTGCTGATTATCGAGCAGGTGTCCCTCGTTCCTTCAAGCGGAATACTGCCGGACTCTTCATCAGTGTCCGTACTCCGTTTGCGTCTCAGTTGCCAGGGCACAGAGGGCGTTGTCGAATCACTGGCTTTCACGGGGACAGGCGTAACGCTATCTCCTTCGATAGGTGACGGCCTGGATCTCGTTCCGGGTGAGGAGCCCTGGTCGATTGAAGTGATCGCTGACACCAGTCCGATCGAGGGTGGCAGCGTATACTCCTTATCTTTGGCTCCGGACAGCAGCGAATGGTCCTTTGCCCTGGCAGAGGTCGTTGGCAGCGGCGCCAGCGGCTATGTCGGCATTGCACCAGGAGGAATAGAGATTGATGGAGCGTTCGCGGACTGGGCAGGCCTGATGATACAGGATTTCGACAATTCTCCTGTGGAGAATCCAAACATAGACATCAACGAGATAGCTACGTCCAACGATCTGCAGTCATCGTACTTCTATGTCAGCGTTGAGGGAGAGATATGCAGCGGTGCTTACGTCCCTTCCATCAAGAGCAAGCCCACGGGAACCGGAGGGGGCATACCCGTAACACCCCCTCGAAAGACCGGTGAGGATTTCCTGAGAATCTACGTGGACGCCGATCTATCACCGTCCACAGGTTATCCGGTGTCATCCACGGCTGGAACGGTCGGCGCCGATTATCTGATAGAGGTAGTGGGGCAGTTCGGCGAGGTCCTTTCGCATGGCCTCTACGAATACGACGGAGACTGGGCTGAGATAGTGACATCGCTCGAGCTTGCCAAGGACTCACAGCGGATTGAGATTGGGTTGCCCTCGGCGGCATTAGGCGGCGAATCAGCGGTGAATTTCGTCGTTCAAACAACCGACTGGAGGGATAGGAGCGACAGCGCAGCCTTTGTGGCCGGGGCATTCGCTGCTATGGCGGACACCCGCGGATGGGTGGTGGAATCCTCGACGGTCTCCGAATGGGCGACCTCCATGTCCTATCAGAGGAAGCTGTTCTACGACGGAACGAACTTCTGGAGCTTCTACTGGAACGGCAGCGACACGGTCTACGCGAGCAGCTCTGACGGCGGCGAGACCTGGTCGAGCGTGGGCGCGGTATTCAGCTCAACGTCCGGTATAAACAAGACGAGTTTGTGGTACGATTCTGCCAACGACATCGTCTACATTGTGGGCGACAACTCGACTTCGTCCTTGAACATCTACATGTTGCGAGGATCCGTCAACCCCTCCACCGCCGAGATAACATGGGGCAACGAGAAGGCTCTGGTAGCCTCGTCGTACTCGATGCCCAGCAAGAACACGTTCATATGCAAGGACTCCGACGGATATCTGTGGGTCACATGTTCTTCCCGCGAGCACGCCTCGCAATCTCAGTATGACCTGTATGT
>CP070732.1:50950-77361 GCA_020347565.1 Methanobacteriota archaeon | reverse complement strand
CTGGATGCTCCTCTTGGCCTTCCTCCCATCTGTGAGGTCAAGCACGAAGCTTGAAGGTTGACCCTTTCCAGAATCCACAGCGTTTTGCACGGTCGAAATGCGTTCAAATCGCGACGGGCCCACACTGCGTGCTTACGGTCTCTACTGTTAGAGATGCATCGCTGTGCTCCTTCATGCCCTCTGAGACCTGACCCATCGTACGACCCATACGCTCCCGGTGACCGCTGCGAGCACGAGTACAGATGTGATGAATATCGCCAGGTTTTGATATCCGCTATAGTCATCAGCATAGTAGAAGAGCCATATGACCAAGAACACGAGCCAGCCCAGGCCAGCAATCGCGTTCGCAATGGAAGCGCCCTTAGGCTTCTTGCAGTCCGCGCGCCCTTCGCCGAACTTGGAGGCATACCTGATCCCCCAGCTCGCCCATGCGGCAGCGAGGATGCCGATGCTGACGATTATCGATACCAGGAAGATGGCTATGTTCTGCCAAACGCCGTAGTCTTCTGCGTAGAAGAACAGCCATACGATGAGGAACGCCAGCCAACCGAAGACCACCAATATGGACAGCCCGACCCTCCATGCGAAACCAGGTGTCCGAAAGAACTCCTTCGCCTCGTCCGGTACGCCTACCTCGTCGACAGTCCCACCTCTTCCGAAGAATCAGCTTCCTCATATTAACCGTGCGCCCGAACAGGTTTGGGGCCGACCGAGCGTTCCGCAGACCAGCGGCACGCGCATTCACACGGAAGACCATCTTGGATACGCAAGGTACAGGACATCGATCAGCGGGCAGAGGACTGTGCCGAGAGCCGCCAGGCGACTCGAAGCGCCTGGACGGTCTCCGGCACGTCGTGCACTCTGAGCAGGTCCGCTCCGTTGGCGGCAGCAACGATGGCAGCCGCGATCGAGCCGCCCAGCCTGTCATCAGTCGGCCTGTCGGTCATCTTGCCTATGAAGGACTTCCTAGAGACGCCCACCACGACGGGCTTGCCGAGCGATCTGAACTCCCCGAGCCTGCTCAGGATCTCAACATTGTGCTCAACAGTCTTACCGAATCCGATCCCTGGGTCCACCATGATGCGCCTGGGATCGATGCCTTCTCTCTCCGCCACAGTGATTCTCTCATTCAGGTGATCGACTATCTCCGCGACGACGTCGTCGTATCTCGGTGAGTCCTGCATGGTCTTGGGCTCGCCGAGCATATGCATGATTATGACCGACGCGCCGTGTTCAGCAACGACCGACCTCATATCCGCGTTCCTGAGGCCAGAGACGTCGTTGACGATTGCAGCGCCGGCTTCGAGGGCTGCCGCGGCAACAGCTGGCTTCATGGTGTCGACCGACAGCTTCTCAGGATAGAACGCCGCCAGCCTCGACACTACCCCTATTACCCTTGCCATCTCCTCCTGTTCGCTGACAGGCTCAGCGTAGGGCCTGGTAGACTCGCCTCCGATGTCAACAATCTCTGCACCTGCGTCGAACATGTTGACGCCCCGCTCAACGGCAGCGTCTTCGTCCAGGTAGAGGCCGTCACCGGAGAACGAGTCGGGAGTGACGTTTACTACCCCCATCACGGCTGCAGGGCGCGGTCTGCGCGACACGATGTCAGATACCGTCGTTCGGCCCTTCAAGACACTTCGTCTCCACATCAGGCTATGAGGAGGTCATCGACTAGCTCGGTTATGTCCTTTATCTCTACGTCCATCTTCACAAGGTCATTCCCGAAGATGAGCGTGCTTACGCAGAACGGGCAGGACGTCACGAGGATATCAGCCACCTCGGACGCCGACGTCACCCGTCTGGAGGCGATTCGCTGGGATGCGTCCGGCTCATTGGCCCTGACCCCGCCGCCACCGCCACAGCATCTCGACGACTCCTTGCTCTCCTTCATCTCCACGAACTCCGCCCCTGGGATCATCCGGAGCAATGCGCGTGGCTCGTCGTAGATGCTCATGTGCCTGCCGATGTGACACGGGTCGTGATATGTTATCCTCTTGCGGAGAGGCTTCAGCTTCAGCTTCTGTCTGGCCAGGTACTGAACCACGTGTTCAACCTCGAAATCGAACTCGAAGTGTTTCGGATACTCCTCCTCGAACATGTGCAGGCATCCCGCACAGGTGAAGAGCAGTTTCCTGATGCCCAGGCGTTCGACCGCATCCAGGTTGGCTTTCATCAGCTTGAGTATCTCTTCCTTGCTGTGCCCTATCCTGTGGAGCGTGCTCCCGCAGCAGCCCTCCTCCACCAGGGTGAAATCGATGCCGAGCTTATTCAGGATGGATATGGTGTGTTCGGCGATCTCGGTTGTGCGATATCTGGACGTGCATCCGATGAAGTAGCCTATCTCCGCCTGTTTGATTGGGACGCCGAAATCCGTGGCCTTCGTCTCGCCATAGGGATTACCAGTACGCTCTATGTTGTCGACGATCTTCGAGTGTGCGGGCAGCATGTGTCCTGCTTCGACCAGATCCCTTCTTGCGGCCTTCACTATCTCGATTACCTTGATGTTCGAAGGGCATCTCCTCTCACAGTCCTTGCAGGTCGTGCACTGGTAGATTCTCTTGACAACTGAGTCATCGGGTTCGATGTCCTCTCGGGCGAGTCCGTATGCGAGTATCACCTTTCCCCTGGCGACAGAGGGGTCCCATTGGTCGTCCTCGAAGTAAGGGCAGACGCTCTTGCAGAAGCCGCAGAAAGTGCAAGTCAGCATCTCCTTTTCGAGCTTCTTGGTTCTATCTGCCTTCATAGGCGTACTTCCGGGGTTGTGATATCTGGTTTACCAGTGTGCATCAGCAAGGCTCGATTTTGGGAACTGTAATCACAGCGTCCATAATAAAGGTCACCTTGGCGTCTTCATCCATCTCCTTCATCGCGGAATCCAGTGCCTCCTGGACGCTCGCCATCGGGATAAGATGCGCCTTCCTAGCTGTCTCGGCGTCCAGCGTCGTCACCGCGTACAACTTCCTGTCCAGGCCGATTTCGGCCATCTTCGCAGCCTTGTGGTAGCCGAGCTTATACCCCTCCGCGATCTTCTCCAGTGCTTGTCCCGGCGTCTCGGCACTCGCGAGCAGCTTCAAGAAGGTGTCCGGGCCGACACCCTTTCGGCAGGCGCTCACAAGTATCACGATGCCGCCTTCCTTGACAGCGTACTTGGCGTTGTCCAGCGCCTTCTGTGACTGGTACAGGTCGATGTCGTGGGGGAACGAGGTGACAGCGACGACTATCTCCGCCTTGCCCTTCAAAGGCACCACGAAGACCTTGTCGGCCTTTTCCACAGCCGCATCGAAAGACTCTCTGAGGCCTCCTGAGAACGCGGCACAGGTCTTGTGGTCCCGGTCGAGCACTGCCATAATCGAGAAGACATCCTTATCCGTCAAGAACCTCATGGCCTCCATCATGTCCTCATGGACAGGGTTTCCGTCCAAGCGTAGGGCCTGGGCGTCGAGCGACAAGGCCAGCTTGTGATTCTGCTCGATGGTCTCATACGCCGAGATTCCAGGGATGAAGGCCTTCCTTCCACCGGTGTATCCTGCGAAGTAGTGCGGTTCCACGCTGCCGATCACTACGATTCTGTCGACTTCCTGGATGATCGAGTTCATCCGCACTTCCGTGCCTCTGCTCGTCCGTCCGAGTCTGACCATAGTGCTTTCCTTCGAGTCGTGGGAGATAACCTTAGACGATATGTCGTCGTACGCATCCCCGAATATGAACCTGTACTCCTCTTCTGTCGGGGCAGCGTGCATCCCAGTCGCCACGATGTACTTCGCGTCGAGGTCTCTGAGGCTGGCGTGTATCTCGCCCATGATTCTAGCCGTTGGCGTTGGTCGTGTAGCGTCGTTTACGATCACGAGGACGCTGCGTGCGCCCTCCAGGAATTCAGACAGCCCGACGGACCCGAGGGGGTTCGCCAGCGCATGCCTTATGACTGATGCCTCGTCCATCGAGGGCAGTTCGTTCGGGAGGACGATCTCGCCGACTTTGTGGTCGGGGACTTCCACAGTCTCCTTTTTGTCACCGTACGCCACGTCTATGCGCATGTCAGACTACCGGGCAGCAATGCCGATTCCTCTATTAGTACGTTAAGGTTTGTCATGGTCTGTGGCTCGTACTGGCGATGCTGCCTGAAAAGGCTTAATTACGACGTAGGGGCCTGCCATTTCCGTGAAGACGCTGGGCACTTTGGGAGAGCGAGAAGCGATAAGGCTGATCGACCGAATAGTCCAATCCGACGCCGAAGTGGGAATCGGCGACGATTGTGCAGCGATAGATATCGGCGACAGGTATCTTCTCGTGACGACCGACATGATGGCGGCGAAAACGCACATACCGAAGGGGATGAAGCCATACGATATAGGTTGGTCCCTTGTCGCCGTGAACCTTAGCGATATCGCGGCAATGGGAGGGTCGCCGATAGGCCTCGTTACGGCCATCGGCATCACGCGCGGGCATCCAGTTGACTATCTCGAGTCGATAGTAGACGGCATGAACGAGTGCGCCCAGCGCTTCGGCACATCCATAATGGGTGGAGATACGAAGGAGCACGAGTCTCTGACTCTTTGCGGTACGGCCGTGGGAGAAGTCCCGAAGAATCAGATCATATTGCGTAAAGGCGCGAAGCCTGGAGACCTTGTCGTCGTCTCCGGAGAGCTCGGCCTGGCGGGAGCTGGATACTATTCAATGAAGCGCAACCTCGGCCTGACCGATTGCGAAGCAGCCCTCAGACGCCCCCGACCCCGGCTGAAGGAGGGCGCCGCGCTGGCGGCTTCCGGCCTGGTCACCTCGGGTATGGACATTTCGGACGGCCTCTCCTCGTCGGTCTTCGAGCTTTCCAGGAACTCGGGGATGACTTACGAGATAGACTACTCGACCCTTCCGAAGGCTGAGGAGGTCGGGCTCGTGTTCCAGGATCTCGAGAGGCAGAAGTCGCTCGTGCTGAACTTCGGCGACGATTTCGAGCTGCTGTTCACGATAGAGCGCGGAGCCGAGAGCGATTTGGAGGACATCACGGCGAGGACAGGCACACCTTTCACCGTCATAGGCAAGGTTACCAGCGGGGAAGAGAATATACTCATAGACAACGCTAGGAGAGAGAAGCTGGAGAACCTGGGATATGAGCACTTCCGGACTCGGCAGTCATGAGGCGAGGTTCTACGAGACCAAAGGGAAGAAGGTACAGTGCCTATTGTGTCCACACGAATGCCTGATATCTGAAGGGAAGCGAGGCATCTGCGGTGTTCGGGAGAACAGATCTGGCAAGTTGTACGCTCTCACATACGGGCTGGCGTCCTCGATACATCCGGACCCTATCGAGAAGAAGCCGCTGTTTCACTTCATGCCCGGCACGATGTCTCTGTCTCTTGGGTCCGTTGGCTGCAACCTGAAGTGCAGGCATTGTCAGAACTACTCGATATCCAGGGCCTCCCCTGAAGACGGCGGCCTCATATCGGTGTCTACGGGAGAGATAGTCCAGCGCGCCAGGGAATCAGGCGCAGAGTCCGTCTCCTGGACCTACAACGAACCGACCATATGGCACGAGTTCACGACCGACGCTTCCAGGGCAATCCATGAATCCGGTCTCAAGACCAACTACGTGACCAACGGCTACATCTCGGACGAGCCTCTGAGGGACCTCAAGGGTGTCATCGACGCGATGAATATCGATGTCAAGGCGTTCAGAGATGAGTTCTACAGGCAGGTGTGCGGTGGCCATCTGGCACCTGTGTTGAAGTCGTGCGAGGCCGCTCGAGAGCTGGGCATCCACATCGAACTGACGTACCTCGTCATACCGGGATACAATGACTCCGAGAGCGAGGTACACGAGTTCTCAAAATGGGTCGCGGACAGCCTGAGCCGCGACACACCGGTTCATTTCTCCGCCTTCCACCCCGACTACCGGTTGACCGAAGTGGAGAGGACCCCGTTTCCTACACTGAACAGGGCATACGAGTCGGCCGTGGAGGCAGGGCTCGAACATGTGTACATCGGAAATGTCCGTGCAGGTGAAAGAGAGAACACGCATTGTCCGGGCTGTGGGGCGCTGTTGATACAAAGAGATGGCTTTCGCCTTGCGAAGACGGATATGAGCGAAGGCCGCTGTGCGAAGTGTGGCAGAGCGGTCAATATCGTCCTGTGAGTCTATCATGGTGGGATGATGCGTTCTTCGATACTTCGACTCCACTACACTCTATTCGAGGAGTACGGAGATCTTGGTTGGTGGCCCGCCGACGGTCCTTTCGAGGTTGCAGTTGGCGCCATATTGACGCAGAACACGTCGTGGAACAATGTGGAGACGGCGATAGAGTCGCTGAAGAGCGAAGGGGCCCTGTGCCCGTCTCGTATAGCCGCGATGAACATGACCGAGTTGGAGTCACTCGTCCGCCCGTCGGGTTTCTTCCGGCAGAAGGCGAGGTATCTGAAGCAGCTGGCCTCGCACATCGAGCGGGAGTATTCCGGTGATATCACTGCGATGTCGTCGCTGCCGATGGAAAGGGTTCGCGCCGAGCTTCTGAGCCTGCGAGGTGTCGGTCCCGAGACGGCGGACACCATCATGCTGTATGCTCTCCGGATGCCCAGTTTCGTTGTGGACGCTTACACCGTGAGGCTGCTTCGGCGCCTGGGCATATGCGACGGT
Organism: Methanobacteriota archaeon; assembly: GCA_020347565.1. Classification (GTDB taxonomy): domain Archaea; phylum Thermoplasmatota; class Thermoplasmata; order UBA10834; family UBA10834; genus UBA10834. The sequence continues at coordinate 70,730 of CP070732.1, read as the reverse complement.
GATAGCCATGCCTCTATCAAGGCGGCTTTCGAGGAAGCGCTCGACCGCGATATCGCCAAGCTGGCGAACGCACATGCCATGATAGTGGATCACTGCAAGAGCGTCTGCAGGCCTACGCCGAGATGCGTCCTGTGTCCGCTCAGAGAGATGTGCTCAGAAGCCGAAAAGCAGGAAGAACGGGTTTCCGATTAAGGCGGTTAGAATGAGACTGATGAATATGGGAACTATGAATGGTATCTTCGGCGTGACCCATATCCTGAGATGCCCGTGATCCTTCAGCAGGTCGATTTCCCTCCGGAGGTCTTCTTCCGTCTTGGGCCTGGAGTACAGCACGCGTTTCCCGTCTACGATTCTCTCCATGAGCCACACGTGCCTTCGCAAGGCGTCACGACCATCAGTTCTGTAGCCAAGGAACATCTGAGGGAATAGCAGGTCCCTCCGAATCAGGTTTATCAAGAGGAATGCTAGGGGCAGGAAGACAACCAAGAGCGCAGCGTTCACCAAGACGGAGAACGTGAACGGGACTACGGTCTGGAGGACTTCGCTCTCCGAGGTGATTAAAGGCATGCTCGCCACCACGGGATACGAGGGGAACACTATGGAAATGGAGATTAGGGCCTTGGCATCTGCGCCCCCTCTTATCACGTCCAGCATGTACAGCAGTATGATCAGGAGCATGACGATCGGAACGATCAGAAGACTCTGGAAGTCGCCTTCGTCCCCCCACGCGACGCCAAGGGCGGCTGTGGCCACGATCGCGAGTCCGTACTTGATGAACGGAGCGCTTCTGGCCAGTGCCGACGAACTCTCCGCATCCCAGAACACGTCTGACAAGACTGCAAGGATTGGAATCAGGATCAACAGATAACTCATCGACATGTCCTCGACCGCCACGGTCACAGGTATCATCGCAACGCCGATGGCCGAGAGGGCTATCCAAAACCAATTGGAGGCTCTTCGCGTCCGCAGGTCTGAGATCGATGCATAGCCGAGGATAGCAATCGCTGCGGCCAGCTTGATCACAGCAACGGCTTCGGACGAGTCCACATCCAACTATCTGCATCGGCGTACTTAAACAGTTCGAGCGGCCACTATCGGATAGGGCATGCCTTCAGAGCGTCATATCGAGTTCAAGATCCCTAGCGATTCTCAGGGCGGATTCATACTCGCTAGGCCTTAGGGGTCTGGATATGTCCTCGTGGTTCATGGCGTGGTGGCACGGTCTGTACTGTCCCATGACATTCACCTTAACGTCCTCGAGATTGTCTGCTATCCAACCCAAGATGGGGCGAGTGCAACACTCTACGTGATTCGGAAGCACAAGATGTCGTACTATCATCTCCGCATCGTCTCTTGCGAGAAGGTGGTTTCTCTTCACTATCCTGGTGTAGTCGTCCACTTCGGACAGACGCTTTGCGCACTCGTCGTTGCCGTACTTGAAGTCTGTCAGATAGACGTCGATGACCCCTCTCAGCAGGTTCATGGCATGACAGGTCAGGTACATATTGGAGTTCCAGACTTGCGGGAGGTTTGCGTCGCACTTGTTCATGGTCTCCAGTATGTAGCGTATGTTCGAAGTCGGGTCCCCTCCGACCCAGTTGACGTTCGCGGCTCCACTCGCATCGTGTGTGAGAGATCCGGGAGTGGTGTAGCTGCGCGCCCTCGCCGAGATCATCTTCGCGAGCCTGCCCGGAGATATCTCCGCTCCAGCTCTCGGTCGTGTCGATATGTCGCTGTTCTGGCAGTACACGCAATCGAACGTGCAGCCGGAGAAGAAGATGGTGTACGAAGGGACTAGTTCTGGCTCCTCTCCCATGTGTATGAACTCGCTTGAGACCCTTGCGTCAAGAACGCCGCAGTGCCCGGCTTCGCCGGACGCTCGGTTGGCATAGCATCTTCTTTCGCACAGTACGCATCTCATCATGGCGCGCCTGGCGAGTTCGATCTTCACCTCGAGCAGTGCAGGGCCGCGTCCGCGCCATTGCGCCCCTTCAAGTGCTTCGTCGTGGGCTCGCATGAGCTCCTCGTCGCCCGCCTCAATACTCACGTTGACGGTCGATTCCTTCGACTCAAGATATCTCGCCCTCTCGGTGCGGCCGAGGACTCTCCAATAGCGATCAAGCGGCCCGCTGCTCATCGTGTATCGTACCTACCTAGGTACACCTTTAATATTTCCGGATGCTCTGCGCCTGATGATGCTTCACGAATCGCTCAAAGACCTACCCGACCTCTGGGCGGAGGCACAGGAAATCGTGCGCCAGGTGCCGAGAGGCAGGGTCACCACCTATGGCCGCGTGGCGGAGGCTCTCGGCGACCGCGCATCGTCCAAGTTCGTGTGGCTCGCTTTGACCCCTTCCGAACGCGCTGAGGACGTTCCGTGGCACCGAGTCGTCCGGTCCGATGGCTCTCTGGTCGGATCGCGCAGCAGCGACACTCTAGCCGAGAAGGCGACGCTATTGAGTGGTGAAGGCGTCGCAGTCACCTCTGGGAAGATAGCTGATTTTCGCGATTTGCTGTATGACGACCTCAAGTCATCTTCCCCGTTGAGCGCCCTCAGAGCCAAGCAGATGCGGTTGAGGGAGAGGGTCAAGGTCCCAAGATCCGACGTTAGGCTGTCCAGGGTGGCTGGGGTGGATGTTTCGTATGATGGCAATAGAGCCTTCGCGTCCCTGGTGACTCTCGACTTCGAATCTGAAGAGCTACTGGATGAGCGCTCGAGATCGTCCGAAGTGCGCTTTCCATACATACCCTCGTACTTGGCGTTCAGGGAGCTCCCTTTGGTGGCGCCACTTGTCAGTAGCTTGGACGAGGAGACCGTACTGATGTACGACGGGAACGGGATCCTCCATCCGCACGGGTTCGGCGTCGCGTGCCATGCTGGAATCGTCTTCGACGTTCCCACCATAGGGGTCGCGAAGAGGCTCTTGTGCGGTACTCTGTCTGGTGGCCAGAACGCGAATGTTTCAAAGGTGCTCAACCACGGAGAAATGGTCGGATACGCAGTTGCCCATGGCGAACACAAGCCGATCTACATCTCGCCCGGACACGGCATATCGCGCTCACAGTCATTGTTCATCGTGAGACGGTTCCTGAAATCCCGCATTCCTATTCCTCTGCAGATGGCACATGAGAGGGCAAATGCCCTGCGTCGCTCGGCCGACGATTGAGGCTCATATACGTGCACACAGGTGGTCGGATGAGGATATGCGTCTTCGGTGCTGGCTCGCTCGGGAGCGCAGTCGGAGGTATGCTGGCCAGTCATCATGAGGTCGTTCTCGTGGGCAGAAAGGCGAACGTCTCACCGATCGCGGAGGACGGCCTGAGGATCAGGGGGGTGGTCAGCAGAACGGTCAAGCTAGATGCGAGCGACAGTGTGAAGGATTTCGCCCCGCCGGACCTGTTGATCGTCGCGACCAAGGCCTACTCGACATCGTCTGTCGTCGATGCCTGCTCCGGTTGGATCAGTGGGGACACTAAGGTATTGACGCTCCAGAACGGCCTGGGCAACCTCGAGAAGCTCAGGGCCTGGAGAGGGGACAGAGCGATTGGTGGCACGACGACCATGGGGGCGTCTCTCGTGGCGCCGGGCATCGTGAGAATCGCTGGAATAGGGAAGACCATAGTCGGATCCGAACTTGACCCGAACGCAGCAAGTAAGGTGTCCTCCGCCTTCAGAAGCGCGGGGATTCCAGCCGTCACTAGGCGGGAGATACATTCCGAGATATGGGCTAAGGCGATAGTCAACGCGAGCATCAATCCCCTGACGGCTATACTGAGGATTCCCAACGGCGACCTGATTGAGAGCAGAACGCTCTCCAGACTCATGGCAGAGATATGCTCAGAGTGCGAGTCCGTGGCCGAGGCCTCTGCAATCACGCTTCCGGTGAAGTCGATGTACAGGCGTGCTCGGTCCGTTGCTAGGGAGACGGCTGGGAACAGGTCTAGCATGCTGCGGGACATCGAGTTGGGCAGGCGAACAGAGATAGACTGCATAAACGGGCACCTGTGTCGATCTGGGGAGGTCGCTGGCGTGCCGACTCCGCTGAACAATGCTTTGGTCTCCATGATTAAGTCTCTGGAGGCTGGCACCTCGGAGAAAGCTTAATATCGTAACATTGTACTCATTGACCCCGGTGAAGAGATGGTAGATGTGAAAGAGCTGGCTGCAAACGCCAAGATACTGAGGAAGAAGGGTTTGAGCGTTCGCGAGGTGGCGGATGAGCTACACCTTTCAGTTGACACGGTTAACTATCTTGTTGAGTATGGTCCTGAGGGCCTCCCCCCGTCGGATGTGAAGATCGGATGGAGGTCCGTTGGTGTTTCCGGCTACAGGGTCGGCCTCATGTCCGAACTGATGGCTGACATCACGCTCGAGGAGTTGGCGAAGCAGGGCGTCGAGGCGGATGTGATCCTGGGCGTGTCTATCAACGGCATACCATTTGCCACTAAGCTCTCAGAAATACTCGGTGTGGACTTCGGGGTATATCGCCCGCATGCGGAGAGCCAGAGCGGAGGCGCGTTGAGCTCCAACTACGCCTCCGTCGGCAATGGTAAGAAGATAGTGATTATCGACGACGTCCTCAGCACTGGCGCGACCATAAAGGGTGCAATCACGGATATCAAAGATGCCGGGGGCACATCGGTCCTCGCCTTGGTGATAGTCAATAAGAGCAGCCTAAACGAAATCGGCGGCGTCCCTCTGAGAGGACTCATCAGGGCAAGGTCCTTGGGGGGCACGATTCTGGGCGGCGGCGGAAAGAAGAGCTTCCCGTACGGCTAGGTTCTGGATGCAGCCATCTTCAGAGCCTCGATGACCGGCATCGGCTTGCCGAGTATCATGCGTTCGACTGCCCCGCCACCAGTGCTTACGTAGGAGAACCTGTCTTTGAAACCCAGTCTGTTCACTGCGGCGCTGGAGTGACCGCCTCCGATGACAGAAAAGGCTCCCGACGTCGCGATGGCCAGGAAGAGCTCCTTAGTGCCTTTGGCGAACTCCTCGACCTCATAGACTCCCGGCGGTCCGGACAGGAACAGGGTCTTCGAGGAGGCAATGACCTTCGCGAACTCATCTATGGTCTGAGGGCCGATGTCGAGTATCGTCGCGTCCTCAGGAACGTCTTCGAGTGCGAGGTCGACGCGCACTCCGTTCTCCTCAATGGCTCCGTCAATCGGGAGCTTCATCTTGGACCCGCCCGCCTCGATCAGCTCTGTCGCCGTCTTGCGCACCTCCTCTGTGACGCCCCTGGATGCGAGGCGTTCGGTCCCCGCGCCGACGCGGTCTCCCTGAACCATTCGAAAGGCGCATCCGACCAGCCCTGCCAGGATGATGTGGTCAGCCGAACCGGAGGCCACAAGCCTCTTGAGAACTGGGAGGGTGTCGACGAACTTGGCTCCTCCGAATATGAAGGTCGAGGGCCTGGCGGGGTCCCGCAGCAGTTCGGTCAGGGCCTTCATCTCCCGCTCCATCAACCTTCCGGCTGCTGAGGGGAGGGTCCACGTGAAACCGACCAACGACGCATGCGACCTGTGAGACGACGCGAAGGCGTCGTTGACGAACAGGTCTAACTCCGGCGTGAGCTTCCGCACCATCTCGGACTGTGCATGCTCCTCCGGGGATAGTTTGAGCTGTTCGCTCGAGTAGTTGCGTACGTTCTGCAGCAGAACGCATTCGCCCTCGCTGAGAGACCTTATCGCTTTCAAAGCGCGGCTCCCATGTATGTCGTTGACGTACCTCACTCTCCTGCCAAGAAATTCCGTGAGATAGTCAGCGTGCTCGTTGAGAGTTATGAAGTCATGGTCGCCTGGCCTGCCCTGGTGCGCCATGACGACGAGGCATGCGTTCCTGTCTATAAGCTCCCTGACCGTAGGTACGGCTGAGGCTATCTTGGAACCGTCCTCTATCCTCAGCGTATCCTCGCTGACCGGCGAGTTGATGTCTGCTCTGAGGACGACCTTCCGTCCTCTGACGTCGAAATCATCCAGCGTCAGGAACTCCAGCCCTGACTCAGACGAGGAGTCCTCTCCGTCATCGTCGTCGGAGACGCCTCCATCCTCGGTGGCTTCCGTCCTGCTGTTCATCATCCCAACCCCCCTCGCCCGTCAGGGACCGAGTCAGAGTGCAAGCATTCGACAAGATACCAGATTGAGACAAGCATATAAATCATTGACGAAATCGCCGCCGTAACATAGGCACACAAAGTATTTAGGTGCGGTATCCTGATAGGTTTCAACACGCATGAGCGATGCACGGTTTTGCTCTCAGCGCCGGCTGGGCAGGGTGTGTTCACATTGAAAGCTACCGAGATTGGCGGACTACTGGTCAGAGACATCATGAGCGAGCCTCGTATGACTGTCAGCAAGGGCGAGACGGTCTCCGATGTGATATCCAGGATGAAGAAGGGCCGAGTGAGGGAGATACCCGTCCTGGAAGGCGAGAAGCCGCTGGGACTCGTGAGCTACTACTCGCTTCTCTCAAGGAGGAACGTGTCGCTCTCTGCCAAGGTCGAGCATATCATGATCCCGTGTCCCAGGCTGGAGGAGGACATGACGGTTATTGGCGCCGCAGAGGAGCTCGTGTCTGCCGGCGTCAGAGGGGCTCCGGTCGTCAGGAACAACAAGATGGTCGGGTTCGTCTCGAGAACCGACATGATACGCGTGATGGGCGAAATGGACGAGCTGAGGAAGAGGACCGTGGGCTCCATCATGTCCGCTACCCCCATCTCCGTCACAAGCGACGAGCCGGTCAGGAAGGCCCAGATACTGATGAAGGAGCTGAACGAGAAGACCCTGCCCGTGATAGAGGAGGAGAACCGCCTCGTGGGCGCAATCGGTATGACCGAGGTCATGGACGTCGTCTGGTCGCCGCGCGGGTCCAAGCCTCCGAACGAGATCAGGGGCGACCGTGAGCCTGCAGATGTCAGAGTCGGCAGCGTGATGAACAGGAGCCCCGTGTTCGTATCGCCCGCCAACCGTCTTGACAAGGCGATCTCGACGATGATATCGAAAAACCTCTCGACCGTGTTCGTCTCTGAAGAGGGCAAGCTGGTAGGGGTGCTGTCCCAGACGGACATCATGGAACTCGTCATCAGCCTCAGACCGCAGGAAGGCGTGTATGTCCAGATAACCGGGCTGGACGCGGAGGACCCTGAGATCTACGAGGCGATGTACGACATGATAGGCAAGTCCATGAAGAGGATCGACAAGATCCAATCTCCGAAGGTGTTCTCCGTCCACGTGAGCGCATATCACCAGGATGGGCTGAAGAGCAAGTACAGCCTTGGAGCGCGGCTGACGACCGACAGGCGGATGTACTATTCCAAGGCGAGCGATTGGCAGCTCTATAGGGCGTTGGATACCGCCTTGGACATGATGGAGAAGGGGATCAAGAAGGAGCACGAGAAACAGATCGCCGCGCGCAGAAGAAGGCAGAGTCTATAGATCCCAATACTCGGAGGCGTTCTTGGCGCAGTGCTCCACCACACTCCTTCCCAGGCAGCTGTTGTCGACGACTTCGGTGAACCGAAGAGGCACTTCCACGCCACGGAACAGGCCAACAGTCGCCGCCGCGACCTCGGACAGCGATGGGATGTCGTACCCTCCCTCGAGCATGAAAGTGATCCTGCCTCCGCACGATTCGGATAGCTCCAGGAGCTTTCTTACGAGCAGGAGATGTCCCTCCGATGACAGGCTCAGCGACGCGAGGGGGTCGCGGTAGTGTCCGTCGGTGCCAAAGCTGACGAGTATAGCATCAGGCCGGAACTGCTTCAGCACTGGCATTACGACCTTCGCGTAGGCCAGGTTGTATGTGGAGTCTCCGCAGCCGGAGGCGAAGGGGAGGTTGAGCGTGTACCCCTCCCCTTCGCCGCTTCCGACGAAGTCGACGTTCCCCGTACCCGGGAATATGCCGCCCTGATGAGTCGATATGTAGAGCACATCGGAACGGTCGCGAAATATATGCTCCGTGCCGTTCCCGTGATGCACGTCTGGGTCGACGATGGCGATTCTGCCGTCTCCATTCTCGAGGAGATATGCGGCAGCGATGGAGATGTTGTTGAAATAGCAGAATCCCATCCCGTAATCCGGCCCGGCGTGGTGGCCTGGGGGTCGTGTCAGGGCGAACGACGGAGCCCGCTCTTCCTTAGAGTGCCGAACAGCATCAATCGCACACTGAGCCGAGAGAAGGGCTATGTCATAGGTTTCTCTGTGGACAGACGTGTCCATTGTGATGCTGCATTCCCCGCAGCTGCGGATGAACTCGACGTAGTCGTTGTCATGCACCAGCCTCAAGTGGTCTGCATCCTTTCCAGTCGAGGATTGGACTTCATCCCACAGGCCATTGGTCTTCAGGTTCTGCACGATCCCCCTCAGTCTCTCTGGAGATTCCGGATGGAACGGCGCTTGTTCGTGCGCATAGAACTCTTCGTTGAAGAAGACCGTCACGGGTATGTCTACCACAGTCGGGGAAATATAGAACTTGTGGAAGGCAACCTCCCTCCACCGTCAGAACACCTTTATTCACCATCAGGTCATTTCGTGTGTCGAAGGGTTATGACATCAACGGAGATAACATACTTCGATAGACCTGGCAAGCAGAATACCGAAGCTGTGCTCGGTGCCGTGCACAGGCGTCTAGTGAGCTTGGGCCTGAAGCATCTGGTGGTTGCCAGCAACTCGGGGGATACCGCGATGAAGGCGATCGAACGGTTTGCTGATTTGGATGTCCAGGTCGTGACTGTGACTTCCCATTGCGGCTTCTCTGGCGAAGGGATGACCGACATGAGCCCAGAAGCCGAGAGGGCACTAGCCGAAGCTGGATCACAGGTCGTCAGAGCATCCCATGCGTTGTCCGGAGTCGAGCGGTCCTTCACCCGTAAGCTTGGCGGCTGTTCCAGGGCTGAAGCCGTGTCGGATGTACTCCGAGCGCTCTTCGGTCAGGGGATGAAGGTCTGCGTGGAGATAACGCTGATGGCGGCGGACAACGGCGCTATACCGTGCAGCAACCAGGAGGTTGCGGTGATCGCAGGAACGGGCGAAGGGGCCGATACGGCCTGCATCTTGAGACCAGCCCATGCGAACGACTTCTTCAAGATGGAGGTCAGGGAGATCATCGCAACACCCAGGGCGAAGCGCGGCGATGAATAGAGATATATGCCCACGACTGCAATCTGGTGACGCGATGGACTTCGTATGGATATTGCTTTTGGCCGTGACGCTGCTCATCGTGATAGCCGTCTTCTACCTCAGTGCGGGCGTAGTCTCACAAGACTGGGCGGCCACCCCTTCCTACGCCCTGAGGATACTCTTCGTGTCACTGATATTCGTGTTCGTCGTGCCGATCGTCAGCGATATCGGCAGAGACGAAGGGCTGTCGAACTTCATGCTGCTCCTGTCATTCGTGTTCCTCGTGGTTGTGGTCAGATTCGTTATGGTTGAGGAGCTGGCGGTGCCCGACGACTGGCTGTCGTCCATGGTGATCTCATTGATAGGTGTCGGCCTGATATTCGTGATTGAGGAGGTTGCGGACCGCCTGTTCGGCCTGAGTATGCCATCGGTCGTCTAGAGTGCGCGAAGCTCCTTTGAGCAGGAGGTCAGGACGCGACAACCTTTCTTTGTCACGAGTATATCGTCCTCGATCCGAACGCCGCCGTACTTCGGGATGTAGACGCCTGGTTCGACGGTCAGGACCATCCCTTCCTTGAGTTCCATGTCTACAACTGAGGATATCGAGCCGGGGTCGTGTACGGATATGCCTATGCCGTGGCCAGTGCTGTGAATGAATAATCCCTCGAACTTCGTGCCATCAATGACCCTTCTGGCCGCTTCATCGACCACGGAACCCATGACCCCATCCGCGATTTCGTCCAACGCCGCCCTCTGAGCCTCCAGAACCGTCGAGTGCATCTCCTTCTTCTTCCTGCTCGCCGTTCCGCACACGAATGTTCTCGTCAAGTCGGAAACGTATCTCTGGTACTTCGCTCCGAAATCGAACAGCGCGAAGTTGCCGGGCTTCAGTCGTCTCTTTACGGAAGGCGAGTAGTGCGGCTCGGCGCTCTTCGAGCCGAAAGCGACCACTGATTCGAAACCGGGGCCAGAAGCTCCGAGTCCCATCATTTCACAGGCTAGGTCTGCGGCCGCCTGCGTCTCGGTCACGCCTTCCCTCACGAATTTCGGTATGGCTTGGCAGGCTCTGGAAGCAATCGAACACGCCTTTCGTATCCGCGACAGTTCATCTGGCTGCTTTATCATCCGGGCGCTGTGAAGGTCCTTGGAAATGTCCACAAGCTTGGAGCCAGGAATCTTCATCCTCTTCAGAAGCTCGTAGTTCGAATGCGTCAGCTCCGTTGAGTTGACGCCGATTCTCCTGTACCTCGAGAGCTTCTTCTTCATCAGCTTCCCGCGCTTCTCCCCGTTCTCGAAGACGGACACTTTCACCCTGGCCTCCTTGGCGCTCAGGGCTTCAAGCTCGGACACCAACACCTCCGTTCTTCTGGGCTCGATGATGGCAAGGCAGCCCTCGAAGAGCCCACTGGGAATGCCAGTCGCATAGAAGAAGCTGGAGTCCAGGTTTGGCTCCACGGCATTCATGAGGATGATCGCATCTACATCCTTCTTCATCGACGAGAATATCGTCTTCTCTCTGGTCGCCACGGGATCACACGCTTGAAATGCCCGCATACGTATAAAGAAATGGTGCTGGCTATGCCCCTATCCACGTGGGTCCTGTGATCTTCCTTATCGCCGAAAGCGCGGAAAGTGCAGCAAGGTAACTCGTCTTCGGGTTCCTCGGGGACGGCGCGTTCCTAGTGACGACGTCTATCTCACCGAACCTGCCCCGTGCCTGCAGGTGATGCTCGTTCGTGGTGACCTGTGGGTCACAGATTATCCTGATCCTCGTCCTGTCGAACCCTACGCCTGCCAGGGCGATTGTCGCAGCGACGTTGATGTTCTGGGGGAAGTGCCTCACTGCCTCCTTTGCGGTCCCTTCGAAGAAGGTCGTCCTCACGCGTATCTCCAAGGGCTCTATCCCTTTGGACTTGAGATACTGGACCTCTCCGAAGGCAGACGGGGGCTTCGTCGTCGTCAACACGACCTCCTCGATATCCTCGAATCTGGCAGCTGACAGAGCGTCGACGCCTCCGATGGCGCCGCTGGGAACGAATATCTTCGCGTCCTTTCGCCTCGCCAATCGGAAGACATCGCTCTGGAACTCCTCGTCGTGTAGCACACCTACGCTCATTATCAGGACGTCCACGCCTGCGGAGAGCGCTATGGGCAGGTAGTACCTGGCCGCGTCCTGGCTCGCCGCCTCGACTACGAGTCTTATCTTCGTCAGAATCGGGACGATGTCTGCGACGTATCGGACCTTCGAGAATTTCTCCTCCGCTTTGGCGGCGCATTCCTGAGAGCGGTCTGTGAGATACACCGTTTCGATGTCCGGTATGTCCTCCGCCTCGCGCGCGATCGTCGCTCCAATCGCGCCACAGCCTATCACACAGATGTCCACGGGCAAATGATGGTTAGGCACGATATATACTCTTTCCATCGGAGCCGTCCACAAAGGCGTCAAGCCCCCATGGAGGGAGGCATGCGCATCCTTTTTACGCAGACGTGCCATGCAACTACCGTCCTGGTATGCACTCGAATCGAGGCACGCTACGCCGTCCGAGGCGATCGGGACGCGGAAGGCCGAACTCAATGAGGAGGTCGTCTGTCGAGACCAAGCGAATGAAACGAGCATCCCTGGTGAATTCCAGGTTGACGTCGGAGTACGGCAGGAAGGTGCAGGAATACGCCTATGACCCTCTCGATACGTTGATCGAGACGATACTTTCTCAGAACACCAGCGACGTCAACTCCGCAAGGGCTTTCGAATCGCTCAGATTCAGATATCCGAGATGGTCGGATGTCCTTGCCGCAGACCAGGCGGAGATCGCTGAGACGATCAGGTCCGGCGGCCTGGCGGAGATCAAAGCCGACAGGATCAAGAGCGTCCTGAGCCTGCTGTCTAGGCAGAGAGGCGACCTTAGCCTCGACTTCCTGGGTGAGATGGAACTCAGGGACGCTGAGCGCTGGCTCACGAGCCTGCATGGCGTCGGTCCGAAGACGGTCGCCATAGTGCTGCTGTTCTCCCTCGGAAAGCCAGCATTCCCTGTCGACACGCATGTATTCCGCGTTAGCAGACGTATAGGATTGGCAGGCCAGAAGTCCTCGAAGGAGGCCGTTCAGAGGGAGCTGGAACGGATTGTGCGACCTGAAGAGTACTACAACCTGCATGTCAACCTCATCGAGCATGGTAGGCGGAAGTGCAAGGCACGTGCCCCAAGATGCGGAGAATGCGCGATTTCCGACATGTGCGACTTCTTCAGCCAGTCGGAGAAATGACAGCCTTGATATACGGGCTATCGTTCTGTACAGGCGATGAAATACCGCCTGTTGGACCACACCGCCGATGCACTGATAGAGGCGTACGGGGAGTCGCTGGCCGATAGATACGCCAGCGCAGCGTATGCGATGTTCGACCAGATGACGGACGTGCGGAAGATAGACCTCGTCGGCGAGGTCAAGGTCATCATCTCCGCGGACAGCCGGGAGCGGCTGCTCGTCGATTTTCTGGAGGAGCTGCTCTATCTGCACGATGCGGAGAACCTGGTCTTCGGCAGGTTCATCGTCAGAATACGCGACCTTTCGTTGGAAGCTACTGTGAGCGGTGAGGAGTTCGACGTTGACAAGCATCCCAAGAAGGCGGTCGTGAAAGGCGTAACGTACCACGAGCTGACGTTTGACGATGTCAACAAGAAGATAGTCCTGCTGCTAGATGTATGAGGTGATACCAGACGAAATCTTCAGCGATGGCGCATCCGATCCAGGGGCTCATCAAGTATCATGGTCTTAGAGATGAGGTGCTTAGGATTCCATTCCACGACTCGATATCCGTGGCGACCTCTCCAACAGTGACACACACAACCATCCAGTTCGGAGATTATGAATCGGACTCGGCTTCGATCGACGGGGCGGCGACATCGGAGAGAGATATGAGCCGAATCCTCGCAGTCGTGGACGCGGTGAGGGATAAGGCCAGAATCGAGGACCGCTTCCGAATGGAATCCAGGAACAGCTTCCCATCGAACGTCGGGCTCGGCGCGTCCGCGTCGGGGTTCGCCGCTCTCGCGGTATCCGCGTGCGCGGCCGCAGGGCTGAAGCTTACCCCAGAGGAGATATCCGTCATCGCAAGGAGAGGCGCGGGGTCTGCAGCTCGCTCCGTGACGGGAGCCTTCTCGCTCTGGAAGACAGGATTCGAGGACGGCGATTCATACTCGTATCAGATCGCATCTGAGGATTTCCAGATGGGAATCGTTGTAGCGCTGATACCAGCACACAAATCCACGGACGACGCCCACAAGGACGTACTTCAATCGCCCTTCTTCCATTCGCGGTTGGCATACATCCACGGAGCCGTAGCGGAGATGGAGAGCGCCATCAGGCGGAGGGACATAGCGGAGATTGGCCGGCTCGCTGAGAAGGACTCACTGATACTCCACGGAATCACCATGACCGGTGTGGAAGAGCTGATTCTGTGGCGACCAGAGACGGTGAGTGTGATCTTGGAGGTGAAGCGTATGCGGAGCGAAGGGGTGCCGGCCTTCTTCTCCATAGATACTGGGGCGACGGTGTACGTTAACACAGCGCCCGAGAACGTCGGTACGGTCAGGGATAGGATCGATGCGCTTGGGATAGAGACGATCGAGTGCGGCGTGGGCGGCCCCGCCGCCGTCACGGAGAACCATCTGTTCTGAGTGGTGCGTCTACGGCTTCTTCTGCTTCCTAATCGCCTCGTCCATGGACATGTCCCCGGTCGCGACCTTCTCGGCAAGCTCCTTGGATACGGTCACGCTACCCTCGCTTCGGATTCGGCTAAGCCTCTGTATGTTGCGTATCTCGCCAGGTACGGGGTCGACGGCCTGCTTCTTCCTGGGTACGTATCCGGGGGTCAGGGCTATCTCCACTGCAGCGTCTTCATGCGGCGTCCTCGACCTCTTGGTCGTGTTGCTCTCGTCGACTATCTCGCAGATGTATCCCATGTCCCACAGTATGTTGAAGATCCTGTTGCGATTGGTACGGTCTCCGTTGCCTATCCTCACGCTGACGCTCGATGGGCGGTTTCCTTCGACCACATCGCGAACGACCTCCCGGATGTTCTCCGGACACGAGATCATCGTTCGCGCTATCACGACCCCGTCGGCCAAGACAGCGACTCCCGTCATCTGGCCGGGGTCTATGCCGATGGTCAGCTCTCCTGCGCCTCTGCCTCCTGCCAGGATTCTCCTGACCTTCGCCACAGCCCTGTCCATATCATCGTCGGATACCACCCTGTCGAAGCTTACCCTATGCCGTTCCCGCTCCGTCGTCATTACCACGGAGATGTTGGCAGGTATCGGTTCAGAGAAGTCCAGGGAAAGATGTGCGATTCCCTGCTCCCTCAGCGCCGTAAGCATATCGAAGTATGCGCGAGGGTCTTCTGTCAGTATGCCAACAGGATTCATTCGAACTCAATCTGTACGCAGACGGATAAATAGGTTTTGGCCTTCACTTCCTTCGGAGCGAGCTGAACCAAGACTTCTTTCGGTCCGTTTGTCCGTACTGGCCCACAGACTCGGAGAAGCGCTTCATAGCATCTTTCTCCTCATTCGAGAGCTTGGTCGGCGTGACCACTCTGACGTTGACGAACTCGTCCCCTGCGCCGTAGCCGCGGAGATCAGGCATTCCCTTGCCCTTCAATCTGAAGACGGTCCCGGTCTGAGTCCCTGCTGGTATCTTCACCAGGGCTTTGCCGGCTAGTGTCGGCACCTGGATCTCCGCACCCAGAGCCGCTTCTCCGAAGGAGATCGGGGCCTCGACGAAGAGGTTCCTGCCATCGCGTTCGAAGATGTCGTGGGGGGCGATGTGAACCACGATGAACAGGTCGCCCGGCGGCCCACCGTTCGTGCTCGCCTCGCCAGCGCCTCTGATCCTCAGCCGCATACCCTCCTCCGCGCCTTTCGGGATCGAGACCTTAATCTTGCTCGTCTGGTTCGTGTAGCCCGCGCCACCGCACGAGGCGCAGGGCTTCGAGGTCTTCTTGCCCGAGCCTCGGCAATCTGGACAGCTGCTGATGGACACGAAGCTCGTGTAGCCTCGCGTCTGCCCGTGCCTGACCTGGCCAGAGCCTCCACAAGTCGAACAAGCTTTCAGGTCCTCACCGCGAGCCCCCTGCCCACGACAGTCGTCGCACTGGACCGAGTGCGGTATCCTCAGATCCTTCTCGACGCCTTCTGCGGCCTCTGTCAGCGTTATCTCAACGTCGTATCTGAGCGACTGCCCTTCCTGTGGACCTGCCCTCTGCCTTCCGCCGAAGAACTGGTCGAATATGCTGCCGCCGAAGCCGAACCCAGAGAGCCCGCCGAAGATGTCGCTTATGTCGTCGAAGTGCGTGAAGTCGGACCAGTCGAATCCGCCCCCCCTGAAGGTGCTCTCGACGCCTGCATGCCCGTATCGGTCGTACTTTGACCGCTTGTCGGCGTCCGCGAGTACCTCGTAGGCCTCTGAGATCTCCTTGAACTTCTCCTCTGCCTCCTTGGGTTTGTCCTTGTTCTTGTCGGGATGGTACTTCATCGCGAGCTTCCTGTACGCCTTTCTGACGTCCTCGGCGGAAGCTTCTTTGGAGATTCCAAGGACATCGTAATAATCGCGTTTCGAAGGCATGTCAGGACACCTGTTTCAACTCGCCATACAGTTCGGATTCCCACCAATGAAAGATTGAAAGGTGATGAAAGAGGTTTTGGTGCTCCCAGGTTCACTTATTCTGCTCTTCGTCGTCCACGATCTTGTACTCGGCGTCGACGTAGCCTTTGTCACCGTCTGAGGGGGGGGCACCTTCATCGCCAGAGGGGGGAGGAGCCTGCTGCTGCGCCTGGCTCGCGGCGCTCGCTTCGTAGACCTTCTTGCCGACCTCCAGCAGCACCTTGTCCAGTTCCTCCATCTTCTGCTTGATCGATGCGAGGTCCTCGGATGCCAGAGCGGATTTCAGCTCCTCCGAGAGCTTTCCGATGCTGTCCTTGAGGTCCTGCGGTATCTTGTCGCCCATCTCTTCGAGTACGTGGCCCACCTCGTAGACTTTCGCCTCAGCCCTGTTCCTGAGGTCTGCAGCCTCCTTACGATTGCGGTCGTCCTCGGCGAAGGTCTCAGCGTCCTTCACCATCCTGTCGATCTCCGTCTGGTCCAGCTTGGTCGTTGCCGTTATCGTGATCTTCTGCTCCTTGCCGGTCCCGAGATCCTTGGCTTTGACGTCGATGATCCCATTCGCGTCGATGTCGAAGGTAACCTCGACTTGGGGAACGCCTCTGGGCGCGGGAGGGATGCCGATGAGGTGGAACCTCCCAAGGCTGACGTTGTCGACGGCCATGGGCCGCTCCCCCTGCAGGACATGTATCTCCACGCTCGTCTGACCGTCTGCTGCGGTCGAGAAGACCTCACTCTTGCGCGTTGGGATGGTGGTGTTCCTCTCTATTAGCTTGTGGAACACGGCTCCCAGGGTCTCTACCCCGAGCGAAAGCGGAGTCACATCGAGCAGGAGGATGTCCTTCACCGTCCCCTCGATTACCCCTCCCTGGATCGCAGCTCCCATCGCCACGCACTCCATCGGGTCGACGCCCCGCTCGATCTTCTTGCCAATCACATCCTCGACGAACCGCTGGACTATCGGCATCCGCGTCGGCCCACCAACCAGTATTATCTTGTCGATCTTCTCCGCCGCGAGCTTGGCATCTTCGAGAGCCTGCGTCATCGGGCTCCTGCATCTCTCGATCGTCGGCTTCACCAGGTCCTCCAGCTTCGCCCTGGTCAGCTTCATGGCGAGATGCTTCGGGCCTGTCGAATCCGCCGTGAGATACGGCAGGTTGATCTCCGTCTCCATGGTCGACGACAGCTCGATCTTCGCCTTCTCAGCGGCCTCTCTGATGCGCTGCACGGCCATCTTGTCCTTGGACAGGTCCATCCCGTGCTCGGAGTTGAACTCCTTCGTGATGTAATCGACCACGCTGTTGTCCATGTCCGTGCCTCCGAGCTGTGTATCCCCGCTCGTAGAGACCACTTCGAACACACCGTCGCCGAAGTCCATTATCGTCACATCGAGGGTTCCGCCGCCGAGGTCGAACACCATTATCTTCTGGTCCTTCTCCGACTTGTCCAGGCCATACGCCAGGGCGGCTGCCGTGGGCTCGTTGATGATTCTCACGACATCGAGCCCCGCTATCGTTCCGGCGTCCTTCGTCGCCTGCCTCTGGTTGTCGTTGAAGTACGCGGGGACGGTTATCACGGCCTTGCTGATGGATACTCCCAGGAACGATTCAGCGTCTCTTTTGATCTTCTGCAGTATGAACGCCGATATCTGCTGGGGAGTGTACTCCTTGTCCTTGATCTTCACCTTGTGGTCGGTGCCCATCTTTCTCTTGATACCGTACACTGTGTTCTCGGGGTTCGATACCGCCTGCCTCCTCGCCGGCTCCCCGACCAACATCTGTCCATCCTTGGTGAACGCAACGTAGGATGGGAACGCCTTCCCGCCGAGGCTGGTGCCCTCCGCGCTCGGGACTATTGAGGCTCTTCCTCCCTCTATCACGGCGGCGGCCGAGTTGCTTGTCCCAAGGTCTATGCCTATGATCTTCTCCTTAGACTCTGTCATCTGTCTTCTCACCTCTCCTCTTCATCGCTCTCTTCATCCTGACCTGTGATCTGATCACCGTCATGTTCGGCCCCCTCGCTCCGCACATCGACCGATACCTTCACCTTCGCCGTCCGGAGGACCTTAGGGCCCAGCATGTAGCCCTTCTGAAACACCTCGAGTATCGTGCCTTCGTCGATCGAGTCCGCCTCCTCCCTCATCATCGCCTCGTGCACGAAAGGGTCGAACTGCCCTTCTGTGTCTATCTCCGTGACGCCCGCCCTCATCAGCACCTGCATGAGTTGCTTCCTAATGCCTTCTACCCCGTCTCTCGACGGGTTCTCCGATGCCGTGCTGTCGGCGCCTTCGATGGCCTTGTCGAGCGTGTCGAGGACGGACAACAAGTCGGATACCAGTCGCGCGCTCGCGAGCTGCACCATGTTGGCAGCGTCTCGCTCCACCCGCTTCTTGTAGTTCTCGAACTCCGCCTGTGTCCTCTTCAAAGTGTCTGTCAGCTCGCCAAGCTCCTTCTTACTGGCGGCGAGCGGGTCCGCTTCGCCGCCCCTGTCCGCAGTGTCCTCGCGGCCGGGCTCGTCGTTCGAGGGCAGGGAATCCTCTGGTTCCTCCTGCATCAGCGCCTTCCTCCATTCTGAGCGCTTCGCGCAGCGCTCAAGTCTGAATGCATGATATGGGAAATCAGTTAAGGGGTTTGGGTAGGGCCTCTAGTCGAAACCGCCCTCGCCCATGTCGGGCATCTTCGGGCCGCCCTTTCCGCCGCCGTCGCCCTTCGATGCGATGACATCGTCGATGCGTAGGATCATCACCGCCGCGTCCGTGGCGGAACTGATGCCCTGTTTGCCCACGCGGAGCGGCTCCAGCACCTTCTCCTTCTTCATGTCCGTCACTTTGCCGCTGAAGACATTGATCCCCGCAGCCGACTTGCCTGCCTTGTGAGCCTTCCTGAGTTCGATAAGCACGTCGATAGGGTCCAGTCCTGCGTTCTCCGCCAGAGCCGTCGGGACGACCTCGAGCGCGCTCGCGAAGGCGTCGATGGCTATCTGCTCCCTGCCTCCGACGGACGCCGCGTAGTCCCTCAGCTTGAGCGCCAACTCGGTCGCTGTCGAGCCACCGCCTGGCACCAGCTTCCCGTCTTCGACGGCAACCGACACGACGCTGATGGCGTCGTTGAGCGAGCGGTCAATCTCGTCGATCACGTGCTCAGTGCCTCCGCGGATGAGCACCGAGACAGCTTTCGGGTTCTTGCAGCCCGTGACGAAGGTCATCCTGTCCTCCGCGATCTTCTTCTCCTCCACGAGACTTGCGACGCCGAGGTCTCGGGAGGAGAGGTCGTCGAGCTTGGTCACGAGGTTCGCGCCGGTCGCCTTCGCCAGCTTCTCCATGTCGCTCTTCTTAACCCTGCGGACAGCGTAGACGCCCTTCTTCGAAAGGTAGTGCTGGGCGAGGTCGTCTATCCCCTTCTGGCAGAAGAGTACGCTTGCGCCTGACTTGGTCACGATCTCGACCATCTTCTTCAGCATGTTCTCCTCTTCCTCGAGGAACGCGTGAAGCTGACTCGGGTCCGTGATCTCTATCTTGGCGTCGATCTCGGTCTTCTTGACCTCCATGGCCGAATCGACCAGGGCGATCTTAGCCTTCTCGACGCGCTTCGGCATAGCTGCGTGCACAGCCTCCTTATCGACGATGATCCCTGCAATCATCTGAGTGTCGTCCATCGACCCTCCCTGCTTCTTGACGACCTGTATGTTGTCGTCGTCGATGTGCCACTTGCCGCCGTCCTTCTTCTCGACCACGGCACTGACCGCATCGACCGCAACCTTCGCCAGAAGTTCTCTGGAAGCCGAGACGCTCTTCGATATCATCGCCGTCTTTGCAATGTCGAGCAGTACTTCCTTCTTCTCAGGTGATACGTCGATTGCGAGCTTCTCCAGGACATCACGAGCCCTCTGTGCTGCCATCCTGAACCCACCAGATATCACGGTCGGGTGAACGTTCTGCTCTATGAGGGCTTCCGCCTTCTTCAGCAGCTCCCCGGCCAGGATCACAGCCGTCGTGGTGCCGTCGCCG
>CP070732.1:43271-50850 GCA_020347565.1 Methanobacteriota archaeon | reverse complement strand
TTCCAGAAAGGAGTCTGGACGCGCTTCAGAATGGTAAGTGGACACTTGAAGTGCCCTTGTGGGACATTGTGGCAAAGGCGGCAATCATGCTGTATTCGCATTCTGGGTTGAGGCCGACCGAATTGAGGTTGGCCAAGCTCGATGACCTGGACCTTGCCAACATGACGATTAGAGTGAGTTCGCCCAAGGGCAAGGGAAGGTGGGCGGACGGCAATGAGATTGCGCCTTTGATGCCAGGGTGTGAACTCGCGATTGCCGAATATCTCCGGGAACGTAACGAACTTCTGTCTCGCTGTGGCTGCCCCAATCATGAGTCCTTGTTCCCGTTTGTGGCATTGAATGGGCGAGTTGGCTACTGGTCACAGGCGATGTGGGGGAAGCTCAAGCAGCAAGTGGAGATGTCGTCAGGTGTTGGATTCAGATGGAAGGATTTTCGCCCGACTCTCGCCCAGCACTTGCTCGACAGCGGAGTGACCATTGAGGTCGCTTCGAAGGTTCTGCGGCACACTTCGACAAGAACCACGGAGTTGTACTATGCACGGATAAGACCTGAATCCGCATTCTCCAAAGCAAGACAGGCGTGGCAGAGCTGGAAGCCCTCTGCCGCAGCGATTCCAATCCTCGCTGATTAGGAAATAGCCAGTGTTTTGAAAGTGGGGTAGGTCGGATTTGAACCGACGGTCACGTGGTCCCGAACCACGGATCATGCCAAGCTAGACCACTACCCCTTCCGATCCGGCGCGGAGAGGGATAGAAAGGGTGTCTTATATATGCATGGCGGAGTCCGATTTCGTTTCGAAGACTGTCCAGCAGCACAGTCTTGGATTTCGATACTCGGGGCCGTTCGCAGATACCCTTCAGCCGCCAAAGACCGACCCTTTCGTGGGTCGACAGTCCCGGTGGCCAGATACGCTTCGCGCGAGGTGTTTACGGCTATTGTCGGTGTCAGTGTACGGCAACTATTTATAGGCGCATACTACTGCGACTATCATGCGAAACCAGGTGAGAGAGACGATCGCGGGCGAGATCTGTCTTTCGGAAGAGCCGGGACGCACGATCAGGAAGTGGAGGGAGCAATTCACAATCTCCCAGCAGAACCTGTCAAAGCATCTGGGAGTCTCCCCATCCGTCATCAGCGACTACGAGGCTGGGAGGAGGCGTTCCCCAGGGATCGCCACCATCCGCAAGATAGTCGACGCATTCCTTGAGATCGACGAGAAGACGGGCGCGACGGTACTGAAGCAGTACTCTCTCGCTGGAAAGACCGATTCCATCATATCGATCAAGGAGTTCTCGGCCGAGATCCTGGCCCCCGAACTCGTCGAGGCAATAAAGGGGGACAACCTCACGCCTGCGATACCGCTCCAGACGCACATACACGGCTACACTGTTATAGACAGCGTGCGGGCAATCACCACATTGAGCTCATTCGATTATCTCAAGATATACGGCTGGAGTAGTCAGAGGGCGTTGGTGTTCACCGGCGTCCGTTTCGGCAGGTCGCCGATGATAGCCATAAGGGCGCACCCGCTGAAGCCTGCGCTCGTCGTCTACCAGAAGCCAGAGCACGTGGACGAGCTCGCCATCAGGCTGGCCGAACTCGAAGGCATTCCGTTGATAAAGACGACGCTCGCGATAGGGGACCTCGTGGACAGGCTGCAGACGCTCGGATGATCGAAGGAGAGGTGAGTCCAGTGGGCGAAGTGGGCATAGTCAGCTACGGCGCTTATGTGCCGCATTTCAGGATAACCCCCGACGAGATCGGGAAGGTGTGGGGCGTCGACGGCAAGGCGATGGGCAAGGGCCTGATGATAACGAGCAAGTCCGTACCGTCCCCCGACGAGGACACGGTGACCATCGCCGTCGAAGCCGCCAGGAACATGATGAGCAGGAGCGCCGTCGATCCGAAGGAAATAGGCGCCCTCTACGTCGGCTCGGAGTCGCACCCTTACGCCGTGAAGCCTACGGGCACGATAGTCGCCGAGGCTATCGAGGCCGCTCCGAACCTGACGGTGGCGGATTTCGAGTTTGCATGCAAGGCCGGAACGGCGGCGATACAGACATGCATGGGCCTCGTCGGCAGCGGCATGGTCCGATACGCAGTGGCGGTTGGCGCGGACACCTCACAGGGGGCGCCGGGCGACGCGCTCGAATATTCCGCGTCCGCAGGTGGAGCGGCGTTCCTGATCGGCAAGGAGAAAGTCATCGCCAGCATAGACACGACATACTCCTACACGACCGACACCCCCGACTTCTGGAGGCGGGAGGGTCAGCTGTACCCGCGCCACGGAGGGAGGTTCACGGGCGAGCCAGCGTACTTCAAGCACGTGCTCAACGGCGGCAAGGGGCTGCTGGAAAAGACCGAGACGAAGCCGACCGACTTTGCATATGCGGTCTTCCATCAGCCGAACGGCAAGTTCCCGACGCGTGTGGCGAAGCAGCTCGGATTCAAGGAGGAGCAGGTACGGGCCGGCATGCTGGTGTCTCAGATTGGGAACACGTATTCCGGCGCCGTCCCCCTCGGACTCGCGGCGATCCTGGATGAGGCGAATCCTGGAGACAGGATATTCGCCGTTGCATACGGCTCCGGGGCGGGCTCGGATGCGTTTGACATAACCGTCACTGACGAGATGTCTCGCTATCCGAAGGACAGGGCTCCGACGCTGAGGCAGCTCATGGCGAACCCGAAGTACCTTGACTACGCGACATATGCCAAGTTCAAAGGCAAGATCGTTCGGGGGCGTGACTGAGATGCGCAGGGTAGGTATCATTGGAATAGGCATCACGGAGTTCGGGGAGCTCTGGGACTCCTCGTTCCGCAAGATAGGCATCAGTGCGGGGCTCGCCGCGGTCGAGGACGCGAACATATCCGCTGAGCACATAGACGCCCTGTATGTCGGCAACATGTCCGCTGGCCGGTTCATCCGGCAGGAGCATGTGGGGGCGCTGATTGCGGACTACTCGGGACTGGCCAAGGGCCACATACCGGCGACACGGGTGGAGGCCGCGGGCGCCTCTGGCGGACTGGCACTCAGACAGGGTTTCCTGGCGGTCGCGTCGGGCATGAACGACATAGTCGTCGTCGGGGGAGCCGAGAAGATGACGGATGTGAGCGACGTCGAATCTTCGCTGATTCAGTCGTCCGCCGCAGACCAGGAGTGGGAGACGGAGCTGGGAGTGACCTTTGCCGGGCTTCATTCCCTGATCGCTACCAGGCACATGCATGAATACGGGACGACGAGGGAGCAGTTGGCCGACGTGGCCGTGAAGAACCACAGGCACGGATCCCTCAACCCGAAGGCGCAGTTCAGGAGAGAGATCAGCCGCGACGTTGTGCTGAAGTCGCCCATGGTCTCCTCGCCGCTCAGGATGTTCGATTGCGCGCCGAGCTCCGATGGTGCGGCAGCCGTCGTGCTCTGCCCGTTCGAGATGGCCGGCAAGCACGCGGAGATGCCCATCGAGATAGTCGGCTCGGGACAAGCGAGCGACTCCCTGGCGTTGCATCACAGGAGGGACATCTGCACGATGGACGCCACGAGGCTGGCTGCTAAGCGGGCCTTCAAGATGGCCGGGCTGAGGCAGAAGGACGTATCCGTGGCGGAGGTCCACGACAACTTCACGATAAGCGAGATACTAGCGATCGAGGACCTTGGCTTCTTCTCAAAGGGCGAGGGTGGGAAGGCGACCGAGGACGGAAGGACGGCGCTCGAGGGAGACGTCGCCGTGAATTCGTCTGGAGGACTGAAGGCAAGGGGCGACCCAATCGGCGCGACCGGTGTGGCGCAGGCCGTCGAGATAGTGACGCAGCTCCGCGGCAAGGCAGATGAGAGGCAGGTCAAGGACGCCTCAGTCGGCCTGACGCAGAACGTCGGCGGCACCGGAGCGACGGTGGTCGTCCACTTGTTCAGGAGGGAGATGTGACATGGCTACGGCGCCGAGGTTCTGGCGGGAGAACCCCAGCAGATACAACATGGTGGGGTTCAAGTGCAATAGCTGCGGGAGGTACAACTTCCCGCCGAGGACGATATGTCCGGTCTGCCGGAGGAAGAGCGTGGGAAGGATCGAGCCGGTGAAGCTGAAGGGCACGGGCAAGATATTCTCCCTCACTGAGACCCACGAGGGCATGGACACACAGAACGTCCAGAAGCCATACGTCGTCGCGATGGTCGAACTCGACGAGGGGGCCATGGTGACCGGCCAGGTGATTGACTGCGACGCCAGCGAGCTCCGGATAGGCACCAAGGTCCGCATCGCGCTGAGGAAGCTGAGCGAGGAGGGGACCGCTGGCGTCATCCACTACGGATACAAGTTCACGCTCGTCCGCGACGGCCCCGACGGCCCAGGGGACGAATAAGTTCAGGTACGTGCAATGGGATTCACGCCCGATAATCGGTGTGACATCTTGTCATCGAACGAGTCTGATGAGGCATCGCCGGGGGCCGTCAGGATAGACGGGACGACACTGTCGGTCGACAGGGTCGTCAGCGTCGCTCGAAGAGGCGTAGCCGTCGAGATGCCTCCCGAGGTCCGTGCAAGGATGGCGGAGTGCAGGGAATCGCTGGAGAAGCTGCTGGCCGAAGGCCTCCCGGTGTACGCCGTCAACACCGGCGTGGGCGACCTGCTCGATGTGAGGATTCCTGAAGAGGACCTGAGAGCGCTGCAGGTCAATCTGATAAGGAGCCACGCGTGCGGCGTCGGGCCGCCTTTGCCCGCCGAGGTCGTCAGGGCGATGATGCTGCTGAGGGCGAACGCCTTGGCCAAGGGATACTCGGCCGTCAGACCGGAGCTGGTCGAGCTTCTGGTGTCGATGCTCAACTCGCGCGTGCACCCGGTGGTGCCACGACAGGGTTCCGTCGGGGCGAGCGGGGACCTGGCGCTGTTGGCCCATGTTGCCCTGGTGATGATCGGCGAGGGGACAGCTGCTTCTGACGAGGGCAAGAGGCCGGGAGGCGACGCACTGGCCGATGCAGGTCTTGAGGCGGTAAAGCTGAGGCCGAAGGAGGCCATATCACTGATCAACGGTACGCAGGCGATGACCGCCGTGGGCTGCCTCGCCGTCGAGGATTCGGCCAACCTGGTGGACATCTCCCAGATCGCCGCCGCGATGTCTCTGGAGGCGCTCAAGGGCACTTCAGCCGCCTTCGACGAGTGCATATCTCGCGTCCGCCCGCACAAGGGTCAGGCCGCGGTCGCGGGGAACATGCAGGCGCTGGTTCGCGACAGCCAGATCATGATATCCCACAAGCACTGCACAAAGGTGCAGGACGCCTACACGCTCAGATGCGTACCACAGGTGATCGGCGCGACCCTCGACGCCGTATGGCACGCCACGGGCGTGCTCGGAATCGAAATCAACTCCGCGACGGACAACCCGCTGTACTTCATGGACGAGGCCAAAGTGGTGTCCGGAGGCAACTTCCACGGACAGCCAGTCGCTCTCGCGATGGACTACTTGGGCCTGGCGATCCACGAGCTCGGCGCGTTCTCGGAGAGGAGGCTGTACAGGCTTCTGGATTACAAGCTGAGCGGACTCCCGCCGTTCCTCACAAGGCACGGCGGACTGAGTTCGGGTATGATGATGCCTCAGTATGTCGCGGCCTCGATAGTCTCGGAGAACAAGGTCCTGGTCCACCCGGCCTCCGCGGACTCCATCCCCACGAGCGCCGGCCAGGAAGACCACAACAGCATGGGGATGACGGCGGCGTGGAAGGCTAGACACATCGTCGAGAACACTACCCGGCTGATCGCAATCGAGCTGCTCGCGGCCGCCCAGGGGCTGGATTTCGTGTCCCTGAGTTCGAGCCCGCCGATAGAAAGCGTGAGGGAGCTCATAAGATCGAAGGTCCCGCGCCTGGACGAGGACAGGCCGCTCACCGAAGACATCGACACGATCGCAAGGATGATATCGGAGGGCGTCATCGTCGATTCCGTCGAAGCAGCGTGCGATTTCCACAGGGCGTGACGACGCGATAGATTGAACATGCAGCGTTGCCCTTACACCACCATTACGGGGGGACACGGTTGGAAGACGTTGCCGAGGAAGCAGTGGACAGATGCCTAACGCTGGGAGCCGAATTCGCCGACATACGACTCGAGTCGATATCGGGGGTAAACATAATCGTCATGGATGGAAAAACCAAGACGGTGACGGCCAGGGTCGAGTCGGGCTGCGGTGTGCGCGCTTTCATCAGAGGGGGCTGGGGCTTCGCCGTGTGCAACTCCCTCGACAGGGCCAAGGTCTCGGCCGCGTGTGAGACGGCCGTCAGGCTGGCGAAGGTGAGTCAGGAGAAGGCCAAAGTGGAGTTCGAGATAGACGCGGCACCGACGCTGCGGGTCAGGAGCGAATACGCATGTGTCGAAGCCCCGTCCTCTATCCCGCTGTCTGAGAAGCTCTCGTTCGCGCTGGGCGCCGACGAATCCATGAGGTCGCACGACCCGAGGATATCGAGCAGAAACACGCGCTACGAGGATTACGAGGGCGACAGAGTCGTCGCCAACTCCTTCGGCTCCGCGGTGACGACGAAGGAATTCTGGACGCTCGCGTCCTGTGCCGCATGGGGCAGGTCCGACGGCATAGTGCAGAGAGGACACCACTCCGTGGGCAGCGTTGGCGGCTATGAACTCATAAGGTCGGAGGAAGCCATCGGCACAGGTGAGAGGGCGGCCGAGCAGGCGATACGGTTGTTGGATTCGAAGCCAGCCCCCGCGGGGAAGTTCACGTGCATATTGGACAATCCGATGACGGGCCTGCTGGCCCACGAAGCGTTCGGCCATGCCTGCGAGGCAGACGCCGTACTCGCAGGCGCCTCCGTCCTCGAGGGGATGGAGGGAGAGAAGGTCGCGCATGAAGGTGTCACGCTCGTCGACGACCCCACGATCCCCGGCACGTTCGGCTACTTCCCGACCGATTGGGAGGGAGTCGAGGCAGGGAAGCACGTGTTGATAGAGCGCGGCGTGCTGAAGGGGTTCATGCACAACCTCGAGACAAGCAGCAGGATGGGCGCGGTACCGAACGGCGCTTCCCGGGCTGAATCCTACAGCAGCCCCCCGATCATAAGGATGAGCAACACCTTCATAGAGGCGGGGGACTCGAAGAAGGACGAGCTTATAGAGGACACGAAGTCCGGGCTGCTGATAAAGGGCGGCCAATACGGCTATGTCGAACCCGCGAAGGGCCAGTTCATGTTCAAGTGCGATGAGGCGTACGAGATAAGGAACGGGGAGATAGGTCAGAGGTACCGCGACACCATACTGACGGGAATCATCCTCGAGGTGCTGAACCGCATCACCGGAATAGGCGACGACTTCAGGCTCGCGGACCCCGGCTACTGTGGCAAGTCTGGACAGGATGCCAGGACGACCGACGGCGGGCCTCATATACGCGTCGAGGACATTGTCATCGGAGGATTGACATAGGGGGTTTTCTCATGAGCGAGATTCCGAATTGGCAGAGGCGGTTGTGGATGTCGTACGTTCGTCCGGAGGGATCGTCTGCGATGTGCTGGTGCTCAACGCGCGCGCGACGACGGCGGAGATCGAGAAGAACTCCATCAAGCAGGCGAGCTTCATGGACGACCTC
>CP070732.1:40623-43171 GCA_020347565.1 Methanobacteriota archaeon | reverse complement strand
TCCGCCTTCTTCAGCAGCTCCCCGGCCAGGATCACAGCCGTCGTGGTGCCGTCGCCGCACTCGTCGTCCTGAGTCTTGGCGACTTCGACGAGCATCTTTGCGGCAGGGTGTTCGACATCGATTTCCTTCAGTATCGTGACGCCGTCGTTCGTTATCACGACGTCGCCCATGCTGTCAACGAGCATCTTGTCCATTCCCCTTGGCCCGAGCGTGCTGCGGACCGCGTCCGCGATCGCTCTTGCCGCGGTGATGTTGTTGAACTGTGCTCCCTTTCCTTTCTCTCTCTTTGTTCCTTCCTTCAATATGAGAACTGGTGTCTGACCAATCATGTCATACCTCCTCTCATCTATCGTCCCAAAGTCCCGGGTCCAGAGTCGGCTTGTACCCGGTTTCGAAGCCCGTATATGTTAGAACTTCTATATAAGCGTTGCCGAGACCGTGCGCCGCATAGACTGCATCGGTCGCAAACGGCAAGGACACCGCCCCACGGCACTACTTGAGACGCATCTTCCTCGGGGGGTGCGCAATCACATCATGTCGCCGGTGCAATGCCTGCAGGGTTTAATATCAGAGACTGCTTTCCGCCAGCCGCGACCATGAAGATCGTTCCCGTCATAACGATAGAAGGCAGGGTCCCGTTTCAGAACTCACAGGCCAAGAAGAGGTTGAGAGCAGTCGCTGCCGATCTTTCGAAGAGCTACGACAGCGCGTACGTCGTCGATGTCGACGGAATCACGAAGAACAAGCCGCAGCTCGACGTCGCGCAGAGGGTCTGTGACGAGATGCCGACCCTCTACGAGGGCGGCGTTAGATACTCGCACAACGTCATAGACATGCTCATCACAGGAGCCGACAGAGCCGTAGTGGGAACACGCACTCTAGCGACCGTCTCGGAGCTCAGAGGAGCCTTTAAGTTGTCGGAAAACATTACCTTCAAAGTCGACTTCCGGGATGGGATCGTGAGTTCTGACCCAGGTATCTCGGGCAGGGCTATCTCAGACCTGATTGCGGAGGTCGTCGAGATAGGCGTGCAGGACATAATCGTGCCCCTGGCCCTGGCCGAAGAAGTGTCCAGGCTCAGGCCAATGAAGGGCTTCACTCTCGGGGTACTCGCTCCGGAGTCCGAAAGCGCCAGACTCGAGCCTCTCGACGTCGACTACATCATATCCGAAGATGCTGGGAGCCGGGAGAACCATGAGTGAGATAGAGAGGAGCATTGCGGTCTTGTACAGGAGGAAGGGAAAGGAGGTCCTGACAGAGAAGGAGTTCGTCTTCTCCGCATCGATGGACCTTAGGTGGTTCTCTCCGAAGGACGCCCAGAAGCTGATGGACGCCGGCCTCGCGGGCGGCCTGCTGAAGAAGGTCGACGGCAATCTGCTGCCGACGTTCGACTTCGGCAGAATCGACGTCCCAATCGATTACAGGCCCGACACCAGACTGCTCAGGGACGCGACAGTGATTCGCACCAGGGATCTGTTCTCGGAGATGGTGGACACGATCTCTCGGTCGCGTTCCGTACCGAAGAGGGAAGTCGTCTCACGGGTGAACAAGAAGCAGGAGAAAATGGGGATAGACATAGAGCCCGCCGTCCTCCTCGTCGCATACGACTACGGACTGGACGTGGGCGGATCCTATCTCGAACGTGCTACAAACGAGGTACTCAACAGGGACACGCAGGGCGGCTGAGCGGGCCCCCGACCCTCAATCCTTTCTCGAAGCCCTTATCAGGTCTGCGAGCGTGAGCGGGCCCGAGCCCGTCGCCCTCGTCACGGGCCTTTCCTGCTCCTCAGCGCGCACCTTCTCCTTCAGGGCTATCCCGAGCTCCTTTTGAAGCTTCCGTATGAGCTTCTCGTCCGGTCTCATGTTCCCCGACTCGATCTTGCTTATGATCGTCTGCTTCTCGTTCAGCTTGAGAGCGAGTTCCTTCTGCGTCATGCCGCGGCTCGCACGCGCGTTCCTTATCCTCGCGGGGTAGTCGTCGACGAGCTCTTCCGCCCCTCCCTCCGCGTACACGTCCTTCGGGGTGAACCGTCTCTCGCGCCGCTCGAGTCTCTGCTCTATCACTGGCCGGGGGCCCGCCTCGGCCGGCTGACGTTTCTTGGCCTCAGTGCCGAATTTTGCGCATTCGGCGCAGACTTCAAGAAGAACGCCTTCTATCATCACCTTCTTGCAGAAGGTGACATCCTTACCGCACAGCTCGCAGACGATAAAATCACACTTCTGAACGGAGTCAGCAAAGGATAAATAGAGTATTTAACCTTATTACAACTCGAATCTGGATAGGTGAAGTTCCACTCGAAAACGGGGTGCACAGCATTGGAAAGTGAGCAGCAGTCCTCGGAGCTTTACGAGGAGATACAAAGGAGGCTTTCGGTCCTTGAAGAGCGCAACCTCGAGCTCGTCGAGGAGGCCCGGCGCGTCGAGGGCGAGAAGAGATTCGTGGAGGGCGAGCTGATCCGCCTGCAGAAGGAGCTCAAGAGGCTTAAGGCGGAGCTGGAGAGACTGAAGGCTCCTCCTCTGATAATCGGACAGATAAAGGACGTACTCG
>CP070732.1:37449-40523 GCA_020347565.1 Methanobacteriota archaeon | reverse complement strand
GACCCCATTGCCAGACACGCGATCGTGGACGAGATGCAGAACGTCGCCTACGAGAATTTCTGCTGTCAGTGCCCCGCATACAGGAAGGAGCTCTATGGCGTCAACACCGATGTATGGAGAGACTATGGTAACTGGGAATCCAATTTCATGCTGATGCCGGACCAGAGCTTCCCCTATGTGTATATGATGATGTCGCCTAGCGGTATTGCAGCGGACCCACCGAACCCGGCTCCTTCGATAACTGGAGTTGATCCGTGGTATGAATGCCTGGTGGACACTCCGATACCCTTCTCCGGAATTGGAAACGACGGTTCGACTCTGGCTTACAAGTGGTTCTGGGGTGATGATAACAGCACGGATTGGATGACCTCTCCCGATGCCGTGCACACCTATACGGAAGACGGGTACTATGACGTCTACTTCGCTGCCAAGGAGGTCAGCGAGGAGGACACTGCGGACTTCTTCATCTCGTGGACGAACACAACGGTGAAAGTCATCGACAACAGCAACACGGCTCCGCACAGTCTGGAGATTGAGATTTCGCCTTCCAGCCCGGACATAGGCGATGTCGTGACCTTCAATGGTAGTGCCATCGACGATAACGGCGACGACCTCAGGTTCTCCTGGTCGTTCGGCGACCTCTACTCAGCAAAGGGACAGAACGTGACGCACCAATACACGGAAGCCGGGTCCTACACTGTGACAATGTACGTCGATGATGAACACCTGGGAGAGCAGGCCAGACCCGTCAGTACGAACAGCTTGCTCGTCGTTTCCGACAATGCGCCGCCGACCATCGACGTACCTGACTTCCCTGACGTGATTCGAGACGTGTCGTATGATTTCTCTGTCGTCGCATCGGACGGCGATAGCGATCCATTGACTCTGACCTGGATTTGGGGGGACGGTACCGAGATAGTCACCTCAACAGACACGGCATCTCATGCGTACGCGAATCATGGTCAATACACACTGACGGTTTATGCGGACGACGGGGCTGGCTTGGACGGACACAACGTCTCTGACACCGGATTGGTGACCGTCACTTCGCCAGAGAATTCCGCGCCAGAAATCACGTCCCTGATTCCCAGCAAGACGGATCCGTATACTGGTGAGGAGATCTCCTTCACTGGCATTGCTAGCGATAGCAACGGAGACGCGCTGCGGTTCACGTTCGACTTTGGCGACGACACATATGCTGTTTTCGAGAACCCGGCAACTGCCCCCGATACTGCGGTCGAGTTCACCGTGTCACACACATACGAGTCGGCTGGGACCCTCTCCGCCTATCTGTATGTCTGGGACTATCAGGACAACAGTAGTTCGAGTCCGGCATCGATAACGGTGATTGCGAACGCCGCACCGCTTGTGAGCGAACTTGTCGATATGGAAGTAATCGTCGGCTCCGAGGTGACGTTCACGGTTACTGCGTTCGATCCCGACGGTGACGATGTGACCATATGGTGGGACTTCGGCGACGGCTCTGATATGATTGAAGGTGCCACGGTTACGCATGCTTACGATGCGGTTGACGAATATGTATATCGCGTCTACGTAGATGACGGCCACTATCACAACGTAACCGCGGCCGCAATCGTGTATGTGCTCGAGGAGGGTGCAAACCTGCCGCCGGAGGTCGTCGCCCTTGAGAACCGAACGGGGCTGGTACACGCTTCACTCACATTCAATGTGACAGCGACTGATCCTAACGACGATGATCTGAATTGCACATGGGACTTCGGAGACGGATCAGACCTTGCAGTTGGCGAGACGGTGCAGCACGCGTATTCGGAAGTGGACGTGTACACCTTCACCGTCTACGTGAATGACAGCCGCGGAGGAAATGTGAGCGAGTCTGCGACGATAAACATCGTGTCGAGCGACGCGCCCGTTGCTGACGCTGGCTATGACCAGACGGTGGAGGTCGGAGAGGAGGTATCCTTCGACGGGTCTGGTTCGAGTGACGATGTCGGTATCCTGAACTACACCTGGACTTTCGCCCTCGACGACGATGAGGAGGAACTGTATGGTGTGGGTCCGGAGTTCATATTCGACATCGCTGGAGAGTACACCGTCACACTGACCGTGAAGGACGCTGAGAACAAGACCGGTACCGACGAGGTTCTAATTACAGTGCAGGAGTCCGACGCGAGGAGCTGGATCGACCAGTATGGCCTTGTGCTCGGAGCTATTGCCGTTGTGATTGTCGCGGCCGTGGTCGCGCTCACGGTGATGAAAGGCAAGAAGGGCGGCAAGGCGCCTACTGACGCAGAGGCTGATGGCCCGTTCACGAACGAATCAGAACCAAGCCCTGAAACCAACAATGAGCCTGGGCCGCCACCTGAGAACTAGGGCCGCGACAAACCCTTTCTTCGAAACCCTTTCGAGTCTATTCCATCGCCCATCCTCGATGAGCTCAGGGGGAGTGGGCTAATCTAGTTTCCCTCGGCATTCCGCCCCCATGGCCTCTTCTCCAAGGAATGGTGGACCGAAGGGGATTTCTGCCCGCATTTTCAACTGGCTCAGCCGGAAAAGGTACATCGACCTTACAGAACAGCATCTCGGAAGGGTAACAAAAAGGAGGGATTAATTGCCCCTCACCAAACCTCTTTCCCCCTCTCCTACCTTCTTGGCCGTCTCATTAAGCGGTGAGCCCAATAAGGCCTGAGCCCGCGGCTAGCGAGACGATAGGTTTCGAATTTCTGTGGGCTGATGCACTTCAAGATCTGTCCTGCGAAACTCTTGACTCATTCTATCCAGGTCTTGCTCATATGAGCGGAGTCTGTTTCTCGTCGATAGAACTAGAACTCAATAGGCAGTGCATGAGAAATATCTTCTAAATGGTTTGCGGATTCGAACGAATTGAACGAGTAATTCATGAAAATGAACTGGGCGCTCAGAACGTGTCTCTTCGTGTGGGTCGGTGCTTCTGGAAGCAGGGTTGACAGTAGACAGGCCTTCCGTCTCTAGGCTTGAACGGAACCTCCGAATCAGATCCACAATCAGAGCACTTTATCTTGTGCATCTCCCTTGGGCCTGAATCGTATCTACGACTGCCGCCTCCGTGCGTGCCG
>CP070732.1:0-37349 GCA_020347565.1 Methanobacteriota archaeon | reverse complement strand
GCCCAGTTGATGACCCATTCCGTGTCGTGGGGTATCATGTACTCGAAGGGGCCGAGCATGACCCACTCGCCTGGCAGGAGATAGCCTGACCATAGGATTCCGGGGGCGAGCATGAGGTCGTAGACCTCCGCGTACATCGTGGCGTCCCAGCTCGGGTTCCATACATCGATGTAGTAGTAGACCAGCTCTCCCTCCTCGGCACAGAACCACTCGGACCACTTGTATATCTCTATCATCGGATGGAAGACCTCGATCGCCCAGCTCGATTCCGCGTAGACGTAGTGCCACTGGTGGTCCCACGCCTCGACGTAAGCCCAGTTGATGACCCATTCCGAGCCATCGGGTATCACATAGGGGAACGGTCCGAGGTAGACGATTTCGCCCGGTGCGAGGTATCCCGTCCACAGCAGTCCGCCGAGCATGGGGTCGTAGACCTCCGCGTACATCGTGGCATCCCAGCTCGGGTTCCATACATCGATGAAGTACTCGACCAGCTCTCCCTCCTCGGCGCAGGTCCACTCGGACCACTTGTAGATCTCAATCATCGGATGGAAGATCTCCACCGTCCATATGGCGAAGTCCGTGACGTAGTGTCTCTGCTCGTCCCATGCGTCTACGATGACTATGTTGTAGACCTCCTCGACATCGAGAGGCACGACATAGTAGTACGGCCCTAGGTAGACTGTGGTGCCGTACGCTATCGGACCATCGTAGATGGGGTCTCCGAACATCGGGTCGGACACTACCACCCTCCAGAGATCCGTGTCCCAGCTCGGATTCGTAACGTTTATCCAGTAGATGACGGTCTCGCCGGGCTCAGCACACTCGAGGTTCGCCTCCTTCGTGACCTCCACCATAGGATGGTAGATCTCGACGATCGCATAGTCCTCATCGCTGACCTCGAGGCCGAGCAAGTCCTCTCCGACTGCGTGGGCGGTGTTTATCAACGGGTCTCCGTGGGTCTCGTCTATGACGAGCGTCTCCACGAACACTTTGGACTCTCCGGCCAGGAGGCTTCCAGTGTACAGCACACCCAGCAGCGAGTCGTGCACGACGACTTCGTACAGGTCCGTGTCGATCGACGGGTTGGAGACGGTTATGGTGTAGACGACCTCTTCTCCGACCTCCGCGCATTCCGGCTGGACGACCTTCGTGATGCTGATCTCCGGGTGGAGTATGTCTATCTCCCAGCAGTCGCTGTCAGTCGCCGTCCTGCCATATTCGTCCTCGCCGAACGCGTCGACTTCGTTGACTAGATGGTCGGGGTCGGTCTCGAGTATCTCGTAGTCGAGCATGTAAGTCTTGTTCTCTCCGACCGCCAGCGAATCGTTCTCCACCACGGTTCCAGCGACGTCGTCATAGGCGTCAACATCCGTGAGGGCTACAGGGCCCGTGTTGGTTATCTTGTACGTGTAGGTGACGATGTCCCCGACATGGGCGTACATCGGGCCGCTCTTCTCTATGTCTATCTCTGGGTCGCCCACGATGCGGAAGCAGCACGAGGCTGTGACCGGAGGATAGTAGCCGCCGTGGTCGTCCGTGTATGTAAGGGTGACCACATTGCAGTAGGTCCCCTCCTCGTTTGTGTTGACCGTCGCCTTGAACTCGAGGTATCCTACAAGGGGAGGATCGGATGCCTCGAGTCCAGTGCCTCGCCAGTAAGCGATGTCCCACTCGAAGTGGTCATCAGTCACGTTGACATCGATGACGGGGAGTTTCGTCGGGTCTTCTGATGTCCAGTAGAGGAAGGAGCCCTCGTCCAGGTCGACGACAAAGGGGAGGTCGTCGGAGAGAACGACGCAGCTCGCCGTCGCCCAGCCGATGTTGCTCCACTCGATGGTGAACGTGATCTCGTCACCCATGGCGACCTGTTCCGGCGTGCAGTACTTGTCCAGGGTCATCTCAGGAGGTATGAGTATGCCCGAAGTGGAGATGGGGACGTCGAGGTCGCCTTCGTTTGCGCTGGGGTCGAGATTGTACAGGTTCACGTGCAAAGCAGCGCCTGGATAGTAGCCAGCCCCGAGGCCTGCGGGGTCGTATCCCGCAGCGTCGGAAGTCCGGGCAAGGTGGGCGCCGAACCTTATCGTCGCATAACTGATGCCATCAGCAAATGTGAATGTGAATTTCCAGAGCATGAGCTCCTGCACGCCGCCTTCAGCCCATCCGTGTGGCAACTCCGTCACGTTCGACAATACGCCGTGGCCATCATCTGGCTTGAACGGCGATGAGGATGGAGGAAGCGTGTTGAATGGCGGATTCACAAGAGGGTCCCAGTACTCTGTCAGGAAATCGATTCCATAAACCGGCATGATTGGCGAGTTGTGGTCGCAGAAGTCAAACGACAGCCATACCGTGACCTCGGGATCGCCTCCCAGTTGAGCCTTGTCGAGGCCGACCATGAACGGCACCGAGTCGCCCTCGAACCAGCCCTTGATGTCTCCCTTGGTGAACTTCCTATGAGGTGCGAGAGTGTATCCTTCCATGAACGCCGCAGGGTCCCAGAACTCCGTCGTGGCCACGAGGGTCTCGTCGGCCAAGACCTGCGTTACGGTCACTACCACAGATTCGTTGTTGGTGACCAATTCAGCGACATAGTCGTCGCACATGAACCTGCCATAGTAATCAGGAGTCGCGGCGAAGAGCCTCGTGCCAAGATCAGGGTGGCTCAGCTCGATCTCCACGTCCACCCATCTGGCGAACCCTTCGCCGTATATGTATACGGTCTCGCCCTGGCAGTATTCGTCCCTGTCTGTCCATACCTGTGGATCGTAGTCGTTCGAAGTCGCGAGGACCATGGCGAACGAGGTCGTCACCATGATGAACACGACCAAGAAGGCGGCTACGCTCACACTGATTTTCCCTGCATTATAGCTACTATTGCCACTCTCGCTGTCAGCCATCTCCAATACCTCCCCCTTTCCGAAGGTGGTCTGCGCCGTTTCCTCCAGGCCACGAGCGCAACAAGACGCCCTGCCCGGAGCCCTCCTAGCGCAGGCGGCGCGATTGACATAACGCTGTATTAACGAACCCCCTGACCTGTCCGGGAGTGACTGACGCTGTCGTGCAGAAGGGCGGCGATGAGTGAGGTTTCCAAACGTATGGTCTCGGAAGTGAGAACGACCTGCTATTGCCGTACCCGAGGGGCATCTGAGCTTGATTTCCGCCTGCGGAGACTTTGCCGAATGTAAAGGTGATTGACATCCATCATTACCTACAAATGCAGGTTCGTACCTAGCGGTCAAAGGTTGTCCTTTGAGGCTCAGATTGTCAGGCAGGGAGAATGACGCACGTCTCTGGCGAGTCGCGGCCCTCGCACTCATAATTGTCGCCTTCGTCTTCGGCGCACTCGCGATTTCCGCGCAGAGCGATATCGACGACATAGGCGATTCAAACGACCCTTCACTCCAGGGCGAAGTCCAGAGACTTCAGAATGAGAGGGATGCATATGTCGTGTCTGCCATTGGGTTTGCCTTTCTCGGGTTGTTTGGATTCTTCACACTGACGGATGAAGGTATTCCCCTGAGGCTTGCGGAGGCCCAGATGATCTCGAGCGCGAAGACGCGTCAGAGCATGGTGAGCGGGCTGTCAGTGCTCGGCAACGGCTCCTATCTGCCTGCGTCCCACGGCCTTACTAAGCAGCGGGTCCTCATCCAGGCGACCGAGGGCAGCGCTGGCCCCCCGAGTGCCCTGTCGGACGACATGGTCGTCACCCCAGGCAGGGACGGATCGCTGCCCGGGATGCTGGTCGACCCTCCTGGGCTGAAGCTGCTGGAGACTGTCGAGGCGGACTACGGAGCAGTGATTTCCAATGCAGGCATCGAGAGCGCAGAGGGAAGCCTCCAGGTGCTGAAGCACAGCCTGAGCCTGCTCAAGGACTTCCATTTCAAGGAGCGGGACGGCAAGACCGTCTTGCGTGTCGAGTATGGCATCCTGCTGCCCGCTTGCAGAGCCGTGAGGCGAGACGCACCGGACACGTGCAGGCAGATGGCCTGCATCGGGTGCTCGTGCCTTCTCCTGGCGGCCGCGAAGGCGACGAACAAGGTTGTCAAGGTCGAGGACGTCGACAACTCCGGGGACACAGTGGTCTTCACGCTGCAGCTGAGCGATTGGTAAGGGCTGGTTGGTTCGTTCTCCAGCGCTGGCAGGAACGGCACTTTTATAATCACCATCGGGCGTTCGACAAGCGAAATGAAGATCCCCCACGAGAGGACGCCTTCCCTGGTCCTGCGCTTGTCGGTTCTCGCGATCGTGCTCCTCATGACGACGCCCTTCGCCTCGCGCGAAGCGGCTGCCGAGATACCTCACGAGAACTACGACCTCATAGGCTCCGACATAGACATGGTCGTTGCGATGTTGAACGCCTCGATACGCGCCTCCGAGGATGCGCTGAGAGGCTTCTACGACCGGGATGTCGCCGCTGCGCAGAGCGACATAGCCATCGCCGCCGTCGTTGTCGAGCCAGCGGCAGAGATGCTAGATGACATCGAGGAGGTCGCGGGCAGCCACGACCTGCTGAACGTGCTCATACCACCGTTCTCATCGCTGCACGAAGGGATGCAGGATTTCTCCGAGCTCGAAGGCAGGATGTTGGAGGTTCGGCAGGACATCGCATCCGTGGCCTCGGAGCCCAACATCTCAGATTCCGACGCGATAGAGGTCATCGAATCCGTACGACAGGTCAATGTCCTGCTGTCTGGCATGAACGATGCGATTGACGTCATGCTCGCGCACGCCGGTGAGATAGACTCGCTCACGATCGGGGACAGCCGTCCCTTCGTTCCGAATGCCCTCGTCGAGCTTATCGAGCGGCTCAAAGAGCTCACGGCACTCGTGCACGACGAGATCACAGAGATGATCGAGGAAGGCATTCCGTGGCAGGACGACATGTCCTTCCTGCTACTGTGGACGGCGGATAAGGACCTGCATCTCGGGGAGACGCTGGTCGGAGGCGGATACCTGATAGTCAACGGAACGCTCACCGCCGGCAGCGCCGTCAACGTGTCCCTCGATGGCATATCGATAGCCGTGAGGTCCACGGACGAAGACGGCGCGTTCCACTTCAGCCACCCAATACCATTGGACGTCTCCTGGCTCGGCCTCCACGACCTTGCAGCAGGCGCGCAGATCGCTGCGGGCGTGGTCGAATCCGAGGCAATCGCCATCACCGTCTCGTTGGTGTCGACGAGGTTGTCCTTGACGCTCAGCAACCGCACGGTATCCCCGTCGGAGAACCTCGTCGTGGAGACGAACCTGACACGAGAGTCTGGTACACCATTGCCCGGGGCTACGTGCGTCCTGTCCGTGGATGGGTCCGAACAGACGTTCATCACCGGAGACGATGGAAGAAGCGAATGGACCTGGGAGGGATCTGTGCTCGGTGTCGGGATGCACACTTTCTCCGCGAGCTTTCCGATGACGCTTCCGTATGCAGCCTGCGAGTCCGGCGAGATGATGGTCGTCGTCGACGTGCCCACCTCCCTCGCACTGAACCTGTTCTCCGACCGCCTCAGGGCCGGCTATCATCTCGTCGGGGACGGCACGCTGGTCGCCAACGGCACTTCGCCTCTAGCGGACAAGCTGATAACGCTATCTGTCGATGGCGTCGTTGCGGCGAATCCGACAACGGACGCGACGGGCAAGTTCACTTTCTCCATCGAGACCGATGGCATGGCGACAGGGTCTCACTCGCTCTCGGCCGTCTTCGTGGGCGACGACTCCTACTGGCGAAGATCAGGGGATGAAGTGAGATTCTTCATAATCAGCCTGACCTACTCGGACTACCCGTTCTTCCCTTGGATCCCTGGATGGGATGTCGGAAGCGGCCTGCAGGAACAGATGCCATATCTCTTCTTTGGAGAGTACGCCTACATCACCTGGCTATTCATCCTGTTGGTGGTCGGTGTCGTCATCAAGGCGCTACAGGCTAGGAAGAGGAGGGCGCATTCTGCTGCCGCGCCGGGGAGCGTATCGGCTGATGGCGGGACACCCTCATCCGCGGTGTCGCCCGACCGCGTGTCCCCGTCGCTGGAGCGCATGCCCGACTGGTTGGCGGACCCGAACGAGAAGGTGATATGGCACTATCAGAGCCTGTTGGCGTTCCTGAAGAGCCAAAGAAGGATAGGCGTCGCCGACAACATGACGCACTGGGAGGTGGCGAGGCTGCTCGCGTCGCTGGGCTATCCGCAGGGGGACACGAGCTCCGTGGCTTTGCTCTTCGAGAAGGCGCAGTATTCGGGCGCCCTCTCGTCGGAAGATGATGTGCTGGATATGAACTCGCACAGCAGTAGCATCAGACGTTCAGGGGGTGTCCGACCTGCTGTCTGAGGTCCGCAGGGGCTACGTGGCCGCGACGGCCGTGTGCGCGGCCATCGGAATGACCATGCTTAGCATGGTATCTCCAGCGCTATCGTCGTCCGCCGATTTCTCGATATTCAATACTGGATGGAACGGCACGAGCGACCTTGCCGTTTCGACATATAGGGCGGGCAAGTTCCTGCCCTCGTTCGAGCTGCGCTCAACCGGCGGCGAAGCCAACTTCATCCTCTTCGGATTGGAGGACGTGGAGCTCGACCCGGCCTCAGAGGCGTTGGCGATCATCGGTCCGACGAGGGCCTTCTCAGCCGCGGAAGGCGCCTTCGTCGGCGAGTTCGTGAGGGCAGGAGGCGCGTTACTTCTGGCTGACGATTTCGGGCTGGCGAACACGCTCCTCGAGGGAATGGGCGCGAGCTGCAGATTCTCAGGGAAGCTCGTGATAGACCTGTCGTTCGAGAAGTCTCCAGAGTTCCCAGTCTGCTTCGACATCGTCCCCGACGCGCTCACGACCGACGTCAGGTCGCTGCAGCTCAACTACGCCTCCTCGGTCGTCATAGGCGGGTCGTCCGATGCGCTGGCGCGCACGAGCGTCGCCAGCTGGTCGGACACCGATGGCGACAGGATGCAGGACCCAGATGAGCCTTCGGGGCCGTTCGTCGTGCTCGCGAAGGAGCACCTCGGCTCGGGAGAGATAGTCCTGCTCTCCGACCCCAGCGTGCTGATAAACGGCATGCAGGCACAGCTCGACAACGGGCTGCTCGCCTCTAACCTGTTGGCCGTGGTGAGCGACGGCAGGGCTGGGCTGCACTTCGACGAGAGCCACAGGGAGTACTTCGACCCCGTCGCGATAGGCGTGGAGGTGACGGGTGCCGTGCCCGGGAACGTCAAGGCGGCGCTGTTCGCCCTCGTCTTCGTCCTGGCGCTGTGGGTCGCGACAGACTTCGTGGACAGGGCTTGGGCGTGGTTCCGAGGAAGTGCGCGCTCGCTGTTCGCGTTCGCCTCGGGGAGGCTTCTAGGAAGGGGAAAGCGCGAGCACGAGGAGCCGTCGATTGACGAACTCGTCCGCGAGCTGTCCGAAGCTCATCCGGAATGGCGCGCGGGCTTGGTGAGATACGTCGTGAGCGAGAAGCGGCGCCACGACGCCTATGTCGACAGGCGGGCCTGAGCACGGTCAGGAGAGTGTCAGCCACACCCTTCTTAGCACGACGATCACGAACAGCAACAGCCCCGT
This sequence comes from Methanobacteriota archaeon, assembly GCA_020347565.1. GTDB lineage: Archaea > Thermoplasmatota > Thermoplasmata > UBA10834 > UBA10834 > UBA10834. The sequence goes on along the minus strand of CP070732.1, from coordinate 29,806 downwards.
GTATGCGAAGTACTCCATCCTGCTTCTGAGTTCCCTGGTCAGCAGGCCGCTCGTCAGCTCAATGGTCATGAGCAGGCCTATGAGTTCAAGCGTGAGGAGCACCTCCAGGCCAGCCGACAGGGATGCGAGCATGGAGAAGACGGTCCACACGGCGAAGCCCACGAAGACCTTATGGGAGATCAGCAGAAGCATCCACCTCCGAAGTCACTCGCGCCCGGGAAGGCCTCTGAGCCCTGCGGCGACCTTCGCTATGAGCTCGCTCTTGCTCAACTTGGGCTCGACCAGCACCCTCCCTTCCCTCCTGAACCAGTAGCGGGGGTATGCCTTCTCGAGCTCCAGTATGCAGTCGTAGCCTAGGGTCCTTACGGAGTCGTAGACCATCCTCGCCGAAGGCGCCTCGACGGCGTCCTTCTTCGGCACGCGCCGGCCGCAGCATCTGCTTATCCTGGAGTCGAAGTATGACGGCCAAAGAACGATCGCTGTCTCAGGGTCGACTGCCATGCGTCTCTCCCTTGCCATCGCCCCCCCCGTATCTAATACTAACGGTTGCCGGAGGCCGGCCTTCGGATCCGAGCAGCATTTGGAACATTTATCTATGGTGTAGTTGTTCAGCCAAACAGAGGGCATTGCCTATGATAGACGAAGACACAGCTGAGCGCACTCTCGACCAGGTAGCATCCGGGGCCTCGCCCGAGCTGGCCGAGGTGAAGCTCGTCAGCTTGAAAGCGAGGGAGATGTCGATCAAATCCGGGCAGGTGCACAGCGTGAGCTCCTCGACGGACGCTGGGATGTACGTACGAGTGGTCCTCGACACCGGCATAGGATTCGCGAGCGTCAACAGGATATCAAGGTCCGCAGGCCGCGACCTCGCCAAGCGAGCTGTAAGGCTCGCTAAGGCGAGCAAGCGCAAGGAGCGTGTGAAGCTCTCGCACGAGAAGGCGGCGAAGGCCAGGTGGTCCGTGAGGCAGCGGATGCCCTTGGGCGACGTGTCGACCGAGGACAGGATGAGCTATCTGAAGAGCCTCGACTCTGCGGTGACCGGCACCGGCCTCAAGGTGCAAGGCAGGTTCTTCGAGGTCGCCGATGTGGAGATATCCAGCTATCTGGCAACCACAGACGGCGCCAGGATCAGCTCCTTCCTGCCGCGAGTCAGGATGAACTGCCTGAACATGGTCACCTCCAAGGGAGAGACGGAGCAGTCGTTCAGGGAATGGGGCTCCGTCGGCGGTTGGGAGCGCACCGACGAATGGGGCGCAGGTCCCGCGTTGTCCCAGGAGATGAAGATGCTGAAGAACCTCATAGACAAGGGAAAGGCCGTGAAGCCGGGGACGTACGACCTCATCTGCGGCCCCGAAGTGACCGGCATCGCCTCACACGAGTCGTGCGGTCATCCGATGGAAGCCGACAGGATACTGGGTAGGGAGATGTCCCAGGCGGGCAAGTCGTTCGTGAAGCCTGAGATGATCGGCGACGAGATCGGCTCGGAGCTAGCGACCGTGATAGACGACCCGACCGTCCCGGGATCGTACGGGTACTACGAGTACGACGACGAGGGCGTACGCGCGAAGCCCAGGTTCCTGTACAAGAAGGGCGTTATAAACGAGTTCCTGCACAACAGGGAGACCGCCGGGAGACTGGGAGTGAAGAGCAACGCCTCGTCGAGGTCGTCCGTCTACTGGAAGGAGCCGATCGTGCGCATGGCCAACACCTTCGTCGCGCCTGGCGACATGGGCGAGGATGAGATGATCGCCTCGGTCAAGGATGGCGTGTACATGAACTCCTTCACCGAGTGGAACATAGACGACAAGAGATACAACCAGAAGTACGTCTCGCGCGAGGCGTACTTCGTCCGCAACGGGAAGGTTGCGGGCCCCGCTAGGAACTGCGTTCTCGAGATAACGACCCCGCGCTTCTGGAAGTCAATCGACGCCGTGTCGAAGAGGATCGAGTTAATCGCCGCCGAGTGCGGCAAGGGGGATCCGATGCAGGATGCGGCGGTCTACGCGGGCGGGCCCATGCTCCGCCTGAGGGAGGTGAACCTGAGATGAGCCGGCTCAAGGAGATCGCGACGGAACTCGTCGAGGTCGCGAGGAGCGCGGGGGCGGACGACGCCGTCGCAGAGGTGTACGACGGCTCGGTGGACCAGATACGCTACTCCAACTCGATGATCGACACCTCGAACTACTGGAAGTCCGAGAACGCGCATGTGTTCGTGGCCGTCGAGGGCCGGACGATGGCATCCGACCTCAGGGACTTGAGGCTTGCCCGCAAAGCCGTACCTGAGATGGTGAAATCAGCCCGTGCGTCGCCCGTGAACGAGGACTACAAGGGCATCGCGAAGGGGAGGTTCAGGTATAGCCGCGGCCGGGTCGACAAGCGCATCACGTCGATTCGGGACCCGGCGAGGTATGTGCACGAGGCGATAGGGGCGGCCACGGCCAACGGCGCCGCAGATGTCGGGGGCACGCTCTTCGTCCGGCGTTCGGAATGGTGCATCGCATCGACGGGGGGCGCTCTTGCAGAGGACGCGAACGCATCGATCGACCTGTCCGTGCGGGCTTTCTCGCAACCCGAGTCGTCGGGACAGGCAGTGCTCGTGACGGCCAATCTCGACAAGATGAAGGCGGCCGCCACAGGTGAGAGGGCCGCGGAGTTCGCGGCGGCGGCGAAGGACCCAGTCCAGGGCGAGACGGGCAAGTTCGACCTCATCATGGAGCCGCTGTTCCTTGGAGGCATCGTCGGAGCCACGGGCGCGATGGCCAGTGCGCTGGCGGTGGAGCTTGGGATGTCGATGTTCGCTAAGAAGATGGGCAAGCGCGTGGCATCGGGATCGGTGTCGATGATCGACGACCCAACGCTGAAGACGATGTCGAGGAGGGCGTTCGACCACGAGGGCAGGCCCACGAGGAAGAATGTCGTCATCAAGGACGGCGTCCTGAAGACCTTCCTGCACAACACCTCCACAGCGAAGAGGTTCAAGGCAAGGCCGACGGCCAGCACGGGCCCGCTCGTTGCTACGCTGTTCAGCACGCCGAGCGAGCCGGTGATGTTCCACCCCGTCCTGTCAAAGGGCGACCAGTCGGTCGATGAGCTGATAGAGGACGTGCGCGACGGGTTCTACATGAACAACACCTGGTACACGCGCTTCCAGAACTACTCCACAGGCGACTTCTCTACCATACCGCGGGACGCGATCCTTCGCATAAGGAACGGAGAGATAGTCGGCTCCGTGAAGAACATCCGGGTGAGCGACAACCTGATGACCTTCTGGAAGAACATCGACGCATTATCACGCTCGTCGGAGGAGATCTACTGGTGGGACGAGGCCGCGCCTCCTGCGGACCTGCCGGCGGCCCGTGCGAGGAAGATGACCATCACCCGCTCGTCGTGAGCTGTCCGCCGTCGCTGCCGTGCACGGGGTGTCCGTCGCGTAAGAATCCTACTGCTCCTGCTGAATGAGCTTGGCGTTCACGACGCCATCCTGGCCGCACCTGGAAGTAATCACGGCTTCTCCCAACTCCGTCATGACCGTCGCGCCTTTGGTCATGATGTTCCGCTGGACGTAGTTGGGGTTCGATGGGTTGCTTCTCACCGTGAGTATCTTCGCCCGCTTGACCTTCCCGGTCTTCGGGTCGACGACGTTGATGGCGTCAGCCAGCAGCAGCCTCGCCTTGCTGTTCGCTCCCTTGGTGCGATACATCTTAATCTTCCTCGCACCGAGGCGGGTGAACTGCTTCTCGCGGCCTACTTCGAATTTGCGCTTCTTCCTGGCAGGCCGCATCCTTCCGCCCGAAGGTTTCCTCTTCGGCCGTCCCTGCCAAATAGCCATCTGCAACCTCGGTGTCTGTGAAAGTGGGAGGGGTATTAAAACGTTGCTGAGCCTCCCATGGTCCGAATCAGACGCTGCAGAGGCTCACCCTCACGCTCTGTGCCAGGCGTACCTTCGCGTAGTAGCCGTCCTTGGCTGCGCCCGGGTTGACGAACACCGTACCGCGCGACACGGTCTCGCCCCTCGCCTCATGCACGTGACCGGACAGGGCGAGCCTCGGCCGCAGCTCCGACGCGATGTCGAGTATGGCCTTCGATCCCATGCTGTGACCCGATGCCGAGCGGTCGTTCATGCCGAGCGCGGGGGTGTGCGTGACCATGACGCCTCCGCGCACGCCCACCTCCCGCAGCTTCAGCGCCATCACCTCCTCGGGGATCTCGAACGGCGTCCCGTACGGCGAGGGCGGGGCCCCCCCGAAGCCGAAGAACTTCACGCCCTTCACCTCGCCCCTCTTGCCGTGCACGCTCGCCTCGGCCATGTCCAGCAGCGACGCGACCGCCTTCGAGTCGCAGTTGCCCGGCACGGCGATCACCTTCGTGCGGAGCGAGTCGAGCAGTGCACGTGCGAACTTCGGCGAGCCGTCCGTCGTGAGGTCGCCGCATATGACCACCGCATCGAAAGGGTCGTCCTCTACGGCGTTTCTGAGTGCCTTCAGTGCCTTCTTCGAGCCGTGTATGTCCGAGCACACCAGCAGGTTGAGTTCTTCCATCCGAATCACCATGGTATCGTCATGCCGAGCGATAGGTCGCCGAACACGAGCAGGTACGAAGCGATGTAGCCCGCGACCGCCCCTCCGTTCAGCAGCGGCAGGCCCGCCTGCGGGTTGCCCCTCAGGACGAACCTCATTAGGATGGCGAACCCGGCCAGCGCGCCTGCCATCGTCCCGAACGCCACCAGCAGGTTGCCCGGGATGCCCGCCACTGCCGCGGTGTCCAGGAAGTAGTACGCGGACGATATCAGCACGCCAGGTATGATTATGTCCCCGAGGCCCATGAACATCGCTTCCCGCTCACCCCCCTCATCTATCTCCTGCTTCAGCGGCTTCTGCTTCATGTACGAGTAATGCAGCTTCTTCGGTACGACGAGGAGTATGGGCAGTCTCATCTGCGTCACGCCGTCGGCTAGCGCGACCATGTGCTTCGTGCCGTACACGGACACCGCGTCGTACACCGCGAGCGCAATGAGCAGTATGAGGACGGGGAGTATCTGGAGCGATATGCCCAGTATGCCTATGACGCCGATCGCGACGAGCATGCCTGTGACGTCGATGATGTGCCACTCGGGCCTCTTCACCAGGAGGTACGTCAGCACGGCCGAGATGACCATCGACAGCAGGAGCGAGGCCACGCCCAGGCCGAGTGCGGACAGCGCCGCCCAGAGCACGATGACCATCGTGTACGCCACGGCCCCGAGGAAGACTATCCTGACGACGTTCTCCCTTCTCTTCTTGATAATATATAGTACTAGGAAGGTGAAGAGGACGATTGCGATGACGTAGTAGATCGGTATCATCGGGTCGTTGGGGTCCTCGAACGCCTGGTACTCCTCGCCGAGCGCGGCCTCTATATTGAGCAAGGCTCCTATCTGCGCGAATGCGAACAGCGATGCCATCACGATGACTGCCTTCGTGGACGGGCGCACGGCCATGCTATCCTAGACCCTCGTGAAATAGTTTGCGCAACCGGCGTCGTCAGGGAACAAACTCCAAATAGCACGAACCTGGTCCACTTGCCGTGCTCGAACTGGAGGCGCTGAAGGTAGATGTGTTCACCGATGAGCCGTTGGCCGGAAACCCGGCCGGCTTAGTCCTCGGAGCCGACGATCTGGACGAGATGCAGATGCAGCGCATCGCCGTTGAGATGGGCCTGAAATCGACTGCATTCGTCCTGAGGTCGCGAAGGGCCGACGTGAGGCTCAGGTACTTCACCCCCATGTCCGAGGAGCCGATATGCGGGCATTCGACGATCGGGGCGCTCTGGGCGCTCGCTGTCCAGGACGCCTTCGGGGGCTCGCCGGGGGGCAGGCGGAGGCTCGAGACGGTTCTGGGCATCCTGCCGTTCCACGTCGATCCGCGCCCGGACGGGAGGACGGTCATATGGATGACACAAAAACGTCCCCTGTTCGCCGAGGTCGAGGATGTGGCCGAGGTCGCGGCCGCCCTCGGCGTGGGCGCGGACAAGATGTTCCACGAGGAGTTTCCGCTGTGCAGGGCATCGACAGGCGTCCCGTGCCTGCTCGTGCCGATGAGGACGCTCGAGGGCGTCGAGCGGCTGGACCCGAAGGGCGCCGCCATCGAGGAACTCGCGAGGGAGCACGAGGTCAACGCCGTATACGTGTATACGTGGAACGTCGTCGACAAGGACTCGACGCTGCACGCTAGGTGCTTCGCCGTCACACCGGACTTCCACGAGGACCCCGCATCCGCCCTTCCCGCCGGGGCCCTCTGCGCCTACCTTGCACACAACGATCTCGTCCCGAGGCACAGATACGAGGAGATGGTGATCGAGCAGGGGACATGGGTAGGGCGGCACTCGAAGCTGCTCGCGAGGATAGAGAAGCGCGGCTCCGCAATCGTGAAGGTCGAGGTCGGCGGTTCAGCAGCCGTCTCCCTGAGCGGAAGGCTGTACGTCGGCTGAGCCACGAGTTCAGGCGACCCTCGTGCCGAAGGCCATGTTGCCCGAGACCTTGTCTATCCTGACCTTCACCTGGGTGCCCTTGGCGCTCCCCGGCACATATATCACGTACTTGCCCTTGCGCGCAAGCCCGTCGCCCTTCTTGCCGATGTCCTCTATCATCAGGTCGTAGGTCTTGCCAGCCTCGATGTCCTTCGCCTCCTCCTGTTTGGCCTGCTTGCGCACGTGCACGGGCCTGTGGGCGCCGCAAGTCTCGCATGTGAGAATCAGTATCCGTCCGTCCTTGACTATCCTCGTGTCGGGGCGGTCGCATTCGGAGCACAGAACGTACTCCTCGACGTAGCTTCTGATCCTGTCGACTATCTGCGCCGTGCCGACCTTCCCCTTGAACACGACCCTGCTGCCCTCGAGGCTTCCCGCAGTGCCGAGTTCTCGCAGGAGATAGCCATATAGGTGCGCGGGATCGCGTCTGAGCGTCTCCGCAATCACGCCGAAGTTCCTTATGACGGTCGTCTTGCCCTCGATCATAACGTCAGGTTCCGGTATCTGGAACCTGTCGTGTGCCTCCAACGTCTGCGGGAGGTCCTTCTTAGCGCGGTCGAGGAGCGCCTCGTAGTCGAAGTCTTCTTCAGGTGCCATCGCTGTCAAATGAAGGCTTCCATAGTTAAAGCTAACGCACATGCGCGACGGGCAGATGGCGTTTCGGGTGTCCTCCTGGACGATGTCCTCACGGGTGATAATCCAGGATGGTAACTCAACTCGAAACGTTTAAGGTAGGCGCTATCCAATCGGCATCGACAAGTCCTCAGACCAGAGGGTGACACCCACGAGCCACACCTCCTTCCCCCGAGAGCCGATGCAGGGCCATGCGAGCAAGTCGCAGGAGCCCAAGTTCTACGTGCTCGACCTCATACCGGACAAGGTGTGCGTCGTGAAGGACGACCGTACGGTGGCTTTCCTCAACCGAGCGATGAGGGAGCGGTTCGGAGACCACGCGGGCAGGAAATGCAGCGAAGCGCCGTTCTCTTCGCCGGAGGTGTGTGACTCATGCCCGTTTTGGACTGGCATGGGCAAGGCAGAGTACCCGCACGTGAGAAACGTCAGGACGCGCGGAGGCGCCGTCCTGGAGATAACGGCGAACAGGCTCGAGGACGAGGGCTCAGACGGAACGCACCTCGTTTCCGTCGTACGCGACGTGACGCGTCATGGCGATTCCGAGACCGAGGTGCAGAGGCTCGCGTCATCGATAGACCAGCTGGGCGAGGCCGTCGTGTTCATCGACAACGACGGTAGGATCGCATACGCCAACGCCGCATTCATCTCGATGATGGGCTCCAACAGGGCGTCGGTCATAGGCAGCCCGATATCAGAGGTCACGGAGGCCTCTTCGATGGAGATTCCGATGGATGAGATGCTCCAGCGCGAAGGCGACAGCGGATGGAGCAGCGAGGCGACCGGCAGCTGGGGGGACGACTCGGAGTTCTTCATACGCATCGACGCACGGCCGGTACGCGACGGCGGGCGGGGGGTCATAGGCACGGTCGCGACCTTCAGGGATGTGACAAGAGAGCGCCTCGAGAAGGCCGAGACGGAGAGTTACCGGTCACAGCTGGAGAAGCGGATGGACGAGCGTACGTCTGAGCTCGCGCACCGCGTCAACCAGCTGACGACTATCAATAAGATCAGCAGGGTCTTGACTTCGATCATGGACCCCACGGAGCTGATGGCCGAGTTCACGGACGCGATCGCCGATGGCTTCCGATACCCTCTCGTCACGATCCTACTCTGGGACCGTGACAGGGGGGAGCTCGTCGCCCGCGCAGGTAGCGGCAGCATGATCGGGACGGTGCCCCCGGACCACCGACTGCAGCTCAAGGCGGGCATCATAGGCCATGCGGCCTACTTGATGGAGACCCTCGTGACAGGCGATGTGGACGCCGACCCGAGGTACATCCGGGGTGGCTCCTCGACGACGAAGTCAGAGATATCTGTGCCGTTGACGTATCGCGGAGAGTTGCTGGGCGTGCTGGACGTCCAGAGCGACAGACGGGATGCCTTCACGAGGAACGACGTGACCGTTCTCGAGATGCTCGCGGACATACTCACATCGGCCATGGTCAGCGCGCGAACCTTCAACGAACTCAGGGACCGCGAGAAGGCGCTCTCCGTGTTGGACCGGATAAGCAAGCAGATATCCATGCGACTGGAGCCCTCGGTGGTGCTCGAGCAGGTCGCCAGGGATGCAGCGGCGCTGCTCAACGCCGAGAAGGCCCTGGTGGGCATAGTGGACCTTAAGAGGGACTTCATGGACTGGGTAGCGCTGTACAACGTCGATGACGTGACGATGGAGGAGCTCAGGCAGACGGTCGAAATGGGCGTCACCGGCAGGGTGCTGAAGCAGCTCAGGACGGAGATAGTGAACGACTACACGTCGGACCCCGACGCGGTCCCGAGGGATGCGGAGACGCTCGGCATCCGGCAGATGATGTCTGCGCCCCTGTTGAGCGGTGGGCAGGCGATCGGCGTCGTGAGCGTGTACAACAAGCTCGGAGGCGGCAGGTTCCGAGAAGACGACGCGGCCATACTCACGTCCCTCGCGGGGCACGCGGCGGTCGCGCTCGAGAACGCGAACCTCCTCGCAGCCCTGAACCGCAGAGTCCACTCGCAGCTGATGCTTCTCGAGACGGCAGTGTCGATACAGCGTATGATCGACTCGAGCAGTATGTACCAGGTCGTCGCGGAAAAACTGAGGGAGGTCGTGCCATACGACTCCATAACCGTGTACATGGTGGACCGGAAGAACCGCCTGATGATTCCCGTCGTCTCCAGCGGCAAGGATGCGGCCCTCGCGTTGAAGGAGCGATTCCCCATGGGCGAAGGCATCTCCGGTCACGTGGCTATCACGGGCGTCCCTGAGATAGTGAACAACACGTTCACAGACGAGCGGGCGGCCTTCGTCGCTGGGACGGAGACGGACAAGTCGGAGGAGGCGCTGCTCGCTGTACCTCTGAAAGGCCGCGAGCTAGTGATCGGCGTGATAACGTTGTATCGCGAGAGCGGCGCGGAGTTCTCTACCGAGGACAGGGACTTCGCCCTGCTCTTCGCCAGCCAGGCCGCCGTCGCCGTGGAGAATTCGGAGCTGTACTCGGCGAAGGAGCAGCTGCTCGGGGATTCGCGGAACAAGATCGCGCAGATGGGCAAGGTCCTCGAGCTGACGACGTCCGTGATGTACATGGGCGACCTCGAGGCCGTCCTTCAGCGTGTCACGGATGCCGTCGTGGAATCCTTCGGCTTCAGAAAGGCGACGGTGTCCCTCCTGGACAGGGACAGGCGGGAGTTCGTGCTATCCGCCCAGACAGGCTATCCGCATTGGGTCGGGAAGGGGATCGCGTTCGATGCCGATACGTTGCTGGACGGGTTCAGGGCCGAGTTCCGCGTGGGTGAGACTGCACACTTCCTCCCGTATGAGAAACAGCGGTTTGGCATCGAGCAGTTCTTTTTTGTCGAGCATCCGGAGCTCGCGGACATTCCTCGTCCGTCCCCCGATGTTTGGCACGAACGCGACCTGCTCATGTTCTCCTTGAAGGACCAGGCGAACCACCTGATCGGCTACATGCTGGTCGACGACCCTGAGGACGGGAGTGTCCCGCAGAAGAGCCAGCTGGAGGTTCTGGAGGTGTTGGCCGGCATTGCCTCCATCGCGGTCGTGAACTCGAGGCTGTTCGAGAGCCAGGTGGACGCGGTGAACGAGATCGCGCTCCTGAACGACCTGATGACGCATGACATCAACAATTTCAACCAGGGCATCATGGGGTATGTCGAGCTTCTTCTCCAGGACAGGGATCTGACCGATGACCAGAGGAAGTTTGCCGAGAGCGCCCTGGTCCAGGTCAGGAACAACGCCAGGCTGATTGAGAACATGCGTATGCTCGCGAAGGTCCGCGCGACGTCGGAGGACGAGTTCACGCCGCAGGACATCGGGAGGGCCGTGGACGAGGCGGTCGCCGACGTGAAGAAGGTTCACTCGGACAGGGACATCGTCGTGGAGTCGGCCGTTCCGCCAGGCAGGCATTTCGTGATGGCCAGCACCACGTTCAGGGAGATGTTCACTAACCTCCTCTCCAACGCGGTGAAGTTCGACTCATCGAATCGGGTGAGAGTGGACGTGTCCGTCGAGAGCGAGAGTATCTCTGAGAACGAGTATTGGCTGGTGTCCGTCTACGACAGGGGCAGGGGCATCCCCGACGACAGGAAGAAGACCGTGTTCGAGCGGTTCGCGACCGGCTTGACCGGGATAAAGGGCTTTGGACTTGGCCTGTCGATAGTGAGCACCATGGTCGAGAAGTTCAACGGCAAGGTCTGGGTCGAGGACCGGGTGGAGGGGGACCACACGAAGGGGGCCGTCTTCAAGGTGCTGCTGCCGAGGGCGGACGTGCTCGAGTGAGCCCTTGGTCGAGAAAGGGGCGCATGCGAGAGAGGTCACCGAACCTTTTTCCCCTTTGAGTGCTCCAAGGCGGCCCTGACGAGCCCATAGTGGAGCGGGGCTGGCTTCTTGGGTCGTGACTTGAACTCAGGATGGAACTGCGAGCCCACGAAAAACGGATGCCCTTCCAGCTCGGCGATCTCCATCTTGTTGCCGTCGGGCGACCTCCCCGTGAACTTCAGGCCCTTGTCCTGGATGACATCGATGTAGTGTGGGTTCACCTCGTACCTGTGCCTGTGTCTCTCGCTGATGGTCGTCGCGCCGTAGAGCTTGTTGGCGATGGAACCCTTCTCGACGATGATATCCTGCGCGCCGAGTCGCATCGTCGCGCCCATCTTCGTGACGTCCTTCTGCTCGGGCAACAGGTCGACCACTGGGTGAGACGTGTGAGAGTCGAACTCCGTGCTGTTGGCGTCGTGGAACGCCAGCGCGTTCCTGGCGAACTCGACAACTGCGAGCTGGAAGCCCAGGCACACGCCCAGGAACGGGACGCCGTTCTCACGTGCGTATCTTATCGCCTCGACCTTGCCGTTCGCCCCTCTCGACCCGAACCCGCCAGGTATGAGTATGCCGTCCGCCTGCCTGAGCAGGTCTCCGCAGCCTTCCTTGCCGATGTCCTCGGCCTCAATCCTGAGCGGCACGACCCTCGCGTTCAGCTCCGCACCCGCGTGCGTCAGCGCCTCGTAGTGGCTCATGTATGAGTCGTACTGGTCCATGTACTTCCCGACGAGGAGTATCTTCACCTCATTCTTCGGGTTCATGACCTTCTTCAGGAACTTGCTCCAGTCCGCCAGGCCGTCGTCTGGAACGTCGAACTTCATCCTCTCCAAGAGGTAGTCGGTCAGCCCTTGCTCCTCCAGGAATATGGGTACCTGGTAGATCGATTTCGCATCGGGCGCGCTTATCACCGCGTCGAGCGGCACGTCGCAGAACAGGGCGATCTTCTTCCTGGCGCTGTCGTCGAGGGGCCTCTCGCACCGGGCGACGATGACATCGGGCTGCACGCCCATCGCGCGCAGCTCCCTCACGGAGTGCTGGGTGGGCTTCGTCTTCTGCTCCTTGATTGCTCCGAGGCTGGGCACGAGCGTCGTGTGGACGAACAGGAAGTTCTCGTGGCCCATCTCCGAGTGCATCTGCCTCATCGCCTCTAGGAAGGGCGCGGACTCGATGTCTCCCACGGTTCCGCCCAGCTCGACCATGAGGAGGTCCGTGCCGGGCTTCATGCCCACCTTGGATATCTTCGACTTGATTTCGTTGGTGATGTGCGGTATGATCTGGACGGTCTTGCCGAGGAAGTTCCCCTCGCGCTCCTTCTCAATCACGCTGCCGTAGATCTTGCCCGTGGTCATGAGGTGTTCGCTCGTGAGGCTAACGTCGAGGAAGCGCTCGTAGTTACCGAGGTCGAGGTCCGCCTCACTCCCGTCGTCCAACACGAACACCTCTCCGTGCTCGAACGGGTTCAACGTACCTGCGTCGAAGTTCAGGTACGGGTCGATCTTCATGGCGGTTACGTTCAGTCCCCGCGCCTTGAGCACGCAGCCTATCGACGAAGAGGTTATCCCCTTGCCGAGGCCTGACAAAACACCCCCCGTGACCACTATGCACTTCATCCTGCTCTCACGGGATTCGGAGAATGTGGTAGTCCATCATAAAGATTTGCAGTGCTGCGAATCTTCAGTTGATGATCCATCCAGAGACGTCACAATCAACCATCCTCCACCCTGTGTCGCCCGGTTCCGAGTTCGCTTCGTATTCATGACGGCTTCCAGAGGCGAATGTCGGTGACGGCCACCAGGTATAGGATGCCGAATAGTATAGCTCGATGGTCGCGTTCTCACAGTCGCATGAGATCCAGGCCTTCCGATCTTGCGCTCCTCCTTCGTATACGTTTTCAAGCATCGTCAGGTTCCAGTAGTATCCCATTCCCCCCTCTCTGCTGGAGGAATTCGAAACCCAATTGACAGCAATCTTGCCGCGCCCTGATATCTTCAGAGCTGGCCCATGCAATGTGCTCACTATCTCCAACTCTGCTTCACCTGAAGCGAGCGCTTGTGCGTCAAGGTCACCAGCAAACGCGCTCTCATTCAGACACGGAATGGACACGCAGGTGGTGTGAATGCCTTCCGCAGGGGAATCCACGACCACGCGGTAGCTGCACATGTACACTGGGTCCTTATCGCCCTTCAGCACCTTACTTGATGCGTAATACGTAGCTGCCGCGGCAATGGATACTGCAGTCAATATAGTCAGAAAGAGCGTCCATCTCTCGGTAATGGTCTTCCTTGCTCCTCCGTTTGGTCTGGAATCCCCCACAACACTCACTGGAAATGATGAGTTGTCCCCGCGCTATATTTAGGCTCGCATGTCATGTCACTTTCCTGGACTCCATGATAATGGAAACGCTTGCCACAACCACATCGATCGCTTTCGACACCTCGCTCGACAAGTCCCCTCTGAATTCGAGCGATTTCGGATGTATCAGGACTGCCGCAACTCTCTTGCCACTCCTCTCGAGGACGGCAGCCATCAGCGCCACGGGGACCTTATGGGTCGAGACCTCTGTCTCCTTGATCTCGTCCATTGTAACGACTTCTATGGACCCAGGGGCTTCTCCGATATTGCCGACATCAACGAACAGCACGGTTCCTGGGCAAGGCTTCTCCGATATGTCTAAGACAATGCCCTCCAAGCCGTCGTGCTCCGAGAAGGACCGATCGGGAAAGGCCTTCTTCAGGGCGTTTGCCACAAGCACTCCTGCGCCGTCGTCAGCCTTGTCGACATAACCGAGACCAAGGACGTAGACTGGGCCGTTCCCAATCACTTCCTCGATGGCCTTCGTCAGAGCCTCTTCAGGGTCACCAGGTGTGTGGCGCAGCTTATGCATGGGTCGTACGCCCTCGCGATCATCTCGAGCGCCGGCAGCAGCTCATCGTCGCCCCTGCCGTCCGCCAGCATCCTCTCGGCGCACGCCTTCATGTGCACCTCGACGTCGTCCAGGTTCTGAGCGGTCGGTGTGATGATGTCCGCGACCTCGATGAGGCCGTCCTTCACCTCGTAGTGGTGGTAGAGCACGCCCCTTGGCGCCTCGACGGCGCCGGTCCCCGAGCCCGTGTCACGCGTGGCCTCTGTCCTCTTCGGGTCCTCGAGCGCGGCTATCTTCTCCGTCGCCTCGGGCATCTGCTCCAGGGCCCAGGTCATCTCAATGGCCTGCGCGAGGTTGTTGAACAACGGGTTCTTCAGCCATCTGTCGCTGAAGTGCTCCTTGAACAGGTCCCCCGCCCGTCCTTCGATGCGCTCACCCATGTTGATGAGCCTCGCGTTCGAGCCGACGGCGAACGACTTGTCCTTGTAATCCGACCTCTTGGCGAACGAGTGCGGGACGACCCTCTCGGACGTGAGCTTCCTGTAGTCCTCGGCATCCGTCTCCTTGCCCTTCGATATGAGTATCGTGTCGCCCGCGAGCCCGAACCTCTTGTTCGGGGCGTTGACTGACATGAAGTTAGTGTCGACCTCCGGGTACTCCGGATACTCGAACGACGCGAACAGCTCGACAGCCCTGACCGCGTCGGGCACCAGCTCCCTCGCTCTGAGGGCGATTTCGCTCAGCTGCTTTTTCGACGGGTACTTGCCGAAGCCTCCGAGCCCGGGGTTCTCGCCGTGGACGATCCTGCCGCTCGTGACCTCCATGACGTGATTGGCGAACTTCTTCAGTCTGAGAGCTCGTTTGACGTCGTCCCCGTAATCGTTCAGCATCGCTATGGCGGACGGGTAGCCGAGGAAGTCGGGGAGCGCGAGCAGGTAGGTGTGCAGCGAGTTGCTCTCCACGTTCTCCCCGAGCATCATCAGGTCCCGCGTCAGCTGCGCCTTTTCCGGCGGGTCGATCGCGAGCGCCTTCTCCAGGCCCCTCAGGGCTGCGTACTTGTGGGACAGAGTGCAGATCGCGCATATCCTCGGCACGACGTTGACATCGTCCTCGGGCTTCATTCCCCTGACGAGCTGCTCGATTAGCCTCGGACCCTCGTGTACGTCGAGCGTGACCTTCTTGACCTTCTTCCCGTCCAGGGTGACCGTTATGCCGCCATCCCCCTCGACCCTGGCCAGCGGCACGACCTCGAGCGTCTTCATTTGTTCGCCTCCTTCTCTTTGGCGGTAGGCTTGATCTCCTTCACCAACTTGGCGACGCCCGCCCCTCCGAACTTCTTCATCTTCTGCACTATCTCATCGGGGCCGTAGCCCTTTTCCTTGAGGAGGTTGTACTCCGCGCCGACGTTGAGGTCGTCCGTGGGTCCCCAGCATCCGACGCACGGCATGTTGTGAGACGGGCACACGGCACCGCACCCCGCCTTGGTCAGCGGTCCGGCACAGAACTTGCCCTCCCACAATATGCACGGGTTCTCCTTCCACTTGCACTCGGCGCACACGGGGAAGCGGTACAGGTACGGATGCCTCTTGGCGACGAGCTTCGAGACAGCGCCGAGGAACTCCGACTTGTCGATCGGGCACCCTGGTATCTTCAGCTCGACCCTGACGAAGGCGTCCACGGGCTGCGCCTCGAACGCCTTCGACACGGTGATCTTCGCGTTGCCGTACACGCCCTTGTACCTCTTCTCGAAGCCGCCCTCCTCCAGCTTCATGGCCTGCGGTCCTCCCCAGCAGGCGCAGGTCCCTATGGCGATGAGCATCTTGGCGCGCTTCCTGATGTCCTTCAGGTGCTCGAGCTGCTCCTCCGTGGATATCGACCCCTCGACGAACGCCACGTCCAGCTCGCCCTCGTGGTTGTCGCTCTTGGCCATCGAGAACGACCGTATCTCGGTCGCGCCGAACAGGTCTACGAGCTGGTTCTCGCAGTTGAGTATCATCAGCTGGTCGCCGGCGCAGCCGGTGAAGCCGTACACGCCGATCTTAGGCGATGACATCGCTGCTCACCCCCTTGCCGATGAGCTCCTTCATGTGGAGCACGTCCCAGTAGGTGAACACGGGACCGTCGATGCAGGTGTACAGGTACTCGATTGCGCAGTGGCCGCACTTGCCCACGCCGCATTTCATGCGACGCTCAAGGGTCATGAGTATCTGGTGCTTCGGTATGTCGAGCTTGACGAGGCGCTGCATCACGAACTTGTACATCACGGGCGGGCCGCAGACCGCGGCGTACGTGTTCTTCGCGTCGATCCCGCCCAGCTCCTTGAAGAGATCTGTCACCATGCCTACCCTCTCGGGCCACTGGCCCGTGTCGTCCTTGTCTACCGTGAGCAGGCAGTTCAGATCGTCACGCTCCTTCAGCTGAAGGAACTCCTCCCTGAACAGCATCTCGCCAGGCGTCCTGGCTCCGTGCAGGTAGGCGATGTCGCCGAACCTGTCTCGGTTGTCCAGCACGTACAGCAGGAGCGACCTCAGGGGCGCCGCACCCAGTCCCCCGGCGACGATCAGTATGTCCTTCCCCTCCATCTTGTCAATGGGGAAACCGTTCCCGTACGGCCCCCGCAGTCCGACGGTCTGGTTCTCCTTGAGGCTAAAGAGCGTCTCGGTCAAGGTGCCGACCCTCTGTATGCAGAACTCGAGAAGCCCTGGACGTGATGGCGTCGACGATATAGAGAAGGGCGCCTCACCCTCGCCGAGCACAGAAGCCATTACGAACTGCCCGGGCAGGTAGTTCATCCTCAGCGCCTGGTCGACATCGACAGACCGCGCCTGGAAGAAGTTGACGTCGTTCGTGAGAGGATACCTGCGGACGATCCTCCACATCTCCGGCTTGTACGGATTGTCCTGGACCTCGCGGTCCTCGAGTACGACACAGAGCTTCCTCACTTGCCCACCTCCTGCTCTCTGAGGGCGTTTGCGACCGTGACGACGTTGATATCCACCGGACAGGTCGCGACACACCTGCCGCAGCCGACGCAGGCCGGCTCCCCGAACTCGCCTATGTACGCCTGGAGCTTGTGAGTATACCACAGCTTCAACCTGTCAACGCGCTTGTCCCTGAAGTTGTGCCCCCCAGCGACCAGAGAGTACTCGCGGAACATGCAGCTGTCCCAGAAACGGTCCCTCGTGCCTTCGACGCTGCCGAGCTCGACCTCGTCGACTACGTTGAAGCAGTTGCAGGTCGGACAGACCATCGTGCACTGACCGCACGAGAGGCACTTCTCGGCCAGCTCGTCCAATATGGAGCTGTCGTAACCGAGCTCGAATATGTCTGGCATGCCGGTGAAGTCCGCGTTCGCGCTGAATTGTGACGTCTTCCACTTCCTGTACTCAGTGTAGTTCAGGATGTCGTCCTTGCCTATGTCCCGGCTGAACAGCTCGGGTTTCATGCGGACGAGGTCGTGCCCCCGGCTCGACCCGACCCATACGAGGTAGAACATCTTCAGGTCGGTGAAGAACAGGTCGAATCCCTCGGCGATGAATTCCGTGTCCGTTGCGAAGCACATGCACTTCTCGTCGGGTATGCAGCTGTGGCCGAGGAGGAGAGTCTTCTCCCTCCTCTCGGCGTAGTACGGGTCCTTGTACTCCTCGAGGAACATCGTGTCCATGATCTGTATGCCGTGTATGTCGCACGGGTGAATGCCGAACAGAATTCTGTTGGGCACGTCGCCGGTGCGTTCCACGTACCCCTCGTCGTCGAAGTCGAACATCGTGAACCGGGGCGGATAGAGGAGCTTCTTCGGCGGTATTATCGTCCTCGCGGCTTTGAGGTCCATCTGGGAGAGGGCTTCGACCCTCTCGAAGGCTACCCTCTCACCCTTCCTTGTAGGACCCCAGAGCTCCCCCCACTCCTTGACGGTCTCAAGGAAGGCGGAGAGGTCTTCTTTCTTCATCTTCAGAATCATCACGCTATCTCATCCTTCACTTGCCGTCTCGCTCGCACCTCAATAGGCCCGCGGCAAAACGTCGCCAGACCTGCCATTGGGCCCCGCAGTTGAGAGAATCGAGCCGTGATATAAAAACATTAGGAATGTCGATTGAAATCCGATTGGATGTCGTTCGATGTTCCCCGTGTTTGTCTGTCAATCGGAAGTCTGATTAGCCATATGTGCGGTCGTTTCTTGGCAGCCTGGTGCGCGATAGGCCGTCAAAGAGGTCTTGGGCGGCCTGCTGTGCCCTGTCGCGATATGATTAGCGACGCAGGCGTCTCGGACAGATGATCGCTCGCTGACGTGCTGTCGCCTAGTGTCAGTATGCGCGAAGAACACCAGCATCACGCGGCTCCGTTTCGACGTAGGGTTGCCCTACGATGAAGACGGCTTCTGGTCAGTCAAGAGCCATCGCGATGAAGGCCTGGCGACCGGCCGCGCCACGCTTTCGAGGATGAGACGTCCGGTGAAGAGTCACGCCTCTGAGTACCCCATGACCTGACGGGCTTTGACGCCCCGAGGCGTTTCGAATACGGAACCCTCTTGTCGACAAGAACTACTCGGATTCCTCCAAACTCGGCATGATTAAATAGCATAAGTCCCGTAGCGGCGAAAGTGATAATCACTTATCTGAAACCTTTTCAGTCGCTCGCGCGGAGACGCCGAATTGACGCGAGGGGGGACACCCGTTGGCACATAGGAACGCCACATCAGGGGATGCTGGTATGCGGAAGATGGTGAGGCCAGCCGGCCAATCTGCGTACCGATTGCCGGCAATCATCCTTGCAGCGGTCTTGATGACCGTGGGCGCTTCGGCGTCCCTGATGTTCGGCCTTGTCGGGGACCATTCAGACAACAGCGATGAAGGTATTCCGGCGTCTACCCAGGTAGTCACCTTCCAGTCCTTCATCGCTTCGCCGAGCCCGGCGTATGTCGGCGAGGAGGTCACATTCTGGGTAAACGCTTCGAGCAACACAGGTACGAGCCTCACGTTCACGATATTCTTCGACATGTTCCTCCCGGGCTACATTCCCAATCCGGATAGCGGAGTATCCGTGAATGTCACTGGTAACCCCGGAAGCGTCGTCCAGAAATTCACGTACAACTCCCTTGGCAACTTCACGCGCCCCGAGGACCCTTCGATGACATACTTCATTGTAAGGGTTTACGTCAATGACGGATCTTTCAACCAGTCTCAGACGATAGGCGTGGATGTGGTGCTCAACGGCCCGCCGGAGTTCATCTCTACGCCACAAGACGCTGATGTGGACGTCGACGAGGTCCTCAACTTGACCGTCAGCGTAATGGACCCGGACGGCGACCCTGTGGATGTACTCTGGGAGTTCGGCGACGGCGCGACGGCGACGAACACGACGGACGGCTCCTTCGAGGACCGTTATGTGAATCAGACGCACGTCTGGAGCCCGGAGGTCGAGCAGGGGACCGGTGATTACACCGTCGAGTACCAGCTAAACGTCACGATCTCGGACGTATTTGGCAACAATGTGACGTCGAATGCGACTATAGAGGTCTATGTACCAGCGAACCGAGCGCCGACGATTCTCCTGACGGCCTCGGCCTCCACGATCGAGCCTGGCAGGTCCGTGACATTCTACGGGAACGCCACGGACCCCGAGGGTGACCCGCTCACATGGACCTTCAACTACTCCGATGGCACGGAAGAGGTCGTGCACACGGACGCGACAGAGCCCGGCGCTCTCGCTTGGTGCAACGTGACGCATGTGTTCGAGGAGGTCGGCGACTACACGATACGGATGAACGTGAGCGACGCGCTCGGGGACAATCAGGTCTTCCCGCACAACAAATCCGATACCGTGACCGTCGTCGTCGCGGAGAACCAGGTGCCAGGCGTCGTCACAACGATCAACGTCGAACCTGGGAGCATCATAATCAACTCGACGATAGGGTACCTTGATGTCCGTCTTTCGATCTCGGCGTGGGAGCCGGACGGAGAGAACCTGACGGCGTATTGGTACTTGGACAACGCGACCGAACCCGTGGTGAACGTATCCGCTGGAGGAACCGCCTGGTACGAGTTCGTCCAGGTCCTGAGGGTCACGGAGACCAGGCTGTACAACGTCACCGTGGTCGTCACGGACGGCCGAGAGGGACATGAGACGACAGTCTCGCATACGCTCAATGCGACGTCGGACAACATGCCTCCAAATCTGGTCGCCTTCGATTTCTCCTATGAATCCGGTGACAAGGCAATCCCGGGGGAGGAGATAGAATTCACGCTGGTGATATCCGATCGCGAGAACGACGTGATAGAGGCAAAGGTCGACTTCGGGGACGGCACTGCCCCACTGCACCTGAACCTCACGGACTACGACGGCAGGAACACCACCCGCGTCTTCACTCACTCTTATCAGTACCCAGGGAGCTACGAGATAGCTTTGTGGTTCAGCGACAACAAGATAGGATTCTTTCAGGAGTTTCACACCCAGAATGTGACAGTGAGGGTCTCCGTCGATGAGGCGTTCGTCGAGAAAGTCGTCATATGGGATTGGTGGGACTACACATCGCTCGGCACCGTCTTCGCTGTTCCCCTGATCATTGTCATCAGGATGCACTTCCTCAAGCGCAGAATGGTCCGCCTCGAGAACGAGGGCATGACGCTTGAGGAGGCACAGATGAAGAAGGATGAGTTGCTGCTTCAGAGGCTCATCGAGGGCGGCGAAGGGGGTGGATAGATGGCTCGCTCCTTCAGGCGCATCATCGGTCGCAGACTGATCAATGTCGTGATTACGATCCTCGGCATAATGACCCTCAACTTCATGTTGATCCATCTCATGCCTGGCGAGCCGATTCTGAACATGATTCCAAGGGACCCCAAGTTCGACGATTCGCTCAAGTGGGAGCTGATCGACAAGTTTCACCTGAACGAGAGCGTGCTCGAACAGTACGTGATCTACATGAAGAACGCCGTAACGGGCGATTGGGGCACTTCGTATATGGCCAACGAACGCGAAGTGCTGGATATCATCATGTTGGATATGCGGTGGACCCTCCTGTTAGTCGGCGCGTCTACGGTGTTCACCATCCTGCTCGGGATGGTCATCGGCGCGTACGCCGCCTACAGGCGGGGCGGCGCCTTCGACCTTTCGTCGATAGCCGTCTCGCTCTTCTTCTACGGAATGCCTGTGTTCTGGTTCGCGATCATATTGCAGCTTCTGTTCAGCTCGCAACCGCTGGGCATCGACTGGTGGCCCAGGTTCCCAGCGAGCGGATACTACGATACCGACCGTTACGGAACGGAGTTCAAATGGACGTTTCCCATCATGTTGAGCGTTGCGAAGTACCTTGTGGTGCCGTCGATCACCCTGGCGCTCGGCACGCTGGCAGGCATCTCGCTCGTCATGAGGAGTTCGCTAATAGACGTCATGACGGAAGACTACATAATGACAGCCAGGGCCAAGGGCCTCAGCGACTACCAGGTGCTGAGGAGACATGCGCTGCCGAACGGCATGCCGCCGATGGTGGCGCTCATAGCGATGGATGTTGCGTTCATTATAGGAGGAGCGTACCAGGTAGAGGTCATATTTGGCTATCCTGGAATTGGCAAGAGAACGATCGACGCTATCTACAGTTTGGACTTTCCGATACTGCAGTTCATAATCGTGATAGGCGGGATCGCTGTCGTCATAGCGAATTTCCTTGCCGATCTTGTCCTGCTGTACCTTGACCCGAGGATCAAGATCTCTTGATGGAGGTAGCGAAGTATGTCTGATGATTCAAGGCCGGAGGAAACCGGGGGGAAGACCTCCCGGAAGCTGATCTCCGATGTATCGAGAGAGAAGGTGCGGCTCTTCTCCAAACGCATGAACGACATACTCCGGCAGGTGGCCAGAAGCCCGATGGGCACCGTGGGGACTGTGATACTGGTTGCCTTCTTCCTCATGGGCGCCTTCGGCCAGCAGCTCGCGCCGTACGATGTCTGGATCGGGGAATACGACAATCGCTTCGGCGCATTGGCTGTCCCGACCCTCCTGGGTCCGACTCACAGCGTCTACGTCGGACAGGGCGACGATGTGCAGGTCGAGGGCGTGTTCATCGAGAAGCCCGGTTGGCCCGGCCCAGACATATCCAAGTACGGGCTGCTCAGGGTGGTGACGGAGCCTGCGCTTCCGACGACGATTTCCGTCGATGGCATCTGGAGGAACACGGGCTCCCTGGACGATGTCAAGATGACCATCGGCGAGAAGAGGATCTCTTTCTCCGACATCCCAGGGTACCTGACTCCTGAGCCGATTACAGCCGAGGTGCTCAACTACGGGAGAGTGACCGAAGTCGTCGGGACGTTCGTCGAGTGCGGGGTGCTGAACGTCTCCACCCAGCCGTCGTTGCCCGGCACCATCCTCGTCGACGGCCTCCCGAGCGGCGAAGGGAGCCTCAGCAGCTGGGTCGCTCCAGGCACATACAACATCAGCTTCGGGGCCGTCGAAGGGTACGACGTCCCGGCGAACCAGACGGTGAATGTCACGTCCGGCGAGTCCGTTGAGGTCGATGGCATGTACACCGTCAACTCGTCAGCGCCTGGACCGGACCCAGAATCCTACTGCACCATCAGTATAGTCACGATTCCAGAAGTTCCCTCCACGATAATCGTGGATGGGAGCCGGACTGCCCAGACGACCCTGGACTCATTGAGAATATCACCACTGAACGAGACAAGCAGGCACGTCATCGAGTTCACCGACGTCCCTGGATATATCACTCCCAACGCGGTTGTTCTGAGATGGCCGAACTCAACGACACCGTTCCTTCTGGCGGGATCCGAGTACACACTGGAAGCAGAGTTCGAGGCGTGCGGTCTGCTGGAAGCGCACACATCCCCTAGCATACCATCCACCATCGTGGTGAACGGGGAGGTGAGGAATGACGGTTCGCTCTCGGTGTACGTGCCCGAAGGCACATACCATGTGACCTTCCGCACGATCGACGACTATGCCGTCCCGGAGCCAGGCTACATGCTATTCACGGTGAAGGTTCTTCCACTCTTCGTCTTCTGGGGAGCATCGCTCATTGCCGTCTGGTGCGCGCGCAAGCCGACCAGCTCGACCACCAGGCGTCTCGCCGTGATGTTGGCGGCCGCGTCGGCGATCGCATCTAGCGCGCTGCTGGCAGGGGGCTTGGTCACAGAGGCGGGCTTCGTGGACGGGGCCTTCCCCCATTGGGCCTATGCCATTGGACTCGGCGTCGTCGTGCTGTCCCTGCTATCGATCGGGTTGATGCAGACCGTCATCGACAAGGATGTAAGACTCTCGATGGTCCTCTCTCTCCTGATTCCTGTCCCCTATGTCGCCACGTTGCTCGCGGATTTGGGGCCGTTTGCCTTCTCGGACTTGAGGTTCCTGGCGTACTCCGTCGCGGGCATCCTGGTCGGGATATGCGCCTTCTTGCTGACCCGGTCGCTCAAGCGGTCCGTCCTCGCCTTCTCCACCATGGAAGGTGATGGCCGGACGGCCGCGTTCACGGATGCCGTCAGAGCAACCAAGTTGACGGGAGTCCTCACGACCGCGGGCCTCATCCTCTCAGGCATGTGCATCTATCTCGTCCAGCATTGGACGACTCATTGGCTGGGCACCAACAACTTCGGCGCTGACATACTGAGCGAGCTGTTCCTGGGAGCCTCGACGTCCATAATAGTCGGCGTCGCGGCGGCCGTGATCGCCTCGGTGCTTGGGGCGATCGTGGGCTTGTACTCTGGCTACGTCGGCGGTTGGGTCGACGAGGTCATAATGAGGCTCAACGACATCGTCCTGTCAATCCCATGGCTAGTGCTCATGATAGTCGTCGCGGCGATGATCGGCAAGATTGACCTGACCGGCCTGATACTCATCATCGGCCTGACCGGCTGGTCTGCCACTGCCAGGATGGTACGGGCTCAGGTCCTATCCATCAGGGAGAGACAGTTCATCGAACGGGCCAGGGCGATCGGGTCTGCCGACATGGGCATTATACGAAGACATGTCCTGCCCAACACATTCCCACTCGTGTTCGCCAACACAATCCTGACCGTGGCGATATCCATCCTGTCCGAGGCGACCCTCAGCTTCCTGGGCATGCGACCCGTCGGGACGGTCACATGGGGAACGATGCTGTCATTCGCCCAGGGCCAGAACGCCTTCTCTATAGGTCTCGCGGGGTGGATCATGGTGCCTGGAATGTGCATCGTCCTGATAGTGCTCGGGTTCTCGCTGCTGGGGTATGCGCTGGACGACATAATGAACCCGAAGCTGCGGAAGAGGTAGCTTCCACGCGACCCGATGTCTGCGGAGGTCTTCCCGAGGCGCCCTCACCGAGGAATGTAGTTTCTCCCCGTCGTCTCCGTCGACCGCTGCGTCCGTAAGCCCCCCTTTCGACTGATGTCCGGACCGTCCGCAGCCCTCGCGGACGACATACTGACACGACTATTCTCATGTCGTTTTGCGCACGCGCGTGTACGATTTTCGTACTTCCGGTTCGAATCAATGGCAGTCAGTCAACGAACGCTTTATATAGCATTCGGGGAGTACATTGTCTCCTCGCTCAAAAGGGGGAGGATTTGAGTCTTGCAGTCTTCGTACTTGCGAGCCCAGGCCGTGAGGACAGGAACGCCTGTCATAAACGACTCTATCCTGAGGCGCCTCGCTCCACACTCGCCATTCGGAGTGGGCGCTGTGTCGCCTGCGTTGGACTCAGGCGGCCGCCATTCGTCCCCGGATGGTATGATCTCAGTTGACTGAGAACAGTATCAAGGAGGATATCGAAATGAGAGATAGTGAAGGAGAACCGAGATTCGGACGAACGACCAAGATGTCTATATTCGTTGTGTTCGCCATGGTAGCCGCGATGTTCGCTGGTCCTTCGCTCGTGACCAACGGGAATGTGGAGCCCCCGGTCATGAACGCTTCGGCGGTGGACCCCAGCAGGATATTCACAGTTGGGACGGTCGAGCTGGCAATATCGACGCTCAGTCCGTTCACGTACACCATGGCGGACGAGTGGATGGTCATCTTCCCGTGCTACAGCTATTTGCTGACTCTTGACGAGAACGCGGAAGTTGTCGGCGACCTCGCGACCAGTTGGGAGATGTCGCCCGATGGTCTGACATGGACTTTCGAGATAGTGGACAACGCGTACTTCATCAACAGGACGGATGAATACAGCACGGAACACCCTGTGACCATCGATGACGTCATATTCACCTTCAACCTGATACAGGACTACGAGAGCAACCTGCACTTCTACTTCCCGGGAGAAATCGACGGCTACCCCGACACGATCGAAAGCATGACCAAGATCAACGACTACAAGATGGAGCTCACGCTGAGCGGCCCGTACGCTCCGTTCTACAACGCGATCCAGTCGATCCCCATCTTCCCGCAGTACTGGTGGGAGCCGCGCGTGTTGGCGGAGGGCAACCCCGGCGACGTCAGCGTCGAGAACGATCCCGAAGGGGGCTTCCCGATTGGCTCTGGATTCCTGTACTATGACTTGGACGGTCTTTCGGAGACCGAGGAGTACTCCCTGATCAGGAACCCGACGTGGTTCCAGGAGGAGCAGCGCGGCTGGCAGTTGCACATAGAGGAGTTCAAGCTGAAGGAGATGGGCGATGCTGGGACAGCCTGGCTGGAACTCAAGCAGGGAACGATCGACTGCTTCATGGGAGTGTCGCCCTCCGTTTATGTGAACGATCTTCCAGGGACGCCAGACGTTATCGGCTTCGCGCAGAGTACTGGTTTCGTATACGAGTACAACCTCAACCAGATGACGGACGAGATGAGAGCTGAACTCGGCGGCGCATTCACCAATGGCTACAACAGCCAGCTGCTCTTAGACCCAGTGATCAGGGAGGCCATAGCGATGTGCGTCGACAAGACCGGATTCATATCCCAGGTGCTACTGGGCCTTGGGACGGTTGCGGACTCGCTGATTCCGGACATAAACCCGTGGCACTACACCTACGGCAGCGCTCCGGGTGAGGTCCCCGTACCTTTCGATCCCGACGGTGCGAGGCAGATGCTAATAGACAACGGCTGGAAGTACGACGCCGCGGGGAGAGAGAACATCCCCGACGACCAGTGCCCATTGTACGGATATGTCGATGGCGTCCTCACGCCTCTGGAGTTCAGGTTCACCACGCTGAACACGGAGGACGAGTGGATGACAGCCGGGAGCGTCCTCAAGACCTGGGCCGCCGAGGGCGGCGTCAAGCTGAACCTGGAGATCAAGAGTTCGAGCGAGATGAACTCGGATTGGTATTCGGCGGACTACGACTTGTGGATATGGGACTGGATATTCACACCTCTGTCCGACCCGTCGACCGACGTTCTGTCCGTGCTGACCACGCAGGAGATCGGGACCTGGAGCGACCTCTACTGGAGCAGCCCGGTCTTCGACGACCTCTACAACCAGTCGCTCACCACCATGGATCCTGTCGAGAGGCAACTGATCGTGGACGAGATGCAGCGGATGGTCTACGAGGATCACGCCTGTCAGTTGGTGGCGTACAGGAAGGAACTCTACGCCGTCAGTGAGAAGTATTGGACTGGGTACGGCGATTGGAATACCAAGTGGGTGCTAATGCCCGACCAGACCTACCCGTACACGTACATGCAGATATCGCCCAATGGCGTGGACGAGCCGAAGAAGAACACGGCACCGGAGATATCCTTCGTGACGGTACCTCCGGGCACGGTCGGAGACCCTGTGACATTCGCCGCCGGCGCGACGGACGAGTCGGTCTTGAACTACAGGTGGTTCTTCGGCGACGGTACCTCGAGCGGATGGCTGTCGTCTCCGTCGACGACGCACACCTATGCGACGGACGGCGTCTACGAGGTGTGGCTGGCTGTCAAGGAGACGACGGGTGACGACCTCTTCGTCAGCTCGGCGACGACTCAGACGACGATAACGGACCTGTCCAACACGCCTCCGTACGACCTTAGCATCGACTACCTTCCAGCAAGCCCCGACACGGGCGACGTGGTGACGTTCACAGGCAGCGCCACGGACGATGACGGGGACTTGCTGTACTACAGCTGGGAGTTCGGAGACGGCTTCACGGGCATGGGCAATCCCGTGACTCACCAGTACGTGGACGAAGGCACGTATACCGTGAACATGTCGGTGACCGACAACCGCTACGGCTACGGCGAGAGGCCGGCGACCGACTCGAAAGGCATCGCGGTCACACCCAACGGCCCGCCGACGATCAGCGTTCCGGACTACACGGACATAGAGTGGAAGACGGAGCAGACATACACCGTGACTGCCAACGACCCAGATGCTGGAGATACCCTGAGGTATACCTGGGCCTGGGGTGACGGCAGCGTGAGCGTGACGACCACGCCGTCGACCACACACTCGTACGACCACAAGGAGACCTACTTATTGACGGTGTATGCGGACGACCTCAGCAACCTGCCTGGCCACAACGTGTCCGACACAGGGTATGTCTATGTGATCGGGGGCGAGAACAAGCTCCCGACCATAGAGGGATTCGATGTTTCGGACGTGACACCCTATACCGGTCAGCCGATCACCATAAGCGCATCCGCAAAGGATGGCGACGGCGACTCCCTGAGGTTCACGTTCTGGCTCGGAGACGGGACGTGCGTCGTGTTCGACGGGCCTACGACTCAGCCCAACGCCCTCGTGACGTTCGAGTTCGATACGACCTACGCCACCTCGGGCTGGAAGACGGTGTCGGTCTACGTGGACGACGGCACGGACAATGTGACGACCACTACGATACCCGTGGATGTGACAGCGAACAGCGCGCCGGAATTCGTGACGGACCCTGTGGACTACGATGCCTTGGAGGGCGAGCTGCTCGACTTCTTGGGCGATGCCTTCGATCCGGACATGACGGATGTCCTGACCTACACTTGGGACTTCGGCGACGGAACGTCGACGGTCGTCGGCAATCCGGTGAGCCACACCTACACGGACTTCGGCGAGTACGTCTACACCGTGACGGTCGACGATGCCCACGGCCACGTGATCTCCGCCGCTGCCATCGTATACGTTGGAGTGCCATACGATTTGGACCTCGAAGCAGGATGGAACCTCGTGTCCATCCCGCTGGTGAACCACGGTTACAATGCGAGCAACCTTGGACTGTCGTTCGGTGACATGCTGTCCAGATGGGACCCGGCGACCCAGACGTACGACAAGAACTACATCGTGGGTATCTCCGGGTTCGCCTCCGACTTCGACATCGAGCCGAGCTGGAGCTACTGGATATATTCGGGCTCCGCGAAACTGGTCGAACTCCGCGGGCACGAGCCGGATCCGCTTGAGATGCAGATCAGGCCTATCACCGTTCCGTCCGGAGGCGGATGGGTGCAGGTAGGCCTCGCATCGCTGCAGACGACCCTGTGGGCCAGCGACATCGAACTCATGTACACCATCGACCAGCTCACCATGGTGTCCCGGTGGAACGCCGCCTCGCAGACCTACAGCAACTACCTCGTTGAGCTCGGCATAGGCGACTTCCAGCTGAGCCCCGGAGACGGGCTGTGGCTGTATGTCGAAATCACTGGTGTGTTTGCCTATGAACCGTAGGGCCTGCATGGAGCCGAGCGAGGACAAGACAGGCAGAGGAGGCTGGAGACGCGGAGGCGTAGCTTTCGCAAAACACCTACAAACCCCTTCCAAACTCGTTTCCAAGCATGTGATGATATACAAGGGGGAGAACAGAACATGAGAAGGAGAAAGACAGCAGGGGCGATGCTGATGTTCTCGGCTTTCGTGCTGATAGCCGCCGCGCCGTTGGCCATGTCCGAGGACGGCACCGTCCATACGATAGTCAAGGATGAGAACGGGCCGCCTTCGACGTGCGCTGAGACCTGGGAGATCGCGCCTACAGTGGACGGCACATGGTATGGACACATCGTGAACGGCGGGATGAGATGGATCATCATCGATGTGATGGACATGGACACGGGCGACATGCTGATCGACCGTGAGATGTACCGGTGGATGGTGTACCCCGAGGGCTGGGTAGACACCGTGCCAGTCGACATGGTGGTCGGGCACACGTACTCGATAACGGCGACCCCGAACGGGGCGCTGGGCACGACGTGCACGGTCACGGATGTCTTCACGCCGACCGTGCCGGAGCCGCCGGTGGCGTCGTTCACCGTATCGGTGGATGGCCTGACGGTATCGGTCGACGCGTCCGCGTCGTACGACCCCGACGGGACGATCGTGGACTACGACTGGGACTTCGGCGACGGATCGACCGGAACGGGCATGACGGCGACGCACACGTATGTGCCGCCGGCGCCGCTGGCATCCGCAGACTCGAGCCCGACGCTCGGTGCTCCGCCGCTGCCGCACCCGATAGTCGGGTACACGCGCGACGCGAGCATGACCGAGCTGCCTTACTGCACGGTGACCGTCACCAACGTGAGGCTCGGGCTGTCTGGTGTTACGCAGTCCGATGGTGGGGGATTCTACCAGTACGACCTGGCCAACATGGGCGTGGCCTGGGAGGTCGGCGATGAGATAGTCGTCGAGGCAGTCAAGGACGCGCTGGCCGGGTCCGCGACCGGATATGTGACGGCCGCTCCGTATGACTTCATCGATGTGATACTCTTGGGCGGGCCGGAGCCGTTCGACGTGACGATCACGTTGACGGTGACGGACAACGACGGCATGAGCACTTCGGTGTCGCAGACGGTGACGCTGGTCCCGTGAAGTCGGGACGCGAGTACGACCGTGAAAACCCTTTCCCATTCATTCTTTCGTTTCGATTGCGGCCGACGGCCTCTTTATGCTTCAAACACGGCCGGCGCATCCGCTGCTCCGCCTGACAAGGAAAAAACGATGGTCGTTCGATGGCAGATCGCAATGTGTTGGAGGGGTAGTGCCCCTCCGTGTTGCGTAGGAGGTGATCCATCTGCAGGTTCCCCTACAGATACCTTGTTACGACTTAACCCCCCTTGCTGAACCCAAGTTCTAACGCCCCAGGGTGAGGCATCATCACTTGGACCCAACT